>JAEKNN010000065.1 GCA_016464795.1 Candidatus Amunia macphersoniae | reverse complement strand
TTCCACATGGCGTGCATCTCATTGCGGGGCTTGGTGATGTAGCCACCGGGGCCGAGGACTACCTCGCGGTCACCGGACCGGAACCCGATGTGGCCCTCGACGACGATCGAGTATTCGTCCTCGCGGGTGTGCATGTGCGGAGGCACCAGTGCACCGACCTCGAAGGGGTGCTCGACGACCGAGACTGACCCCCCGGTATCCGCTCCGTTGAGCTTGAAGACGACGCCGATGCCGGGAGCCAGTCCGCCGACGCGACCGGCGCCGGGGTGGACGATGGTGAGCGGCGGAGATGAGATGGCGTCCATACGGCCCCCCTTTGAATTTGGATGAACGATACTGTTCAACCAAGAGTGTGCATCTCGTCTCATCGGAAGTCAAGAGTTGGGTGAACAACCGCGTATAGTGGAAAGGCGGCCGTACCGGATGCGCGAGCGGGCCGACCGATCCGAGGCGACCCGCCGCCGCATCGTCGAGGCCACGGTGCGCCTCCACAGCACCATCGGTCTCGCAGCGGCAACGGTCACGGCGATAGCCGCCGAGGCGGGGGTGACCCGTCTCACCGTCTACCGCCATTTTCCCGACGTGACCCAGCTGTTCGCGGCATGCAACGAGCACTGGTCGGCTCAGCAGCTGCGACCCGATGTGACCGCTTGGCGGAGAGTGGCCGACCCGGCCGATCGGTTCCGCTTCGGTCTCGCCGATCTCTACCGCTTCTACCGCGGCGGAGAGGCGATGCTGACCAACGTCCACCGCGACTGGGAGGTGATCCCCGAGGAGCTGCGGCGTGGCGTCACGGACATTGACCTGCGGCTCCGCGAGGTGCTTCTGCAGCCGTTCGGGGCGAGAGGCGGGGGGCGCCGCCGCCTTCGCGCCGTGATCGGACACGCGGTGAGCTTCACCACCTGGCGGTCGCTGTGCGTCGAGCAGGGCTTGACGGACAGCGAGGCAGTGGAGGCGATGACCGCGCTGATACCCGGAGCGGCGCTGACATCGAGCGATCGCGAGTGACCCTGAGCGCACTGGGGCGGCCTGAGCGGACCTTGCAGGATCAGGGCGTTGGCGCAACGTTCAGCCGGCTGTGTCCGATCCGCCGGGTCAAATGCGGGTGTTGTAGTACGTGATGACCACCCTCGTGGCGCGAGATGCGACCGTCCGTCGGGGCGCGCTGCGCGCCTCCGCTCGCGGGCCCTAACACCAGTCTCTGCCGAGTATGTGTTTAGGAAATCCTAGACACGTACTCTCAGCGAGTTTCACGCGGTCCCATAGAGACCGAAGCCGGGCCGTTCCGTATTCAAACCACGGAGTGGAGCGGGAGAAGGGGTTCGAACCCTCGACCCTTACCTTGGCAAGGTACAGGGTCAAATTTGTATTCAGCCGGGAGAGAAAACGGCCGGTAGACGACTACTCACCCTCAATTTCCGCGGGGTTCGACGCTGATCCTACGGCGGTCCAATCTGACCACACAGCGTTCCCACGGCGAGCAAATCGGCGCAATGCGTCCTCGAGACGGTGGCCTACGACGACGATCTCGACGAGGACGACCTGGGGCAGAATCAAAGCCGACCCACCTCACTGAAATGCCGCGCACCGCAGCCAGTCCCGCATCGGACTGGACTAGGTCGACCAGGCAGACCACCTCGACCGCGACAGCGACCACGAAGGTCGGAGCGCGGCGCCTTCACGTTCTCTCTGACAACCCGAGACGCGCGGCGACGGCCTCAGGGTCGTTGCAACCGACGATCCACTCGTCGTAGACGCTGCCCTCGAGTCGGACTCGCAGCCCTCGGGGCGTGTCGTGATGGACCGCCGCGAAGAGGCGCGTCGTACGGCCTTGCACCGTGCCGACCTCCACGACCCCGGGGATTCGCGTGCCTAGCTTCACTCCGGCGTGGATCCCGGCGGGAGTGTGGGCATCGTCGAGTACCTCGACACCGCGCACTGCCGCAAGCGGCGCGCGCAGGTCACCGTGGACGCCCTCGACTTTTTCCACGCCGGTGAGATGCAGCACCAACTCGCCGTCCTCGACACGCAAATCAGCCATCACAGTCCTCCCAGCACGGTCCAGATGTGAGAACATTAGCAGTAACGGAGGGCAAGTGCTAGGCTCGGGTGATGGCTAGCGCTGACCTGTTGTTGCACCCGGTGCGGTTACGCATCGTCAAGGCGTTCCTCGGAGACCGGGCCCTCACCACCCGCCAGCTCACCGCCGAACTGCCCGACGTGCCCGCCGCCAGCATCTACCGTCACGTGGCCCGCCTCACCAAGGCCGTGGTCCTCCAGGTCGTTGCCGAGCGGCGCGTCCGCGGTATCACCGAACGCACCTACACCCTCCGGCTCTACGCCGCCCAAATGCAGCCCGGCGAGATCGCGGCCATGAACTCTGAAGAGCACGCCAGGGCGTTTCTAGCATACGTGGCCGGGCTCCTCGGGGACTTCGACCGCTACCTCGCGACCGAGCCCCAAGACCTGCAGCGAGACGGCGCCGGCTATCGCGTCGCGGCCATGTGGCTCACCGACGCCGAGCTTGCCGACTACCTCCGCGACCTCGCCGCCATCAGCCAGCCTCGCCTCGTCAACGCCCCGGCCAAAGACCGGCGGCGGCGGATGCTCTTCACCGTCATGGTGCCTGCACCCGACAACCGGAGTAACGAAACCGACCAACCGTCCCCGCCGCGCCGTTCACGGACTCGCACAAAGGAGGGCCAGTGATCCCGACCGGACCGGAAGCGATCCCACCGGGACCCGAGGACCAGGCCCTGTCCGTCCTCGACCTCGCACGAGCCGGGCAGTTCACCGAGATTCGCGACCTGTTCACCGAGGGACTGCGACCGATGGTTACCGCCGGCGCGCTCCAAGCCGCCTGGGAGGTCGAGCTGGCCGAGCGTGGTCCGGTCACCTCGCTCGGCACCCCGACCAGCGAGACAGCGGACGGCACGATCACCGTGAAGATCCCGGTGACTTACGAGCGGGGGGAGCTCACGTGCACGGTAACCTGACCGGCACCGGCCAGCTCACCGGCCTCCGGCTTGCACCACCCGCCAACTCCCACGCCGTCGTGCCGTGGCAGCCGCCCCCCTACGCCGACTCCGACAGCTTCGATGAGCACGACGTGACCCTCGGCGCGGGACCGCTCGCCGTGCCCGGCATGCTCAGCCTGCCGCACAAGTCCGGGCTGCTCCCCGCGCTCGTGTTCCTCGGCGGCTCGGGGCCCGTCGACCGCGACACCACCATCGGGCCGAACAAGCCGCTCAAGGATCTGGCCTGGGGCCTCGCCACCCTCGGTGTGGCCGTCCTGTGCTTCGACAAAGTGACCTACGCCCACCCCAACGAGGTCAAGAAGAACCGGGCCTTCACCGTGGCCGACGAGTACCTTCCGGACGCCCTCGCCGGCATCCGTCTACCAGACTCACCCGGCCATCGACGCAACGCGTACTTCCTTGTCCGCCACAGCCTCGGCGGCACCATCGCTCCCCGGATCGCCGCTACCGAGCCGTTGGTCGCTGGGCTGGTCATCCTCGCCGGTGGCGCCGAACCGATGCACTGGGCCGCCGTCCGCGAGGTCCGTTACCTCGCCTCCCTCGACCCCGCCACCGCCGACGCCTCGCAGCCGGTCATCGGCACGATGACGGCCCAGGCCAACCGAGTCAACCGCCCCGACCTGTCGCTGGAGACCCCCGACGACGAGTTGCCCTTCGGCGTGCCCGCGCCGTACTGGCTCGACCTTCGCAGCTACGACCCCGTTGCCGTCGCCACCAGCCTCCGCAAGCCGATGCTCATCCTCCAAGGGGGCGGGACTACCAAGCGACCGTGGCCAACGACCTTAGCCGGTGGCAGGCCGCACCCGCCAATGCCCATGACTCGCCGCTGCTGCGGCCAACCATTGAGCTGTTGGATCGCCTTGCCCTCCCCGAGGACGTGATGGTGCACCTCGACCGGGGCTACGACTCCGGAAAGACCCGGGCGCTACTCGACGAACATGACATGGACGGCGCAATTTCCCAGCGCGGGTTGCCCGCACCCATCCAAGCCACCTTTCGTTGGGTCGTGGAGCGCACGAACTCTTGGCAGAATGCTTTCAAGAAGTTGTTGTGGTGCACCGAGTGCAGACAGTCCGTCGTTGACTTCTACATCGCCTTTGCGAGTGTTGTCATCATCGTCCGACGCCTCATCCGAGAAGGCTGGACCCGCTACCGCTGGGATACCCGTCCAGCCCGCTGCCCATAAATTGCGTCAATCACCAAGTAGCGCAAGCTCTTACTCCTCAGTGAGGGCAGCAAAGTCGCGCTTGGCCTTCTTGTACCACCCCATTCCCTTGATGGGATGCTTCCATCGTCCCTTCATGTCCTTCAGCGCGGACTCATGCGCTGGGTCTCCGGCGGCAACGACGTCATTCAGGTGCTTGTCTTGCGCCTTGATCACCTCATCCGCGGTCGCGCCATGGTGCGCGAAGTCGCACGGACCGCCCAATTGCTTGCAGGTCACGGTCTTCATCAGTCGTGCTTCCTTCGCTCGTCCGCGCTCGGCGGATTACCCACTCTAGACGCCGGCCGATTGCTTGGCGGCTTGCAGGAGGCGGAATTCGTTGCCAGAGGGGTCTCGAAAAGCCGCATCGATTCCGTAGGGTCGCTCTCCCGCGGGCCTTGTGAATTCCACGCCCTTGGCCTTCAGCTCTTCGTAGGCGGCAAAGCAGTCGTCGGTCGCAAAGACCAGAGTTCCGAGCTGACCCTTGGCGACGGCGGCCTCGACCTGCTGGCTGGTGGCGTCATCCATTGGGTAGCCGGGCTTGGCAAGGACGATGGCTAGCTCGGGTTGTTCCTTTGATGCGACGGCCAGCCACCGGAAGTTGCCGTTGGTCACGTCTTCGCGGACTTCAAATCCGAGTTTTGAGAAGAACTGGAGCGCCTCCTCCTGGTCTCGAACCCACAACGTCGTGTGGCTGACGTGCCATGCCATCGGTTGCTCCTCTAGCTGTTGGACTTCGGGAGTGAGTCTAGCCCCGGCTCCGATCTCGCGTCTTCTCGAATTCTGCTCAACTGAGGGCGATCGACGGCCATCTGCACGCAGGGCGGGATCAAGCGCTGTTCCAAGAGCGGGAGATGGCGATCGCGGTATTGGGTTGGCGTCTCGCGGTAGACGCGGCGGAAGTTCGTGGTGAACGACCCCAAGCTGTCGTACCCCACCGACGCGCAGATTCTCGCCACGGTGTAGTCGGTGTTTGCGAGGAGCGAGGCGGCTCGCTCCAGCCGCCGACTGGCGAGGTATTGGTGAGGACTTTCTCCGAATGCGCCACGGAACTCGCGCGCGAAATGTGCCGTCGATTGATGGGCGACCGTGGCGATCGTCTCGACCGACAAAGGGAGTGCGTAGTGGGCGTCGATGTAGTCGCGGGCGCGAAGGAGCCGGCGAGCAACCGCTGGTTGTGCCATGGCTCAAGTGTCTCGCAATCGGGTCGAGTTGCCCTCCACAACCCAGCATTGGTTATCCCACAGACAGTCAACCCATTGCAGGCGCGTCAATCACCTATTGGCGCAAGCTCTAGGCGCCGGCGGCCAATCCGAATACCCACAGAAACGGCCATGATGGACCAGAACGAGTTTGACGCGTTCAGGCGGGGCCCAGCCGCCCACCGGGAACTGGACTCACCGATCAGTTCTTCTGAGTGTTGTGATGTCAGGCCTCTGAGGCAGCGCCGGCACTGTGCGCAACGAAGGTGTCGACAGTGACGTCGCCGGCGCCCTGCTGGTGGCGGTCGGCGACAACCCCGAGCGGATGCGCTCCGAGAGCGCCTTCGCTCATCTCTGCGGTGTGGCGGCGCTGCCGGCGTCATTCGGCAGGTCAACTGGTCGCTGTCGGCTCACCGGTCATAGAGGCCGGGGCATTGCTCACCTGTGCTAAAATCCGCACATGCAAGCAAGCCGTAAGGCGATCTCCCCTAAGCGGACGTTCACCGAGACGGCGCGACGGGCCCAGATCGTGGAGGCGGCGATCGCCACCATCGCCGAGGTTGGCTACCGCAATGCATCGTTCGCTCGGATCGCCAAGCGCGCGGGGCTCTCAAGCACGGGGCTGATCTCGTACCACTTCACGAGCCGAGACGAGCTGATCCAGCAGGTAGTCGCGGAAGTTGTGGGTGCCATCGGAAGGTTCATGGCGGAGCGTGTGGCGCGTGCCGATGGGGCAGCCGAGGCGCTGCGTGCCTACATCGAAGGAAACGTCGAGTTCATCGGCGCTCATCGCGCCGAGATGAAGGCGCTGCTCGAGATCTTCATGAACGGTGGCTTCGTATACGACAACACCACCGAGCAGGCGGTCGTGTCGCCGATCGAGAACATCCTGCGTGCCGGCCAGGACAGCGGTCAGTTCCGGCCCTTCGATCCCATGGTGATGGCCACACTGATCCAGCGGGCCGTGGATGGCCTGCCCTTCCTGCTGGCCGCCAAGCCTTCCATCGACCTGCAGTCCTACGCCACCGAGGTCGCCACCGTCTTCGACTTGGCCACCCGGGCGGACCGGTGATGGCTCCTCAGGCATCGTCGCATCCTGCTGGCATCGCCGCCGTGAGGGCAGCTCGGCCAATGCCCGGGGGGCGCCCGGAGCCATCTCACCGGCCGAGCTCGAAGCCGGCACGCCTGTGGCGGTCGCTCGCCACCTTGGGCGTCAACCTGGCGGCACCGATCGCGCTCTACTATGTGCTCCACGGCGCCGGGGTCTCCGACCTAGTGGCCCTCGGCGCCGCCGCCATCCCTCCCGCACTGGGCGCGACCTACAAACTGGTGACCCAGCGCCGCCTGGACGGCGTCGCCGTGTTCGTGGTGGCCACCATGGCGGCCTCGCTGGTCATCTCGGTCATCGCTCACAGCCCGCGGTTCCTCCTGGCCAAGGACGGGCTGATCACCGGCCTGTGGGGAGCGTGGTTCGTCGCAAGCGTGGGCGCCCGGCGTCCGGCCGCGTTCTTCTTCTCCCGCCCCCTCCTGGAGGGTCGGAAATCCTTCACCGCCGGATCCTGGGACGTGCTGTTGGACCAAGACCCCGACTTCCGACGGATCTGGCGGGTGGCGAGCGTCATGTGGGGAGCAGGGTTGCTTGTCGACGCCGTCGTACGGGTGGTGATGGCTTACGCGCTTCCGGTCGCCGTGGTCCCCGGCCTCGGGGGCGCCCTCTACCCGGTGACTTTTGTGGTGCTCCAGGTCGTGACCAACGTCTATTACCACCGGTCGGGCCTGTACCGGATCCTCGGGGCCCGCTGGCTGGACCGGCAACCGGCTCAGTCTTCCGGCGACAGCAACGAGACAACCGACCACGCGTCCACGGGCTGAACAGCCCTATCACGTCCGCGAACCAAGGAGGTCACCACCCACGCCTATGACGACACCGATCACACGTTCCCAGCCCGCCAGGCATCTGCGGCTCCGGCGTTCCCGCCGGGTCCTAGCTGTTGGCGGCGCGGCCGCCTCAACCCTGGCGGTCTGGGCAGTCGCCAATCGATTCGCCGGCCTCGAGGTTCGCCTCGGCGCCGGGTCCTCCATCCAGCACATCGGGCCGCTCACGATTGTCGTCGTCAGCATCCTGGCTGGCCTCCTCGCGTGGGCGGTCCTCGCCTTGTTCGAGCGCTTTGTGTCCCGACGCGCCCATCCTGCGTGGGTCGCGTTGGCCCTGGCGGTCCTGGTGGGGTCCCTCGCCGGCCCTCTTGGAGCAGGGACGAGCATGGCCACCAAGGTTGCTCTGGTGTGCATGCATCTGGCCGCCGCCGCCGTACTCATCCCGGCCCTGGCCGCTCGGACGTCGTGAGCAAGCGGCCCGCCACGCGCGGGTGGGCCGCCCCGGCTCAGACGCTGCGCCGATCCCCGGTGACGGTCACGGTTACCTCGGTTTGGGGGTATCCATGTAACCGGAGTCAGCCCGTCACGCAGTTCGCCACGGGCGA
>JAEKNN010000016.1 GCA_016464795.1 Candidatus Amunia macphersoniae | reverse complement strand
CGGAAGATCGACGACGTGCTGCGACAGTCGGCGACCACGCGGTTGGCGAAGTCGATCTTGGTGAAGATGCCCAGGCTGCCGACGATTCGTGTGATCGGGTCCCAGGAGACCTCCGTCAGCGTTCCCGCTTTCGGTGCTCCTTTCTCCATCAGTGTCGCCATTGGTGATTTCTCCTCAGTGCTCAGTCAGGACTGGTGAATGACTTCTGAACGCCGCCGGTCTGCGGGATGTAGCCGGTGGTGAGCTCGGGACGGTTGTGGCGCCACTTCGGCTCCTTGTTGACCGTCGAGTTGGTCAACGTGCGCAGGCCGCGGATGGCCTTGCCGTAGGTGGCGCCGATGATCTTCGACGACACCTTGGCGCCCGGCGGCTCATCCATGAACGGCATGAACTTGTCGGGGAAGCCAGGCATGGTGCAGCCGATGCAGATGCCGCCGACGTTGGGGCAGCCGCCGATGCCTGCCATCCAGCCGCGCTTGGGGACGTTGCAGTTGACCACGGGCCCCCAGCAGCCGAGCTTGACCAGGCACAGCGGCGAGCCGTAGACCTTGGCGAACTCGCCCTGCTCGTAGTGCGAACCGCGGTCGCAGCCGTCGTGGACGGTGGCTCCGAACAGCCAGGTGGGGCGCAGCTGGTCATCGAGCGGGATGACCGGGGCCAGGCCGACGACCTGGTACAGCAGATACAGCACGACTTCCATGAAGTTGTCGGGCTGTACCGGACAGCCAGGCACGTTGATGATCGGTAGGCCGGCCCCTGTCCGGAAGTCCCAGCCGAGGTAGTCGGCCAGGCCCATCGCGCCGGTGGGGTTGCCCTGCATCGCGTGGATGCCGCCGTACGTCGCACAAGTGCCGCAGGCGACCACGGCGAGCGCCTTGGGGGCGAGCCTGTCGATCCACTCGTTGGTGGTGATCGGCTGCCCGGTGGCGAGATCCGTGCCGACAGCCGCCCAGTAGCCGCCGTTGTCAGCGTTCAGCTTCTCGTTGGGGATCGATCCCTCGACCACCAGCACGAAGGGGTCGAGCTCGCCGCGGGCGGCGGCGAACCACGGCTTGAGGAAGTCACCGCCGTTGTCGTACGCAAGAACCGGGTTGTAGAGGTGCACCGCCGGCAGTCCGGGGATGGAGCCGAGCAAAACGTCCTCGATGCTTGGCTGGGTGGCAGCCGTGATCGAGACGGTGTCGCCGTCACAGCTCAGCCCGGCGGTGATCCACACGATGTGGACGTCCTTGACGGGAGGCTCCTTCTGTGTCTTACGACCATACGGGACCGCCTCAGTCACCATTGCAACACCTCCCTGGCACGTGGGTGGATACCGCGTGGCGCAGCGGCCACGCGAAACTGCACCCTAGAGAGGCGGTCCGGCGACGTCAATAAGTGCGGCCCACATCTACGCCATCGACCACCGATGGCGCGTCTCCGCCCGCGCCGACGACCGACCCAGCAGTTGCAATTCTGGGCGCCCACGAGCCAGGATCCAGGAGGGACAATGCGCCACATGGATTCAGCGGCTGGAGGCACCGAGCAGCAGCGCCTCCCCGTGCAGCCACGAAACTATCTGCGCCCCTGCCTGCTGCTGCTCCTCGGTGAGGAGCCCACCTACGGGTACGAGTTGCGCGACAAGCTGGCACCGCTCGCGCCCGGCCACTGGGACCCCGGAACCGTCTACCGCACTCTCAACACCATGGAGGACGACGGCCTGGTGCGTTCGACGTGGGAGCGCTCGGCCGAAGGCCCGCGGCGGCGCCGCTACGAGATCACCCAGGCCGGAGGTGACGCCCTCGACGCCCAGGCTCGTGAGCTGTGCGGCGTTCGCGACATGATCATCGACTTCATCGACAGGTACGAGTCCGAGCATCAGAATCACGCGCCACTTCCGGGGACCCCGCGGCCCGAGGCGCGGACGCTGTCACCGGTTGGCGAAGCGGTGGGGTGACCCAGAGGTCACCAGCCGACGGCTCCGTCCACCATCTCGCGAATCAGATCGGCGTGCCCGTTGTGGCGGGCGTACTCCTCGATCATGTGCACGAAGATCCAGCGGAGGGAGCACGGGACGCCACGCCGGAGCCCGGTGTCGTCGAGCTGATGCCGTGCCGCCACCAGCCTGCTCCGCTCGCATTGCGCCTGCCACGCGGCCAGGTCGGCCTCCCAGTCGGCCTCGTCGAGCGGCACCAGCTCGCTGTCTTCGACGTCGGGGTTTGACCAGAGCGGCATCACATCCGGGTCGCTCAGAAGCACCCGATGGAACCAGTTCTGCTCCACCTCCGCCAGGTGACGGACCAGCCCGTGCAGCGAGAGCTTCGATGTGGCAACGGGACGCGCGTCGAGCCCGGCGGAATCCAGGCCCTGACACTTCAACAGGAGCGTGGCCCGGTGGAACTCCAGCCACGCCTCCAGCATGGCCCGCTCCTGGAGCACGAATGGCGGCTCGGACCGACGCGGATCGGACAGGTCCTGGACCATGTACCCGTCTCCCCGGAACTGCCTCTGTGAGGCGGAGGCTGACAGAGGAGGCGATGGTACTGACGTGCCGGCTGCTAGGCGGCGGGCAGCTCCTCCGCCGACATGGCCTCGGCCTCGTCATCCCATCGGAAGGTGAACCGATGATTGGCGGCGTAGTTCCAGAGGGAGGCCACGCCCGAGCCGGCCAGACCGCCGACGATGTAGTGGAGATGCAGGACACCCTGGACCACCGCGATGGTGCTGAGGTAGATGCACAGCCCCACCACGCTGATGAGCTCGAAGCTTCCCAACCGTGCCATCAGAGAGCGCTCGCAGGCGCCACGCCAGGTGATGGCGGCGTTGAGGGTGAAGGTGACGATGATGGCGGCCTGCCAAGAGAGGGCCCCTGCCACGAAAACGTCCAGGCCGAGGGCTTCACGCAGCAGGACCAGGCCGCCGTTGGCGATCAGGACCCCGGTCGCCCCCACGCCCAGGAAGGTGGCAAACCGCCGGTGATGGGCCACCGCGATTCGCATGGCCTCGGCGCGAACCGCCCCACTGCGGACGCGCGTGGTCGGCGTCAGCACCGGGTGGCGGTCCGGCGGGTCGGCTCGGCGATCACCGCCCCGCGCTCAACACGCCGGCTGTGCTCTGATCGTCCCTGGTCATCAGCCATCCTCGATGGGCGCGGTCGAACGGCGCTTGGAATACGAAGGATGATACCAGCCGTGTCGGAAAAGACGACATCACCGAAGACCTTTCCGGCCGCGCGCCGAGGCCACCTCAGCCGCCCCTCTCGACCTGACGTCCGCCAGCGTCCCGCAGCTCTTCATAGGCGGCCCCTGGCAGCGGCTCGGCGAACAGTTCCCGCTCGCCGAACTCCATGATGTCGCCCAGCTCTGGTGCATTGGTGCACACAGGTTCGTCGGGGGCCTCCAACCACTCCCAATGAGCCATCTGCGGCAGGTAGCCCTGGAGCCAGTCGGCGACGGGGCGGCGCAAGCGGTAGGCGGGGAGCCCGCTGGCGGGGACACCGGCGGCCGCCATCCTGAACGTCGCCGACATCGATGACTCCCGCCGGTTGCGGTCCCCGTCCAACCAGAACACCCCGACTGGGTCGATGGCGCCGTCCGCGCGGCGCAGGAGCGACGCCCAGTCGCAGGAGTCGACAAACGGAAACCAGCAGTAGCCCTCCACGGGGACACCGCGGCGGCAGGCGCTCTGACAGTGCTCGAGGGTGTACTTCAACCAGGTGGAGCGATCAGACGAGTGCCCGCGGATGTTGGTCTCCCCCAGCAGCACCGGGAGACGGTAGCGGTCCCAATACTCGACGATGAGGTCATCCAGGCGCCCCGGTTGCGGAGACGTCCCGGCGCCACAGCCCGGGCTGGTGAACTGCCACTGCGAATGCGCGTAGTAGTCGAGGCCCAGCACGTCGATGTGGCCGGCGGGAAGGTCGAGAAGGTCCTCTCCCCCGTTGGCCACCAGGTCGGCGATGAATGGCCGGTGGGGGTCGAGGTGGCGGCCCAGGAGCAGGTCGGTGAGCGCGAAACGTCTGTCATTGGCGTACTCCGCGTACTCCTGCGCCTCGGGTTGCGCCGCCGTGTGCCGCTCGCAGCTGTCGACGTTGAGATGTCGCGCCTGGGGCAGGAGGTGACGGAACATGCGGCTGCCTTCGGCGATCGACGGCATCACGTTGCGGACCAGCTCGATAAAGCCGCGGGTTCCCTCCAGATACGGCGGGAAGACGGCCTCGCTGCCGGCCAGGAAAAGGGTGGTGAAGGGCTCGTTGAAGAGCGTGTAGCCAGGCACCCAGGGGTATCGCCGAGCGAAGGCCTGGTAGTACCGCAGCACCGCTTGGTGGTATCGCCGGTCTGCGAATCCGCCGTCGAGCCACCGGGGCACGCTCATGTGGTGAACGAGGTCGACGATGGGACGCATGTCGTGGTCACGCATCCACCCGAGAACCTCATCGGTCCGGGCCCAGTCGTACCTCCCGGCCTCCTCCTCGACACGGTGCCACCGCACCGGGTATCGCAGGGTGGTGACGCCACACGACAGTAGGAGCGACAGGTCCTCTCGCCAGCGCTGCTCGTGCCCAGTGCTCTCGATGTTGTCGATGTCGTGGGCCGGCTGATAGACGGACTCGAAGGAGCCGAGGATCTCGATCCGCGGCTCCTTCGCGACCGCTGCGACCGCGGGGCGGCTCATGTCACCGTGCTGGTGCGGGCTCCGTCATTCCGCTCGCCTCGAGCGCCGACTCGATTGCGCTCACCGCGTCCGGCGAGAGGGAGACGTCGAGGCTGCCGATCCAGCCGTCCACCTGCTCAGGCCGGCGCGCGCCCACGATCGCCGCGGTGACGCCGGGCTGATGCAGGGTCCAGGCGATCGCCAGCTCGGCCACTGTGCAGTCGAGGTCTCCGGCCACAGGCCGGAGACGATCCACGAGGTCGAGGTGACGGCTGAGCAGGGGCTCGGTGAAATCCCCGTCAGCGCGGCGCCAATCATCGTCAGGCAGTGAGGCCGCACGTTCGTGGGTGAAGCTGCCGCTGAGCAGCCCCGATCGCATCGGGCTGTACACGAGCACGCCGGCCCGGTGCCGCCGCGCCCACGGGATGACGCTGTCGAGCGCATCACGGACCAGCAGGTTGAGCTGAGGCTGAACCGTGTCGACGTGGCGGATGCCCTCACAGGCGTCGAGCAGGTCCACGCCGAAGTTGCTCACCCCAATGCAGCGGACCTTGCCCTCGTCGACCAGCTCTCTCATCGTGGCCCAGGAGTCCTCGATGGGTGTGCCGTCGTCCGAGGGCCAGTGGATCTGGAGCAGGTCCAGGACCTCCACCCCCAGACGTCGCAGTGACTGCTCGCACTCGCTGCGGATGGAAGCCGGGGCGAGCACGTTGGAGACGGTTCGCGCCCCCTGCTCCCAGACCAAGCCGCACTTGGTGAACATCAGGGGTCGCAGATGCGACGGCATCCGGCGCAGCGCGGTACCCACCACCTCCTCCGCCTTGCCCAGGCCGTATGCGGGAGCGGTGTCGATCCAGTTGATCCCCCGCTCAACGGCGCGCAGGATGGCCTGCACAGACTCCTCGTCATTCTGGGGCCCCCAGCCGCCCTGCCACTCGCCTCCGCCAATCGCCTAGGCGCCCAACCCGACACGGGTGATCTCATACCCGGTGCGCCCGAGCGGCGCCGTTGCCAGTGGGGTCATGCCTGGTCCCCGCCGGCAGTGCCCATCACGATCCCGATCAGCGAGCGGGCGTCCGCCGGCGCGCGATCCTCGCCGGGGCCGGTCATCGAGGCGGCCACGGACGGCTCGACATCATCCCCGGGGCGTTGGAGACGGCGGAACGTGGCCAGCGCCTGGGCGACGACCTGGTCCATGTTGTAGTAGCGATAGGTGGCCAGCCGGCCAACGAAGTGCACACCCCTCTCGCGCTCGGCATCCTCCCGGTAGAGCCGATAGCGCGCTGCGTTCTGAGGCTGAGGGATCGGGTAGTAGGGGTCGCCGTTGGCCGTCGGGTATTCGTACACCACAGTCGTCTTGGGGTGGACCTGGCCGGTCAGGTACTTGAACTCTGTGATCCGGGTGTAGTCGTTGTCGTTGGGGTAGTTGACCACAGCCGCCTCTTGATATCGCTCCAGGTCGTGGGTCTCGAAGCGGAAGTCGATGGAACGGTAGGGCAGGGGTCCGTGCCGAAACCCAAAGAACTCGTCGACGGCACCTGTGTACACGATCTCGCCGTAGGGGATGACACCGTCGATCTCGCGCCAATCGGTGTTCAGCATGATCTTGATGTTGGGGTGATCCAGCATCCGCTCGAAGAGCCTGGTGTAGCCGTGCAGCGGCATCGCCTGGTACCTGTCGGTGAAGTACCGCGAGTCGCGGTTGGCGCGGGCGGGCACTCGGGCGGCCACGCTGCTGTCCAGGTCTGAAGCGTCGATTCCCCACTGCTTGCGGGTGTAGTTGCGGAAGAACTTGTCGTAAAGGTCGCGGCCGACCCGGCTGATCACCAGGTCCTCGGATGTGCGAACCGGCTCCCGCGCCTCCGCGACCCCGTCGAGAAATCCGACCATGCCCGCCGCGTCGAGGTTCATGCCGTAGAGCAGGTTGACGGTGTCGAGATTGATCGGCAGCGGCACCAGCTGTCCATCCACCGAGGCCAGCACGCGGTGCTGGTAGGGACGCCATGCGGTGAATGTGCTCAGGTAGTAGAAGACGTCGCTCGAGTTGGTGTGGAAGATGTGCGGACCGTACCGGTGGATGCGGACCCCCGCGTCATCGACTGTGTCGTGCGCATTGCCACCGATGTGGTTGCGCCGGTCGACCAGGAGAACGCGCATGCCCGCCACGCGGGCCATCCGCTCGGCCATGACGGCACCCGCGAAACCTGCGCCCACCACCAGATAGTCGAAACGCCGAGCGGACGGAGGGCCACCGTCAGCTCGCGACAATGTCGCCACGCCGTACGTCGCCAGCCTCGACGATCAGCTCGAACATGCTGGCCGCGATCGCGTCCCACTGGTGCGCCAGCAGGATCGCGGTCACACGCTCGGCAGGAAAGCGCCACCGGCCGACGCGCACGTCGGCGCAGAGCTGTGCGAAGCCGCCGGCGTCGTCAGCAAAGGCCACCACCGATGTGTGGTCACGGACGACGTCGCGGATGCGCGTCGACACTGTCGGCAGGCCGGCGGCGAGGTACTCGAGCGTCTTGGTAGGGCTGATCGAGGCGGTGGCATCGTTGAGCGCGAATGGCATCAGCGCCACGTCGAAGCCGGCCATGATCGCCGGCAGGTCGGCGTAGGACCGTTGACCGAGATACTCGATGTTGGGCGCGACGGGGAGCATCTCCCTGTCGATCTTCGCCACCGGGCCCACCATGCGGATGGTCCAGCCCGGAAGCTTCCTGGCCAGATCGGCGATCAGGCCGAGGTCGAGGCGCTCGTCGATGACGCCGACGTATCCAGCCACGGGACGGGGGTGGGGGATCGGCTGGTGCGCGAAGTGATCGACCTCGACACCGCTGGGAAAGCAGAGCGTCCGGGACGGACGGCGACGGTGCTCCATGACGCGCTCGTGGATGGAGCGGCCACCAGTGAAGACCAGGTCGGCCTCGGCGAGCGCCTGAGAGTGGCGGAGACGGCTCTCGGGCACCGCTCCCTTGAACGAGGTGAGGTCGTCCATGACGTCGTAGACCAGCACCGAGGGCTGCAGCTGCCTCGCCATCGGCAGCGCCATCGGGCTGTACAGCCAGACCACCGGGTCGGAGGGCGCTGCACACGCCGCGGCCACCAGAGCGCCGTGATCGAGGTCTGCCGGCTCACCGAAGGTGGGCCAGCGAGTGCTCGTCGCAACATCCACGAGCACTCGCGTCACCGGCCCGGCGGACTCGCAGCGCAGTCGGACGCCATCCTCGGCCCGCTGCACCGGTTCCTCGGCGAACCACGTCCGTCGGAAGCGGTTGGCCAAGCGCGAAACCAGGTGATGCGGCCGTTGCCAGACCCCGTCCCAGCGCAGGTGCGAGAACACCACCAGATCTCGAATCGGCTCCCCGCCCATGTACTCTCCCTTTCCCCGACATTACTGTTAGGTGAGCGCGACGCTATCACATTTTCGTCCGTGACCGATGCCCGATCCCGGCGGCGTCCCGATCGGCCTCGCCCTCGACCACCATGACAGGTTTGCCGTTGGCCACCGCGGCGGCGACGTGCCGCCCCGGAGCGGCGGGGAGACGCTGACAGCTCGGCCCGCGGCGCCCCTCAGGCCGCGCCGCATCCCGAGGTGACCTGGGCATCCGGCGCGGGCGGAGGCCCCTGCAGTTCGTAGATGGCCACGGTCTCGCTTTCGTAGGGAGCCATGGCGAAGTAGATGGCGCCGGGAAACACGGCAGCCTGGTGGTAACCGGGGATGCAGGGCAGGGTTGCCGGCGAGCGCGACTTTGCGGTCACGACGATGACGTCGGGATGGTCGGCAAGCACGGCCGGCCATCCCCCCTGGAGGGGGTTGGTGGCATATGACCACGGCCAGTACGACGGGCCGCCCGCGTGGTGGTAGTTGTTGAAGACGTTGCTGCGGAAGTACGGCAGCAGGCCGACCGACCACTTGCCGACGGCATCAACCCGCCGACCCGCCAGATGGGAGGCGAGGTACTCGGCAGCGCCGGCGGTCCCGGAGTAGCTGCTGGCCAGATCGAAGCGGACGGCGGCTGCGGTCCACACCAGCTGGGTGGCCATGACCACCATGGTGGCGACGAGGGCTGCCGACCGGAGCCGATGATGCCGCGGGCCGCCGCCGGGCTCCGCCGGCCGTTGCGGCCAGCTGATCCACAGCGCGAAGAGGATCACCACGAAGACGACGCCCCCATGCCATGGACTGGCGTAACGCAACACGAACAGCAGCCCCAGGCCCCCCACGGCCAGGACCACCAGCGGCAGCACGCCGCGCACGCGAAACCACCATCCCAGCACCAGCAGCGCCGGGACGATGAGCAGCGGCACCGGCGCCGAGTGGGTGAAGGTGGCGATGGCGGTGGCGATGTCGCTGATCCCGAGATGCCATGAGCCGCCCCCGCTGTTGTCGGCGGTGGGCCAGAGCTCGACCACGGTGGCCACCGTGAGCACCAAAAAGCCGGTCAGAGCGCCGACCTGAGCACGTCGCCGCCTGACTGCCATGGCGTGCCAGCGGCGGCTCAGCTCGGGCAGATCGGCGACGACGACGGAGGCGGCGACGATCAGTCCATGAAGGCTCACCTGCGAGAGCAGGCCGAGCAACAGCATGTGCCGGACGGGGTGGCTCCAGCGGCCCCGCCAACCCGCGGCAACGAGGGAGAGCAGCAGCAACAGCACGGAATAGCTGCGCGCCACCACGCCATACTGGAACAGGATGAAGTAGGTGAACGGGACACTGGCGACCACCAGCGGCGGCAGGGGGGCACGCCGGACGAAGACGACAACACCGCCGAGCGCGAACAGGGCACCGAGAACGCTGACCGTGCGATACGGCAGCCCGGCCTTGGCGAAGGGCATGAGGATCAGCTGCCAGAGCCCCGGGGTGCCCTCGTAATGGAGGCGGTGGGCCACCAGCTCCCAGGGCGACGCATCGCGCGCCAGGAGCCATGCCTGCGCCTCGTCGAACCACGGTTCATGATGAAGCTCGACGGTGGCCAGGAGGATCGCGTACGTCGCGATCACCGCGGCGCGCCAGTGCCGCCTGGTGAACCGGATCGGAGCCAGAGCCTTCAGCGACCGCAGCCCGGGGGTCGCGCTGGGCGCCCTCGATCCTATCGCCATGGTGTCCATGTCAGTGACCGCTGGGGACCCGGTCTGGACCCTCAGCTCGGGACAGCCCGCTCTGCGGCGCCGGCCTCGGCGGCGCCGGCCTCGGCAGCGGCGGCGAGCAGAGGCAGTGAGACAGTGAAGACGCTTCCCTCGCCCACTGTCGACTTCACCGTGATGTCGCCACCGTGCATGCGCGCCAGCTCACGCGCGATGTAGAGGCCAAGCCCTGTTCCCGGGACTCGGCTTGTCGCCGGGGTCACCACCCGACCGAAGCGGGTGAACAGGAGAGAGAGGCTCTCCGGTGCGACGCCGACCCCGGAGTCGGCGACGCTGACCACCACCTCGCTGCCACTGCGCCCGACGCTGCAGACGATGTCTCCACCGTCAGGGGAGTACTTGATGGCGTTGCCGACCAGGTTGGTGACGATGGTGCGCAGCCGTGCGGGGTCACCGCTGACAGTCACCGCCTCGTCCGGACGCACCAGGCTCAGCCGCTGCTCGGGCCGCTTCAGGGGCCGCCAGTCGTCCACGACGTGGCCGACCACCTCAGCGATGTCGACGACCTGGGTGCGAAGACCCACCCGGTCGTCGTCGAGTCGTGCTGTCTCCAGCATGTCGTTGACAAGGTCATTGAGCTCGCGGGTCTTGGCCACGAGCAGCGCGATCACGCTCTCGACGGGTTGCGGCAGCTGTCCGAATGTGCCCGCGTCGAGCATCGAGAGGTAACCACCGAGGACTGTCACCGGCGTGCGCAACTCGTGTGAGGCGAGGCTGAGGAAGTGCGATTTGGCCGACTCCAGTCGCTCCCAATGCTGGGCCAGGTCGCGGAAGTGGGCGATGTCGGCCTGCTGTGACTCGCGTGCCCGCCGCTCGGTCTCGAACCGACCACCGAGGTCGTCGAGGATCCATCCGTAGCCGACGACGCGATCCTCGACATCGCAGATGGCCCGGCAGCGGACGCTGACCGGCATCGCGCCGCCAGCGACTGTGACCATGACGTCATCCGCGACGACGACGCCGCGAGGATCGGCGCGAGCCGCATCCTCGAGCTCGGTGACCCGTTCTCGCTGCTCGGGTGCCAGCAGGTCGTGGAGCGTCTCTCCCACGACTGAGCCCGGGTCGCGCGCCAGGAGCACTCCCGCCGCCTGATTGGCCTCCTCGATCACCGCTGCCTGGTCGGTGACCAGGTAACCGTTGGGGGCCAGCTGGAAGAGGTGCTCGTAGCGAAGCCGTTCGGTCTGAACCCGTCGGGCGGTGGCGGCAACCTCCTGCGCGGCGAGATGGAGGTCTTCCACGGCTGTGCCCATCGTCTCGAGCGCCGGCCGTGCTCGGGTGAGACCCGGTGCCGCCGTATCCGAGGCCCGTGCCCAGACGTCGTCCAGGCGCCGTTTCATCTCCTCCAGCCTGGTCTGGATGGTGATGTCTGCTTTGTGGTTGGGGTGGCGTTCCACGGCGTCCTCGCTGCCGGCGATCCCCCCAGAGCCGCGCCCCGCGCCGGGCGACCTCTTGGCGATCACAGGCTTTCCTGAACTGTCACCTTTCATGCTAGCTGGGTGTACGGAAAGCTGACGGCTGGTCCATGCCCTGCCAGTGGGTCAGCCGAGCGCGGAAGACCTCGAGCTCCTCACGCAGGATCTTGATGTTCTCCCGGCTGAGGTATTCGCGGAGGGCGTCGGGCACAGCATCGGCGAAACCCTTGGTCTCAACCAGTTGTCGCTCCAGAAGCTCCACCAGGCGGCTGTACAGATCAGTCCATTCCCTCACATCAGCCGAGGATGGTTGCTGAGGCTCCGTCTCGAAGAGGTGGGCGAACGCATCCGGGTCGTGCTCAGCCACGTCCGTACACTCGAATCCAGTGCAGGGCGTCCTCGACGTATCCGGACCCCGGATCCTCCCCCGGAAGCAGGGTGTGGGGATCGGCCGCGCGCTCCAGGTCCGAGGACGAGGGCGGCTCGGATGGCACCACATCTACCTCCGTGTCTCCAACAACGTGATAAGCACACTATCATCTTTGCGCAGCGCGCGGGTCGACACGAGACGTGTTCGGGCTTCGGTGCTCGACCGTCGAAGGCGAGGTGGCCGTCGCCCATGCGTCCCGTAGACTGAGGCCGCCGTCCGCACCGGAGCGGGGCTGTCCGCATCGTGATCCTGGGAGACGTCGTGGCGCGCCAGCAGCGGAGGGCGACGGGGTGAGCAGGACTGGGCGCGGACTTCTCAGCGGCGCGGTCGCCTATCTTCTCTGGGGTCTCTTTCCGCTCTACTGGCCGCTTCTCGAGCCCGCCAGCCCCCTCGAGATACTGGCCGTGCGCGTGGTCCTCAGTCTGGTGGTTGTCGCCCTGCTCCTGGCGTTGCGTCACCAGCTGCGGGCACTGCGCCGCTTGAGCAAGAGCACAGTGCTGCGCCTCTGCGTTGCCGGAGCGGTCATCGCCCTGAACTGGGGCGGCTACATCTGGGGCGTGAACAACGGCCACGTGGTGGAGACGAGCCTCGGCTATTTCATCAATCCCATCGTGACCGTCGGCCTCGGCGTGCTGCTCCTCCACGAGCGGCTCCGTCGCGTGCAGTGGGCGGCAGTGGTGCTCGGAGCTGTCGCCGTGATCGCTCTCAGCGTCGACTATGGTCGCCCACCCTGGCTGGCGCTGTTGCTCGCCTTCTCCTTTGGCACCTATGGGCTGATCAAGAAGACGGTCTCGGCGACCCCGCCAGAGGGGCTGTTGATCGAGGCCGCCGCCCTCACCCTGCCGGCGATCACCGTCCTCGCGGTGCTGGCCGGCACCGGCACCGCCACCTGGATCGGCAGCGCGGCGACACCCGGCCACCTGCTGTTGCTGGCGGCCGCCGGGCCGGTGACGGCCGTCCCGCTGTTGTTCTTCGCGGCGGCAGCCTCGAGGCTGCCGCTGTCGACGCTCGGTCTGCTCCAGTACCTGGCACCAGTGATCCAGTTCGCCATCGGGGTGCTGGTTCGCCAGGAACCGATGACGCCCGCGTTGCTGGGCGGCTTCGGCCTGGTGTGGCTGGCCCTCGCCATCCTCACCCTCGACGCGCTGCACCAGCGCTCAGGGGTGCGGAGCCGCCCCGCCGGACTCGAGGTGATCGACGACGGGAACGGGGCCACGATCCCTGCCCGCCGCCATCAATTGACGGCAGTGGCCGTGTCAGGGGTCGAGGTCGACGACCACCGGAGCGTGGTCTGACGGCAGCGTCCCCTTGCGCGCGTCGCGGTCGATGTAGGCGTCGGTGATGCGCGCCGCGAGGTGGTTGGCCAGGAGCACGAGGTCGATGCGCATGCCCAGGCCCCGATGGAAGTTGCCGCCGCGATAGTCCCAGTAGGTGAATGGCGCGCCCTTGAAGGCGCGCGGCCTGACGTCGTGGAGGCCGAGCTCGACCAGCGTCGTGAGAGCCGCACGTTCGGGTTCGCTCACGTGGGTCGAGCCGATGAAGGCGCCCGGGTCCCAGACATCGTCGTCGCCGGGCGCGATGTTGAAGTCACCGCAGACCGCCAGCGGCAGGGCCTGCGCCGTCTCGAGCTCGAGCGCTGCCCGCAGCGCGGCCAGCCAGCTCAACTTGTACTGGTAGTGGGGGCTGTCGAGGCTCCGGCCATTGGGCACATACAGCGACCAGACGCGCACACCTGCGCAGGTGGCCGCGATGGTTCGCGCCTCCACCTCTGGAAAGCCTGGCTCACCACTGAAGCCGCGGGTGACATCGTCGAGACCGACGGAGGACGCGATGGCCACTCCGTTCCACTGGCCCATCCCGTAGGTGGCCACCTCGTAGCCGAGGGCCGCGAACTCCTCCTTCGCGAACAGAGTGTCGCCGACCTTGGTCTCCTGCAGGCAGAGAACGTCCGGCCGGGTGGCGGCCAGCCAGCCGATGACGCGGGGCATGCGAGCGGTCAGCGAGTTGACGTTCCAGGTGGCGAGCCTCATCGCCCTGAGGATGGCCGCCTCGGGTCGCTGCCGTCAAACCACTCGCTCGTCTCGACACGTCGACTCGACAGGCGCAATGCCCCACCCTGAGAGTAGCCCGATGCCCGACGACGGTCCGTCGCATCCGCGTACATCTCCGGATCCCGTGCCGGAGCCGATCGCCGACACGAGCCCAGCGGCGACGCGGCGGGGGATCATCCGGCGCGCGGTCGCGGGCGTGGCCATCGACCTCTCGCCGATGCGAGAGTCGCGTGACTTCCGCCTCCTCCTCGCCGGCCAGGGAGTGTCCTTCGCCGGGAGCATGATCACCTACGTCGCGGTGCCGTACCAGGCGTACGTGCTCACGCGGTCGTCGCTTGTGGTTGGCCTGGTCAGCCTCGCGGAGCTACTACCGATCCTGCTGATGGCCTTCGTGGGAGGCGCACTCGCTGACGCGGTGGATCGCCGTCGCATGGTGCGCATCACCGAGGTGGGGCTGTGTGCTGTGGTGTCGGTGCTGGTGGTCAACGCGGCGCTTCCCCATCCCCAGCTCTGGGTGCTCTTCGTGGCGGTTGCCCTCGCGGCTGGGATCGACGCCGTGCAGCGGCCGTCTCTGGATGCGTTGGTGCCGCGGATCGTTCGCCCAGAGCAGCTCTCGGCGGCGGCAGCGCTGGAATCGTTGCGCGGCAATCTCGGCCAGGTGCTCGGGCCTCCGCTGGCGGGTGTGCTCATCGCCACGGTGGGGCTGCCGGGCACCTACGGCGTGGACGTGGCGACCTTCCTGGTGTCGCTGATCGCGCTGCGCCTGATGGGCGCTGTGCCCCCGCCGCCGTCCGAGGTGGGTCGGCTCGACGTCAGGTCGGTCCTGGCAGGGGTTGGCTACGCGTGGCGCCGTCAGGATCTGCTCGGCTCCTACCTGGTCGACATGAACGCGATGTTCTTTGGCATGCCCATGGCTCTGTTCCCGCAGATCGCGGCGACGTTCGGCGGCCCGGCGGTGCTCGGGGTGTTGTACACGGCCCCGTCGGTGGGGTCGCTGCTGGCCAGCCTCACCAGTGGTTGGACGCGCGCGGTGCGACACCACGGACGGGCCATCGCGATGGCAGCGGCGGCGTGGGGGGTGGCGATCGTCGGCTTCGGCCTTGCACCCACGCTGTGGCTGGCGCTTCTGGCCCTGGCGGCCGCCGGCGCGGCGGACATGATCAGTGGCCTTTTTCGCACCACCCTCTGGAACCAGACCATCCCGGATGCGATGCGCGGCCGCCTGGCGGGGATCGAGATGATCAGCTACTCCTCGGGGCCCGCGCTGGGAAACCTCGAGGCCGGCCTGGTGGGCGCGCTTGCCGGGGTGCGCGTCTCAGTGGTCAGCGGCGGCATCCTCTGTGTGCTGGGAACCGCTCTGCTGAGCGCTGTGCTGCCTCGCTTTCGGAACTACCGCGCCACCTAGGGCAGCGGGCCAGGGCTCAGTGCATGGTCGCGCGCGGGGGGCGTACCGTCCCTCGCACATGATCGTCGACTCTCACCACGACATCGCCTGGAACGCGCTCGCCGAGGGTCGCGGTTTCACCAGCGACCCGCGCCCAGGATTCATGGTCACCCGCAAGGCGCTGACCAACGCCGGCGTCGGTCTGGTCTTCTCCACCATCTTCACAGCGCCACGGTCAGCGCGGGTCATGGCGGGGCTTCCCTACACATATGCCACCGCGCGGGAGGCGTACCTGCTCGGCCGAGCTCAGCTGAGCTACTACGAGAGCGTCGACCTTCGGCTGCTGCTCACGCGTGAGGCGCTCACGGGCTACGTGCGTGACTGGCGGCCAGGCCAGCTCGCCGCCATCCTGCTGATGGAGAACGCCGATCCGATCGAATCCCCCTCCCAGGTGGGCGAGTGGGTGCGCCGAGGGCTCCGTGTCGTCGGTCCTGCGTGGGCGCGCACCCGGTACTGCGGGGGCACCCACGCGCCAGGTGGGCTGACCGACGCGGGCCGGATGCTGCTCGCGGCGATGCGCCGGCACAAGCTGATCCTCGACCTCAGCCACATGGCCGACAGGTCGATGCGCGACTCGCTGGAGATGTGGACAGGTCCAGTGGTTGCCACCCACGGCGGGGCCCGCACAGTGAACCCGCGACAGCGACAGCTGCCCGACAGCGTGATCGCAGAGGTGGGGCGACGCAACGGCATGATGGGCATCAGCCTCTTCAGCGGGCACCTCACCCGGCAGCCGCCGGCGACCATCGAGGACGTGGTCGACCATGCGGCGCACGTCGCCACAGTGACCGGAACCACGCAGTGCATCGGACTCGGCTCCGACCTCGACGGCGGTTTCGGGTCGGATCTCGCCGCCATCGGTTCCCTGGCTGAGCTGCGCCAGCTGCAGAGCGCGCTGGGCCGGCGCCTCGGTCGACCCGCAGCGGAAGGGATCATGGGCGGCAACTGGATTCGGTTCCTGGAGGCGGCCCTGCCTTCAGAGCGGACGGTCGTCCGGGCCTCCGCGGAGTAGCGGGTGCGCAGGCCGATGGTCGCGATCACCTGGGGGCGCGACCTGGTGCGACGCTCCGCGAATCCTGGTGAGAATGCGCTCAAGTATCAGGACCTGCTGGTTCGCGCCGGCATGACCCCTGTGCTGATCACGCCAGGCGTGAGCACCAGCGTCCTCTCGCGTGTCGACGGGTTGCTGGTGCCGGGCGGCCCCGACATCGCGCCACGGATCTATGGACAGGAGTCGACCGACGAGCTCGGCGACGTCGATCCGGAGCTGGACCAGCTCGAGCTCGATGCCGTGCGTTCTGGCCACGCCAGACAGATGCCGATGCTGGGGATCTGCCGAGGCCAGCAACTGATCAACGTCGCCCTGGGAGGAACGCTGCATCAGCACATCAGCCACCCGCAGTGGGGCGATGACCCTGCGCAGGCGGCGCACGGTGTCCAGATCCTTCCCGGAACCCACCTCCACCGCCTGCTCGGGGTGGGCACCGCACGGGTCAACAGCGGCCATCACCAGGCCATCCACAGCGTCGCGCCAGATTTCGTGGCCTGTGCTCACAGCACCGACGGCTGGGTCGAGGCCATCGAAGCCCAGAGCCTCCGGGCCATGGCAGTGCAGTGGCACCCCGAAGAGATGCCCGATGCCCCGACCACCCATCGTCTCATGGACGGTTTCCGGCAGTGGATGAGCTGAGGCCAGCCGCGGCCCCCTCGATCCCGAGCCAGGGCGCGACGGCAACGCGACGATCCGGCGACAGAGATTGGCGACACTTGTCGTGTGCGCAACCGCCCCAGCGAACTTCGTCTCGGCGTCCTGACCGAGCTCGGGCGCCGCCTGCCGAACATCCGCAACCCCGACGAGGCAGCGCTCGAGGTGACCCGTGCACTGGCCCCGCTCACCGTGGCGGCCGCGGTTGTGGCTGTTCAGGGGGACACGGCTGTGGTGGTGGCGGTCAACGTCCCGAGCGGTGTGCCGGCCCGGCTCACCCCAGCGCTGGCCGGCCATCTGGTGGGGGTGCGGGTACCGGTCGACGCCATCGAGGCGCTGCGCCAGCCGGTCAGGCTGCAGCGTGCCTTCTGCGGCGTTGCCGGTGCCGCTGAGACGCTGAGACGTCTGGCTGGAGATTCGGCGATGGCCCACGCTCTCCCCGCCGCCGGCGAGGAGGCGGCTGTGGTCGCTGTCCCGGTGGTTGCCAGAGACCGCGTGGTCGCGGTCCTGGCCATCTGGGGAGCCGGCCGCACCGATGACCTCGTGCCCACCCTGGAGGCGGCCGCAGCCATGCTGGCTGCCAGCTGGCAGACAGACGAGCCGGCAGTCGAGAGGTTTCCCATCCTGATCACCCCGAGCGCGCGGTCCGACGAGCTGCGTGCCGCGGTGGAGTCGCTGCTCACCGAGGAAAGGATCGTGGCGGCCGTCCAGCCCATCGCCAGGCTGTACGACGGCAGCGTCATCGGCTACGAGGCGCTGGCACGATTCTCACCGCTCGAGCTGGTTGCCGCGCCCGACGAGCTGTTCGCAGCCGCCGCCCTGCTGCACATGCAGGCCGATGTCGACCTCGCATGCATGCGCGGCGCTCTGTCCGAGGCACCCAACATCGGCGACGCCGACCTGTTCATCAACGTGCTGATCGGGACCCTGCTCGACAGGCGAGGCATGGCTGCTCTGGACGCCGCCGTGCATGACGCCGGCGTCGATCCCGGCTCGATCGTGCTCGAGTTCAGCGAGCGGGAGCCGGTGTCCGATCTCGCCCGCCTGCAGCGCATCGCTGCGGAGTTGCGCGCTCGCGGGTTTCGCATTGCCGTGGATGACGCCGGCGCCGGCCACGCCAGCATGCGCGTCATCGCCGAGCTGCGACCCGAATTCATCAAGGTCGACCGTTCCCTGATCCATGCTGTCGAGACCGATCAGGCCAGGCGCGCGTTGGTGATGGCGCTGCTCTCGTTCAGCGGCCACATCGGCGCCAGGTTGATCGCCGAGGGCATCGAGACTCGGCCGGAGATCGACGTGCTCGCCTCCCTCGGGGTTCAGTTCGGGCAGGGATGGCTGCTGGGCCGGCCGGTGCTGACCCAGCCGATCGACGGTCAGCGCGGCGTCGAGGTGGTCGACGCCGGGTGGTTCGCGCGCCGCCCGGTCTCGAACCCGCGCGTGGCCCCAGCGCAGGCAGTGCAAGCCGCGATGCCGGCGTCGCGAACAACCGCAGTGCCGGCCGCGGCCGCGAGCAGGGCCGCCGCCCGAGCGGGTCTGCCCCGCGCTCTCAGCGACGCGGCGACAGCACTCCAGAGTGAGCATGACCCGATGAGGATCCTGGGGGTCATGTCGGAGCTGCTGAGCCGGGTCGTGCCGGTGACCGAGATGGCGATCTTCATGGCCGAGTACGAGACTCATCGCCTGGTGCCGGTGATCGCCACGGGGCCGGACCGCAACGAGCTCCTCGCCGACAGCTTCTCGATGGATGCTGGTCTCACCGGCCTCGCCTTCGCGCAGGGCATCCCGCAAAACATCCCGGACACCTCCACGCATCCGCTGGCGCGCCAGGTGCCGGGCACCCCGGTGGTGCGCGAGTCGCTGCTGCTCATCCCGCTGGTGGCCGGGGAGCACAAGTTGGGCATCATCAATTGCTGGCGTCTCGGGGTGGGACGTTTCACCGAACGCGAGCTCGAGGCAGCGTCCCTGTTTGCTCATGTGGCCGCCGCGGCCTGGCGCAACGCACAGCTGTACGCCGAGCTGCTGAGCGCGGTGATGACCGATCCGCTGACCCGCCTCTACAACAGTCGCTGGCTTCGCGACACCGGCGAACGCGACATGACCCGAGCGGCCCGCGATGGCCGGCCCCTCGCCCTTCTGCTCGTCGACCTGGACCACTTCAAGACTGTCAACGACCATGGCGGTCACGCGGCCGGGGACCTGGTCCTGCAACGGGTGGCGACCCGCCTGCGCACCATCGTGCGCGGCGCCGACGCTCTCGTTCGCCTCGGCGGGGAGGAATTCGTTGCCCTCCTGCACGACTGTGATGCCGAGGGTGCGGCAATCGTGGCCGAGGGGATGCGGGTGGCGGTGCGCGAGCTCACCCTGCCTGCCGAGTGCGGGCTCACCCGCCTGACGGCATCGATCGGCATCGCCGCCTACCCCGACCACGGGCGTGACCTCGACCAGTTGCTGGCGGCGGCCGATCGGGCCATGTACACCGCCAAGCACGGCGGCCGCGACCGGGTCTCGCGCGCGCCGTGCGCCACCGAGGCAGGGACCATCGTCGCGCTGCCGCCGCGGTCCCGTGCTGTCCAGAGCCGGCGTATCGCTCCCGCCGCGGACTGACGCCGGTTCGCGCAGGGCTCAGCCGGTCGGTGCTGCGGAGCCGACGATGCCGGTTGCGGACACCGTCCTCTCGCCGCCGTCGCCGTGAGTCCGCGCACCCGGCACGCCGCGGAACCTGTAGGCGAACGGCTCGAGACCGGGCTGGATCACGTAGGCCTGGGAGTTGTCGTCTCCCGCCGCGATCGCCATGACCGCGTCGGCCACGTCGTCCACGCGAAGCAACGGGAAGCCCATCTCACGGACCACGGCTGGCGCCATCGGCGTGTCGACGAATCCGGGACAGACGCAGTTCAAGCGGATGCCCTCGGCGCCCAGCCCGGGTCCGATCGACCGCACCAGGGAGATCACCGCGCTCTTGGTCATGGCGTAGAGAGGGTCCAGCGGAACAGGCACCAACCCGGCGAGGGACGCGGAGGCGACGATCGCACCCCCTCCGCCGCTGCGGAGCGCGGGCACAGCCGCGCGGATCCCCCAGAAGACGCCATCGAGGTTGACCCCGACGATGCGTCGGTAGGAGGACTCGTCGGTCTCGTCGTAGGAGCGCTCGAGGACGATGCCGGCGTTGAGGTGCACGAAACGCAGCGGGCCACGCGCTCCCGCCGCCTGCACGGCGGCGGTGAGGTCGTCGGCGCGCCGGACATCGGTGCGCACGAAGTGACAGCCCAGGCGCGCGGCCGTCTCCGGGCCACCGTCAGCGTCGACATCCGCCAGCGTCACCTCGGCGCCGAGCGCGAGCAGCCGCCGGGCCACGGCGACGCCGATGGCGCCGGCTCCGCCGGTGACCAGCGCCCCGGACCCGGCGAGCTCCGTCACGTGCGCGCCTGTGTCGAGCTGCTCGTCGTGTTCTCGGGTGGCGCCGCAAAGGGGCGCAGCATGTCGCGGGCGATGGCGCGGCGATGCACCTCATCGGGACCATCGGCGAGTTGCAGTGTGCGTGCATGGGCGTAGAACTGAGCCAACGGGAAGTCCTGCGACACTCCTGCCCCTCCGTGCGCCTGGATGGCACGCTCGAGCACCCACAGGGCCGCTTGCGGGGCCGCGACCTTGATCGCAGCGATCTCTCTGCGCGCCTCACGGTTGCCGACCCGGTCCATCATCCAGGCCGCCTTGAGGACCAGCAGGCGCGCCTGCTCGAGCCTGATGAAAGCCTCCGCTATCCACTCCTGGACCACGCCCTGCTCGGCGAGAACTCTGCCGAAGGCGGTGCGCGTGCTGACCCGGCGGCACATCAGGTCGAGTGCGCGATCCGCCATGCCGATCACCCGCATGCAGTGATGGATGCGGCCTGGCCCGAGCCGTGCCTGCGCGATCGCAAAGCCGCTGCCCTCCTCGCCCAGGAGGTTGGCGGCAGGCACACGGACCTCGTCGTACTCGATGTCGGCGTGGCCTCCGTGCGCCCCATCGCTGTATCCGAACACGGTGGTGGCGCGCCTCACATTCACGCCCGGGCTGTCCAGCGGCACCAGCACCATGCTCTGGCGGCGGTGCGGTTGCGCATCGGCATCGGTGACGCCCATCACGATCGCGAGAGCGCACCGGGGGCTCATCGCCCCGCTCGACCACCACTTGCGCCCGGTGACGACGTACTCGCCACCGTCACGCTCGATGCGTGTGGAGATGTTGGTGGCGTCAGAGGAGGCCACCTCGGGCTCGGTCATGGAGAACGCCGAGCGGATTTCCCCGTCCAGCAAGGGTCGCAGCCAGCGCTGTTGCTGGTCGGGCGTGCCGAACATGGCGAGGATCTCCATGTTGCCCGTGTCCGGCGCCGCGCAGTTGATCGCCTCGGGAGCGATCATCGGGCTCCAGCCGGTGATCTCGGCCAGCGGTGCGTACTGCAGGTTGGTGAGCCCGGCCCCGAAGGCGTGGTTGGGGAGAAACAGGTTCCAGAGGCCACGCCGGCGCGCTTCAGCCTTGAGCTCGTCCATCACCGGCGGCCGGTCCCACTGATTGGACAGCGCGGCGTGCTGCTCCTCGACGACTCGCTCAGCGGGATACACGTGGCTGGTCATGAAGTCGAGCAGCTGAGCGCGCAGCTCCTCGGTCCTGGAATCGAAAGCGAAATCCACGGCAAGCTCCTGGCAGATGTCCCTGTCGGCGCGCGGCCGCGACGGCATGGCACCCTTGGCAGCACCGGATGGTACATGCACCGGTCCGGAGGCTCCGGTGCCGCAGTCCCTCATCCGACGAAGCCCATCATCATGGGCCGGTGAGCAGCGAGAAGCCGAACGTCACCCAGGCACTGTCATTCGGGGCCGCCGCTGCCGTCTACGAGCGGAGCCGCCCGCCGTATCCGGCGGCGGCGATCGACTGGCTGCTGCCATCGGGCGCGCGACGTGTGCTCGACCTCGGCGCCGGCACCGGCAAGCTGACCAGGCTGCTGTGCGATCGCAGCCTCGAGGTCATCGCCGTCGAACCGTCCGGCGGCATGCGCGAACAGCTGACCAGGACTGCGCCCGCCGCGCGGGTTCTCGACGGGACCGCCGAACACATACCGCTGGGCGAGGGCACTGTCGACGCGGTCCTGGTAGCGCAGGCATGGCATTGGGTCGACCCGCGGCAGGCGGTGCCCGAGGTGGCACGTGTCCTCCGCCCCGATGGCGCTCTGGGGATGCTGTGGAACATCCGCGACGAACGCGAGGACTGGGTGGCCGAGCTCGGGAGCCTGATGCACCGCCATGGTCAGAATGGCAACGATGTTCCGGACCCGGCCGTCGGACCACCGTTCGGCAGTCTCGAGCACCACGACATCGAGTGGCACTATCAGCTCGCCCCGGGCGTGGTGGTCGACCTGGTGGCGTCGCGAAGCTACGTGCTCACGCTGCCCCAGGCTCGGCGCGCGGCTCTCCTCGACGACGTGCGCACTCTCCTCGGCACCCATCCGTCGGTGGCTGGACACGGCATGGTTGCGCTCCCGTACATCACCCACTGTTTTCGCACCCGACGTGGGTGAGGGCGGTCGTCGGCGACACCGCGCCGGTGGCGTAGCCCGGCGACCACCCGCCTCGGACCTCAGCCACTGACCGCGGGAAGCGCGCCTGCGCGCTGTGACGCCACCGCCTCGACGCCCGCCGAGCTCACGGGAGCCAGCCGGTGGCCAGGTCGGCCAGCACGTGGGCCGCCGCTGGCGCTGCCACCCCCCCGGACGCCACTCGCAGGGCCCCGAGGAAGACACCGACACAGAGGTCGACAGGCATCGCGCCGAGCCCATAGAGAGGAAGGTGGATGACAGCGAACAGCGCCGCGGTGGCGACGACGGCGAGAGCGTCGCCGAATTCATGGCTCAGGGCTGAGAAGAGCACGCCGCGAAGGACCAGCTCCTCACTCAGGGCGATCAGGCTGACCAGCGGAACCCACCACCAGAAGGTCGCCGCGGAGGCGCGCGGACCAACGGTGATTGCGGGCAGCCCCACCAGAGCGACAGCCACGAGCGCGGCCCCCCCGACGATGCCCACGATCACGCCGCTCCAGGTTGCTGGGCCGACGCCTGATCCGGCCACGACCACGGCCGCCATCAGCACGGCGCCGAAGAGCAGGCCGGCGGACGGGGACGCGGCCGGGGTTGGCGCGCCCACCAGGAGTCGCAGCGCGGTGGCGACCCCCACCGCGACGATCAGCAATGGGATGCGCCGTCCCCGCGACCGCAGGACAGCGACGGTCACGGCGTCAGTGCTGGAGCCGTCTCAGCCATCGCGGTCGCCGTTCGGGCGGTGGCGTAGGCGTTCCTCCTCACGAATCAACAGCCGTTCCCCACGAACCGCCACGCGAATCGCCCGCCGGACCTCACCCAGCGCCGCCTGCCAGAAGCGGGTCGCCGCGTAGTACACCCCCAGCACCGCCGCCACCAGGACGACCACGTCGACGCTGATCCGGCCCTGATCGGTCCAGTACACGTCGCTCAGGTTGAGCCAGATCGCGAACTCGTCGAGAACCAGAGCGGCGCCGATGCCGAACACAACCGCCAGCCACGGGTGCCAGCGAGGGTTCTCGATCATCAGCCCGGCGAAGCCGACCAGGATGAGGAGGACGATGCCCCAGACGAAGTGATGGACGTGGAGGCCGCCGCCGATGACGACGTTCTGGAACGGCAGGAACCGGTAGCGAATACCGTAGGTGAGCAGGCGCAGGAGAACAAAGGTGACGATGAACGCCAGCCACGCGCACAAGGCGGCACGACGCCGAAAGCTCACCTGTTGCCTGTACACCAGGGCAATCCGCTGAGCCAGGGCGCGGGGTTCGGCCGCGGCCTCGCCGCGATCGTCGTCGAGGCCGGATATCGCCATGGTCAGCGACCGTAGCACGGCCCTGGTCCGGGCGTCCCCTGCTGCTCTAGAGGATCTTGGACAGGAATTGCTGTGTGCGCGGGTGTTGCGGCGAGGCGAAGAAGGCCCTCGGCTCGCCCTCCTCCACCACCACGCCGCCGTCCATGAACACCGCGCGATTGGCGACCTCTCGGGCGAAGCCCATCTCGTGGGTCACCACGATCATGGTCATGCCGTCGTCAGCCAGGCGACGCATCACCTCGAGCACCTCGCCCACGAGCTCGGGGTCGAGGGCCGAGGTGGGCTCGTCGAACAGCATCAGCTTGGGCTCCATCGCCAGGGCGCGCGCGATCGCCACCCGCTGCTGCTGGCCACCCGAGAGCTGGTTGGGATACCAGTCGAGCTTGTCGCTTAGGCCCACGCGATCGATCAGGGTGCGGGCGCGGTCGACAGCGGCACCCCTCTCCTGCCTCTTCACTCGCACCGGCGCCTCGATCACGTTCTGCAGCACGGTCATGTGCGGGAAGAGGTTGAACCGCTGGAAGACCATGCCTATCTCTGAGCGCTTGCGGCAGATCTCGTTGTCGCGCAGCTCCTGAAGCTTGCCGCCCGCCTGGCGGTATCCGACCAGCTCGCCATCGACCCAGAGCTCGCCGGCACTCACCTTCTCGAGATGGTTGATGCAGCGCAGGAAGGTGCTCTTGCCGGATCCGGATGGACCGATGATGCACACCACCTCGCGCGGCGCAACCTCGAGGTCGACACCACAGAGCACGTCAAGGCGACCGAAGCTCTTGCACACCTTGTCCGCCCTGAGCATGAGCCCGCTCATCAGCGCGGTCCGCCCAGCGTCCCCGGAGGCAGCGCCGATGGGGCCGCGGGCGGTGCGTGGAAGGTGAACAGGAGACCGCGCAGGCGCTGCAGCGGCGTCGGTGGAAGCTCCCGCGCTGTCCCCCGCGCGAAGTGACGCTCGATGTAGAACTGCCCGATGGTCAGCACCGAGGTCACGATCAGGTACCAGATCACCGCGACCATCAGCAGCGGGATGATCTGGAAGGTCCTGTTGTAGATCGTCTGCACCGAGTACAGAAGCTCCGAGTACGCGATCACGCTGACCAACGAGGTGGTCTTCAACATCGAGATGGTCTCGTTGCCGGTGGGCGGGATGATCACGCGCATCGCCTGTGGCAGGACGATGCGACGCATCGACTGCAGTCGGGTCATCCCCAGGGCCTGCGCCGCCTCGGTCTGACCGGGATCAACCGAGATGATTCCCGCTCGCACAATCTCCGCCATGTATGCAGCCTCGTTCAGGCCGAGCGCGAGGATTGCTGCCACGAATGGCCCGATCAGGCTGTTGGCGTTGGCATGGATGAAGGTTGGCCCGAATGGGATCCCCAGCCCGATGTCCGGAAAGAGCGCCGACACGAAGTTCCAGAAGAGGATCTGCACCAGCACCGGTGTCCCGCGCAGGAACCAGATGTACAGCCAGCTGATCCCGGCGACCAGCGGGTTCGGCGAGAGCCGCATCACCGCCAGAAGGGTGCCGAGGACGATGCCGATCACCATCGCGACGATGGTCAGCTCGATGGTGGCGAGGAGGCCCCCGAGCACCTGAATGGTGGAGAAGTACTGCGCGACAACGCCCCATTGGAAGCGCGGGTTGGTGAAGACCGTCTGGGCGATCGTGGCAGCGATCACCAGCACGATCACGCTGGCCACCCAGCGGCCCGGATGGCGGACGGGAACGACGGTGACCGCCCTCTCCGGCGCGGCCGGAGCGGTGCCTCCGACCGCGCTCAGCTGGTGGCGCCGTTGATCTGCGGATTGCTGATGGCGCCTGGCTCGACGTTCCACTTCTTGAGGATCGCCTTGTAGGCGCCGCTGGCCATGAGGTCCTTGACGGCGGCGAGGATCGCCGGCGCCATGCCGTTGCCCTTGGGGATGGCGATGCCGTACGGCGCGTTGCCGTAGGACGGCCCGCTCACCTTGAACGCGCCGTTGGACTGCTGCACCTGGTAGGCGGCGACCGGCGAATCGGCCATGCCGACATCGGCTCGTCCGCTGGTCAGCGCCAGGTTGGCGCTCCCCTGGTCGGGGTACGCCTGGACGTCGAGCGTCTTGCCCGCGCTGGTGCACGCCGTCGCCTGCATCTGAGCGTCGGTCTGCTCGGTGGTTCCGGACTCGACCGACACGTGGTGTCCACACAGGTCGTTGAGGGACTTGATGTCGGGACCGCCGCTCGCCTTGACGAAGAACGAGGTGCCGGCGGTGAAGTAGGTCACGAAGTCGACCTGGTTCTCGCGATCCTTGCTGTCGGTGAATGACGACATGCCGAGGTCGTACTTGGTGGCCTGGAGCCCGGGAATGATGTTGGCGAAGGTCACGTTGCTCACCTGCACCTTGAGTCCGAGGACCTTGCCGAGCGCCTGCGCCAGGTCGGCGTCCACCCCCACGACCGTCGATCCGTCTGGGCCGAAGAACTCGTCAGGAGCGTAGCTGGCGTCGGCGGCGACGACGATGGCGCCCTTCGACTTGATCGCCGCCGGGACCATCGCCACGGCGGAGGGATCGGCCGTCGTGGCCGCGGAGCTTGGCGGAACATTGTTGGCTCCGCCGGTCGACGACTGCGTTGCCGGGCCCCCGCACGCGGTGACGATCACAGCGGGCACGATCAGAAAAGCCGCGGCGCGCCGGTTCAGTCGGTCTCGAAGCAGCATGCGATGTGGCCCTCGAAGCGGTTGACAGGCCGCGATCATACGGATCCCGGACAGCTGGCGAGGGCTACCCTGCCCGCCCGTCTGTCCCGTCCGTCCGAGTGAGGGGTGACAGCCCACGCTGACTGGGCTCGCAGAGGTGGGCCGTGGCGCGCAAGAGGGCCCAGCGCACGGTTGCGCCGGGCCCTCCTGGCGCTGGGTCAGGCGGCGGCGCGAACCCGGCCGGCGCGTGGACCCTTGTCGCTCTTCTCGATCTCGAAGGCGACGGCTTCGCCGCCATTGAGGCTGTCGAAGTCGAGCGAGCTGTCCAGGCCGCTGCGATGGAAGAAGTACTCCTGACCATCTTCCGCAGTGATGAAGCCGAAGCCGCGGTCCGACTGGACCTTCTTGACTGTCCCGTTGGGCATGTCGTGTCTCCTGCCCTCTCGACTCTTCTGAACGACGCGCGGTCCGTTCAAGAAGGCGAGGACGAAGCACGAGCGATGTCGCCGTAGATGCGACCTCGATAGTGTACGCCACCTGCTCTCCGCGACAGCCTCGCCCGACTCGGGGGGCCGTTCAGCTGGGCCGCCACGCTCGGGCCCCCCGGCGCAGGGCCGGCGGCAGGTAGCCGGCACCGGGAGCCACACCAGCCGCCACGTCGCCGGGATTCGACAACGCACAGCGACGCAGCGAGAGGCAACCGCAGCCGATGCAGGTGGTCAGGCCATCACGGAGCGCTGTGAGCCCGTCGATCTGCTCATCGAGGCGCGCCCTCCAGGATTGCGAGAGGCGGGTCCAATCCGCCTTGCTGGGAGTGCGCCCTTGCGGCAGCCCCGCCAGGGCGGTCCTGACCTCGTCCAGCGAGAGGCCGACGTTCTGCGCCGCACGGATGAACGCAAGCCTGCGGAGCACGGTTCGCTGGTACCGGCGCTGGCCTCCCGGCGAGCGGGCGGAGTCGATCAGACCCTCCGCCTCGTAATAGCGGATCGCCGAGGTGGCGAAGCCCGCACGCAGGCCCAGCTGGCCCACCGTCAGCTGATCCGACCGGCGCGCGGGCGGCACACTTGACTTCAAGTTCACTTCAACTTGTAGGATGCGCTGATGTCGATGCCTGCGTCAACAGCCAAGCCGGCCAGAGTGGCGCTGGTCACCGGTGCCTCACGAGGTCTCGGTGTTGCCCTCACTGCGACCCTTGTGCGTGACGGGTGGCGGGTGATCGTTGATGCACGTGACGGCTCCCGTCTCCACACGGCCGTCGATGACATGCACGCCGACGACCAGGTGGTCGCCGTGCCCGGGGACGTTGCCGACCCACGCCACCGCCTCCAGCTCGTCGCCGCTGTGGCAGATGCCGGTGGGCTCGACGTGCTCGTCAACAACGCCAGCGTGCTCGGCCCCAGCCCGCGGCCGAGCCTCGCCGCCTATCCACTGGCTGCTCTGGAGCGCGTCTACGCGGTGAACACCGTCGCTCCGCTCGCGCTCTTCCAGCTCACACTGCCACACCTGCGTCCCGCTGCGTGCGTCATCAACGTGTCCTCCGACGCCGCTCTCGAGCCCTACGAGGGTTGGGGCGGGTACGGCTCATCGAAAGCGGCACTCGATCAGATCAGCGCGATTCTCGGCGCCGAGAACCCGAAGCTCCGGGTCTACGCGTTCGACCCTGGCGACATGGCCACCGACCTGCATCGACAGGCCTTCCCCGGCGAGGACATCAGCGACCGGCCGGCACCGGAGAGCGTGGTTCCGTCGCTGGTCCGGCTGATCTGCGGCTCCCTCCCGAGCGGCCGCTACCGCATCACCGACCTCGCCTCGACAGGATCGTGACCGGGTTGCCGCTCGCCGTCCAGCGGCCGGCCGCGCGCTTCACCATCCCGCCCGGCGCCGAGGCAGACTCGCCCCCCGAGCGCCGCGGCGTGGCCCGTGATGGAGTCCGGCTGCTGGTGGCGCGCCCTGCCGGGATCGAGCACCGGCGCTTCTATGACCTGCCGCGGCTGCTCGATCCCGGAGACCTGGTGGTCATCAACACGTCGGCCACGCTGCCCGCGGCCCTGGACGGGCGGCTCGACAACGGGCGAGATGCCCCCGTACACGTCTCGACGGCTCTCGACGACGGCACCTGGGTGGTCGAGGTGCGACGTCCGGACGGCACCGGTCCGGACCTCGATGTCCGACGCGGTTCGACAATGCTGCTGCCCGATGCGCTGGAGCTGCGCCTGGAGGAGGCCTACCCCAACCCGGACGCAAGCCGCCCGCGGCTGTGGCACGCGACCCCGGCGCGCCACGTGCTCCTGGTCGACTTCCTCGCCCGCCACGGCCGGCCGATCGAGTACAGCCACCTCCGTGCTCGCCACCCGTTGTCCGATCACCAGAACATCTACGCAACCCAGCCCGGCAGTGCGGAGATGGCCAGCGCCGGGCGGCCGTTCACGGCCCCGCTGCTGGTGAGCTTGATCGCCGCCGGCGTCACTGTCGCTCCCGTGGTGCTGCACGGCGCCGTCGCCAGCCCCGAGCTGCACGAACCCCCGCTGCCCGAGCGCTTCGAGGTGCCCGCCGCAACTGCTCGATTGGTGAGCAGCGCCGCTCGCGCGGGCAGCCGCGTGGTCGCCGTCGGCACCACTGTGGTGCGGGCGCTGGAGAGTGCAGCCTCGGCGAGCGGCGAGGTGCGTGCTGCGCGCGGCTGGACCGACCTCGTGCTCGGCCCGCACCGGTCCGCGCGCGTGGTCGACGGGCTGCTGACTGGCCTGCACGCACCCGAGGCCAGTCATCTGCTGCTGCTCGAGGCCGTCGCCGGCTCCCGACTGGTGGCGGACGCCTACGACGCGGCTGTCGACGGCCGCTACCTGTGGCACGAGTTCGGGGACTCGATGCTGATCCTCCCGGAGCGATCGGGTGGGATGGTCAGCTGAGGCGGCGAGCACCGTCGGCCGGGGCGGCTGAGAAGACCGTGGGAGCGGGATGGCCAGCCGCCGCGAACGCCGCGCCGACGGCGACGGCGACGGCCTCCGTCCTGTCGATCGGCGTCAGGGCGATGGCACAGCCTCCGAAGCCGGCGCCGGTCATGCGCGCCCCGACCGCACCGGCATCGCGAGCCGCCTGCACGGCCAGGTCCAGCTCGGCACAGGAGACGTCGTAGTCGTCGCGCAACGAGGTGTGGCTCTGGTCGAGGAGGCGACCGATGTCCGCGAGCCGGCCCCCGCGCAAGAGCTCCACTGTCTGCGCCACGCGGTCGTTCTCGCTGACCACGTGTCGGGCGCGGCGCTGCAGGTCTCCCTCGAGGCGGGTGTCGACAGCTGTCCTGGTGGCGTCGCGGAGGCTGTCGACTCCGAGCGCCGCGGCCGCACGGCTGGACTCCTGGCGGCGAGCCCGATATCCGGGGGTGCTGTTGTCATGTCGGACCGCGGTGTCGAGGACCAGCAGCGCCAGTGAGGCTCGCTCGGGTTCCAGGGTGACGAGCTCGTGCGCCAGGGTTCGGCAGTCGAGGAAGACGGCATGGCCACGGCGACCCGCGAGCACCGCCACCTGATCCATGATCCCGGTCGGCGCGCCGACGATGGCGTTCTCGCCCTTCTGGCAGCACCGCGCCAGGTCGACGAGGTCTATCCCCTGGCCGGTGAGCTCGGTGACGGCGATGGCGGTGGCGACCTCGAGGGCTGCGCTCGACGAGAGGCCGCCGCCGATGGGGATGTCGGAGTCGACGACCAGATCGAGCCCCGGCACCGCCACCCCGGCCGCCCGCAATGCCCAGAGGGTGCCCAGCAGACACCCAGCCCAGCCGGCAACACCTCCGGGAGCCACCTCCGTCAGGCGGGTGCGATGCTCGCCGCTCACCTGCAGCGAGACGCAGCGGATCATCTGGTCGTGACGCAGTCCAACTGCCAGTGCCGCCGAACGGTCGATGGCAACCGGGAGCACCAGGCCGTCGTTGTAGTCGGTGTGGTCGCCGATGAGGTTGAGCCTGCCGGGCGCCACCCACACGCCGGCGGGACTGCGCCCGGTCAGGTCGTGGAATGCGGAGGCCGCGACCGCGTCCCGCCCGCTGCGGCCACTCACCCCTCCATTGTGGTGCTGGCGGTAACCCCGCTGGTGCAGCCGCCGTTCGCTGATCAGGGTCCGATTCCGGCCCCGACGGGGTACCGTCCGCCTCATCGAAACCCACAGAGATCGAGCTCATGCGCCTTCGTCTCCTGATCCCGGTGGTTGTGATCACCGCCGTCACCGCCGGCGGCGCAGCCACCGCCCACGCCGCGGGTGACCGCCAGCGGAGCTTCGCCGACGGTGCGGCCCGCCTCCAGACGGAGTGGAGTAGTTACCAGGCACAGGGGGTGCCCGCGTCGAGTCTTGCCCCGCTCCGGGCTGAGCTGGCCGGACAGGAGCCGACGGCATCGTGGTGGTCACCGGCCTGGTTCAACAGCGGCGGGAGCACCCTGCTGAGCCGGCTCGAGGGTCAGACCCAAACGGCCTGGAACGCCGCGGTCAGCGGTCAGCGAGAGCAGGCGCGGACGGTGATCGGCCAATGGGCGAGCTTCGCGACCGCGCAGGGCACCTGGCTGAGCGCCGACAGCCTCAACGCCGCCGGTCAGTGGACGGCCCAGCTGGCTTCCGCGCAGACCCCGGCGGCCATCGCCCGTCTGGTGACGAGCTGGCAGGACTTCATCAACCAGCAGCAGACGGCGGTCACGGCGGCCCAGCAGGCCAAGGTCGACGCCCTCCAGCAGGAATTGCAGTCGGCCGGCGGCCCGCAGGCCGTCCTGGCCACCGCCCAGCGCCTGGTCGCCGTCGCCAACGGGGCCAACCTGGACCCCGGCAACGTTGCCGACCTGGCTACGCAGCTGAGCAGCGAGATCGCGGCGAATGCCGACGCCACCACCACCGGCGGACAGCTGCTGGCGGCGATCAACTCCCTGCAGGCGCTCGTCAACCTCAACAACCAGGTCGGTGCGCAGGTGCCTCCACTGCTGCTGAGCGTCGACCAGGCCGGGGCTGAGGGCACGCCCAACGCCGCCGCCCTGGCCGCCGAGAACTCGGCGATCGCCGGCCGGTTCCAGGGTGCCCGCACCGCCGACCAGCTCAACGCGGTGCTCGCCTCGATCTCAGCCCTCCAGGGCAAGGTGACCGCTGAGCTGGCGGCCAATCAGTGCGGCCACCCGGTGGGCGGCGGCAAGGTGATCACCATCTCACTGTCGCTGCAGGAGATGGTGTTCTACCAGGACGGCTGCGTCGCCCAGGCGACAGCGGTGAGCACCGGCCGGCCCGAGTTGCGCACTCCCACCGGCAGCTTCCAGATCTTCAACAAGCAGTCGCCCTTCGAGTTCATCTCGCCGTGGCCACCGAGCTCGCCCTACTACTACGTTCCCAGCCGCGCCAGCTGGGTGATGGAGTTCCTCGGAGGTGGTTACTTCATCCACGACGCCCCCTGGGAGAGCCCCGGCGCCTACGGGCCCGGGAGCCAGGACAATCCCACGGCCGCGAGCCACGGTTGCGTGCACGTCCCCACGGCGGTGATGCAGTGGGCCTACCCGTGGACGCCACCCGGGACCCCGGTGATCATCAACGCCTGACGCGGCGCCTCATTGCCCTCCGTTGGGCAGACCGCAAGTTTGCTGCGGGCGCAGCGTTGTTCAAAGGGCGGTAGGCCGCGCACCCGCCATCCACTCCCGCGGCCAGTTGGAGACGAGCCTTGAAGGGTCGCTACGGTCGTCATGCCCGTGCGCTGGCGGTGGCAGGGCTGGCCTCCGCCGTGTTGCTGCCGCTCACCGTCGCCCGCGCCGACAGCGGCAACACGTACAGGGAGTATCACGTTGTGCTCGCCAACGGCGCCAGCGGAGAGCCATCTGTGTCCTGGAACCCCAAGGCCGGAGCGGCCATGTTCGGCGCTGGGACCAGCATCTCCCGGCTGACCTGGGACGACGCCACCGCCGGGTCGCCGATGGCAAACAAGAACGTGACCCCGCTCACCGGAAAGGTGACCACGCTCGACACCATCGTCACGGTCGACCAGGTGACCAGTCGCACGTTCTTTGCCGAGCTCCTTGCCGCCGGCGCCAACATCACGTACAGCGACGATGCCGGCGCCACCTGGAAGCAGTCGTCCGGAATCTCGCCGGGGGCGGTCCTCGACCACGAGAGCGTCGGAGCCGGCCCTCTCGCACCCACCAGCGTGCCCCACCCGCTGAGCAACGAGGGGGTCTACTACTGCGCCCAGAACAGCTACAACGGTGCCTGCGGAATCAGCTACGACGGCGGCACCACCTATGGCAACGGGGTGCCCGCGTACAACACGCCCGCCAATGACGCGAGCGACCCCAACAAGACCTTCGCCGCCGAGGGTGGGGCCTGCTCGGCTCTCCACGGTCACCTCAAGGTGGGCCCCGACGGCACCGCCTACCTGCCCATCAAGGGGTGCGGAGGCCAGCCTACGAGCACCAACCTCACCAACACCGAGTATGCCGGCGGCGTCCCGTCGATGTCGGTGAGCACCGACAACGGTCAGACCTGGCACGTGCGCATGAATCCCCACGGCAGCAACACAGACGAGAGTGACAACGCGGTCGCGGTGGGGCCAAAGAACACCGTGTACATGACCTGGGAGGACGGTCTGAACATCAGCGCGAGCGAGAGCGCCCACACCACGGCGGCGAAGGTGTCGATCTCCACTGACAAGGGCTCCACCTGGCTCAACACCACCAATCTCAACCCCCCCGGTGTCAACAACGTGATGTTCCCGGTGGTCACTACTGGCGACGACAACCGAGCGTCGGTTGCCTTCCTCGGCACCACCGGCACGGGCGACGACCAGCAGAACGGATTCATCGGTGCCTGGTACCTCTATGTCTCGACCACCTACGACGGGGGCAAGACCTGGAGCACCGTGAATGCAACCCCCGGCGACCCCGTGCACCGCGGATGCATCGACAACCAGGGCATAGCTCCAGGCTCGCCGAAGAACAACGTCTGCGCCAACCGCAACATGCTCGACTTCAACGACATCACCACCGACAGCACAGGTCGTGTGCTGGTGGCCTACACCAAGACCTGTACCGGCGCCTGTCTGGCTGCACAGGACACCAGCAACGATGCCGTCATCAGCAGCGACACGCAGGACTACGTGGTGCGTCAGAGCACCGGCCTCGGTCTCTACCAGGCACACGACGGACAGATTGGCAATGGCCCAGCCACCACGCTCCCGGAGGCGCCGGCGACATACGGGCTCATCGCCATCGGCGCGTCGGCGGTGGCAGTGCTCGGACGCCGCCGCATCCTGGGCCGCCACACCGCCCCGATGTGAGATCCGACTGACAGCGAGCTGACGCCAGGGCACAGCCGCGGCTGGTCCGCGCTTCGCAGGCGCAGGGGAGCACTTTCTGAGCAGATTCACAGACTGCCCAGCAATCATGGGCACGTGAGTGAACAGGTCCGGGTGTTGGTGGTCGATGACGAGAGGCCGATCACCGATCTGGTGGCCATGGCCCTCAAGTACGAAGGGTTCTCGGTGGCCACGGCTGCCAGCGCCCGCCAAGCCCGCACCTCGGTGATGGAGTTCCGGCCTGCGCTGATCATCCTCGACGTCGGTCTGCCCGACGAGGACGGGTTTGCCCTGGTCCAACGGCTGGTCGGCGACGGGGTCAAGGTGCCGGTGATCTTTCTCACCGCGCGCGACTCCACCGAGGAGAAGGTCCGCGGCCTGACGGTCGGCGGGGATGATTACGTCACCAAGCCCTTCAGCATCGAGGAGCTGGTGGCGCGCGTCCGAGTGGTGCTGCGCCGCCACACCAGCGATGCCGACCGGACCAGCGGCCGCCTCCAGCTCGCCGACCTCGAGCTCGACGAGGACACCCACGAGGTCTTCCGCGCCGGTAGGGTGGTGGAGCTGACCCACACCGAGTTCCGGCTGCTGCGCTACCTGTTGATGAACGCCGGTCGCGTACTCTCGCGAACGCAGATCCTCGACCACGTCTGGAAGTACGACTTCGGCGGCGATGCCAGTGTGCTCGAGACCTACATCAGCTACCTGCGCCGCAAGGTGGACCAGGCCGAGCCCTCGCTCATCCACACAGTCCGCGGCGTGGGGTACGTCTGTCGAGTGCCACGAAGCGCCTGATGTCGCTCCGACGCCGGCTGCTCTTGACGCTGGCACCCCTGTTCATCCTCGGACTGATCGCCGTCGACCTCTCGACCTACCTCTCCCTCCAGTCTTTTCTGGTTCATCGAGTCAACGACCAGTTGCTCGGGGTGCATGTCGCGGTCGAGGGGTATCTCACCCGAGGGGATCACCGGGGCGGAGGACCCCCCGGGGGTTTTGACCCAAGCGCTTTTGCTGTCCCCACCAACACGTATGGTGCCGTGGTCTCTCCCAGTGGCGCCATCATCAGAGAGACGACCTTTCCTCCCGGCAACTCCTTCTCGGCGCGCCCGGACCTGCCGTCTCCCCTGCACCCCGGAACAGCTCAGAACCCGATCTATGTGACGGTCGGCGGCAGCGGCGGCGTGGGCCACTATCAGCTGTACGTCGACACCATCCCTGAGGGTTCTGACCTGCTCGTGGCGGCCATCCCCCTGGACAGTGTCAACTCGACGCTGTCGCAACTCGTGCTGCTCGAGCTGCTGACCACGGCCGGCGTCACCATGGTGGTGCTTCTGGCCACCTGGATCCTGGTGAGGCGCGGGCTGCGCCCGCTCGAGCGGATGGGAACCACAGCGCGGTCGATCGCAGCATCGGACCTCAGCCGGCGGGTTGAACCGGCCAACGAGATGACCGAGGTCGGTCAGCTCGGGCTGGCGATCAACACCATGCTCAGCCAGCTGGAGAACGCCTTCGGGGAGCGGGCAGCGAGCGAGCAGCGCCTGCGTCACTTCGTGTCGGATGCATCGCACGAGCTGCGCACGCCGCTGACATCGATGCGTGGCTACGCCGAGCTGCTGCGCCGCAACCCGGACATGACCGAGGCAGACGTGAGCCTGGCCACGCGGCGCATTGAAGAGGAAGCGTCACGCATGGGGGTGCTCGTCGACGATCTGCTGCTGCTGGCACGGCTGGATCAGGGCCGCCCCCTGGAGCGCGCGCCGGTGCACCTCGGCGTGCTGGTCAACGACGCATGCGCCGATGCCCGGGCGAGCGACGCCGCACGCTCGATCACAGCGCGCATCGAAACGCCGGTCGAGGTGATCGGTGACGAGGCGCGCCTCCGCCAGGTACTCGGCAACCTGGTGCGCAATGCCCTCGTCCACACCCCCCCGGGAATGCCGGTGGAGGTGACCCTGCGTGTGGAGCGCGGCAACGCCCTCCTCGAGGTTGCCGACCATGGCCGGGGCATCCCGGCAGACAACGCACAGCGCATCTTCGAGCGCTTCCAACGCACGGACCCTGGGCGCAGCCGCGACCAGGGTGGCAGCGGTCTTGGGCTGAGCATCGCCGCGGCGGTGGTCGAGGCCCATGGCGGCCAGATCCGCGTACAGCCGACCCCCGGAGGCGGCGCAACCTTCCAAATCCATCTGCCCATGCCTGCCGTACCGTCCGCGCCGCCGGATGCGGTGATCGCTCCCGCGCCGGCGCTCGGCTGAGTGGGCGGAAACTCACAGCGATTTCCCAGGGGCGTCTCACCGACCTGTGAGCCACCTCCGGCATGCTCTGTGTTCACGGTTCTCCCCCCGTCGGGCGATCCCACGGAGACCTCGGCGCACGGTCCTCGCGACATCCCCCCACCGCGCGCGATGGTCTTCGTGGATCGCTCAGCCCCTCGACAACATAGGAGTTGCTGACAAGATGTGCGACGACATCGACACCTCGAACGCAGGCCACGCGGAAGTCGGCCCTCCACCGCCTCCTCCGCCACCACCACCGCTGGCGTCTCGCCGGCCGCTGCTGGGCCGCCGGACGGCAACCGCCGCGCTCGCGGGCGGCCTGGTCGTCGGCGGCATCACCGGCGGCTACCTGATCACCCAGGCGGCAACGGCGACGCCGAGCCCATCCGCGAGCCCGAGCGCCGCGTTGCCCGGCGATCCCGGTGACGCCGGGCCCCACCACGGCGGCTTTGGCGGCCGAGGGAGCGCCCACGTCACTCAGGACCTCCAGCAAGCTGCTGGGGTCATCGGCGTCACCGAGGCTCAGCTGCAGACCGAGCTGACGGCCGGCAAGACCATCGCGGCAGTGGCCAAGGAGCACAACGTCGACGTCGCCAAGGTGATCTCCACCCTGGTCGGCGATGAGAACTCCGAGATCGATGCGTCGGTGTCGAGCGGTCGGCTGACCCAGGCACAGGCGGCCCAGATGAAGGGCCAGACCCAGCAGCGCGTGAGCAATCTTGTCAACCGAACCGGACCCGCTCATGGTCCTGCCGGCTTCGGCGGCCGCCGGGGTGGCGCTCAGGCGGAGGATCAGCAGGTTGTGGCCGCTGCCCTCGGCATCACTGCCGCCCAACTGCAGACCGAGACCTCTGCTGGCAAGACGATCGCTGCCATCGCCAAGGAGCACAACGTTGACGCCGCCAAGGTGATCAGTGCGTTGGTGGCCTCGGAGAACACCGAGATCGACCAGCGCGTGTCGAGTGGCCAGATCACCGCCGCCCAGGGGGCTCAGATGAAGACCGCCACGACACAGCGGGTCACCGATGAGGTCAATGGCACCGAGCCCGCTGGCGAGCAGGGCAAAGGGGATGGCGGTGGCGGCACGTCACCGGCAGCGTCGCCGGGAAGCTCGTCCACGCAATAGGTCTCCGCGCATGTCCGTCCGCTCGCACCCGCACCGGCCGCGTACCCCGGGGCTGGTTGATTGGCGCGGCCGCGGCCCTTGCGGTGGTGCTCGCAGGATTCGGCGGCATCTACCCGGCGCTGTTCAGGGGCAGCTCGGCACCACTGACGTTTGCAGCGCAGCTGAGCAGCCGCCCGGGCGGCGCTGGTGCCTTTACAGGTGCGCCCTGTAGAAGGCAACGGTGCTGGTCAGGATGGCGGCGCGATTGCGGCTGAACTGGTGGTCGTCTCCGGGATAGAGGTTGTATTCGACTGTCTTCCCCGCGGCCTGGAGAGCGGCGGCCAGATGATCAGAGAAGACCTTCGGGACAACCGTGTCATCAACATCCTGGTCCACCTGCACGGCCGCGGTGGTGGCGCCCACGTAGTTGATCGCGGAGGCGCTGTTCCAGAAGGCGGGATCGCCCATCGGGGTGCCGTAGGTGGCGATGACGGTGTCCTCCACCGTCACCTGCACAGCCACCGGAGTGACCATGGACGCCGGGGTCCGCGGCCAGTTGTAGAAGAGGTCGTAGAACGAACCGACCACGCCGGCCAGGATCACGACGGCCTTGATGTCCTTGGAGACCACCATCGCGCGCAGCACCTCATGGCCGCCCAAGCTGTGACCGAATAGGCCGATGCGGGACGAGTCGATGCGGCCGTCCGCCTTCAGCGTGCTGACCAGGTTGAGCACGTCGTAGGCGTACACCGGCGAGAGGTGACCGCCCTCGGGCACCCCCTGGCTCTCGCCGTTGCCGCGGTAGTCGGGCTTGATCACCACGTAGCCGGCGCGAGCGAAGGCACTGATGAAGTTGACGTACGCGTTGTCGTCGGTGTGATACGCGGCGGGATCGACGTAGCCGTGGCTGAGGATGATCACCGGCCATCCGCCGGCCGGCCTGACGCCGTCGGGGATGCTCATCAGGGCGTACTCGCGGAGCCCGTCGGATTGGAATGAGACAACTGTGTTGACGTAGCCGCCCCTGTCGCCATCAGATCGCACAGGTACCAGCGTGCTCGCGGGGTACGACCGCGCCTGCAGCGACGCGATGGTCAGGGGGTCATCCGCCACAGGCTGGCTGACGGCCGGCGATGGCGGTGGTGACACTGCCCGTGACGGAGCCGCCGAGACTCCTCGTGGCGACGAGCCGTTCGCGGTCGCGAGGTGAAGGACGCCGGCGGCTGCGGTCGCGATCACCAGCACGGCGGCGGCACCGGCCACCACGCTCCCACGTCGTTTCATCCTCCGATCAGGATAGCCAGGGCCGTTGATCCACAGCGGGCTGTAGCGTCAGTCACCGCCGGAGTGTTACGCGTCCGCGGCAGCGGGATCCCCCGCCCGACCGTTTGCGGCGCACTTCGTAGACTGCCCCCATGTCACGTTTCCTCCGCCGCTCCCTCGGCGAGAGCTTTGGTTACGTCCCGGGTGAGCAGCCGCCGGACGGAGAGGCGTGGATCAAGCTCAACACCAACGAGTCACCGTTCCCCCCCTCATCGCTGGTGTCGGCGGCGATCGGCGCTGCGGCGGTTGGCCTCAACCGTTATCCCAGCCCGTCGGCTGAGCCACTGCGCACGGCCCTGGCCGCGCACCATCGCGTCGAGATCGGGCAGATCGCCGTGGGCAACGGGGCTGACGCGCTCATCGACTCATGCTTTCGGGCCTTCTGCGAACCGGGGTCGACAGTGGCCCTCACCGATCCGACGTACTCATTGCTCGCCGTGCAGGCGCGGATCCATGACGTGCTCACTCAGAAGGTCACGCTCGGCGGCACTGAGGTTCCCGCCGCGTTCGCCAGCGCGGATGTGCCGTTGCGGTTCATCGTCAACCCCAACACCCCCACCGGAGCTTGGATCGACCCCGCAGCGCTCGAGACCGGTCTGGCTGATGCGACCGGGGTCGTGGTGATCGACGAGGCCTACTGTGACTTCGCACCGCGGTCCTGCGTGCCCCTGCTTCGCGACCACCCATCCTGGCTGGTCTTGCGAACCTTCTCCAAGTCGTACGCGCTGGCCGGGCTGCGGGTGGGCTACGCGGTGGGCGCGCCGGGGCTGATCGACGACCTTCAAGCGGTCGGAGAGTCGTATCCCGTGGATCGATGCGCGGTGGCCGGCGCCGGCGCCGCGCTGGCTGACCACGCCCACCACCGGGGACTGGTCCAGGAGGTGATCGGCGAGCGACAGCGGCTGACGGACACGCTCGCCGATCGAGGCTGGCAGGTCACGCCGTCACATGCCAACTTCATCTGCGCTCGGCCGGGCACCGGCAGCGCTGCGTCCGTCGCCGCTCGGCTGCGCGCGCGCAGGGTGCTGGTGCGCTGCTTCGGCGCCGGTGACGCAGGGATGCTGCGCATCACGGTGGGCACGCCCGCCGAGAACGACGCGCTGCTGGCCGCGCTGCTGTGAGGTGCAAGCGCGGGTCCTCCTTACACTGTGGCGCATGAGTTCTTCTGGCGCTGCCGCACGACCAGGCGGCTTCAGCGACTGGCTGCCAGGAGCGGCCGCCGCCCGCAGAGCGCTGGCCAGCGATCTCCTGGGGGCGTTCGAGGGGGCCGGGTTCGCACTCGTGGACACGCCGATGGCCGAGTACGTGGACACCATCGATCGAGGCCTTGGGCGCGACGCCGAAGATCAGCTCTTCCGTTTCATGGACGCTGACGGCAGATTGCTGGCACTGGTCGGCGAGCGCACCGTGAGCGTGGCCCGGACGGTGGCGACGCACCTCCGCCGCGGCCCGTTTCCGATGCGGCTCTGCTACGCGGGCACCGTGGTGCGCAACCGCGCCCTGCTGGGCGGCAGGCGGCGTGAGGCGATGCAGGCCGGCTGCGAGCTGGTCGGTGAGGCCGACCTCGCAGCCGACGCCGAGTGCATCGCGGTGGCGATCGCTGCGCTGGACGCCGCCGGGGTCCCTGGCATCCAGGTGGACGTGGGCCACTCCGACTTCCTGCCCGGCCTGCTGGCGGGCGCTGGGCTCGACCCATCCGACCAGGCAGCCGTCGCCGAGGCGCTGGTGGCGCGCGACCTGGTGGCGGTGGAGGCTGCCCTGGCCGGGACGTCGGCCGGCGCTGCGGAGCATGCTCTGCTGCTGCGGTTTCCAGCGCTGCGCGGCGGTCGCGAGCTGCTCGACCAGGCTCGTGCCGGACTGCAGGCGGCTCGTCCGCTGCGGGCCCTGGATCAGCTCGCCCAGCTCTGGGAGCTGCTGCGCGGGCGAGGGCTGGAGGAGCGTGTCCAGCTCGACCTCGGTGCCGTCCGCGATTGGACGTACTACACAGGACCCACGTTCGAGCTGTTCAGTGGAGATCTCGGCTTCCCGCTCGGCTCGGGAGGCCGGTACGACACACTCCTGGGACGCTTCGGCCTGGCTCAACCCTCGACGGGCTTCGTCATCCATGTGGACCGCTGCCACGACGTCATCGCCCGGCGCGCGGAATCGCCGGCTGCGACCACCGGACCGGGCCTGCGCATCGCGGTGCCCACGGGCGCGCTGATCGCTGGGGCGTGTGCGCTGCTGCGCGATTCCGGCCTGGCGCCGGACTTGCTGCCGGAATCGTTCGAGCGCCGCCTGCAGCTCCGGGCCGGCGACCACGAGATCATCTCAGTGCGC
>JAEKNN010000005.1 GCA_016464795.1 Candidatus Amunia macphersoniae | reverse complement strand
CGGTTCAACAACCCGGAACTCTCATAGACGGTGGACCAACAAACGGGGTCCGGTCAACTTCCTTGGCCTCGGCGGCCGGGACGGCGAATCCGCAAGCCATGTCCGGACGGCTGCACTAGCTGCCCTCGCGATCGACGGCCCGCTGCATGACCTCGGCCAGGTCGAGATTGCGCTTGGTCCCGGCCACGGCCGGCTTGACGCGGTGGGCGAGCACGGCCGGAGCCACCCGCTCCACGTCCGCGAAGGTGGCTCGGTCACGGTTCTCGTAGGCTGCCAGCGCCTGCGCACTCTTGCGGGTGACGATGTCGGCGCGGTGGCCATCCACCTCGAGCTCGATGCCGAGGGCGGCGATCCCCACCAGAATGTCGCGGTCGACCTCGACGTCGGGCAGGCTGCGGATGGCGTGGGAGATGCGCTCTGCCTCGGCGGTCTCGTCTGCCTCGAAACGCACGGCGAACGCTTCGGGATCCTCCTCGAACTGCTCGCGACGCTCGACGATCTCCACCCTGCGACCCAAATCGCGGATGCCGGCGACGTCGACGCACAGCCCGAAGCGGTCGAGCAGCTGGGGACGCAGGTCGCCCTCCTCCGGGTTCATGGTGCCGACCAGGATGAAGCGCGACGGGTGGGACACGGACACCCCCTCGCGCTCGACGGTGTTGAGGCCCATCGCCGCCGCGTCGAGGAGGACGTCGACGATGTGGTCGTCGAGAAGGTTGACCTCATCCACGTACAGGATGTTGCGGTTGGCCTCGGCCAGGACTCCCGGCTCGAATCGCTTCTCTCCTGTCTTGATGGCGGCCTCGATGTCGATGCTGCCGACAACACGATCCTCGCTGGCGTTGATCGGCAGCTCGACCACGCGCATCTGTCGAGCCTGGCGAGGCAGGTCCTCGCCGGCGGCGCTGCGGCTGCTGCAGTCGACACACTGCTGCTCGCCGGCGTCGGGTGGGCAGCCGAACTGGCAGCCGACCACCACGTCCTGCTCGGGAAGCAGGCGAGCCAGCGCCCGAACCGCTGTCGACTTGGCGGTGCCCTTCTCGCCGCGGATGAGCACTCCGCCGATGGCGGGGTTGATGGCGTTGAGAACCAGCGCCTGGCGCATCGGCTCCTGACCCACGATGGCGGTGAACGGGAAGAGGGCGCGACCTACCTGCATAAGGGCATTGTCGCCGCTGGAACGCCTCCCACGACCCGACCGGCGATCGTCACCGTCCGCGCAGGCTGCGCTCGACCCCGGCGAGGATGGCGCCCTGACTGAGATCGTAGAGGCCCAGGTACTCGCCGCCGGACCGCTCGGCCAGGTCGAGGCAGGCATTGAACCCGTAGCCACCGCTGAAGAGCGGTGAGCGAGCCTGCGGCGACGGCGACGGCGCCGTGCCGACGCGGGGGAGGGGCGTGGCCGCTATGTGGTCGCGCGCGGAGTCGATGACCAGCATGCGGACGTGCTCGGCGCCGATCTGAGCGGCGAGACGCTGAGCTTCCAGCAGCGGCTCCTCGCCGAAGAGGGAGATGTTGCCCCGGCCGTCGCTGATCAGCACCACCAGCGGGTACACCGAGGGGTCGCGCAGCCTCTCCGTGCGCACCACCTTGAGCCCTGCGACCAAGCCGTGGGTCAACGGCGTGGTGCCTCCGACCGCAAGCCTCTGCAACCGCTCTTCGGCGAGGTCGACGCTCGAGGTGGGCTGCAGGACCACACGCGCGCTCCGCCCCGAGAAGACCACCAACGAGACCTTGTCGCGACGGACGTAGGCGTCACGCAACAGCGAGAGAACGGCTCCCTTGGTCGCCTGCATCCGCTGCTCGGCGTCCATCGAGGCGCTGGCGTCGACGACAAAGACGATCAGGGTTCCGGTGCGGCGCTTGCGCACCTTCTGGCGCAGATCCTGACGCTCCAGGTGCAGGGCGGGAGCATCGAGCACGCCGGCGTCGGCCGCCTCGCTGCGCCTCCGCGGTTGATGCGGCGCCGCGGCACGAACGGTGGCGTCGAAGGCCACGTCGGTGGTTTTGTCCGTCTGGACGGCGCGCACGTAGCGCCCACGCCGGTCCTGGCTGCGCGACTGGCTGCGCTTGCCGCTGGCCTTGCGGCTGCGCCGGTCGCGGGGAAGGCTGATCTTGCGCACCGGAAAGAGGTCGCCCGCGTAGAGCTGGGGCGTCGCCGCAGCCGGCGAGTCGGTGGCCCTGGCCTCGTCTCCCCGCGACGAACCGGTCCCTTCCTCGGGGGACCCACTGGATGCCTCCGGCACCTCGGAGGGCTCCGGGTCCGGCGCTGCCTCGGACTCGGCGGCGGCATCAGCCTGGCGGCGCATCTCCTCCATCCGCTCGGCGGCGGCTTCCACCGGCGAGGTGGTCGAGCCGCTGGCATCCTGTGACGAGCGTTCTCGTCGGCGGTGCGCCAGCGCCAGCTCGGCGGCGGCGATCACGTCGTCTGCGCTGACGCTGAGCGCGTCGACACCGGCCGGCGCATCGATGGCGGCGGCCTCGGCGAGCGCTTCCGCCTCCCGCCAGGCGCACACAGTCTGAGCCGTGCGGCTGATGACGATGTCGGCTCGGTGTCCCACGGCGCCGGCGTCGATGCAGATGAGGGCGATGAGCTGGCGCATCGCCGGCGGGATGCGCACCAGGGGAAGCAACTCCACAGCCCGCGCGATCAGCCCGCGGAGCCGTTGCTGGGCGAGCTGTTCAGCCTCTGAGGTGTTGCGATGGCCGCCGGATGCCCGCTCCATGATGCTGACGCGGTCCCTCAGCGCCTGCAGCCCGCCGACGTCCACGCAGAGTCCGAAGCGGTCGAGAAGCTGAGGCCGAAGCTCCCCCTCCTCGGGATTCATGGTGCCGACGAGCATCAACCTGGCCGGGTGCGAGAGGGACACACCCTCGCGCTCCACGGTGTTGATGCCCATCGCGGCGGCGTCGAGAAGAACGTCGACGAGATGGTCGTCGAGCAGGTTGACCTCGTCGACGTAGAGCAGGTTCCGGTTGGCGGCGGCCAGGAGCCCTGGCTCGAAACGACGTTCACCACGCTTGATCGCCGCCTCGACGTCGATGCTCCCGACCACGCGATCCTCGCTGGCGTTGACGGGCAGCTCCACCAGGCGCATGCGACGGGACTCGGTGCGCAGCGTTTCGCCAGAGACGACGCGCGTCCGGCATTCGTCGCACAGCAGGGCGCCGTCGCCAGGGTCGCAGTGGAACCGACAACCGGCAACCACATCGATGTCGGGAAGCAACTCCATCAAGCCGCGCACCGCCGTGGACTTGGCTGTTCCCTTCTGGCCCCTGATGAGCACACCGCCGATCGCCGGGTTGACCGCGTTGAGCAGCAGGGCGCGCTTCATGGCCTCCTGTCCGACCAGTGCGCTGAACGGCAGAACCCCGCCTCGCTCCCTCATCTGACCATTCTCGCAGGGGCTCGTCCAGCGGCCGTTCGCTAGCAATTGCTCTCGAGGCGGTAGTCGAAGGCGTCAGCCGGAGTCACCAGGAGAAGGTCACCGTTGGGCGCGGACAGGTACACGTGCCAGTCTCCGGAGTGATCCAGCTCGCTGCCGCCGGGGGCGGCTGGGTGTGACTGCCGACCCACCTGCACATAGGTGTTGCCGAGGTACCCGATTGCCGCAGGAGCATCGTTCGGGTATCGGACGGTGATGGCACAAACGCCGGGAGCGGTGGTCTGGAAGGACAGCCTGGAGGTGTCCGGATGACCGGGGACCCACGCCGGTTGGGAGCTGGTGTCGCCGCAACCTGCCAGGGCCAGCCAGGCCACGCCCACGACCAGCATCCCAGGCGCGACCGAGCCAACCAGCCGGCGCAGCGGCTCTGACCAGTCCGGCCAGCTCACCTCTCGACGTCGACGCTGATCGCCGGCAGCTGCTCAGCGCGGAGCGCCACCGAGGCGCGGTGTCGGGGATGGTCCACCACCACCTCGACCGTGGCGCCACCCAGGAGCGCGCGTCGCTCCCACTGGTCGAGCGGAAAGGCCAGGGGCATGGCACCGGCTCCAACATCCTCAGCGTCCGAGCGGGCGGTGATGCGGCGCCCGGCGATGACCAGCGAGACCGCCGCCCCGACGGCCTCGAGCTCGGCCACCCTGTCGGCCAGCCCTGCGGGATCGGCGTCGTCGACGTAGAGCGTTGCCCCGAGCGCCTGCTCGCCGGCGAGCAGGGCAGAGAAGGCGGTGGCCTCCGCCGCGATACGATCGGGGTCGTCGACACGCTCCGCGCGCAGCCACTCCTCCAATGCCGACAGCACCGTCTCTGCGGTCTCGAAGACGAGCACCAGGCCGCCGCCGAGATCGACCCGGCGGTCCTCGCCGGCCTCAGCCAGTCGCAACCTGCTGGCCGCGCGCTCCGTCTCATAGTCGGCTCCGGTGCGCACCACCCGGGGAAGCAGCGGTTCCACCTCAGTCGCCCACGGCTGCCGTCCGGCGGAGCACAGTCAGGTGGACTTGCTCGGCCGCCACAAGCGAGTCGAACCAGTCCGCGGCATCCGCCTGACCCGCTCCCCTGGCCGCGGCCGCCAGCTCTCCATACCGCTCGACCGCCCGCTCCTCGGCGTCGATCACGGCGGCCAGGTCGCCGGCTGCATCGCCGCCACCGGCAAGCGGATCACCGCTCTCCTCGAGGAACTCGAGGTGGCCGAAGGCCTGGCTGATCTCGCCGTCAGCGATCGAGCGCAGGGCTGCGGCGATGTCTGCCCGCCCCTCGACGTCGGCCCGGCGGGCGTAGAAGAGACAGCGAAGCACGCTCTCCGCCTCGCGGGCGAAGGCCTCGCGGAGCTGTGAGGTGATGTCCCGACCTTTCGCCGGCACCGCCGATCCTCGTGATGAGCTGGTCTGGTGGGTGGGCCGAGGGTAGCCGTTCGGCCCAAGCGCGCGACAGCGCGCCCATCACGCAGTCCCGACAGATCGGGTGGCGTGCTTCAATTCTGCGGTGACAACCGCCCAATCGCCACCGGCCACGCTCAGGCTGCCCGCGGCCAGCGACCTCTACGCTGTCGACGATCTGCTCAGCGACGACGAGCGGCTCATCCGCGACACGGTGCGTGCGATGGTGCGCGAGCGGGTTCTCCCGGTGATCGCTGATCATTTCGAGGCGGCCACCTTCCCGCACCAGCTCGTCGCCGAGGTGGCCGGGCTGGGGCTCCTCGGGATGCACCTCACCGGTTATGGCTGCGCGGGAACCTCCGCTGTGGGGTACGGCATCGCCTGCGAGGAGCTCGAGGCGGGAGACAGCGGGCTGCGCTCGTTCGTGTCGGTGCAGGGCTCGCTGGCGATGTTCCCGATCCACGCCTACGGAAGCGAGGAGCAGAAGCAGAAGTTTCTGCCGGAGATGGCAGCAGGCTCGATGATCGGCTGCTTCGGGTTGACCGAGGCAGACGCGGGCAGCGATCCCGGCAGGATGCGAACCAGCGCGCGGCGCGCAGGCGAGGGCTGGGTTCTCAACGGCAGCAAGATGTGGATCACCAACGGTTCGATCGCCGATCTGGCAGTGGTCTGGGCGGCGACCGAGGACGGGGTGCGCGGCTTCATCGTGGAGCGGGGAACCCCGGGTTTCACCACCTCCGACATCCACCGCAAGCTGTCACTCCGGGCGTCAGTCACCAGCGAGCTCCACTTCGACAGTGTTTACCTGCCAGAGACGGCGGCGCTGCCTGGAGTCACCGGCATGCGCGGCCCGCTGTCGTGCCTGAACGAGGCACGCTACGGCATCGCCTGGGGCGCGTTGGGCGCCGGACGTGCCTGTTTTGAGGCAGCGGTCGAGTACAGCAGCACCAGGCGCATGTTCGACCGGTCGATCGCGCGTTTCCAGCTGACCCAGGCCAAGCTGGCCACCATGGCAACGTCGCTGGTCCAGGGACGGCTGGTCGCGCATCGGCTGGGCACCCTCAAGGACTCTGGGCGCCTCCACCCGGTGCAGGTATCGCTGGCCAAGCGCGCCAACGTGCGTGCGGCCATCGACATTGCGCGGGAGGCTCGGACCATCCTCGGTGCCAATGGCATCACCCTCGAGTACCCGGTCATCCGCCACATGAACAACCTCGAGTCGGTGCTCACGTATGAAGGCACCGAAGAGGTGCACACGCTCATCCTGGGCAAGGCGATCACCGGCGAGGACGCGTTTTCCTGACCGCTCAGGCGGCGGTGGCAGCGTCCCAGCCCTCCACCTCACGGAAGGAATGGTGACCGCGGGCGGCGACGATGATGTGGTCGAGCATCGGCACTCCCACCAGCGCAGCCGCGCTCCGCAGCGCCTCGGTGACCACCCTGTCCGCCCGCGACGGAGACGGATCGCCCGAGGGATGGTTGTGGGCCACCACGAAGGCGGCGGCGGCGACACGGAGCACCGGCGAGAGCACGTCGCGAGGGGTGAGCCGCGAGCTGTTGATGCTGCCGACGGCCACCGTCTCGCAGCTGATCGGGCGGTGCCTGGCGTCGAGCATGAGCACGCGCACCTGCTCCCTGGGTGCGGCGCGCAGAGCGCCAAGCAGGAGAACTGCGTCTCGTGGCGACGTGATCGAGGGGCGGTTGTCCGGGAACCATCGCTCCGCCAGCTCCCACATTGCCGCCAGGCGGACGGCGCGATCCGGTCTGATCCCATGCTGGTGGACGAGGCCGTCAGCCCCGAGCATTCGCCGTTCCCACACCGGCACCCGCGACACCAGGGTGGCGCACTCGGTGATGGCCGGGGACGGAGCCCGGCCGCCCAGCACCCTGGCGATCAGCTCGGCGTCGCTTCGACGGGCGAGAAGCCCGTCCTCCAGGACCGCCGACCACCGTGGAGTCATAACAGACGAGTGTAACACACAGATCCGTGTTGGATGGAGTGCGGTCCTATCGAGTCGATGCCAGGCCGAGGACCAGGATGACCACCAGGACGGCTCCCACGATGACGGCGCCGCCGGGATCGTCGAAGACGTCGAGGAGTCGCTGGAGCCCACGGGATCGGTCAGGACGGGAGTCATCGACCACCAACCCCGTCTCTGGAGTGGAGAGCCTGCCCGCGTCCGACGAGCGGCCAGGGCCACGCCCGGGGTCGCCGTCCACGCTGAAGATGAGTACCCGGCCCGCCGCGTCATCGGCCACGTCGATGCGGTCCACGAACGCCGGGGTCTGGACGGCGCTGCGCCGCCGCCGGGCGTGGCGCTCCCCGCCCCCGCGGTCATCCGGTGGCGGCGCGACGGATGGGGGCGGGGACGGCGGAAGGGGGGGCGGGGGCGGCGGGTCCAGGCTGCTCAGCTGTACAGGTGCCCAGCCGGAGCCACCGCCTGCCAGACGGCGTTGAGCCGGCGCTGTTCGAGCCCGATGAGGACCAGCCCGCCGACCAACGGCACGGCCAGAAGCAGAGAGGTTCCGACCGGACGGACCTGACGGTCGGTGGTGGCGCCGATGTGCTCCTCGACGCAGCGGAGCCGCTCGAGTGTCATCACCACGGCGACGATGCTGAACGGCAGCAGCATCGTCAGGTAGGGGACGACGGCGAGCCCGCCGAGCAGGCAGGCGGCCTGCAGCGTGGTCACGTGGAGGTCGATCGGCAGCTGGACGCCCACGCGCGACGAGATGATCATGGTCGCGCCGGCGAGCGACACCGCCAGGCCGATCAGCCACGGGACGAGGAGGGCAACCATGCTCCGACGCGGCCGCGCGTGGAGCTTCGGGTCGAACTCCTCCAACTCGCGGTTGATGCGATGGTGCCAGACCAAGGCGTAGACACCCAAGGTGACCACCGAGAGCAGCGGGACAACCAGCGCTGCTCGAGCTCGGCCAACGGGGCCGAACAGTGGCAGCGGCCTCGAGGCCAGGGGCGCTGCCGCCGTAGCCGCGAACGGCAGTTCCGCTTGACCGACGTCCTCGGCACCTGGTGCGACCACCTCGCGCGTCGCCGCCGCGCCGCCGAAGGTCCATTTGGGGCCGTCATCGGCAGCGATCGTCTCGCTTGTGTGCCATGGTGAGGGCTGCGCGGGCGCGGGCCGCGACCCCAACGGGTCAGCCGTCGCCGAGGCGGCAGCGCCCGTGGCGACGAGCTCGCGGTCGGCGGCCGCCGAGGCATCGCCGGGCGTGCGCCCGACAAGCTCGACGTCGCTGCCGAATTTGCCGGCGAACTGCGCGAAGGTGGGCACCACCTCCGGTGAGTCCCTCTTGACCGGACCTGTCCCGCGGGGCCTGGCTGCGATGTCTGCGCGGGTGATGTCGGGTGCCGGCCCTCCTGGAACGTGTGCTGCGTCGTCGGCCATGTGCTTCCCCTTCGAACGTTGATGGCTCCGGGTACTGGATTCGAACCAGTGACCTTGCGGTTAACAGCCGCCTGCTCTACCGCTGAGCTAACCCGGAATGAGTGAGTGGTTCTCGATTGGGGTGAACGTACGCGAAGTATAGGGAGCGGACGTTCGTATGAACCGTCGAGCGTCGGCTACTCGAGGAAGTCGCGCACTTTGCGGCTGCGCGAGGGATGGCGCAGCTTGCGCAGGGCTTTGGCCTCGATCTGGCGAGTGCGCTCGCGGGTGACGCCAAAACGTCGGCCCACCTCCTCGAGGCTTCGCTCGTGTCCGTCGGTGAGCCCGAAACGCAGTTGGAGGACACGACGCTCACGTGGCGAGAGGGTCTCGAGGAGGCCGTCCATCTCCACTCGAAGCATCGTCTGCGAGGCGGCATCTGCGGGCGGGACCGCCTCCTTGTCCTCGATGAGGTCACCGAGATGGGCGCCGTCGTCCTCGCCGACCGGCAGCTCCAGCGAGACCGGTTCCTGGGAGATCTTGCGGATCTCCCGGACACGCTCCGGAGCGATGCCCAACTCCTCGCCGATCTCCTCGTCGCTGGGATCGCGGCCCAGCTCCTGGTGCATCCGTCGCGAGACCCGCACCAGCTTGTTGATCATGTCGACCATGTGCACAGGCACACGAATGGTGCGCGCCTGGTCGGCGATGGCGCGGGTGATCGCCTGCCGGATCCACCACGTGGCATACGTGGAGAACTTGAAGCCCTTGTGGTGATCGAACTTCTCGACGGCGCGGATCAGCCCGAGGTTGCCTTCCTGGATGAGGTCCAGGAAGCTCAGGCCGCGACCCATGTGCTTCTTGGCGATCGACACCACCAGGCGAAGATTGGCCTCGGTGAGAGCATCCTTGGCGGCCGGGTCACCCTGCTCGATCAGCTTGGCGTACTGCACCTCCTGCTCGGCATTGAGCAATGCAACCCGACCGATCTCGCGCAGGTAGACTCGCACCGGATCATCGAGCGGCACCGCGTCGGGGGCCTCGAGGACGGCGGCAGAGCTGTCGTCGCTGTCGTCGACGATGTCGAGATCCCGGTCACCGTCGACGACGATGATGCCCATATCGCGAAAGACGGCAAAGACCCTCTGGAGATCCTCAAGCTCCGCGTCGATCTCGGGCAACGCGGCCAGCACCTCGTCGGGCGTGAGGAAGCCCTGTTCCTTGCCGCGAACGATCAGCGTTTCCGCCGCGCCGGCAAGCGCATCGATGGCAACCACGGCGGTCATCCCATCATCGCCACAGCGAACCACTCACGCATTTCACGCCAAGGTTCCTCACCGGCGCGCGGCACAAACATCGGCGAGGGCCACAGCGCGGTTCCGCGGATGGACGGTCAACCAGTACCGGCGCTGCGGCGAAGGCGCGGAGACTCAGTGGCCAGCTGGCGGAGCCGGGCAGCCAGTCGACCCACCTCTCCCGTGTCCCCTCGTTCCTTGGCCGACGCCATCCGCCGGCTGAGGTCGGAGATCTCGGTGATGCGCTGCGCCTCGGCGACCAGGCGCACGCAGTCGGCGATGGCGGTGTCCAGATCCGCCAGCCGGCTCTCCGGGAGCAGCTCCGGCACCGTGCGCAGGAGCAGACCGGCCGCAAAGTCACGTTCAGCCGCCGGCAGCGAGGTCAACGGGAACCGCTGGCCCGGGGGCGTCGCCCTGGCCAGCTCGATCATCCGCCGTGCCATCGGGCTCTGAATGGCGGCGACGTCGAGACCGAAATCGGTGGACAGCCTGGACGCGATCTCCGGCCGGTGGACGCACAGCGTCGCCAGATAGCCGTCCCACGCCGCCGGCGCAACCGATGGGGCACTCGTCTCGGCAGTCGCATCGGCTGCCGCTGCGACTGCCGGGGGCGCCACGCTCACCCGCAGGGGCCGGCCGGCCGCCACCGCATGCAACGCTGCGGCGACGTCGGACGCCAGCGTGGCGGCGGTGAGGCGCAACCGCCCCGCCGCCTGCTGCACATACATCTCGCGAGCCGATGCCTCGGGGATGCGCGCCAGCACCGCAACCGCACGTTCGGCCGCAACCCGCCGCGCGTCGATGCTGCCCCCCTCGTCGCCGCCCAGCGCTCGATCGAGCAGCACCTGCCATTCCGGCGGAGCTTCGTTGACAGCCACCGTGAAGGCGGCCGGGTCGCGGCGCACCAGCTCGTCCGGATCCTTGACGTCCTCGGGCAGGATGCAGATCCGCGCGGGCAGCCCCTCGGCAGCGACGACATCGACGGCCCGCGACGCAGCGGCTCGGCCGGCCTCGTCGGCATCAAAGCAGAGCACCACGGTGTCGGCATGCCGGGTGAGCACCTTGGCCTGTTCGCGGCTCAAGGCGGTGCCGCTGCTGGCAACGGTGTTGGCAAGGCCGGCGAGGTGCGCGGCCATGACGTCGAAGTAGCCCTCCACGATCACCGCCACGCGGCGCTCGTGCATGGCGGTGCGTGCCAGGTCGATGCCGAACAGCGCGCTGCCCTTGTGGTAGACGGCGGTCTCGGGAGAGTTCAGGTACTTGGGGACGTCGTCGCCGAGCGCGCGCGCCCCAAACGCGATCACCTCGCCGCGCTCCTCACGGATGGGAAACACCAGGCGGTGCCTGAACCGGTCGCGAAGCCGGCCGCCGCGCGCGTGATGGCCCAGCCCGGCCTCGACGATTTCGTCGACGGTGGCGGCCGCCCGGCCCGCCAGGTACCGCGATAACGCGTCCTCGCCGGCACCGCCTGCGGGCGCGAATCCGACCCCGAATCGCCGCGCCGCCGACTCATCCACGGCGCGGGCGGCCAGCAGGTCGCGCCCGTCCCGGCCCGCCGGGCTCGACCAGAGCACATGCTGGAAAAAGGCGCCGGCCCGGGAGTTCAGCTCGAGGGTGCGTTTGCGCCGCTGGGCTGCTCCGCGGCGCGCGGGGCTCTGCGCCTGCGCCTCGAGCTCGACACCCGCCTTCTCGGCGAGCAGCTCGAGTGCCTGGCGAAACTCGGTGTGCTCGACCTTCTCCACGAAGGTGAACATGTCGCCACCCTCCTGGCAACCGAAGCAGTACCACGCCTGCCGCTCCTGGCTGACGTTGAACGAGGGGGTCTTCTCCGAGTGGAAGGGGCAGAGCGCACGGTGCTGGCGACCCGCCCGCTGCAGGGTGACGTAGCCGCCGACGACATCGACGATGTCGAGGCGGCCCTTGATCTCAGCGACTGCGTCACGAGCCATCCCACGATGGTAGGGCGGTCCCGCCGGCCACCGGCGACCACGTCCTCAGGCTGCTGCACCCGTCCGCTCAGGCGCGGGCGGCACCCTGCGTATGGTCAGCGCGGCCATCAGGCCGCCGGCCACCAGCAACCCCGCGGAGATGCGCATGGCGGCGGTGAACCCGTCGGTGAGCGACACCCCGGCGAGGTGCGACGAGGCGGCGGTCAGCCCCGCCAGTGCCGGCACGACCGCCACTGCCAGGAGGCCGCCGATTCGCGCCGTGGCGTTGTTGATCGCCGAGCCCACCCCCAGATGGCGCGCGCCCACGGCGGCCATCACTGCCGCGGTCAGCGGGGCGACCGTCAGCGTCAGCCCGGCACCGAACACCAGCACGCCGGGGAGGATGGCGGTGAGATACGAATCGTGGGGACGGATGCCGCCGAGCAGCAGCAGGCCCGCCGCGGCCACGATGGGACCGACGGTCATCGGCAACTGGGCGCCGATGCGTTGCGCCAGCGCTCCGGCCCGCGACGAGAGCAGGATCAGCAGCACCGATGCGGGGAGAAAGGCGAGGCCGGCCTGGAGAGCCGAGTAGCGCAGGTCCTGCTGGAGGTGCAGCACCAGCAGGAACGCGGTCGCCGAGAGTGCCGCGTAGACCGCGAAGGTGGTGAGGTTGGCGCCGCTGAACTGCCTGGACACGAAGATGCCCATCGGGATCATCGGGTTGCGACGGCGCAGCTCGATCAGCGGGAAGGCCAGCAGCAGGACCGCGCCGACGATGCCCGCCAGCACCGTCGGCGCCGACCATCCGTTCCCCGGGCCTCCGATGAGCGCGTAGACAAGCCCGGCGAGACCCACCGAGATGGTGATCGCCCCGACCGCGTCGATGCTTCCGGTGGCCGACTCGTCTCGGGTCTCGGGCACGTGCCGCAGAGCCACAGCGACGGCGCCCGCGGCGAGCGGCACGTTGATGAAGAAGATGGCTCGCCAAGACACCGAATCCACCAGCCAGCCCCCGATGAATGGTGCCGCGGCGGTGGTCACCCCGCTCATCCCCGACCACAGCCCAACCGCGCGCGACCGGTCCTCCGCCACGAAGCATGCCGAGATGATCGCCAGGCTGCCCGGTACCAGAAGGGCGCCGCCGACCCCCTGCAACGCCCGGGCGACGATCAACACCAGGGTGTTCGGCGCCAAACCGCAGATCACGGACGCGGCGGTGAAGGACGTCAGCCCGAAGACGAAGACCCGGCGCCGGCCGAACCGGTCGCCAAGCGAGCCTCCCAGGACGATCAGCGCTCCGAGGGTCAGGAGGTAGGCGTCCGAGATCCATTGCAGGTCGGTGAGCCCGCTGTGCAGGTCACGGGCCACGGTCGGCAGCGCCACGTTGACCACAGTGGAGTCGAGGAATGCCACACCGGAGCCGAGAACTGTGGCCGCGATGATCCAGCGCCCAGCGGCGCTTCGGTAGCGTGCCCCGGCCGCCGCAATACGCGGCGGGCTCGGCCCCAGCGGCGCTGGATCAGTCGTCGCCGCGGGCTCGGAACCAGCGGCGCCGGCGCAATGCGGCAGCTGCCACCGGCGCCACCGGTCGCCCCTGGTCGTCAGCGAGACGCCGCGAGTGGGCCAGGTCACGCTCGCGCTCAGCCAGTTCACGCTCCTTCTCGGCGAGAGCGCGGTCCTTCTCCGCCTGGGCCGCGGCGTGCTCCGCGCGGGCCGTCTGAAGCTCCATCTGCAGCTGCTTGACCATGTTCTGGCGGGCCATCAGCTCACCCTGGAAGCGTTGCCGCTGCTCGGTGTAGATGCGCTGCTCCAGGGTGCGCTCCCATCGGTCGAGCAAACCGGCGACCAGGTCTCGCGCGTCCAAGGACATCGACGACAGGTCGTTCCGCGATGTGCCGGCCGCCGCATCGAAGAGTCCACGAGCGGGATCGCGGCGTCGGTCGGGCATCGCCAGCTCGGGAACCACCGCCTGGTGATCGGCGGTGCTCTGGGCGTCGTCGTGGGGGCCGGCATGTGCCGCCGGCGCGTGCTGCCGCTCGTCTTCTGGAGGCCTGGGAGCGCCCGGCTGGGCTGCCGGCGCTTCGTCCGCAGGCGACTCTTCTGTGGCCTGCTCGGCTGAGGGCTGCTCCGACGTGGACCGTGCCGCCGTGTGCGCCTCCGCGGGTTCCGCCTGCGACTCCCGGTCACCCGCAGCATCCGTCCCCGGGGTGTCGAACAGCGACCTGGGTCGCGGCTGGGCAAGTGCCGGGCCGACGACGCTTTCAGCCGGCGCCTGGGGGATGATCCATGCGGGCGGCTGCTGGGGCTCGAGCGGGCGAGACGACGGCGGCGGCGAGCCCGGCTGCTGGGGCGGCCAAGTGTGGCCACTTCGCCAGGCGTCCTCCGGGTCCTCCCAGGCTGGTTGGGCCTCCTCAGATGGCGACGCGACGTCCGCGGGGACCCGCTCAGCCCAGCCAGGGGACGACCCGCTCGGCTCGGTTGCGCGGGCAGCAGAATCGAGCTCCCGCTGACCCGCGACCTCCTGCTGAGGCGCGGCGAGGTCATCGGCTTCGCGGAGCCAGGCCGCGACATCGGCGATGTCGAGTCCCTCGCGCTCCCGTGCCCCCGAGCTCGAGGTGTCGAAGAGGCTGATGGGATCCGCTTCGTCGTCCTCGTCACCGCCCACAGCCGATGTGAGGTCATCGGTGTCGATGCCGAGGTCACTGAGTCGCAGGGCATAGTGGGTTCCGTCGTCGCGCTCGACACGCTTCGAGGGCACGTCACCTGCCTCCACGCGACGCAACAGCACCGACAGCGGAAGGCCAAGTCGTTTCGCGACCTCCTCAACGAGGAGATACGGCTCGTCGTTGTTGGTCACGTGGTCGGACATGTGGAAGTCATCAACCGAGGAGATCAGCTTGCGACGTAAGGGTAGGCGATTCCAGTGCTCTCCGCCGCCTCATCAGCGGCCGATCACCTCGACCACGTAGCGAGAGTTGTCTGTGAGCAGCATGATCGCGCCACCGTCGTCGGTGATCACCGCCCGGATGGGCGAGGTCATGAACACGTCCGGCGCATCGTCGTGCTCGGCCACGCTGCGACGCACGCTGTAGGGCATGCCCGGCGTCGGGGACTGGAGCTCATCGCCCTCCACCACGTGACCGTCGTCGAGCATCACCGGCCGACCATCGCGGGTCGACACCTTGCGGACACGGACGTGCTCTGCCACGCGGGTGAGGATAGCCGCAGTGACCCAGGCACACGCTGCTGGGGGCAGCCGCCGTCAGCCGCCGCGACGAGGGGGCGTGGTGCCCGACCGACGCGACTTGCTCTTGGGCTTGGCCCACCCAGAACTGCGCTTGCCACCGGTCCCGGTTCGCTTGGCACCTGCGCTTCTCGTGCTCCCTGAGCCCGCCGGCCGCGACGCGGGTGCCCGACCGGTTCCAGCCGGCCGCGTGGGCCCGGCCGACGCTCCCGCGGGAGGAGCCAGCCGGCCGCCGGGGCGAGAGGCTCTGGTCCCGGTGCGCACCGGCTTGCCGGCAATGCTGCGCGCGGTGCGGGCGGGAGTGGCCACGCCGCGACCCCGTTCCCGCGCCCAGAGCTTGTCGATCTCGGCAGCGAGGCGGTGCACCTCGATGCGGAGGTCGGCAATCTCATGGCGCAGCCCGCTCGGCGACTCGATGCGATAGTCAGAACCGCCGCGAAACGGGCGCAGCGGGCCTGCCCTGCCATCCTCGGTGTCGTCGGAAGGCATCGGAACGCGCGGCGCCGGTGGGCGCGCGGGGCGTGGCCCTGCCTTCTTGCCCGGACGTCCGGGCCTGCCCCCTGTCGGTTTGGCGCCCCGTGGTGCGGGCATGTGTCGACTCCTGAGTTGTGCCTCCTGATCATGGTAGCCCATGGCGATGGGGCCGCTGCGCCAGTGCAGGTGCTCTGTTGTTGCCAGTCCTGACATGAAGGCCGGGGAGTCATCATCTCAGCCATGCTCCCTCGCCCACGCACCAGGCGCCTGCTTCAGCTGGCCGCAGGATTGGTGCTCTACGGCGTCAGCGATGGCATGCTGTTGCTGGGCGGCCTCGGCGTCGACCCCTGGGACGTGTTCCACCAGGGCCTGTCCCGGCGCACCGGCGTGGCAGTGGGCACCTGGGCGATCGTGGTCGGCGCCGTGGTGATGCTGCTCTGGATACCGCTGCGGCAGCGTCCGGGGCTGGGCACCGTCGCCAACGTGGTGGTGATCGGGTTGGTGATCAACCTGATGCTCGCCACCGTCCCTGCACCTCACGGCTGGCCGCTGCAACTGGTGGTGATGCTCGGCGGTGTGGGGCTCAACGGTGTGGCCACCGGTGCCTACATCGGTGCCGGCCTCGGTCCCGGACCGCGCGACGGGCTGATGACGGGCCTGGCCGTTCGCGGTCATTCACTGCGAGTGGTGAGGACGTGCATCGAGGCGGCGGTCCTGGTGTGCGGCTGGCTGCTCGGTGGCACCGTGGGGATCGGGACCGTGGTGTACGCGCTGGGCATCGGCCCGCTGGCGCAGATCTTCGTGCCGATGCTTGCGGTCGACAGCGGTCGGCGTCAGCCACATGCGACGCCGGTCTCGGAGGTTGCGATCGTCGGGCCGCGGCCCACTGACACCGGCGAGGGCAGGACGTCACCGGGTCGACAGTACCCGTCGTCGCGATTCCCCCGACGGGGGGTCAGCCACCGGAAACCCAGGAACGATCAGTAGTCTTGCGTTGTGGCTGACGTCCAAGTTCGGCGGGTGCACTTCGGGTACTTCGTGAGGCCGGCGGAGGAGACAGGGACTGGGTCGCCACGAGTGGAGAGTTGCCTCGGTTATCTCGTCGACCACCCTGACGGGCTGCTGCTCTTCGACACCGGCATGGGCAATGATCCCGAGGTCGATCTTCACTACCGGCCGCGTCGTCAACCGCTGGGGGCAGCTCTGGCGGCCAGCGGGGCGGCTGTGGAGCATGTGCGGATGGTGGCCAACTGTCATCTGCACTTCGACCATTGCGGCGGCAATCCGCAGCTGTCGGGGCGGCCAGTCTTCACCCAGGCCATCGAGCTGGACGCCGCCCGGCACACTCCGGACTACACATTGCCCGATCTGATCGATGCCCCGGGTGTGCTCTACGAGGAGCTGTCGGGCGAGTCAGAGGTGCTGCCTGGCGTGCTTCTGCTGCCAACTCCCGGGCACACCGGCGGCCACCAGTCGATGGTGGTGCGTGGCGGTGACGGTACAGTGGTGGTGCTTGCAGGCCAGAGCCACGACACGGCCACCGCATTCAGCGCCGACGTGCTCGCCTGGCGCGCCCGACGAGATGGCCACGGGGAGCCGCTACCTGTCACTCCCGCGTGGATGGAGCGGCTGCATCAGATGGACCCGGCTCGGGTCGTCTTCGCGCACGACAACGCCGTGTGGGAGCCGTAGTCGCGACCGGTGGCCTCGACGCCAGGCTCACGCAGGACGCGGACACGCGTGCTCAAGCGCGGAGCGAAACGTGTGACCGCCACGTCGGCGAGATGCGTGCATGGCGTCGACGTCAGACCCGCGCCCGCTGCCGAGGCAACACGCGCTCCGTCGCCACCTCCACCGGGACGCGGACCTGTGTGGCCTGTGTGCTCAGCGATCGCGCTCCACCGCCGCCAGCCGCGCGTGCGCTGCGGCCAGCCGTGCCACCGGCACGCGATACGGCGAGCACGACACATAGTCGAGCCCCAGCTCCTCGCACAGCGCGATCGACTCGGGATCGCCGCCGTGCTCACCGCAGATGCCGATGGTCATCCCCGGACGCGTCGCCCGCCCCTCCTCCACCGCGATCCGCATCAGCCTGCCGACGCCGTTGCGGTCGATGGTCTCGAAGGGGTTGGCGGGGAGGATCTTGTCCTCGACGTACCTGAGCAGGAACTTGCCCTCGGCGTCGTCACGCGAGTATCCGAACGTCGTCTGAGTCAGATCGTTGGTGCCGAAGGAGAAGAACTCCGCATCCTCGGCGATCTCGCCGGCGGTCAGGGCCGCGCGGGGCAGCTCGATCATGGTGCCGAACTTGTAGTCGACCTTGGTCTTGGACTCGCTGAGCACCGTCTTCACAGTTGCCTCGAGATAGCGGCGAGTGCGCCGCAGCTCCTCGAGCGTGCCCACCAGCGGGATCATGATCTCGGGATGCACGTCGACGCGCTCCTTGCGCAGTCGCACCGACGCTTCGATGATCGCTCGCACCTGCATCTCGATGATCTCCGGGAAGGTCAGGCCGAGGCGACACCCGCGCATGCCCAGCATCGGGTTCTGCTCGTGCAGCCGGCGCACCGCTTCGAGCATCTGCGCGCTCTTCCTCCACTTCCGCTCGGGCTCACCCTTGGCCTGGGCGGTGGTCACCTCCACCAACAGGTCCTCCAGTGAGGGGAGAAACTCGTGCAGCGGCGGGTCGATGAGCCGGATCACCACCGGCAACCCCTTCATCGCCTTGAGGATCCCGTAGAAGTCGTCGCGCTGGAATGGCAGCAGCTTGGCCAGCTCGGCGCGACGCTGCGCCTCCGTCTCCGCCAGGATCATGGTCTGCACGATGGGCAGCCGCGACTGCTCCATGAACATGTGCTCGGTGCGGCAGAGCCCGATGCCCTGGGCGCCGAAGTCCCGAGCCAGCACCGCGTCGTGCGGGTAGTCGCCGTTGGCCCACACCTGCATGCGCCGGAACGAGTCAGCCCAGCGCAACAGTTCCTTCAGCTCACCCGAGATCTCGGGGTCGATCATCGCCACCTGGCCCGCGATGACGCGACCGGTGCTGCCGTCGAGGGTGAAATGCTCGCCCTCCCTGACAGTGGTGCCGCCGGCCAGGAACTGTCGCTTGATGAGGTCCACGCGCACCGTCTCGGCCCCGGCAACGCACGGCTTGCCCATCCCTCTGGCGACCACAGCAGCGTGGGAGGTGCGGCCGCCGCGCGCGGTCAGCACCCCCTGCGCAGCGATCATTCCGTGGACATCGTCGGGATTGGTCTCGATGCGCACCAGGATCACCCTCTCGCCCTTGGCGGCCAGGGACTCGGCGCGGTCGGCGTCGAACACGGCCCTGCCGTACGCCGCGCCCGGCGACGCCGCCAGGCCGGTGGCGAGCACCACCACCTTGGCGGCGGGGTCGAGGCGGGTGTGCAGAAGCTGGTCGACGTGGGTGGGCTCGACGCGGAGCACCGCCTCTCGCTTGCTGATCAGCCGCTCGCGCACCATGTCGACGGCGATCTTCACGGCAGCCTCGGCGGTGCGCTTGCCGCTGCGGGTCTGCAGCATGTACAGGCGCCCGCGCTCGATGGTGAACTCCATGTCCTGCACATCGCGATAGTGCTTCTCGAGCCGCTTGGCGATGGTGGCGAACTGCTTGTACGCCGCGGGCAGGTCCTCGGCCATGGCGCTGATCGGCCGGGGGGTGCGGATTCCGGCCACCACGTCCTCCCCCTGGGCGTTGGTGAGGTATTCGCCGTAGAGCACGTGCTCACCCGTGGACGGATCACGTGTGAAGGCGACCCCGGTGCCGGAGTCATCGCCCATGTTGCCGAAGACCATCGACTGCACGTTGACGGCAGTGCCGAGGTCGTGGGGGATCTTGTTGAAGTTGCGGTAGTCAGTGGCCCGCTTGTTGTTCCAGGACGAGAACACCGCGCCAATCGCCTGGCGCAGCTGGTCCATCGGGTCTTCCGGGAACTCGATCCCGGCGTGCGCGCGCACCAGCACGCGGTAGCGCTCGATCACCTGATCGAGGGCGGCGGGCGTGAGGTCGGCGTCGGTGCCCGCCTTGGTCTGTCGCTTGACAGCGTCGAGCTCGTGCTCGAACAGGTCACCGTCGATGCCGAGCACGATCTTGCTGAAAAGCTGGATGAAGCGACGGTAGGCGTCCTTGGCAAAACGCTCGTCGCCGGTGAGCGCGGCCAGCCCGCGGAGAGTCTCGGCGTTGAGACCGAGGTTGAGGACGGTGTCCATCATCCCCGGCATCGAGAACTTGGCACCGCTGCGCACGCTCACCAGCAATGGATTGCGCGGGTCGCCGAACCCCTTGCCCGTCTTGCGCTCGGTCTCGGTGAGCGCGGTGAGCACCTGCTTCCACATGCCGTCGGGAAACGTCTGTCCACTCTCGTAGAAGGCGTTGCAGGCCTGGGTGGTGATGGTGAAGCCAGGCGGGACGGGAAGCCCGGCGCGGGTCATCTCGGCAACGCCCGCACCCTTGCCGCCGAGAAGGTCCCGCATCGAGGCGTCACCATCCTCGAAGAGGTACACCCAGCGATGCGCGCTGCTCCGGCGGCGCGGTCTGGCGCCATTGGCGCCGGCACCGGTCTCGCCGGCGGTGGAGCTCGCGGACGTGCTCGCCGCTTTCTGCCGGTTGGTCGCGGCGGTCGCGGCCTTGGGGGCCGACGCTGTCGACGTCCGGCGAGTGCGAGCGCTGGGTGTGCGCGTGGGCAAGAACGAACCTCATGACTACGTGCGTCGAGTGCGGGTCGGCCGAGCGTAGCACCTCGGCGGCCGGCACCCAAGATGGCCGGCGAGCGCGCAGAATCCGTGGTCGTGAAGACTGCCCGATACGGGTGGGTCCGCGACCTCCCCGACCACCGTGACCGCCAGTGGCTGGCTCCTCCCCTGGCCTCGGCTCAGCTCCCCACATCGGTCGACCTGCGCCGGCAATGTCCCGGGGTGTATGACCAGGGCCAGCTCGGCTCGTGTACTGCCAACGCCATTGCCGGGGCGCTCGAGTACGACGAGATCCGCACCGGGACCTCGCCGAGCTGGACGCCCTCGCGCCTCTTCATCTATTACAACGAGCGCGACGTGGAGGGCACCGTCAGCAGCGACAGTGGTGCGCAGCTGCGCGACGGCATCAAGGTGATCGCGGCCGACGGCGTCTGCCCGGAGTCCGACTGGCCGTACGACGTCACCAAGTTCGCCGAGCGCCCACCGCAACAGGCCTACACCGACGCGCTGCACGAGAGCGTTGGCAGCTACCAGCGGGTCACTCAGTCACTGGTGCAGCTGAAGACGTGCCTGGCGTCCGAGTTCCCATTCGTCTTCGGGTTCACGGTGTTCAGCTCATTCGAGGCGACCGATGTCGCCACCACCGGGATCATCCCGCTGCCGCAGCCGTCGGAGAGCCCTGTCGGTGGTCACGCGGTGGTCTGCGTCGGCTACGACGATGCACGTCAGGCGTTCACGATCCGCAACTCCTGGGGCGCGGGGTGGGGCGACGCGGGCTACGGGTACATGCCGTACGCGTACATGCTGGACGGGGGCCTCGCCGCCGACTTCTGGACGATCCAGGCAGCCCCAGGCGGTCCGCCCCTGAAGGTGCGCCACACCGGATCGGCGAGCCAGCGTGCTGAGGACGACTCAGCCTGACCGCGCCGGCCGAGGGCGCCGAGGCGAACCTCTGGCGTCACGCTGAGCGCGAGGCTGTGCGGCTGGCGTGCATCGACCACTTCCACCGCGACAGCACGGTGTGGTGGTGGAGGCAACGCCCGAGCCCGATCCGGCGTGTCGCGATCAGGTGATGCGCTGGCTTACGACGTGGCCGGTGGTGGAGATACCCGGCGCCGGCCGCGACCTGCACCTGGAACAGCCAGATCGCTGGCAGCGTTGTCTCACCAGCTTCCTTGCCGCCATCTGAAGCGGCGTCACGTGCGGCGAGACGACCGGCACGATGATTGAGGCGAACAGCCGTGCTGGTCACCCACTGGGGTGATGCGCCGCACCGTGACCGGTGCTAGCCTCGGTCACACCCATGAAGAGGCTGCCGCTCGTCGCCGCCGGGCTGGCGGCCGCACTGTCGGTCGCGCTCAGCGGCAGTGCCGCCACCACAGTCCTCGGTAGCGGACGGCCCGCGCCCACTGCGCAGCTCCTCGCGCTCTCGCACACCGAGGCCGCCGCCGCCAGCGAGCGAGCCTTCGCACAGGACCTGGTCGCAGCGCTCGCAGCAGAACACAGCGGCAACCTGGTCGTCTCCCCTGCCAGCATCTTCGACGCCCTCAGCCTCCTCGCGCCGGGCGCGCGGGGACAGACCTCCGCGCAGCTCACCCGAGCGCTCCACGCCGCCGGCTCATCACGTCAGCTCATCGCCGACCTGGTCGGCCTCGAACAGCATCTCGGCACCGCTGACGGCACCGTGGCGATGGCCTCGGCAGCATGGCTGCAGCAGAGTTATCAGATCGTCAGCGGCTATCGCCAGTTGCTGACCGATGCCGGCGCGGCACCGCAAGCGCTCGACTTCATATCTGACCCTGACGGCGCACGCCAGACCATCAACCAGTGGGTGTTGGGCCACACCGGCAACCGCATCGACAACCTCTTCGCACCTGGAACGATCAGCGACACCACACGCCTGGTGCTCGCCAACGCTGTCGCGCTCACCGCGCAGTGGGTGACCCCGTTCCCGCAGCGAGACACCCAGGACGCGCCATTCACCACGCCGGCTGGGCCTCGGTCAGTGCCCACCATGAACCTTGTCACGAGCATGGAGTACGTTCAGACCGCCGATGCGCAGGCGGTGCGCCTCCCCTACGCGACCGGCGGTCTCGATGCCCTCGTGGTTCTGTCCGCCGACACCGCCGCCGACCCGCTGACTCTTCTGGGCAGGTTGCCGGGGATCACCTCGCAGCTGTCATCTCACGCCGTTCAGCTGGCCATGCCGCGGTTCGCCGCCGAGACGTCAACGGACCTCAGGTCATCGCTGGGCGCTCTTGGCCTCGCTGATCTCTTTCGGTTCCCCGACCTCTCCGGCATCGCTGGAGCACCGGGCGACCTGCGCGTGGCCTGGGCAGTGCACAAGGCGTGGATGTCTGTGGACGAAGCCGGTACCAAGGCGTCCGCGGCCACCGGCATCTCTGTGGAAACCGGCGCCGCGCTGATCCGGCAGCCCATCCGTATGACAGTGGACAGGCCGTTCCTGTTCGTCGTCGAGGACACGGCCACAGGGGTGCCACTGTTCGTCGCCAGGATCACGGAGCCGCACCCAGAAGGATCCTGAGCCCGCCTGGGCTGAATTGCGGGACCCGCTGCCCGGGCCGACTGTCTCGTCGCCGGCCGCCTTGAACTGTCTCGTTCCCGGACTGAGCCGAACTGCCTCGCCGCCACCCGATCAACCGCCGCGCCCGGCTCCGCGGAGCGCCTCGCACCCGCGACACTGGCCACGCCAATGACCGCCGCGCCGCCCGCCGCCATCGTGATCCTGCCCGGCGACGGTGTCGGCCCCGAGGTCGTCGATGCCGCCGAACGGGTGTTGCTGGCCGTCTGCGCAGCGCGCGACATCCCGCTGCGCGTCGAGCACCGCCACATCGGTGGCGCGGCCATCCGGGCAGAGGGCGCACCGATCTCCGAGCAGACCGTCGCCTCGTGCAAGCAGGCGCGCGCCATCCTCTTCGGCGCCACCAGCAGTCGCTTCTGGCGAGAGGTGGTCACCGAGGTCGCAGACCATCATCCGAAGGTGGCCCTCGAGCACGCCCTCGTGGACAGCTTCGCCCTGCGCCTGGTGCAACGACCGCTCGAACTCGACGTCGTGCTCGCCGCGAACCTGTTCGGCGACATCCTCAGCGACGAGGCCGCCGCCCTGTCCGGCTCCATCGGTCTGCTCCCGTCGGCGAGCCTGCCCGCCGACGCAGGGGGTGGCGCTTCGCGACCAGCCCTGTACGAGCCGGTTCACGGAAGCGCCCCGGACATTGCCGGCCGTGGCATCGCCAATCCAATCGGCGCGATTCTCAGCGCAGGTCTTTTGCTGGAGCACTCGCTCGACCAGCCACGGGCGGCAGCCGAGGTTCGGGCCGCTGTCGACTCGGTGATCGCCGCGGGCGTGTTGACGCCCGACCTCGGCGGGACTGCCGGGACCAACGCGGTGACCAGCGCGGTGATGGCGGCGCTGCCGTCGTGAGCCGGGTTGGCCAGCGCGGTGAGGCGGCCCTGCCGTCCTGATGGCCTGCAGTGCAAGATGACCCCTCGGCCGGGACGTCAACCGAGCCGCGAGACCACCAGGCCACCGGCCAGGCCGCCGGGCAACAACCGACAACGGAACCAGCCCGTCACGCGACAGGAGACGCTCAATGCCACGCGCAACATGGAACGGCACGGTCATCGCCGAGGGCGACGACACAGTCGTCGTCGAAGGCAACCACTATTTTCCGCCGGCAGCGGTGAAGACCGAGCTGCTGCTGCCCAGCTCCACGCACAGCACCTGCCCATGGAAGGGCGAGGCCAGCTATTACGACATCGTGATCGGTGACGACGTCAACACCGACGCGGCCTGGTATTACCCAGAACCGAAGGACGCAGCCAAGGAGATCGCCGACCACGTCGCCTTCTGGAAGGGCGTCACGGTCGAGGCGGCCTGAAGGCGGCTGATGACGCATCGTCGCCGAGCGGCAGGGCTTGCGGCTCTGGCTTCGCTGATCGTCGCCGCTGCCGTGCTGCTGAGCCCGCGTTCGTCGCTGGCCGCCGAATCGGCGAGCGTGAAGATCGCCGTCGCCGGGCCCAGCACGACCTGCGCCGGTGACGTCAAATCGCTGGGCAGCTATTGCTACCAGCCGCCTTCACTGACGGTCGCGTCAGGGACGACCGTGACCTGGACCAACGACACGGGAGCGGTGCACACGGTCACGCGATGCCCCACCAAGGCGCAGGCCAAACCCACGCCCCAACCATGCGCCGGGCAGGACGGTGGAACAGGCGGCGACACCGGCTTCGGTTCGACGGCCGACATCCCGCCGAGCCGGTCATACACCTTCACCTTCACAAGCCCCGGCACGTACGTCTACTACTCGGTCCCTGACGGCTACGCCGCCCTGCATGGAGACGTCTCCGTCACGGCGGCCACACCGTCGCCAGCATCCACTCCCTTGGTGTTCTCCCTCCCACCAGGCAATGGGCCGCCGCCGACCGCGCCACCGTCGCCCACGCCGACGCCGGCCCCCACGCCCAGCGACACGCCCTCCCCCTCGGACACCGGGCCGGTCGCCCTGGTCACCCCGAGCTCCCTGGCGTCCTCCTCCCCCTCCCCCTCTGGAGTCGTCGGCGCCATCGACAAGGGTGGCGGCGCGTCATCGCTGCTGGTGATCGCGCTGGTGCTCATGGCACTGAGTGGGGTTGGCGCTCTGGCATACCGCCAGCTGAGATCGCGACCGCCAGTGGTTTGACGAAGAGCGCCATCGTCCCGTACCCTTGGCGCCATCGTCATGCAGATGTCGCACCTGATTCGCAAATCGATGGCACCGTCGTTCCCCGCCGGGAAACCTGACGTGCCCTGCGACTCCGCACGCTGACCGACAGCTCAGCAAGCGACCAAAGCACTGAAGAGAACCCCCGCGGGGGTTCTTTTTTGTTTCTCCCACTGCATCGTCATCACCACAGATCGGACTCATCCACATGCCAATCCGCCGCCTCTCCATCATCGAGTCCACCCTCCGTGAGGGTGAACAGTTCGCCGGCGCCCACTTCACCCTCGCCCAACGCCGGCAGATCGCCCACGCGGTCGACGACTTCGGGGTCGAGCACATCGAGCTGACCACGCCGGTGGCGTCACCCACCGCGCAAAGGTCCTGCCGCGAGATCGCAGCCCTGCCGCTGCGCGCCATAGTGCTCACGCACACACGCTGCGTTGTCGACGACGTGCTCCTCGCCATCGACTGCGGTGTGGGCGGTGTCGACCTGCTCTTCGGCACCTCGTCCTGGTTGCGGTCTAACTCCCACGGGTTGGAGCTCGACGACATCGTGGTGGCTGCGGCCGACTGCATCGCCTTGGTCCGCGCCGCCGGGCTCGAGGTGCGTTTCAGCTGCGAGGACTCCTTCCGCACCGAGCCGGCCGACCTGCTCCGCATCCTCGCCGCCGTTGCCGCGCTCGGGGTCGATCGCGTCGGCCTCGCCGACACTGTCGGCATCGCCACACCCGCGCAGGTCACCGCCCTGATCACCCAGCTCCGCGATGCTGTCGACTGCGACATCGAGTTCCATGCCCACAACGACAACGGCTGTGCGGTGGCCAACGCGCTGGCCGCGCTGCAGGCGGGTGCCACGCACATCGACACCACGGTCCTGGGCATCGGTGAGCGCAATGGCATCGTCCCGCTCTCCGGGTTGATCGCCCGGCTGCACACCGTGCAGCCCGAGCTGGTTGACCACTACGCACTGGAACGGCTGGCTGCGCTCGATGCCATGGTCGCGGGGATCCTCGACGTCGACATCCCGCTCACCGCTCCGATCACCTCCCCCTACGCGTTCCACCACAAGGCCGGGATGCACACCAAGGCGGTGCTCGGAGACCCGCGCAGCTACGAGCCCTTTGCCCCAGAGCGCTTCGGCATCGAGCGCCGCCTGCTCGTCAACCATCAACTGGTGGGGCGCCACGCGGTGCGCCAGCGGGCGGCCGCGCTGGGAATTGCCGGTGACGACACCTGGCTGCGCCGCGTCACCGCCGAGGTCAAGCGCCATGCGGGCGAACGGCTCCTGCGCGACGACGAGGTCGACGCGCTGCTGCGCGCGTCGGCGGGGGCCTGAGGAGATGGGAACCCTCGTCGAGGAGATCATCGGCAACCGGCTCGGGCGTTCAGTGAGCGCGGGCGACACAGTGGTCGCGCCTGTCGATTGCGCCTTCGCCCACGACGTCACCGCCCCGCTGGCAATCGAGGCATTCGAACGCATGGAGATGCCACTGCACGACCCGCAGCGGGTGGTGCTGGTCTTCGACCACGTCATGCCGGCGGCAACCGTGGCCGCGGCCGAGCTGCACCAGCGCATCCGCAGGTTCGCCGCAGATCATCAGGTCCGCAACCTCTTCGCGGAGGGGATCTGCCACATCATCATGGTCGAGCGCGGCTACGCACGGCCGGGCGGGATCGTCGTCGGCGCCGACTCGCACAGCACCACCTACGGCGGCCTGGGCTGCTTCTCGACAGGCATGGGCAGCACCGACGTGGGGGTGATCCTGGCCACCGGGCGCACCTGGTTCAGGGTTCCGCAGACACTGCGCGTCGAGGTCACCGGAGAGCTGCGGGCGCCGCTGACCGCCAAGGACGTGGCCCTGCACGTGCTCGGGAGCATCGGCGGCGACGGTGCCGACTACATGGCCGTCGAATGGGGTGGCGAGACCGTGGCACGGATGACCCTCGACCAGCGCCTCACCCTCGCCAACATGGCCGCAGACATGGGCGGCAAGACGGGGCTGTGCGAGGTCGACGAGACCACCCTGGAGGGGACCACGCCGATCGACGGCGTGCCCATCCCGCAGCCGCGCTCACCGCGCTACGCGGACACGCTGCACGTCGATGTCACTCACCTGCAACCGCAGATCGCCATGCCCCCGGCCGCCGACAACGTTCACGACATCGCCGACGTCGCGGGCACACCGATCGACGAGGTCTACATCGGCAGCTGCACCAACGGCCGTCTCGAGGACATGGAGGTGATCGCGCGGTATCTGTCGGGGCACACCGTGCATCCGAACACCCGCACGGTGGTGGTGCCGGCGTCGCGGCGCATCTACACAGAGGCACTGCGCCGGGGTTGGATCGAGACCATCGTCGAGGCGGGTGCGCTGGTGATGAATCCGGGCTGCGGACCGTGTCTCGGCCGGCAACACGGCGTGGTCGCCGCCGGCGAACGTGTCGTCTCCACCAGCAATCGCAACTACCCCGGGCGCATGGGCAGCCCACACGCGGAGATCTACCTGACCAGCCCCGCTGTGGCGGCCGCCACAGCTGTCGCGGGCTGCATCACCGATCCACGGAGTGCTCGCTGATGGGACGTGCATGGGTGCTTGGCGATGGCGTCTCCACCGACGCGGTCATGCCCGGCCGGTTCAACCTCACCACCGACCCCAAGACGCTGGCGCACGCCTGCCTCTGCGAGGCGCGGCCGGACTTCGCCGCCGGCGTGCAACCTGGCGACGTCATCATCGCGGGCCGCAACTTCGGTTGCGGCTCCTCGCGTGAGCACGCCCCGGTGTCGATCCGCGAGACAGGTGTGGTGGCAGTGGTTGCTGCCAGCTTCGCGCGCATCTTCGCGCGCAACGCCGTCAACATTGGCCTGCCGGTGATTCGCTGCCCGGCAGCTGCGGCCGCCATCGTCGATGGCGACAGCGTGGAGGTCGACCTTCGCACCGGCACTGTGATCAGCGGCGGACGCCGCTTCGACGGCGAGGCCCCGTCCCAGCTGGCGGTGCGTATCGCCGACGCGGGCGGGCTGGTCGAGCTGATTCACGACTCCGGGTGGGCGGCCCTCGAGGAGAGCCGGGCATGACAATGCCCTGCCCGGAGTGCGACGCCGCCGTTCCGCTCGACGAGCGGACGGTGGTGGGTGAGGTTGTCCCCTGCCCCGACTGTGGAGCCGACCTGGAGGTGACCGCTCTGCAACCGCCGGTGCTGGTGCTCGCCCCGCCCGAGGAGGAGGACTGGGGTGAGTGACCCGCGCGTCGCCATGCTGGTGTCACGCGTGCGTGAGGAGGACTGGGGTGAGTGACCCGCGCGTCGCCATGCTGGTGTCACGCGTGCGTGTCGAGGAGAAGCTGATCCTGGCGGCGTTCTCGGCACGTGGGGTGGCCGTCGAGGTGGTCGACGTGCGCCATCTGCTGGTGGACACGCACGCGGACACGCCGCGATGGGACGTGGTCCTGGACCGTTGCCTGCAACAGTCCCATGCCCTGGCGGTCCTCCAGCTGCTGGAGAGTCGCGGCGTCATCACCGTGAACCAGCACCGCGCGGTCGCCAACTGTGCAGACAAGGTGGTGACCACCGCGCTGCTCGCCGCCGCCGGGGTTCCGGTGCCGCGAACAGTGGTGGCCTTCTCGGTCGAGGGTGGGCTGAAGGCCGTCGAGACCGTCGGCTATCCGGCGGTAATCAAGCCACCGGTGGGGTCGTGGGGGCGTCTCCTGGCGCGGGTCAACGACCGCGACGCCGCCGAGGCGCTGCTCGACCACAAGGCAACCCTCGGTTCGCCGGCACATCACGTGTACTACGTGCAGGAACACGTCGCCAAGCCGGGCCGCGACATCCGTGCGTTCGTTGCCGGCGGCGAGGTGATCTGCGCTGTCGACAGGCTCTCCGAGCACTGGATCACCAACACCGCCAGGGGCGCGAGCACCCGCAACCGCCCCGTCAGCGCAGCTATCGCCGATGTTGCACTGCGCGCCGCCGGCGCGGTGGGAGGAGGGCTGCTCGCCGTCGACCTGCTCGAGGATGGCAAGCGCCTGCTGGTCAGCGAGGTCAACCACTCCATGGAGTTCCGCAACTCCGAGGCGGTGACCGGTGTCGACATCGCGGGGCGCATCGTCGAGTACACGCTCGCCCACGTTCGCGACCAGGTGGGAGGCAGGGTTGGGCAGGCAGCTTCGGACGGCGTTCTCGCAGGGCTGAGCGGATGACGGCGGCGGTCACCCTCGCGCTCGACCCGTTGACCCTGCTCGACGAGCTGCTGCGCATCCCCTCGGTGACGGGAGACACGGACGCGGCCGCGACGCGGTTGCTGCACCGTGCACGGGAGGCCGGATATCACGCGCAGCGCGACGGGGCCGGCAACCTGGTGATGATCTGGGGCGACGGGCCCATTGAGGACGAGATCGTGCTGCTCGGCCACCTCGACACGGTGCCCGGACACATCGAGGTGCGCGAGCAGGACGGCAGGCTGCACGGACGCGGGGCTGTCGACGCCAAGGGGCCGCTGGCAGCGGCTCTGGCGGCGGTGTCGCGCTTGCCACGCCCCATCGGACGGCGGATCACAGTCATCGCCGCCTGTGACGAAGAGGGTCCGTCGTTGGGCGCGCGGTATCTGCGCGACCGCAAGCCGCCGTCACACCTCATCGTCCTCGAGCCCAGTGGCTGGGACACGGTCACCACCGGCTACCGCGGCTGCGTGCGGTTGACGGCCACTGTCACTCGCCAGTCCGCGCACCACGCGGGGCCCCACGCCGGTGCCGCCGACCGTCTGGTGGCGGGGCTTGCCGAGCTGCAGCGCTCGCTGCCGACCGGTGGCGAGCGCGCCGTCGACCGCGTGCAGGTTCGGGTCAACACCCTGAGGTCAAACGACAACGGCACCGTCGAGCATGCGGTGGCGGGGATCGAGCTGCGCATGCCCATGGGCGTCGCCGTCGAGGACATCGCAGCGCGCGTCGCGGCGCTGATGAAGGAGGCGCGCGTGCAGGTCGAGTCGGCCTGCGACGCTGTGGCCGTCTCTCGCGGCAACGCGGTGGCGCGTGCGCTGGCCAGAGGCGTCGCCGCCAGCGGCGGAAGACCGCGGTACACCAGCAAGACCGGGACCTCGGACCTCAACGTCGTACTCCCCCGGTGGGGGTGTGACGCGGCCGTGTACGGCCCCGGCGACTGCAGCCTCGACCACACGCCGCACGAGTCCATCGACATCGACGAGCTGCGCCGCGGAGCCGACGTTCTCGAGACGGCCCTGAGGTCATTGTCATCAGGGGCGAGCCGGGAGTTCGGGCCCGGTGCCCCAGCGCAGCGCGGAGCTGGCAGTTGAGCAGGATGAATGTCGCCGTGGCCGGCGCCGCCGGGTACACCGGCGGCGAGCTGTTGCGGTTGCTCATCCAGCACCCGCACGTCGAGGTCGTCGGCGCCAGCAGCGAGCGCCTGGCCGGACGGTTCGTCCACCACACCCATCCGGTGCTCCGTGGCCGGACATCGCTTCGTTTCACCCAGCGCTCGGACCTGCCGGAGTGCGACGTGCTCTTCAGCGCCCTGCCCCACGGTGAATCCGAAGCGTTCATCGACTCGCTCGCGGAGCACGCGCCGCTGGTCATCGACCTCTCCGCAGACTTCCGGCTCCGCAACCCCGCTGACTACCCGCGCTGGTATGGCCGCAAGCACTCGCGCCCGGAGCTGCTCGCTCAGGCGGTGTACGCGCTGCCCGAGGTCGACCGCGATCGCGTGCGCAGCGCCGGCCTCCTCGCCACCGGCGGTTGCGTCGCCACGGCGGCGATCCTGGCCCTCCTGCCCCTGGCGCGGGCTGGGGTCGTCGACACCACCCAGCAGTTGGTCGTCGACGCCAAGGTGGGATCGTCGGCGGCCGGCGCACAGCCGGGCGGGTCCTCGCATCATCCCCACCGCAGCGGGACCATGCGCTCATTCGCACCGACCGGGCACCGGCACACAGCCGAGATCGTCCAGGAGACGGGCCTGCACAACGTGGCACTGTCGGTGACCGCTGTCGAAGCTGTCCGCGGCGTGCTGGTCACCGCCCACGTGCCGCTGGCCGACGACGCAGTCGACGATCGCCGGCTGCGCGCCCTCCTCCGCGAGGCATTTGCCTCCGAGCCCTTCGTCCGCGTCGTCCATGAGGCGCAGGGACTCCACCGTCATCCGGAGCCGAAGCTGCTGTCGGGCACCAACATCTGCGACGTGGGCTTCGAGCGCGACCCCTGGGCGCCGCGCGCCGTCGTGCTTGCCGCCATCGACAACCTGGGCAAGGGCAGCGCCGGCCAGGCGGTGCACGCGCTCAACGTGCACGCGGGCATCGACGAGTGCTGTGGCCTCGACTTCACCGGGCTCTACCCAATATGAGCGGTCCTCCCTTGGTGGTCAAGATCGGCGGCAGCCTCGAGGACCCCACCACCCTCCTCGATGACATCGCCGCCCACCAGGGGCCGCTGGTCATCGTCCACGGGGCTCACCGCGTGCTCGATGAGCTCGCCCGGCGGCTCGGCCACCCGCCACGGTTGGTCACCTCCGCGCGGGGAGAGAGCAGCCGCTACACGGACGCGGCAGCGATGGACCACTTCCTGATGGCGTACTGCGGGCTGGTCAACAAGCGCCTGGTGCAGCAGTTGTTGGCCAGGGACGTGCGGGCGATCGGGCTCGCTGCCATGGACGCGGGGATGGTTCGCGGTCGCCGCAGGACGGACCTGCGCATCCGCGAGGACGGCCGCACGCTGATGCTGCACGGCGACCACGCCGGCAGCATCGAGAGCGTCGACACGACCGTGCTGACCTCGCTGCTCGAGGCCGGCCACACCCCGGTGCTGTGCCCGCCGGCGCTCGGCGACGACGGCAGCCCGATCAACGTCGATGGCGACCGGCTTGCCGCCGAGCTGGCGATCGCCATCGGTGCAGAGCGGCTGATCATCTTCTCGGACACCGCCGGTTTCCTCGCCGACCCCGACGACGCCGGGAGCACACTGCCGCGCGCGTCTCTTGAGGATCTCGGCGGGTTGGCTGGCTCGGCGCGCGGCCGCGTCCGGGTCAAGCTGGCGGCGGTCGAGCGCGCGCTGCGCGCGGGGATCGATGCGGTAGCCCTCTGCGACGGGCGCGGAGCTCGGCCGCTGTGCCGCGCACTGGACGGCGAGGGCACGTGGTTCACCGCGCCGGCAATGGAGGCGGAGGCGACGTCGGGCGCAGCGCCGCAGGCCGCGGCGGCCGCGGGGACGGCGGTCTCGGTGTGATGACGGCCACCGCTGGGGCCGCGACCGAACCACGGCTGCGTGCCATGGCGCTGCTCACCGGCCGCGGCATCAGCCTGGTCAGCGGTCACGGTTGCACGCTGGTCGACAGGGATGGCCGTGAATATGTCGACCTTGTCAGCAACTATGGGGTCAACGTGCTGGGCCACGCGCATCCGGCGGTGACGGCGGCGATCACCGCCCAGGCGGCGACCCTCACCAACGCGCACCAGTCGTTCGACAGCCCGGTGCGCGGTGAGTTTCTGGAGGCGCTCGGGTCGCTGCTGCCGGCGGCGCTGACCCAGGTGTGCTTCCTCAACTCCGGCAGCGAGTCGTTGGAGGTGGCGATCAAGCTGGCCCGGGTCGCCACCGGCCGCGAGCGCATCGTCGCCATGCACCGCGGCTACCACGGCAGGACTCTCGGTGCACTCAGCCTGACGGCGAGTGCGGCCTACCGCGACCCGTTCGGCCCGCTGCTCCCGGGCGTCAACCACGTCGCCTACGACGACCTCGACGCCCTCGACGGAGTGCTCGACGAGAGCGTGGCGGCGGTCGTCGTCGAACCCCTGCAGGGAGAGGCGGGCGTTCGCGTGCCCAGCTCGGGGTACATGGCTGGGCTGCGGCAGCGGTGCACGGCCGCGGGCGCGCTGCTGGTCGCCGACGAGGTGCAGACCGGGCTGCGCACCGGCGCCATCCTGGCATGCAGCCACGACGGGGTCATCCCCGACATCGTCTGCCTGGGCAAGGGCATCGCCAACGGACTTCCCATGGCGGTGACGGGGTGCACTGAAGCAGTCGGTGCGAGGATGCCCACAGGCGGGCACGGCAGCACCTTCGCCGGCAGCCCGCTGGTGTGCGCCGCCGGCTCGGTGACGCTGCGGATCCTCGCCGACCCGCTGCTGCATCGGCGGGTGGCCGAGCTGGGCTCAGAAGCCGTGAACAGCCTGGGCGCGCTCCCCGCGCCGCTCGTCCGCGAGGTGCGAGGTCGCGGCCTGATGATCGGCATCGACCTTCGCGTGCCCGCGACACCGCTGATCGCCGAGCTGCAGCGGCGGGGCATCCTGGTGCTGCGGGGCGGACGAACGGTGATCCGCCTGCTGCCCCCGCTGATCATCGACGACCAGGTGTGGCGCGAGTCTCTGGGCACCATCGCAGAGGTGATCGGTACGGCCGGCTTGCCTTGACGATGACGGCCCGAGCCGTGGGGACCCGAGCCATGGCGGCCACCACAATCACCCGATGGCGGGGTGCCTGGTGGACGGCGGGGGCGAGGTTGTACCCTCACGCGAAAGCGAGGGAGGAGGGAAGAGATGTCCAGACGCAGTCGGCTTGTGCTCCCGGCGATCGGAGCGATCCTGCTGTTCGGGGTCGCCGGCGGCGCGCCTGTCGCCCACGCCACCGGCCCGAACGTCCTGCTGGTGTGCCCGTCGAGCCCAAATGACGGACCCGGTCTCACCGGTCCCCAGCTCGACTGCTCAGGCAGCCCCTACAGGTCGATCCAGGCCGCCGTCGACGCTGCCGGCCCCGGTGACTGGGTGCTGGTTGCACCCGGCGTCTACCACGAAAAGGGTGGTGGCACCGGGGTCGGCGTTTCCATCACCACGCCCGGCCTCCACCTGCGCGGCATGGACCGCAACGGGGTCGTCATCGACGGCACCAACGCCAACGCCAACGGCCCCTGTTCGGACAAGCCTGGGGATCAGGACACCGGCGGGCGCAACGGCATCGTGGTCAAGAAGGTGGACGGCACCTCCATCGAGAACCTCACCGCCTGCAACTTCCTCAACGGTCATGACGCGCAGGGCAACCAGATCTGGTGGAACGGGGGCGACGGCAGCGGCAAGGTCGGCCTCGGGAAGTACAACGGCTCGTACATCACCGGCACCTCGACGTACTACAACGCGGACCACATGGGCATGTACGGGATCTTTGTCAGCAATTCCAGCGGTCCCGGAACCATCTCCTATGCATACGCCTCAAACATGGGCGACTCGGCGTTCTACGTCGGCGCCTGCCCGGATTGCCACGCCACCCTCGACCACGTGCACGCGCAGAACAGCGCGCTCGGGTACTCGGGCACCAACGCGGGCGGTCACCTGATCATCGAGAACTCGGAGTGGGATCACAACAAGGCCGGCATCGTCCCCAACTCGTTGAACAACGACGATGCCCCGCCCCCGCAGAACGGGCTGTGCCCAGGGTCCACGACGGCGTCCTGCACACGAATCACCGGCAACCAGGTCCACGACAACAACAATCCCAACGTGCCCGGCTCCGGGATCGCCGGAGCCGCGCCCATCGGCTCTGGCATCGAGCTCGCCGGTGCGTCCTTTGACACCGTCGATGGCAACACCGTCTACAACCAGGGCAGCTGGGGCATCGTGGTGCATGACTTTCCCGACACCGAGACCCCCCCTGCGAGCGGCCTCTCGAATTGTCAGGGCGGTACCGGCAGCGGGTCGGGCTCAACGTACGTGTGCCTCTTCCCGGCTCAGGGGAACGTGATCACCAACAATACCCTCAGCAACAACGGCTACTTCAAGAACCCGACCAATGGCGATCTGGCCCTCGTCTCCGTGAAGGACATCCCGAAGGACTGCTTCGCCGGCAACACCGACACCGCCGGGCTCGCGTCGGAGCCGCCGGCGATCCAGACCCTGGACGGCGGTCCGTGCCCGAGCAGCCAGCCAGGCAGCAGCCCCGACGCCGTGCTGGCGGCGCAGCTGGCCTGCGCCTCGGGAGTGGTCACTTCATGCCCGACCACACCTGCAGCCGAGTACCCAAAGCAGGAGAAGGTAGCTCTACTTCTGCCAATTCCCAGCCAGACCACCATGCCCAACCCGTGCAGCGGCGTGCCTGACAACCGCTGGTGCGCGAACGGTGGGCTGGTCACCATCGGCCCGGCTCTGCCTGAGGCGCCGCGGGTGGTGCTGCTGCCTCTTGCGGTGGCCGGCCTGTTGACTGCCGCGGTGGTCATCCGCCATCGCCGCCGTGGTCGCGGCGCCTCACCTGATCGTCTCGTGAGGACCTGACCAAGGCGCAGGCAACCGGCGCGGCGTTGCCGGCAACCACCCACGACTCCAACACCCGCCGTCGCGGGCCACGCTTGGTACGGTGTGCTGGACGTTGTCGTGAGAGGAGCCAGTACGAGCAGGTGGGGGAAGCATGACCATTGAAACACCGCCGCACGTCTCGGCAGACGACGAGGCGGTGCTGGCCGAGCGTTTCCGCAACGGTGATGCCGATGCGCTGGGCCGGCTCTACAGCCGTCACTGTCCGTCGGTGTATCGCGTGGTGGCGCGGGTGGCCGGCCAGGCCGACGCCGACGACCTGGTCCAGGCAGCCTTCCTCCGTGCCTGGGAACGCCGCGACCGGCTTCGCGACCCGGACAAGTTTCGCGCCTGGTTGCTGGCGACCGCGCGCAACCTCGCCCTCGATCATCTACGCCGGTCGCAGCAGAACCTGCGCCGGAGCATGCAATGGCAGGAGGCGGATTGGGCTGAGCTGGCATCGACCGCCAACACCGAGGCCACGATGGTCGTCTCCGAGGCAGCCGCGCTGGTGTGGAAGGCCGCGTCCAGCCTCGAGCCGCGTCAGCGGGAGGTGCTCCACCTCTCCGTCGGTGAGGATCTCTCGAGCCCCGAGGTGGCGACAGTTCTCGGCGTCTCGGCGGGGCACGCCGCCGTCCTCGTCCATCGCGCCAAGCGGGCGCTCCGCATCGCCGTCCGGACTCTGTTGGTGACCACTGGCGCCCGGGAGTGCGCCGGACTGCAACGACTGGTGCCGACTGGGCTGCACGTGCTGTCTCGCCGTGAACATGCCGCCGTCGAGCACCACATGCGCCGCTGCCCGGCATGCGCCGCCGCGGCCGACCGGCTGACCGAGCCGGCGCGACTCTTCGGCACCCTCCCCCTGCTGGCGCCACCGACGGGAATGGCCGCCGGCGGGCTCCATGCCCTCCAAGCGGCCATCGGTCACGCGGGCGGGGCTGTCCCGGGGGCGGCAACCGGTGCCGCGAACGCGGTCGCCGAGGGGGCACGCGATTCGTGGCATGCCGCGCACCTTGCCTCGGCCGGGGTGACCCTGGCGGGAGTTGCCGCCGCAGCTGCTGTCATCTTCCTACCGGCCGCCCCGGCCGGCCCCAGCCCGACTCACTCGACCTCGGCCATCCCAGTCTCCACCCCGGCAACACCACCGCCCGGAGGACGCATCTTCGTCACCGGTGACGATCCCGATGTTCACGCCCACTACGGCCCCAACGCCGCCGGCGCCCAGCACCTCATTCAGGTGGCAGTGGGCTACGTCACCTCCGGGAAGACCGCTCCCAGGCTGCTCTTGGTCACCGACCTGCGGGATCCCGGTGGGTCGCTGCACGGCGATCCCCGCCTCGGCCTCCACGACTCCGGGTTCACCGTCGATGTCGCCGACGACGGGTCCGGCGCGACTGGTGTCCTGGACCTCCACACCGTTCGCTTCGCCGACTACGACGCCGTCATCGTGGCCTCCGACTTCGGCGGTTGGCTGCGGCAAGCAGAGCTCGACGTCCTCGACGCACGCCAGGCGGAGCTGGCCAGCTTCGCTCGGGCCGGCGGCGGCATCGTCGCCTTCGCCGAGGCTGGGGCGACCGCGGCCCAGGGCTCAGCGCCGACCACCAGCCATGGGTTTTTCGGCTTCCTCCCCACCGCCATGAGCGCCGCAGCGCTGAGCGAGTACGAGGTGGGCGTCACCGTCACCGCGGCCGCCGGCGCCCTGGGCCTCAGCAACGGCGACGAAGCGCAGAATTACTTGCACACCGCCTTCACCCCGCCGCCGGGCGCCACTCCGCTGGTCGTCGACCCGGCTGGCCGCGCCATCGCCTTCGTCATGCCGGCGAGCTGAAGTCCCGGCAAGCTGAGGTCTGAGCGTAATCCGAACGGCTTCACCACGTCCATATCTATAGCTGATACAGGACGGTCCTTAAAGCTGGTACTGCTTCGTGAAGCAAACCTGATAAGTGGACCATAATATTTAAGGGGAGCGACGGGTATGGTTGGTTTGACGTTCAATGACTCCGTGACCGGGGGTTTCGACACCTTCTTCCGGGCGATCCCCCAGATCCTCGGGGCGCTCGTCCTCCTGGTCATCGGCTGGATCATCGCCGGCATCGTCGGGCGTGTGGTCCAGAAGCTCCTCGACAAGGCGGGCGCAGATCGCCTCACCCAGCGCGCGGGAATCGACGGCTTTCTGCAGAAGGCCGGAGTCAAGGACGCTTCGGCCGGGTCGGTGATGGGCTTCGTCGTCAAATGGTGGATCCGCCTGATCGTCCTTGAGGTGGCCATTCCCGCGCTGGGTATCTCGGCAATCACCACCACCCTGGACAAGATCGTCGCCTTCATCCCGTCGATCATCGCCGCTCTGGTCATCATCCTCATTGGGGCGTTCCTGGCCAAGCTGGCCGCGGAGGCGGTGCGGGGCATTGCCCAGGGCGCCGGCTTCAGCAACGCCGACGCGCTGGGCAAGATCACCCAGGCCACCGTCCTCGTGCTCGTCTTCGTGGCCGCCCTACAGCAAGTGCACGTCGCCGAGACGCTGGTCAACGAGCTGCTGATCGCCGTTCTGGTGGCTGTGGCGCTGGCAGCCGGCCTGGCCTTCGGGCTCGGTGGCCGTGAGGTCGCCGCAAAGATGCTCTCCGGTGCGTATGACAAGGGTCAGCAGGCCACCCAGCAGCTCAAGAGCTCGCCACAGTCGTCGAGCACCACACCGCCTCAGCTGGCGCCCGGCGCGTCCAGGCCGCCCACCGTCATACCGCCAACCACCGATACCTATCGCCGACAGTAAGACAGCCACAAAAAACGAACCAGCAACAAGAAACAAGGAGAAGGACATGGACCATACGCAGTACGAAGGCACCACCGTGCTCGACAACCAGGGCAACAAGGTCGGCAAGATCAGCGAGGTCTACGTCGATGACCAGACCCAGGCACCGCAGTGGGGGCTGATTCACACCGGACTCTTCGGCACCAAGCAGACCTTCGTGCCGCTGGTTGGCGCAACCCCCGAGGGCGACCAGTTGCGCGTCCCCTACGAGAAGTCTCAGATCAACGATGCGCCCCGCATGGAGGCGGACGGGGAGCTGTCCATCGAAGATGAGGAGGAATTGGCTCGGTACTACGGCCTCGGTGTCTCCACCGAGCAGTCGAGCACCGGCCTTGTCACCGGGGGCCGTCCAGTTCCCACGACAGGCGCCACCGGGGCCGAGAGCGACGCATCGATCACCCGTTCGGAGGAGCAGATGCGCGTCGGCGCGATGCGCCGCCCGTCCGAGCTCGTTCGGCTGCGCAAGACAGTGGTCACCGAACCAGTGTCGGAGACCATTCCATTGCAGCGCGAGGAGGTCCGCGTCGAGCGCGAGCCGATCACCGAGGGCGGCGCCGTCCCCGGGGCTGAGATCTCCGAGCAGGTCCACGAGGTCACCCTCAGCCGCGAGGAGCCCGTGGTCGAGAAGACAACGGTTCCGGTCGAGCGCGTCCGCGTCGAGAAGGACGTCACCACCGAGGAGCGCGAGGTCACCGGCGAGGTCCGCAAGGAGCAGATCGAGGTCGATCGCGAGCCGCAGCGGTGAGCACCACTCCGGAGTATCAGCGGGCGGACGCGCCGCCGCCCGCCGAGCAGGTGGTCACCCTGCCTGCCGACGCACGCGGGGCGGTGGCGGCGCGCCAGTCCGACGAGCGGGAGGACCCGCGCCACCGTGAGCTGAACCGCTTCCGTGGCCTCAACCTCGGAGCCGCGTTCTTCGGCTGGCTGGTGGCGGTCGGCATCGCCGCTCTGCTGGCGGCCGTGCTGGGAGCGGCCGGCGCCGCTCTGACGCTCACCAAGGACGCACTGAGCAGCACCAGCACCACCACCACCCTCACCCTCACCATCACCGGGGCCGTCCTGCTCGCGGTGATCCTGCTGCTCGCCTACTACGCGGGCGGGTACGTCGCCGGCCGGCTGTCACGCTTCTCTGGCGGCGTTCAGGGATTCGGGGTATGGGTGATCGGCCTGCTGATCACCGTCGCTCTGGCGATCGCCGGAGTCGTGGCCGGGTCCAAGTACAACGTGCTGGCGCAGCTGCGGCTGCCGTCGATTCCTGTCAACGGCCAGTCCTTCGCCACCGGCGGGGCGATCGCGCTCGCCGCTCTCGCCATCCTCACCCTGGCCGCGGCGATCCTCGGCGGCACCATGGGTCTTCGTTACCACCAGCGGGTCGACCGTGCGCTGCGCAGGGTTTGAGAATGCAGCAGCCGGTTCGCTCGTGCCTGAGCAGCGACGGCGTCATGCTCGGCTCGATCGTCGGCATCCATCGCGACGCCGACACCAAAGGGGCGAGGTGGGCGGTGCTGGACAGCGGAGACGCAGAGCACCGTTTCTTGGTCGTGCCCATCGTCCAGGCGATCAACCAAGGGGACGGCCTGCACGTGCCGTATGACGCGGCCCAGGTGTTGAGCGCTCCCGTGTTGGGCGAGCCCAAACGGATGTACAGGTCTGAGGAGACGGCCCTGATCGCCCACTACGGGCTCGGTGATGGCGTCACCAGACAGTCGTCCCCAGCGCCGCCCCGACCCGGCACCGAGCCGCTTCTCACCATGATCCGCAGCGAGGAACGGCTGTCCGTCAGCACGTTGGAGTGGCGGCCCTACCAGCGGCTGCGAATCAGCAAGGTGATCCGCACCGAGGAGATCACCGAGGTCATCACAGTTCGCCACGAGGAGCTCGTCATCGAGGACCTTCCGATCAGCGCGGTCGAGCGTCTCGAGGTTTCCTTCGGCACCGCCAGGCTGGCGGCGAACGAGGACATCGACATGGTCCTGCACCGCGAGGAGCTGGTCATCCACAAGCGCCTCGTGCCGTACGAGCACGTGCGAGTGCGCACCGTCCGGGTCACCGCGGACTGGCCGATCGAGGCGTCCCTTCGCAAGGAACGCGTCGACGTCGAGAGGGAGGCTCTGTGACCTCGGGCAACCCGATCTGTCCGCTCGTTTAACTGCAACATCCAGCTCTTTCAGAGGTAGACAACCATGACGCAGACACCGACAAGCGACCTTCAGGGGAAAGTTCAGGACGTGGCCGGGCAGGCTCAGGAGTCCCTTCAGCAGGTGGCGGGACAGGCTGGCGACACCATCAAGCAGAAGCTGGACGAGCGGTCGACGTCCGCCGGCGAGAGCGTCGGCACCATCAGTGAGGCGGCGCGGCATTCAGCGGACGAGCTGCGCTCGCAAGGCCAGGATCTGCCCGCTCGCGTCATCGAGCAGGCCGCCGAGAGGGTGGAGCAGCTGGGCCAGTATCTGCGGTCCTCCAACGGCGAGCAGATCATCGGCGACGTCGAACGGTTCGGCCGTGAGCAGCCGTGGGCGGTGATCGCCGGTGGCGTCTTCGTCGGCTTCGCCGCCTCTCGCTTCCTCAAGGCGTCGAGCAGCCGGCGCTACGAGGAGTCGCAGTCACCGGCTCCTGGGATCTGAGAATGGCTGACAACGCGCCAGTGGGGTCGCAGGCTCCTCCACCCCGCCACGACCGTCCGATCGGGGAGTTGTTGAGCCAGCTCGCCGAAGAGACGAGCACGCTGGTTCAGCAGGAGCTTCAACTCTTCAAGGCCGAGATGACCGACAAGGGCAAGCGAGCGGGGCTCGGGGTCGGGATGGTTGGCGCCGGCGGCCTCCTCGCCCTCTACGCTCTGGCCGCGTTGACCGCCTGCATCATCGCCGCGTTGAGCCTGGCGGCGCAGGTGTGGCTCGCCGCCTTGATCGTCGCCCTCGTGTACGGAGCGGCTGCGGGGATCCTCGCGTTGAGAGGCAAGAAGCAGGTGCAGGAGGCGCTGCCACCCGCACCAGAACAAACAGTGCAGACAGTGAAGGAGGACGTGGAATGGGCGAAGACCCGAGCCGAATCAGGGAGGAGATAGCCGACACTCGTCAGCGCATGGGCGAGACCGTGGAGGCTCTCAGCTACAAGACCGACGTGCCGGCGCGAACCAAGGACGCCATCAATGACAAGAAGGACGCGGTGGTGAGCCGGATGACGGGGCTGAAGGACGCCGTCGTGGGACAAGCGGGAGCGGTCGGCGGCACCGTCGGTGATGCCCTGCCCGACCCGGCCGCCGTCCAGCAGACGGCACGCCAGGCGATCAGCGTCGCCCAGCAGAATCCGCTCGGGCTCGCCCTGGGCGCGGTTGCGCTCGGCTTTCTGGCCGGGATGGCGGTCCCATCTAGCCGGATGGAGGACGAGCGGTTGGGCGCAGCCGCGGACCAGGTCAAGAGCCGCCTGGTTGAAACCGGTCAGCAGGCCGTGGAGCATGGCAAGGCCGTCGCCCAGGACTCGCTGCAGGCCGCTGCGCAAACCGCGCAGGAGAGCGGTCAGGCACACGCTGAGCAGCTTGCGGAGACCGCACAGACGAACACGCAGGAGGCGGCCAAGGAGGCCCAATCGGCCTTGCAGACGTAGCCGACAAAGGGGGCGGGATGTTCCCGTCCCCTGCCGCGCCCACGCGGTCGCCAGGGCAGCGCACGTGCGACGGCTAGTATTCGCGCCCTTCCCCATCAGCACAATCGACAGCTGTTCAGCCCATTGACCGAGGAGGCACCGGCCCGCCAATGTTGAACCGCCTCAAGGCGACCCGACCGTTCCAGGTGATCGCCGCCTACGGCGCCAGCCAGGCCGGCAACTACGCCAGCGGCCTCGCCTTCAGGGCCTTCCTGGCGATGTTCCCGCTGATCCTCGGCATGCTCTCGATCGTCGGCCTGGTGATCCACGACCAGGCGACCCAGACGAAGCTCTACGACGGCATCGTGTCGGTGTTTCCCCGCGAGTCCCACGATGCGATCGCGGGCGCGTTGAGCGGGGTCAAGGATCACGCGGGCATCCTCGGAGTTGTCTCCATCGTGGGCTTGCTGTGGAGTGGCACCAGCCTCTTCGCCGCCATGGAGTTCGCGCTCACCAAGATCTTCGGAACCGAACAGCGTGACACCCTGCGCCAGCGTTTCATGGGCCTGGTCATGGTGGTGGTGTTCATCGCCGCCGTGTTGCTAGCGGTGACTGCCAACAGCGCGGCCGCGGCGTCCCCCGGGGCCGGCGTGCTGGGCGCGATCCTCGGCGCCGTGGTGCTGATCGCACTGATGGTTCTTATCTATCGCTGGGTGCCCAACCGCACCTTTGCCCTCAAGGACATCTGGCCCGGAGCGCTGCTCGCGGGAGCCCTGATCGAGGTGTTCTCACTGGTGTTTCCCCTGTACGCCAAGCTGTCCAAGGGCTTCGGCACCTATGGCCAGAACTTCGCGCTCTTCTTCCTGCTGGCGACCTGGCTCTCCTTCATGAGCCAGTTCATCCTGGTCGGCGCGGTGTTCAACAAGCTGCGCCTCGGCGTTCCGCAGGACGAGGGAATCGTGGCCGCGTCGCCGGCCGAGGGCCGTGAGAGCAAGGACCCGGCTGACGCAATCGAGGACGAGAAGCGCGAGACGCAGGGAAGTGCCATCAGGGGAAGCGGCCGCCAAGCCCGTACCGAGGACCATGAGGGCTACCGCGTCGCAGACGGTGCGGCACCGGCGCATCGCAGCCCCGGGGAGGCTCGCATCGTCGTTGGTGCGGGTGTGGCCGTCGCTGCCCTGGGAGCCGCACTGTCACGCAAGCGGAAGAGGTGACAATGCGACCATGAGCGCCGTCGCGCCTCAGAAGACGCGCAACATCTGACCGGGGTCGCGCCCCTACCTCGTGGCTGGCGATCACCTCCCCTGCCACTGCGGCTGCGGCCATGCAGCTCACCCTGACGTCACCCTCCACCAGGACAGCGTGCGCCGGGTGGTGCTGCGACGCGCATCCTCGCGCCTTCGCGTATGGTGCCAGCGTGGCTTACACCGGTGGCGCGGCAGCGTGATCAATCGCGCCCTCGGCCGCGTCGCTGGAGCCGTGCATGCTGCCTGGGATGCCTCGCAGCGACACCGCACCCTGGGCGCGATGGCGCGTTTGCTCAAGCACCACACGATGGAGATCATCGCTGTGCTGTGTCTGCTGGCGCTGGTGCTCGCCGTCAATCCCGCCGCCCTGGGCGGCGTCTTCGCGAGAACCGACGTGGCCCTCGTGCTGCTGATGCTGCCGGTGACCATTGGCACCTATCTGGCGCGTTCGCTGGGGTGGTGGTTCACGCTCCGCAGGGTGGGCGTCGACGTAGACATCCCCCACTCCGTCGCGGTGGAGTTCGCCGGCCAGACCATGGTGTTCATGCCGACCGGGGACCTGGCGCGCATCGCCCTGATCAAGGAGGTCACCGGCACGCCGCGAACATCCGGCGAGCTGACCGCGACCATCGCCTTCCAAGAGCTGCTCTTCATGACCCTGATGGGGCTCGGGGTGCTGCCCCGGGTGGCGCGGCACCCCGACATCGCCCTGCTGGTCATTGCCATGGTGCTGATCCACCTGCTCATCCTCACAGTGATCATCTGGAAGCCCGCATACGACTGGGCGATCGGGCTGGTGGAGAAGGTGAAGCTGCTGCGCCGCTTCGATTCGCAGCTGCGCTCCATCCGGCCGGCATTCGTCGAGCTGCTGCACCTGCGCGTGGTCGTGCCCGTGCTGCTCTGCAACGCCCTGGCGGTGTTCCTGTCGTACCTCCTGTTCTACCTGGCGCTGCACGCCGTCGGTGCGAATCAGGTGAGCTTCATCGCTGCCATGTTCGTGCTGGCGCTGAGCTTCGTGATCTCCGGAATCAGCTTGATCCCTGGCGGGGTGGGACTTTTTGAGGGCCTGCTCACAGTGCTGGTGATCGCCAACGGCGTGCCCGTGGCCGCCGGGGCAGCCGCCGGCCTGCTGTTCCGCGGCTTCAACGACGTCCTCATGGCCGGTATGGGCGCTGTGTTCCTGGTACTGATTCGTCGGGGCCATCTGCACGAAGCGCCCAGCCGGCGCCGGGGTGCCGCCAGCGGCGAGACGTCGACAGCGAGGTCGTCTGCCGGTACCCCACGCGAGTCCCAGGAGGCGCGCCGCGCCTGACCGTGAGGGGTTTGAGCGGCACGGGGCCACAGCAGCCGACGTCTCCGCGTGTGCTCAGCCCTGCCGCTGGGGCTGCGCCGACTGACCTGCTTGGTCTGCGGCGGTGCGCGCGCGATCCAGTGCGGCGGCACGGCTGGCGACCAGCTGATCCTCACAGGCCTGCTCCAGGGTATCGATGGGCACGCGCACCTGGGTCATCCCGTCGCGTTCGCGGATGGTGACCGCGTTGTCGTCAAGGGTGTCGAAATCGACGGTGATCGCCAACGGCGTGCCGATCTCGTCCTGGCGGCGGTAACGGCGGCCGATCGACTGGGTCTCGTCGTACTCGGTGCGAAACCGGTTACGCAGCCGCTGCTCGAGGGAGCGCGCCACCTCGGTGAGCTGCGGCTTCTTGCTCAATGGCAGCACCGCCACCTGCCACGGTGAGACGTCGGGATGGAGCCGCAGCACCACCCGCTTCTCGCCGCGCACCTCCTCCTCGTGGTACGCGTCCATGAGCATGGTCAGGAAACCGCGGTCGAGCCCGGCCGCCGGCTCGACGACGTAGGGGACGTAGCGCTCGTTGGTCTCGGTCTCGAAGTAGCTGAGGTCGCGACCGCTCGCCTCCATGTGGCTGCGCAGGTCGAAGTCGGTGCGGTCGGCGATGCCCTCGAGCTCGCCCCAGCCCCATGGAAAGAGGTACTCCACATCGCTGGTGGCGACGCTGTAGTGCGACAGCTCGTCCTCATCGTGGGCGCGAAGACGCAGCCGGCCGGCGCGAACCCCGCAATCCTCGATCCACCAGCGCATTCGCTCCGTGCACCAGTACGAGTGCCAGTCCAGGTCGGTGCCCGGCTTGCAGAAGAACTCCATCTCCATCTGCTCGAACTCGCGGGTACGGAAGATGGAGTTGCTCGGCGAGATCTCGTTGCGGAACGACTTGCCCTGCTGGGCGATGCCGAACGGCAGGCGGCGGCGGGTCGCCTGGACCACCGTGGCGAAGTCGACGAACATCCCCTGCGCGGTCTCCGGTCGCAGGTACACCTGGGCGGCGTCGTCGGCAACGGGGCCGAGGTGGGTGCGGAACATGAGGTTGAACTGGCGCGCCTCGGTGAGCCGGCCGCCACACTCAGGACACCCCGGGGCATCCTCCGGCTTGCCACGCTCGCGGCGCAGGTCGCCCAGGTGGTCGGCGCGCCAGCGCTTGCGACAGCTGCCCGTGCAGTCCACCAGCGGGTCGGTGAACGTGGCCACGTGGCCGCTGGCCACCCAGACCTGCGGGTTCATGATGATCGAGGTCTCGATGGGCTCGACGTCGTCGCGCAGCTCGACCATGGCCCGCCACCAGAGATTGCGCACGTTGCGACGCATCCGTGCCCCCAGCGGACCGTAGTCGTAGAGCGCATTGATGCCGCCGTAGATCTCGCTGGAGCCGAAGAAGAAGCCGCGCTGCTTGCACAGCGAGACCAGCCGCTCGAGCAGATCGGGGGCGACTGGGTCTGGTGGTGGCATCGGCGGCGAGTGTACCGGCCGCCGCCGGACGCTCGGCGCTGGATGAGCATCGCCTCGACCCCCCGACGGCCGCGGAGAGCGCTTTACAGGACCTGCCCTGAACCACGATAGTTCCGGCCGGGAAGGTGAAGGAAGGGAGGGCATGTCCCGTGGCAAAGATGGTGCGGCGGCTCTCGGTTGTCGTGGCCGTGCTGGGCGTGGCGCTGTCGCCAATGACAGCGGCGGCATCGATGCCGTGGCCCCAGGCGCCCGCGGGCCAGGACCCCTACGCCTACCAGGACTACCTGCACTCCCCCACCCCACCCAACGACTTCGACCCCAACGACTTCAAGATGAACTCGGCGGTCGACCCCTCGGTGCCACCCACCGCTCAGGAGCTCGGCGGGGTGATGGGCCCGGCCGTCGACAAGGCGTGGCACGTAACCACTGGGCGACCTGACGTGCGCATCGCGGTGCTCGACTCGGGCATCGAGTGGAACAACGCCGGCGCCATGAGCGACCTGCGCAAGAAGGTCTACCTCAACTGGTCGGAGCTGCCGCCACCGCAGTACACAGCGGGGGGCACGCTCCACACAGCGTGCGCCGGTGTGGCCCTGCCGGCACGACACGCCAACACGCCCTTCCCACACTGCTACGACATCAACGGTGACGGCGTCTTCAACATCGACGACTACGCCGGCGATCCCCGGGTGAACGCTCCGGCCCACAGCCTGTTCCTGCCCGGCGTGCTGACTCCAGAGGACCTCATCCAGGTGTTCTCGTGCTACGACGCAGCCACGAACACACTGGGACAGTTCACCAACATCACCCCCACCGGACCACGTCACTGCAGCAACGGCGCCGAGAACGTCGACAACGACGGCGACGGGTTCAGCCACGACATCGCCGGCTGGAACTTCATGGAGCGTACCAACGACCCCTACGACGAGCCCAACTACGGCCACGGCACCGGTGAGGCGCGCGACTCGAACGCGGAGGCGAACAACGCGCAGCCCACCAACCGGGGCGATGTGGGCACCTGCCCCAGCTGCATGGTGATGCCGTTGAAGGTCGGCGACTCATTCATCGCGGACGTCAACGACTTTGCCCAGGCGTCGCTGTTCGCCACCGACCAGGGCGTCTCGGTGATCCAGGAGGCGCTGGGCACCCTCAATCACTCGAGCCTTGGGCAGGCGGCGGTCGACTACGCCTACAACCATGGCGTGGTGGTGGTGGCCTCAGCGGCGGATGAGGAGGCCGGCCACCACAACTGGCCCTCGTCGTACAACCACACCCTGGTGGTCAACAGCATCCGCTCGGCGGAGGTTGCCAACAGCGCGCCATCGACAGGTGCGCCGCAACCGGGGCGCAGCTACCTGGTGCTGAACGGCTGCACCAACTTCGGCGGCCACACCATCGTCAGCGTGCCCTCGGTGTCGTGCAGCTCCGAGGCCACCGGCAAGGCGGCGGGCATGGTCGGCCTGGTGGAGAGTGAGGCGCGCAACCAGGTGGCGCTGGGGAAGCTCAAGCCGTATGCACCGGGGATCGCCATCAGCGCGGAGGAGGCCAAGCAGATCGTGGCCGGCAGCGCCGATGACCTCGACCTGGAGGACGCGGCCAGCCCGTACTCGCCCAACCGGTGCGAGACCCATCCGGTGTACCCCGCCGGGCCTCCTGGCAACTTCACGTCGCTCGAGGGCGGTGAGCGATTCCACAGCATCGCCGGGTGGGACCAGTACACGGGCTACGGCCGGGTCAACACCAACTGCATGGTGCGCGCGGTGCTGAACGGCAAGGTTCCACCGGAGGCGGCGATCAACGGACCCGGCTGGTTCTCCAACCTCGACACCGCCACCCAGCAGAGCTTTCCGATCACCGGACACGTGGCGGCCTCACGCGCGGGCTCGTACACCTACAAGGTGCAGATCGCATACGGCGTGCAACCCCACGAATCAGATTGGTCAACGGTGTACACCAGCACCGAGCAGACGCAGCCGATCGACGGCACCCTGACCACGCTCACAGGCACGCAGGTCGACGCTGCGATGGCGGCGTACACCCCGGCGACGTACGCGCATGCGGTCGACCCCAACGGCGCCCAGTAGGACTGGCGCTCGGCGCCGGTCAGCACCAACGCGCGGCTGACACCGGACTGGGACCAGTTCGCGCTGACGGTGCGCGTCCAGGTGACAGATGACCACCATCTGACCGGCGAGGATCGCAAGACCCTGCAGTCGCACCACGACGACTCAGTCGCGGGTGTGGGCACGTCGGCGGCCAACTTTCCTCTGCAGCTCGGCGCCGACGGGGCCAGCTCTCCGGCGGCGGCAGACCTGCTCGGCAACAACCAGAACGAGATAGTCTTCGGCACCAGCGACGGCCAGGTCCACGCGCTCAGGAGCGACGGCGCCGAACTGCCGGGGTGGCCGGTGTCGGTGAGCCCGCTTGCCTACCACACCGGTGAGGCCGCCTTCAGGGACCCTGAGGTGGCCGCGGCGGCGGGGCGGGTGCACTCGGCGATCATCGCCAGCGTCGCCGTCGGCGACCTCGACCGCACCGGTCACCTCGAGGTGGTCGCTGCCGACATGTCAGGCTACATCTACGCCTTCGAGGCGGACGGCAGTCTTCGCCCCGGCTTCCCGGTGCGCGCCAACCCCGACTACAGCGCCCAGGGAACCCCGCCGTTCTTCAACCGCAACACCGACAACCGCGTGCAGTTCGGCTTCCTCGCCTCGCCGACCCTGGCCGACCTCGACAAGAACGGACAGCTGTCGATCATCGACGGGTCGCTGGACCGGCACCTCTACGCCTGGAACGGCGACGGTGCGCAGCGCCCGGGCTTCCCGGTGTTGCTCGCATCCCCCGAGAAGGTGCAGTCGGTCGACCCGGTGACCCACCGGGTGACACTGGTGGCCAACAGTGGCGCGGATATCGGTACCAAGATCGTCAGCACGGCTGCTGTCGGCGACCTGCTCGGTGATGGGCATCAGGAGATCCTCGTCGGCCGCAACGAAGAGTACGCCTCGGCCCGTGACGGCGGCTTCAACGCCACCGCCGACTCATTCCCGCTCGCCCAGGTCCTCCAGTCGACAGGTCTGGTTCCCACCGGCAACAGCCGACTGTACGCGGTGTACTCCGATGGCTACTGCCACGGACTCTCAACGTGCATGGCCGCGCCACCCGCGGCCGTGCCGAGCAATGCCTACGCGCCACACTGGCCGGTGAAGGTGGGCATCGCCGACATGTCGGTCCTGCCCGAGGTGGGGACCGGCATCGACACCGGCGCCTCGCTGGCGGCCTTCAGCTGCCCGGTCAGCAACCAGCCGGGGCTCAAGGTGGGCGTCTCGTCAGCTGCCGGTCCTGCATACGTGTTCCAGTCGGACGGCAGCTCCTGCTACGGCACCGGGGCGGGCGCTGACGGGTCGTCGTCGCAGCAGCGCTCCCTGGACTCCACTGTCAACAGCGGTGGCAACAGCGTCGATTCACCCTATGTCCCGGCCTTCGGTGAGGGTGCGTTCGCCGACCTCACCGGGTCTGGGGACATCGTCTACACCACCGCCACCAGTGGCACCAAGAAGCTGCTCGACGTGGCCATCAACGATCACCAGCTCAACGCCCAGAACCAGCTGGCCGCCTGGAGCGTCAGTACCGGCAAGATGCACCCTGCCTACCCCCACTTCGTCAACGACCTGCAGTTCCTCGCGGGACCGGCAGCAGCCGACATCGGTCCGGGCGGGACCGGCCTGCAGGAGCTCATCGAGGGTTCGGCGACCTCGGACCTGCGCGCGATCACGCCGGCAGGCGCCGAGCTCCCCGGCTTCACCAAAAACACCGGCGACTGGACCATCGCCGTGCCCCTGGTGACCACCCTGGGCACCGACCCCAACCTGAAGCTGGTGTCGCTGACCCGATCGGGATCACTGTTCGTCTGGAACACACCGGCCAACGCCTGCGCCGTGGCCTCGTCGCCGAAGTTCCGTCACGACGGCTGGAACACCGGCAACCTCAGCACCGTCGCGGACCGGCCGTCCACCATCACCGACCTCAGCGGCGCCCCCACTGGCGGCGGTGAGTCGCTCTCCTTCACCGCGCCCACCGGTCACGGTGCCTGCGGCAACGCTGTCAACTTCGAGGTGCGCACCTACGCCTGTTCGGCGGAGGGATCCTCTCCCGGGTTCCCGGAGCCCGCCCTGGTGGCACCCGCATCCCCTGCCGGCACCGCCGAGAAGCTCACCCTGTCCCAGGTTCCGGCCAACACCGCGGTCATCGCCGTGTCGGCGACCAACAACGCCGGCCGCGCCGGGGGCAACCTGGGGGCTGCGGCGTACGTGGTGATCGGCACACCGCCGCCGGGCTGCGTCAGCGCCATCGAGACCACTGTCCCGCAATCCACGCCGCCGACTGCTCTCGCGGAGATGGGAGCCCTGGGCGCCATGGGCGCCGGCGGGTTGGTGATCGGCGTCGCCTCAGTGGCAGCGCGGCGCCGCCGCCGGCGCACCCGGACTGGCCGCTGAAGGGCCTCGGACTATGGCGACCCGGGGAAGTGGGTCAGCGTGATCGGGTAGTCGAGCGACGAGCCCTCCGCCAGCCCATACGGCTGGTTGGCCTGGTCGGTCGAGTAGCCGCTGAACATCACGGTGACCACCGTCACGTTGTTGAAGGATGCGGCCATGACGATGGCGCCAACCGGCCCGCTCGCCCCCCCGTTGGGCGGGACGAAGTTGCCCTTGTAGGCAGTCCCTTTGGCGGGCACGTTGCCGATCTCCGCGCCGCGCACCGGCCCGACCGGCTGGAGGTCCTGGAAGGTGTTGGAGTCGATGCCCTTGAAGGCCGACTGCAGGGCACCATCCACATCGGTGCCCGAGGTGCCCGTGAAGCTGATCTGCGATCCCTGACCGACGTTCAGAACGACGCCGTTGGCATCGCTCGAGGCGACCTTGGTGCTGGCCGCCAGGTACTCGACGGAATAGCCGAACTTGTCGTTCTTGTAGAGCGAGTTGCCCACCAGCGGCGGTCCATGCTGGCTGGAGCACGAGAAGTGGCAGGTCGTGCCCAGCGGCCGGACCACCACCACCACCACGGTCATGATCACCACCAGGGCGATGACCGCGCCGGCGCCGAAGATCCACAGCCTTTGCCGCGAGAGCTTGTGCTGCATCGCCGGGACGCTGCCGGGAGGCGCCACCGGGTAGGTGTAGCCCGAGGCCACCGGCGGCGCGGCTGCCACGGGGTTGCCGCAGCGGCCACAGAAGCTGCCGGAGGCAGCGGTGAAGGGCGCTCCGCAGCGGCCGCAGAAACCGATGACGGGTGCCTGCACCATCAGGCCGGAGCCTCCGCTGCTGCCGGCATCGGCAGCTCGGGCCGGGCCTGACGCGCGCTGGCCGAGCGGGCGACGCCGCAGGCGGGGCAGAAGACCATGGTGGGCACCATGCGATGGCACTCGGGGCAGGCGGTGGCGTCACCGATCTCCAGCTCGGCGCCCTCCTCGAGGAGCGCGAAATGGAGCACCACGCGCAGCCAGATCAGCAGCAGCGGAGCGACGATGGCATACGCGACCACCACCGCGAGCAGGCTGCGTCCGTAGTACGACACCAGGCCCAGGCCGATCTGCACGGCGAAAGCCACCACCACCGAGGCCTGGAGACCACGCCAGGGGCTGACGAAACGCCGGCGGGAGCGCCGGCGCACCCGCAGCCACAGGGCCGCCGTCACCAGGCCCGTGGTGCTGGCGTTGACCACCGCCACCAGCACGCCCTCGCGAAGGATCCTGAGCACATCCTCGCTGGAGGCTCCGCCCACCAGCGGCGCGGTCAGCAGGTGCCAGTTGCCGCCGATGACGGTTGCCATGGTGAAGCCCAACGCCGTGGCCACGCCAAAGGTGAGGCCGTCGAGCGTCTCGTCGAAGTGGGCGTGGGAGAGCAGCAGCAGGGGTGTGGCCACCATCAGCACCTGGGCGATGACCGGGATCAGCACAGCGGACACCAGGACGCCCTGTTGGGTGCCGTTGAGGCTGGCGCTGGTGAATGTGCCGGTGACCAGTGTGAAGGCGACGCCAAGCGCGGCACCGGCGACCACGGTGAGGAGCAGGACCTGGACGGGCTCGTGCTGGTACACCTCCACCTCATACAGGTAGAGCAGGTAGAGCACCGGCAGCACCACGGCGGCGGCGATGGTGGCGGGCGCGACCAGCTGCAGCGCCGCCAGAGCCACCACCAGCAGGATGCCGGCTGCCAGGACCAGCTGAAAGCTCTGCGCGTGACGCCGTGTCAGGTGCGGGAACAGGGTGCTGATCACCACGGGTCTGGCCACCTGTTCGTGGGGCGCGGCCGCGAATGCATGGGTGCGGGAACGACCGCCACTGGTGTCGACGAGGTTGGAACCGCAATGCCCACAGAAGGCACCGACGGGGACCAGCTCACCGCAGTGATGGCATGACTCCAGGGTCACGGCAGCGCTCGGCGGCGGCGGCTGTTGCTGGGTCATTGCATTGCCGCCATCAATGCGGCGCCACGTTCTTCTCGTACCACTCGAAGTCGTCTGCCAGCGCGCCCGCGTCGGGGCTGCCCAGGCCCGTTGCGTAGTCCCAGCCCGGCGTCGCCGGGTTCAACAGGTTGGTGCCGGTGACGATGTCATGGAACGGGTTGGCGGGGAGCCCGGAGGGGTTCTGGGCGAAGGCATAGAGCGGGGGATTGGCGAATCCGACCGAGGGCAGCTTCAGCTGAGCAAGGTTCTGGTCGACGAGCGCGGTGAGCGCCGCCCAGAACGGCGCGGCCGCGGAGGTACCGCCCACCGTACCCTCGGCGCCGGGCTGCGAGCCGAAGATGTCCCAGCCGCTGAGGCTGTCGGCGTTGGCAGCCACGTCGGGCTGCTGGCGGCTGCCATCGGAGAACTGGTTCTTGACACCGGGACCGGTCTGCCAGGCGGGCAGCTTGAAGAATTTGCTGTTGCCGCCGCCCGAGCCCCACTGCTCGGCGGGTTCTCCCCAGGCAGACTCGCGGCCGTAGCCGCCGGTCGCGCTCATGTACACCGTGGTGCCGCCCACTGAGGTCACCGAGGGCAGCGCCGAGATGTAGTTCGGCGACACGGTGTTGTTGTCACCGTTGGGGATGCACTCATACGCTCCCCGGTCCCCGCTGGAGACGAAGATGGTGGTCCCGCTGGCGGCGGCCGCGGTGGTGGCGGCATCGTCCTGCGGCGGGACGGCTGGGTCGACGCTGGCCTCACACTGCCCCAGGCTGATGGTCACGATGCTCGCCGGGTGATCCTGCACGAGAGCTCGGAGCGCCTTGTCGACGTTGTCCCCCTTGCCGCTGGCGTAATACACGACCAGCTTGGCCATGGGGGCAATGCCATGGATGATCTCGAGGTCGAGATCGGTCTCGCTGGAGCTGTTGCCCTCGGCGCCAGGATCACCCCAGCTGGTGGGGTCCCGCTTGACTGTGACGTCGAACGGCGGCAGGTTGAACTTGGACGCGTAGGCCTGGAGGGCCGGAGCGCCGAACTCGTCGATCTCCACCAGGTAGATCGTCTGGCCTGTCCCGTTGAGCCCGGCCTTCTGCAGCGGCGCGACGTCGTAGAAGTCGGCGGCGTCGGTCGGCCGGAAGCCGCTGGGGTTGGTCAGGTCCTGAGTGCGGTGGGTGGGGTAATCCTGCAGTCCCGCGACCGAGGTCACCTCGGGAGCCAGCGAGGCCGGCACCGTCGGCGCATGGGTGGGAGCGTGGAACCGGGTGCCGTCAGGACCGATGTGGTTGTGAACCGCCACGGAGAAGGTGCGTTCGATGGCACCGGCCGGGCCCGACACGGAGAGCACCGGCTGACCAGCCTGCCATTGCTCGTGCAGCCCGGCGGCGGAGAGCGTCGCCACCACCGCCGCGACCGCTGTGGGGGCGGGCCCGAAACGTTGCGCGTACTGCGCAGGCGTGACCCGCCCGCCGCGGGCGACCAGCGCCGCCAGGGCCGCCTGATCGCGACCCTGCAGTCCGAGGCTGACGGTGAGCGTCTGGTCGGCCGCGATCGGGCCCAGGTCTCTGCCCAGACGGATGGCGGCGGCAAGCGACGGGCGGCTCGGGTCCTCAGCGACGCGCGCGGGGCGCGGCGACGGACCATTCGTGGACGTGGCCGAGGCGCAGCCCGCGAGCGCTGCGGTGAGGACGACGAAGCAGGCGGTGAGCTTGCGCGGGCGGTGTGGCACTGGCGTGAATATTCCGGCTCGGCGCCTCAGCGCGCCGTGGCGTTGAATTGGACCTGGCTGGCCCAGCCCTGCGGGATCTCCTTGACGAAGTTGGCGAAGCTCGAGTCGGGTGCGAAGGGGTTGATCAGCACCTGCACCGGGGCGCCGCTGGAGTCCTTGGCGAGGCCGGCCACGTACGCATCGACGGCTTTGAATGCCTGGCCGTTCTGGGGGGTCAGCGTCTCGCAGATGGTCACCACCACGGTGGCGATCTGCGCCCCGCCGGTTCCGGCGAGCGTCGGTCCCGGAGCGTCGGGCGAGCACCGCACCGCGTCCGGAGACGACTTGGCATCACCTGCGAGCAGGCTGTCGCTCACCTGCTGATTGGTGGTGATCGCGCCCGCGGGGAGCATGGCGACGAACAGCTGGCCACTCTTGTCATTGGGGTCGAGCTCCGTCACGTTGCCCTGAGCAGTCTGCTGGGTGAACCCGCTGATCGCCGGGAAGGAGGCGAAGCCCACGTTGATCACCTGGCCGGTCTGGCCGCCCGGCGGTGGAGTCGGCCGGGGTGCGCCCGAGCTGGTTGGACTTGGGGTCACTGGGCCGGATGTGACTGGGGCCGCTGAGACCACCGGCGGTGGGCTGTACGGGGTTGGCTTGGGCCCCTTGCCGGCGAGAGCGACGATGGCTCCCACGCCGGCGATTACCAGGACGGCACTGCCGATGATCGCGAACAGTGCATTGCGCGAGAGCCGGTGGACTTGGCCCGTACCGCCAGGAGCGGCCAGCGGGGGTGCGTAGTACTGGCTCTGCGCGGGATTCGCGTAGTACGTCGGCGGGACGACGACGGCCGCTGGCGCGGCGGCTGCCGGGCCAGGCGCCCACGCAGGTGCCGGCTGCTGCGGCGTCGCCGGAGGAGACTGCTGCGCAGGACCCGGTGGTGCCGCGGCCGCCAGGGAAGCGCCGCAGTTCTGGCAGAAGGCGTTGCCATCGGGGTTGACGGTGCCGCAGCGGGTGCACCCGAGGGGCATCTAGCGGACCTCCGCGGCGCCGGCGGCCATGGGGTCACCAAGGTCCGCCTGGGATCGTGGCCCCGCGCTGATCGCCACCCCACAGCTGGGACAGAAGCCGGCGGCCACGATGTGGCGATGGCAGTGCGGACACACCGCAGGACGGAATCCCATGTCGGCTGCCTCCTCCAGGAGAGCGTGGTGCATCAGGAACCGGGCGTACACGAGCAGTGCTGCGACGGGCAGCACCTGGAACGCCAGCACCACGAGGGCGGCAACACCGTTGATCTGGAGCAGCTCACCGACGAGGTAGAAGGCGATGCTCAGCGCCACAGCGACCACAACTCCGGCGAGTCCGAGGGAGCGCGCGTTGCCGGAACGGTCTCGCCGCCACAGGCTGGCGGCGACCACGCCGCCGGCGCTGCCATGGAGCAGCGGGATGAGGATGGCGACGCTGAGGAGCGGGGCGATCCAGTTCGCTGAGTCCGTCTGCAGCCCCTGGTCGGTGAACACGTTCGAGAATCGCACCAGACCCTCGGCGACACTGAATCCGAGGCCCGAGGCAACGCCGAAGGCGAAGCCATCGATGGTCTCCGGGAAGGCCGGGCGGCCGCGCAGGAGAACTGCGGGGAGCGCCATGGCGATGACCTGCACGATCGGCAGGATCACAGTGAGGCCGACGATCTGGCCGACGGTGGTTTCCTTGCCAGTGCCCTGGAGCACCTTGTCGGCAACGATGCTGACCACCAGGCCGAGGATGACGCCGCCGCCGATGGTGAAGCCGAGCACTGTCGCCGGCTCATCCCGGTACACCTGGGCCTCGTACAGGTACACGAGGTAGAGGATTGGCACCAGGAAGATGGCGCCGAGCAGCGCCGCCACCACCAGCCCCGTGCCCACCAGCAGGATCAGCACGGCCAAGGCGCCCAGGAAGGCATAGCGGAACTCGTGGATGCGGCCGTGGCCGAGATGGGGGAAGATGGTGGAGAACACCGACGGTTGGCCGACGTGCTCGCCGGGATGCGCGGCGTAATGCGTGTGCCGCAGTCGCGGGTTCCCACTCTGCCCGGTGGTTCCCTGGTGGGCACCGCAGGCCGTGCAGAAGACGGCGTCCGGCACCTGGCGACCGCAATGGTCACAAGTCACGTGTTTCCTCCGCGCCGCCGATCGGCGCCCCCTCCTACCGAAATCGGCCCGAACCGGCCGAAGCTCGCGGTAGTCTAGGACAGCAGCGGCGCCCTGTGTGACACCACGGACGAGCCGTGTCGGCCGGGCTCCGACGCCCCTCCCGCGCGCGGGTTCGGCTGTGGAGGTTTGCAGGCAACCGCCGGGGCGTGCGTAAGATCCGTTGCCATGCCGGACGACAGCAACGCGTGGACGCCTCCTCCCCCGCCGCCACCTCCGCCTTTCTCCCCTCGGCATCAGCATCCGTCCGAGCTCGGCGACGAGGAGCCGCTCGCCACACCATCGCTGTTGACTGGCGCCATGACCATGGCCGACCTCGAGTCGACGGTGGAGGCCGGCGAGCCTGAGGATCGGTTCCGCACCTGGGTGGCCATCGCCATCGCGGTCGTGTCCATCCTCGGCGCCGTGGTCGCGTTCAGCGCCACCCTCACCGAGCAGGACGCCCGCCGGCTCGACCAGCAGGGCATCCAGGATGCCTCTCGCCAGCAGCAGATCATCACCGACCTGCAGGCAACTGTCGACGAGGACCTGCGCTACCTGGCGCCCTACCAGGAGCACATCAAGGCGGCCCAGACACTCGATGCCCAGGCCACCGCGCTGCAGTCATCCGACCCCGCCAGCGCCGCCCTGTTGCATGCCCAAGCCGAGAGCGAACGCGTCCTGGCGCGGAGCTGGCAGGGTTTCTTCCAAGCCGCGCTGCCCTCCGCGACCGACGCCACCGCCCCTCTCAAGTACGACGCCAAAGCCGCGCTGCAGACGCTCGAGAACAACAACTCCGACCTGCAACAGCTGCGCCCTGACGCGATCCGCGATCAGGCTGACACCAAGCACACCGAATCGGTGAACCTGGTGGGGCTGGTGACCCTCTTCGTCGCCGCGCTGCTCTTCCTCACTCTCGCCCAGTTCACCCGCCCCACGATCAGGCGGATGTTCGCCGGGGCGGGCGCTGTCGCTGCCGTCAGCGGCGTGGCGCTGTGGCTCGTCGTGCTCAAGCTGGGGGCCTAGGGGTGGGCATGTACAAGCCGCCCGAGCGCATCGAGGTCCCTGAGGCGCACGAGATGCGCGAGAGATTCGCAAGGGTGCTCGCGGTTCTCATCGTCGTGTCCACTCTCGGTGTGGCCTGCATCGAGTACCTGCACAGCGTTGCCGACAACAATGCCGACCGCGCCGGCGGCGAGGCCCAGCTGCTCGGCATCCAGCGCCAGGGCGAGCTGGTCCGGGCCAACGATGCAGCGCGCACCCAGATCGAGGCGTTCGCGTACAGCGCCGAACAGCGAGCACGCGCAGGCAACGCCTTCCAGCAGTTCCTCCTGCCCACCATCACGGCGGGCTCCGCCCAGGCCGGCCTGCTCCAGCTCGAGGAGACCCGCTGGACCCAGCTCGCCGCGCTCACCGGCCAGCTGTCCGACCTCAAGGCCGACGGCAACAGCGCGCCCGCGCAGGACCCGAGGTTCCCCAACCTCGAGCTGACCGCCAAGCAGCACGCCAGTGATCGCCTCTTCGCCTTGCAGGACGCCTCCAACCAGCTGCGGGCCGACTGGCAGGCCAGGGTCGGCTATCTGTCAGTGATGCTGACCCTGTTCGCCGTGGCCATCTACCTCTTCGGGCTGTCGCTGACCCTGCAGGCTCGGATGCGCCGGATGCTGGTGGGGCTCGGGCTGCTGCTCGTCGCCGTGGGCGGGGTGTGGACTGTCGCGCTGCAGTTCGGAACCCCGGTGGCGGCACCCGACGCTGCCGCGGACGCATATGCCGATGGCGTCGCGGCCATGAACACCTTCTACTCGAAGCCCGGGGACAGCGGTCTACGCGCAGCCGACGACGCGTTCAGCAGCGCGATCGCGCTGCGTCCCACCTTCGCCAACGCATACCTCCACCGATCGCTGGTGCGCTTCCTGCTCGGCTCACCACAGCGCAGCGACCTCATCGTCAGCGTGAGCTCGGCGCAGGCCCTGCAGGCGCAGGGCGACGACCTGCAGATGGCGTACAGCCTTGGTGATCGCGACAAGCAATTGCTCAACAACCTCGCCGCCAACCGCCTGCTGCTGGCCATCGCCGACAACCGCCCGGTTGATTACTCGACCTCGCTCGGCTACCTCGCCGATGCTCTGAAGCTGGACAGCGCTGATCCTCTCCTCTACTACAACGAGGGGATCGCCCACCTGGGCGCGGGTGACCTCAGTGCCGCACGTGATGCCTACCAGCAGGCGGTTGCGCACACTCTCTACACGGACGTCGACAAGAAGACGCCGCGCAACAATACTTTCGTCGAAGAGGGATACGCAGGTGGGGCGTTGACCCCGCTCGACCTGCTGGCATCACATCGACCAGACCTCGCAGCGCAGGTCTCGGCGATGAAGGAGCTGATCATCGGCGGTGTCGACAATCCCACGATGCCTTCTTCCCAAGCCACCGTGCGACTAGCCAACACCGCCATCCAGGTGTTCGGCGGGGAGCTGCAGTGGACGGCAAAACTGTCTGGCTACGACCCCACCAAGGACGAGATCTCCACGCAGTGGTACTACCAGGGGCCCGCCAAGCTCGGTTGGGCAGTGCTCGAACCAGTCAGCGGCAACTCGACTCCGGTGGCCAACTCGTCCGGCGGTGTCAACGGCTACTACTACATCACCCGCTATCTGCAGGTGGCTCAGCAATGCCTGCAGCCCGGCAGCTATAAGGTCGAGGTGTACGTCAACGGTCATCTCGCGGGGGCGGCCCGGACAGATGCCACCCTGCCCACCCTGAGCGCGGCCCAGCTCGCTGATGTCGGTGCCTCAGTCTGCCGGCCTCCGGAGTGGAAGGTGGACACCACCAACGTGTTGCAGGGATTCTCCGGCGGCCTGGTCAGCTCGGACCACACCTCCGGCGTCTACGTGCTGCGCTTCCAGAACCCGAGCGTCGCCGCCGGCACCGACAAGGCCACTGAGGCCAAGGCGTTCCGCGACCAGTTCTTCAACCTCACCGGATTCCTCCCCGGCGGGGTGTCACCACAATTCACGCAGGAGCAGACGGCGCCCTACTTCCTTGGCCTGTCAGGCGCCAACGAGGCGTACTACAGCTACAACAACGGCGACCTTCGCATCGGCTCTGGAGTGACCGCCGACGGCGCCGTGGTGATCGGCGTGGTCTTCGCACCCAGCGACCAGTGGAACGGTGATCACAGCAACGGCGACGCCATCTTCGACTCCATGGTCAGCCTCGGCTGACCCGCATCTCCTCAGCGTCGCTCGATGGCCCGCAGCACGGGGAGCGAGCGCAGCTGACGGTCGAGATGTTGGGCAAGCTCACGCTCCGCGACCATCTCCAGGGTGACCAGCTCAGCCTCGTCGAGACGCAGGCGGCGGTACAGGGCGGCATCGCCGTCTGCGGCGACACGGAGGACCTTGATCACCCGCACGGAGCACTCGACAGCGCCAAGATCAGCGACGGCACAACCCACGCAGAGCAGTCCGCCGGCCACGGCGCTGAACCAGGCACTCACCTGGGGAAGGATCGTCGAGCACGACGCGCACCGGTACAGCTGGGGTGCGTAGCCGAGGCGGTCGATCATCCGGCGACTCAACCAGACCAGGGCTGCGCGTGGGTCGCGGTCGTCGTCGGTGCAGTCGGCAAGCGCGTCGGCGACGAGTTGGAAGGTCTCCTCGTCGGGGTGGTTGCTCTCCAGCACGCGGTCGGCCAGCTCCGCGCACACCGATGCGCAAGCGGCGCGGCGGGCATCACCGAGCGGCGCGTGCGGACCCAGCGTCTCCGCCTGAGTCAGGACATCCAGCTCACCCCGACCACGAGCCAGTTGCATGCGGCTGCGCGCGAACAGGTCGGTGTGGGCAGCCATCCGGCTGCCCGACTTGCGGACGCCGCGCGCGATGACGCCGATCTTGCCGTGGTCCCGGGTCAGCACGGTGAGGATCCGGTCGGCCTCGCCGTAGTCGACCCGACGCAGGATGACGCCGTCGGTGACGTAGGTCGGCATGGGGATCAGTGTCGGGGTTGGGGAGGACCAGGCGTCGGGCTCGGGCCGGCCTGCGAGGTCGCTCTACCCCGTGCCCCCGTGCTCCTGGTCGACGGGCGGTCGAGCGGCGCCGTTGACCTCGTTGAGGAAGGGATTGGGCGACGTGATCCGCACCAGCTGGATGCTCTGACGGCGCAGTTGCTCGACCGTGAGGGTGGCCTCGCCGAGCGCAACTGTCGCTCCCACAGCGGGGATCCTGCCCAGGCGTTCGTAGACAAGGCCACCGATGGAGTCGGACTCGGTCTCACCGATGTCGAGGTGGAGCAAGTCCTTGATGTCGTCCACCGGAAAGCGAGCGTTGAGGAGTACCTCGCAGTCGTTGAGAAACTGCACCTCTTCCTGCTCGGCGACGTCGTACTCGTCACGGATGGGGCCGACGATCTCCTCGATCAGGTCTTCGAAGGTGACGATCCCAGCGGTGCCACCGTGCTCCTCGACGACCACGGCCATGTGCACCTTGCGCTGTTGCATCTCCTTGAGAAGCTCACCAACGTGTTTGACCTCGGGGGTGAAATAGGTGTCGCGCATCAACGTGGTCACCGGTCGTTGATCATCGGCACGGGCAGCAGCGCGGAGCAGGTCCTTGGCGTACACCACGCCGACGATGTTGTCCATCGACTCCTCGAACACCGGGATGCGCGAGTGCCCGTGCTGAATCACCAGGTCGATAAGCTCAGCGACCGTTCTGTGGGACTCGATGGCGATGACATCGATGCGCGGGACCATCACCTCGCGCACAGTCATGTCGGTCATCTCCAGGATGCCGTGAATCATCTCCTGCTCACCGTACTCGACGACTCCCTGCTGCTGGCCGAGGCTGACCATGAGCTTGAGCTCCTCCTCGGTGACGAAGGGACCGACAACGTTGCGGCCTCGTGTGGCCACGCGCAACAGTGAGTTGCTGATCAGGGTCAGCAGGCCGACCAGCGGGCGCAACAAACGGGTCAGCGTTGCCACGGGGCGGGCGAGCACCAGCGCCAGACGTTCGTTGAAGCGCAGCGCCAACGACTTCGGGGCGATCTCGCAGAACACCAGCACGATCACCGAGAGGATGGCCGTCCCAGCTGCCTCGGGGAAGTCGGGATGGGTGTTGGCGATGATCAGGGTGGAGGTGGTCGAGGCCACGATCACGGCAACCGTGTTGACGCTGAGAATGGTTGACAGGTACGCGTTGGGATCGTTGTGAAGTCGTACCACCACGGCGGCGTGACGGTTGCCCTCCTCAGCCATCAACCGCATGCGCAGACGGCTCACCGAGGTGAGCGCCGTCTCGGATGCCGCGGCGAACGCGGCGAGCATGAGAGCCACCACCAGGAGGCCTACGAGTGCGCTCATTGCCGGCGTGATGTGGCCGTGCTGGCGGGTTCAGCGCGCGACTCTGACGGTGTGGTCACCGAAAAAGCTCGCTGACACTGCGACCTTCGTGGACGCGCACTATCGCTTCAGCGATCAGCGGGGCGACGCTGAGAACGCGCAGGCGCGGGTGGTCGTCGAAGCTGCGCGAGCCGTCGTGGAGCGGGATGGTGTCGGTGATGCAGATCTCGTCGATCGGCGCCGCATGAAGACGGGAGAGAGATCCTTCAGTGAGCACGCCGTGGGTCGCCACCACGTCAACCCCGGTGGCACCCTTGCCGCGAAGGGCAACGGCGGCGTTGGCGAGAGTCGAGCCGGTGCTGATTAGATCGTCGACGATGATGCAGTGCGAGCCGTCCACGTCACCGATGACGTTGATCACCTCGGTCTGGTCGTCGCGCGGGCGTCGCTTGTCGATGATCGCTATCGGTGCGTCGAGGATGCGGCCGAGCCGGCGGGCACGCAGGGCCCCCCCGGTGTCCGGGGAGACGACGACGACGTTGTGTCCATGGCGCTCGCGCACCCGGCGGGCCAGGATCTTGGTGGCGGTGAGGGCGTCGACGGGAATGTCGAAGAATCCTTGGATGGCGTCAGCATGAAGGTCCACCGCGATCACCCTGTTGGCGCCGGCCAGCTCGATGATGTTGGCCATCAGCTTGGCGCTGATGGGATCACGCGGTTGGGTCTTCTTCTCTTTGCGCTGGTAGCCGTAGTACGGGATCACTGCGGTGATCCGCGATGCCGACGCCCGCCGCAGTGCATCGAGGATGACGAACAGCTGGATCAGGTTGTCGCTGACGGGATGACAGGTGGGCTGGATGAGGAAGAGATCTCGGCCGCGCACCGACTCGGCGATCTTGACATCGAACTCACCGTCTTCGAAGCGGGTGATCTCCATGCTCGCCAGCGGGAGGTCGATCTCGCGCGCGATTCTTTCGCTCAGCTCCGGGTTGCCGGTGCCGCTGAGCAGCATGAGGTCGCCGAACTGGTAGGGCTCGCTCATCCAGGCGCCTTCACCGGTCGGTTGCGCCGGCGTGCGGACCAGCCCTCGACGTTCCGCTGTCGGCCGCGGCCGACCGCCAGGGCACCCTCAGGGACATCCTCGTTGACGATCGAGCCCGCCGCGACGTAGGCGTCACGGTGGATGGTCAGGGGCGCAACCAGTGTGCTGTTGGTTCCGACGAACACCCCATCCTCGATCACTGTGCGGTGCTTGCCGCTGCCGTCGAAGTTGCAGGTGACCGCGCCGGCACCGACGTTCACCTGCTCCCCGAGGTCGCTGTCGAGGACGCACGAGAGGTGGTTGATGCGGCTGCCTGCGCCGATGTGGCTGTTCTTGACCTCGGCATGCGTCCCCATCGATACGCCCGGCGCCAGCACGCTTCCCGGCCGCACGCGATTGAATGATCCGATGACGACTCCGTCTCCGAGCTCGCTGGCTTCGACGTGTGAGGAACCGACGATCACCCGGGTACCGGCCGTGACATCTGTGAGCTGTGCCATCGGACCGATCTGGCAACCCTCCCCGAGGACTGTGGTTCCGCGGAGGAAGGACATTGGTCGGATCACAGAATCGCGACCCACCCGAACCGCCGCGTCGACGTACGTGCTGGTCGGATCTTCGATGGTGACGCCGTCTGCCATGAGCCGCTCCAGGATTCGTGCGCGGATCACGGATTCCGCTGTGGCCAGTTGCGAGCGATCGTTGACCCCGAGCGCCTCCTCTGCGTCGGCGAGGAGCATGGCCTCGACGTGGCCCCCAAGCAGGGGCAGGACGTCGGGCAGGTAATACTCGCCCTGGGCGTTGCTGTTGTTGATGCGGCCGAGCGCAGGCCACAGCTTGGCCGCGTTGAAGACGTAAACGCCCGCGGCCACCTCGGGCGGCGCGTACGCGCCCGGTGGGAGATCCCGCTCTTCAATGGTGCGCACCACTCGACCCGTCTCAGGATCACGGTAAACGCGGCCCAGACCCCGGGGATTTGCCGGCATCGCCGTGAGCAGCGTGGCCGCCGCCCTGGTGCGGCGGTGATGGTCGATCAGGCGCCCCAGGGTTTGGGGGCGCACCAGCGGCACATCGCCGGAAAGTACCAGGACCTCGCCGGGCCCGCGCAGCCTCTCCGGAACGGAGCGGAGCGCGTCACCGGTCCCGCTAGCTTCGGACTGCTCCACACACTCGGCACGCGGACCGATAGCCGCCACCACGTCGGTTCTTCCCGCGCCGACGATGACCACAGGCTGCCGGCTGGTGACAGCGGTGGCGGCATCGATGACGTGGTCGATGAGGGCGCGGCCAGCAAGCTGGTGCAACACCTTGGGAAGGGCACTGCGCATCCGCGTGCCGTCTCCGGCAGCGAGGATCACTGCCCGCGGACCGTCGGCCATGTGGGCCGAGTATAAGGGCCGCTGGAGAAGCGAAGGCCGGCGCCGTCGGGGCGTGAACCGCGGGTGTCGACCATGGTGAGGGCGCCACGGCCTCAACTACGGCGGGGTAGCGAGGACCTCTGCCCCATCGCCCCACCGCAGCGTCCACCCCTCCTCATGGACGAAGCGATGGTGGGGACGGCACAACAGAACCAGATTCTTGATCTCAGTGTCGCCTTCGTCGGCCCAATGGACCAGGTGGTGCGCATCCGTCCAGCTCGGCGGCCGGTCGCAGCCGGGGAAGCGACAGCCACGGTCACGAACGATCAGAGCGCGACGCAACGCCGGAGAGATGGTTCTGGTGGCTCGGCCGACACTCAAGGGGGAGCCGCGCTCGTCCAGGACCAGCGTACACCGGACCGCGTCGCATCCCAAGCGGCGGACCGTGTCAGCGGTGATCGGGCCGACCCACTCGAGCTCAGCCGGTGGCGCGTCGTCCTCCCGACGAAGGGCGCCTGCGGAGACGGTGATGTTCAGGTGTGGTCGCTGGCCACCAGCTCCTGGCAGGACCCCGCCATCGAGTTGGCGACGCGCCAGCTCGACAAGCGCGTCAGCACGACGCTGCGCGGAGATGCGTTGATCGCCCGGCAGAGGTCGGGTGAGGGCATCGATGGCCGTGCGCAGGACAGCGCCCCCCTCGGCGTCGAACAGCCCGGCGAGCTCCAGCGCCCCGTCGATGTTGGTGGTGAGGTTGAGCCGGCGCCGGGCGTACGCAGCGTTGCTCGCTGCCAGCGCACCGTCAGGGTCGACGGTATGGCGAATCTGCTGCCCCACCAACCACACATGCCCCGGGTTCATATGCTCAGCGGCTTCAAGAAGGGTCGGCTCGGCGCTACGGGCGTGCTCGGCGCCCACCTCGTCCACCGCGCGGCCGATCACCGCGGCATGGCCGCTGCTGATGGCTCCGCTCCGCCAGGCGCTCTCGGTCTGGGGCAACTCGATGAGCTGCCGGGCCATGTGCAGCCGTCTCGCGGCCGCACTCGTGCCCATCCGGCACGCCCAGCGCAGCCATGAGAGGAGGTTCGTGGCGCCCGCGCTCTCGTACCCTTGGATGGCCTCGAAGCGGACCAGACGGCGGCTGAACTGCGCCTCGAGACGGTCGATCGCCCGGCGCATGCCGACGAGTTCATCGGCGAGCTCGGCGTCACCCAAGGTCTCGACGTCGGCGGCGTCGAACTCCTCGACGGACAGGCCCAGAAGTGCGCCGGCGCTGAGGACTTCATCGGTCCCACCACCACCGATCGCGCCCAGATTCGCCCGAGGTTCACCGCTCGATGCCATAACAACAGAATTGTAGGTTACACACGACTGTCGTACAAGCCCGAGCGCCAACCGGCTCCGCCGACCTGCCGTGGTCACCATGGAGCCACTGCCCCCGGCTACACCCCGTCTGGGTCCATGGCATCGTGACCAAGAGGACGCCGGCCGCCGTTGCTCCCGCCGTCCCGCGCGGCCTGCGCAGCAGCAGTGCTGGCCCGACGCGCCCGCCGAGCCAGCTCGGTCAACGTCTCCACCAACGCGTCCGCCTCAGCCGCGTCCCGGCACACGGCCCGGGCTTGCCATCCCCGCCCCGCCGTGTCGACGTGGACCGTCGCCAGATGCAGCCAGCGCTGCAGCGGGCCCTGGCGCAATCTCACACTCTGCATCTTCTCGAGCGGCACGATCACCACCTCCGGCCGCACCCGCCCTGTTCGCGCAAAGCCGTGACGCCCACGGTCATGCCAGAACGACAGCAGGTGGTACGAGAAAGGCGCCCGCAGCAGGGCGCGACGGGGTGGACGCGACCCCGGAGGAGGCACCGCGGCCGCCCCCGGGAGGACGCGCTGTAGCAACCACGCCGCGTGATCGTGTGACCCGACCGGAAGCAGAGTCCGCGACAGTTGTGCACTTCCCTCCTCCCGCTGCTGGCTGCCTCGCTGCCGGGCCACATCGACCTCGAGCCGCACCCAGCCGAACTGCCGCCACAGCAATGGTTCTACCCAGCGGACCGCTTGAATGCGACCGAAAGGAATGGTCTCCGTCCGCGTCTGCAGCAGGCCACGACTTAGCCGAAAGCCGTCTGCGCCTTCTGAGAGTTGGAAGTCGTACACCGCGTTGAAGCGGCGGAACACCTCCGGCACCACCCCCACCAGCGCAGGGATCGCGATCGTCGCGGTGGCCTCGCCTCGAGGCAGCAGCAGGCTCAGGACAACGGCGAGCACCGCGATGGTGATCAGGACGTTCACGGGTGCTGTGAGGAGCGTGGCGAAAGCCACGCGCAGGTTGTCGATGCGGAGCAGCGGTTGCGCCGGCGGTTCGGGCGTCTCTGACGCCAGACCGTGAGCGAGGGCGAGGAGCATCGCGCGCACGCGCTGCGCCTCGGCGGCACCCAGGTAGGCGAGCCGGGTGCGGCCGGTCCCACGCCCCGCCACCACCACGCGCACCTCGGCCAAGCCAAGGACTCGCGCAAGCACCGGGGAGATCACATCCACCGCCTGGATGCGCGACAAGGGCACCCGAATCGACTGGCGTCGGATCAGCCCGGTCTCGATTCGAAGGTCGCTCCCCTGCACTCGCCAGCGGGTGACCAGCCACGACACCACCCCGGCCACGATCCCCACCCCGAGCAGCACCAGGCTCACCCAGGGAAAACTCCTGCGTCGTCCCGTGTCGAACTGGGTGCTGAACACAACCAGCACCGCGACCACGCTTCCCGCACGGACGATCGGTGAGAGCGGATGCAGACGCGTCCACTGAGTGTCACCTGCCCCGGCCGCACTGATCGCCGATGGCGGCGCGCTCGCCCCAGGCGGGGTGGGGGGCACGGAGGGAGGCGCCGGTGTGGAGGCCATCAGAGCCCGGTTGCCTGCGCTTCCCCGAGCACCGCCAGCCGGTCACGCAGCCGCTCCGCCTCCTCCTGGGTGAGGCCTGGGATTCGGGCATCGGTGGTGGCGGCAGCGGTGTGCAGCTGCACCGTCGCGAGTCCGAACAGCCGGTCGATGGGCCCCGCGCTGACGTCGATCAGCTGCATGCGGCCGTACGGGACCACCGTCATCTGCCGGAAGAGGAGGCCCCGACGCACGATGAGATCGTCCTCGCGCTCCAGGTAACCCCACGATCGGTAGCGGCCGCGGAGCACCGTCCAGGCGACCAGCCCCACCACCACGATACCCACGCTGACGGGCACCCCGGCCGTCGCGCCCCCGAAGAGCAGCGAGGGGATCAGCGCCGCCAGCGCGAGCGGCACGAGGGTGATCCCCAGCGACACGCGCCGCGCGGTCCACATCCGCGGTGAGGGTCGTCGAAAGTCGGATCGACCAGGCGCGGAGGTTGATGGCGACGTCACGGACGACAGTCTCGCATCCCGCGCTCCGAATGCTCCGGCCGCATCGCCGGCAGGCGCACCGGGAAGGGTCGGCCGGACGAGCCGAACCGGGACCCACCGCGGTTTCAGCATGCCGCGGTTGTTTCACGTGCCCCTCGCGGGCGTGCCACAAGCCCACGCTACCATCGGGCGATCGCTGGGGAGTCGCCAAGTGGTAAGGCACCGGACTTTGGATCCGGCATTCGAAGGTTCGAATCCTTCCTCCCCAGCACTCTCCCCCAGGCCACAGCGCCGTATTCGAACTCCCGAGCGCTTCAGCCGCGACGACGAGCCACGAGCGCATCTGGGCGCCCCGCGATCGTCGCGGCTCAGACCACGCGCGGCGACGCGTTGGAAGAAGGTCAGGAGGTTCCCATCGCTGTCGAGCGTCGGGAACTCGCGGGCGCCATAGTCGGTGTTTCCGACCACCGTTGACGGAGAGTGCAGAACCTCGCTCGCCCGTAGTTCAGCATACAGCTCGTCGACGTCGTCGACGGCGATGCGGCAGCTCGCAGTTCCGGCGATGAACGACTTCGGCATCTGAAGACACTGGACTCGTCGCAGCATGGGCGCGTGACCGCCAGCTCTCGTCGGAAGCGGCCCAGAGATGAACCTCGGCGTCGTCGCGGATCACGATCGCGAAACCGCCGTCTACGTGCGCGATCCTGAAACCAAGACGATCGCGGTAAAAGGCGGCCGCAGCAGGGACCGACCTAACCGGCATCGAGGGGATGGTTGGACCACATCGCTTCATGCGCGAAGTGTTGCGCATCTTTGCCTCGAATCGAAACTGCGAGCAGTTGGCCCGAGGTCCGTCTCGCCAACCGGCATTACAGCGAGAGCGTAGACGTCAGTCCCAGCTATGCGCGCCCTTGGGCCAGGCAGGGCTCTGGACACTCGTGACGCAGAACTCGTTACCGCACGGGTCTTGCATGACCCACCAATGGGTCTGGCCACTTGAATGCTGTTCTACACGCCGTGCCCCGAGCGCCTCAAGCCGGCACACTTCCGCCTCAACATCATCAGTCTCGATATCGAAGTGGACGCGATTCTTCGCGGTCTTAGGCTCGGGAACGCGCTGCAGTTCCATGTGGAGTCCGGCCACATCCTCCCGGAGCACACCGTGATTGTCCTCGGGTCCGTCGAGACCCCAGTTGTCAACTCCCAGAGCAGCGCTCCAGAAGTCGAGATTTGATTCCAAATCGTCACTGTCGATGATGAGACTGCAGACACGGGTGCGATGCATCGAGATACCCCTTGTGCTGTGGACGAGATGTACGGGGACGCGAAACACCCCCGCGCGCGGTACAGCCGCGCCTCGCTCCTCCTCAAACCACATGGGCGTAGCGCGTGCTGGCCGGCGCATCCGCCGGCACCCGCAACAGTACGCCCCGCTCCACACCGGCGCAACGCCTGACAGTTCAGCTCGAAGCCAATGGGTCTTGCCGATCGACCCGCTGCCGCGCCAGCCCGCATGTCTGAACGGCTGCAGCGGCCAGTGCATTTAGACGCGTTCGCACCGTTTGGTAGTTCGCGTGGGAGAGAGTCTCCCAGCTTCACGGACGTTTGACTGCCGTGTGCTGGGGCGAACCGACACGCGTCTCGCCCTGTCTGTCACAGCCAACCGGCATTGCGCGATGCGAATCAGCATCGATGCGGTTTCGGCCGCCGACCTTGCTGATGGCGTTGGACAGGTAGTTGCGCGGGTCGCCGGAAAAGGTGCAGCCGTAGCTGGGACGGGAAAGGATGCGAGCACGACCGTTGTGAGCGTGATGGGCGTGAACGACCCGGCAAATCAGCACCGGTGTGTCGCCACGGCTCACGGCGCTGTATCCTCGGCGCACCATGACGCAGACAGCCGCAGTTCCCGCCACCGTTCGCGCCGCTGCGCGCGCTGTCGACGCCGTCAAGGTGCATGGCACGGGCGAGGCATCGGTGCGAGCCCTGGATGGCGTCAGCGTCGATTTCGAGAGTGGCCGTTTCACCGCGATCATGGGCCCATCGGGCTCGGGCAAGTCGACCCTGCTCCACTGCATCGCCGGACTGGACCGACTGACATCCGGGGAGGCGTACATCGGCGACGTCGAGCTGGGTCGGCTCAAGGACAAGCCGTTGACGCTGCTCCGCCGCGAGCAGGTGGGCTTTATCTTCCAGTCCTACAACCTGGTGCCGACGCTCTCCGCCGCCGACAACATCACACTGCCATTGCGCATCGCCGGCCGTTCCGTGGACCGTGCCGCGTACGACGATGTCGTGGGCATCACCGGGCTCGGCGCTCGCCTCGAGCACCGACCCAGTGAGCTCTCGGGAGGGCAGCAGCAGCGCGTCGCCGCCGCGCGTGCGCTGATGAGTCGTCCGGCGATCGTCTTTGCCGACGAGCCCACCGGGAATCTCGACTCCAAGGCTGGAGCGGAGCTCCTGGGATTCCTCCGCGACGCCGTCGATCGCTCTCAGCAGACCATCGTCATGGTGACTCACGACCCGCTGGCAGCGGCCCGGGCCGACCGTGTCGTCTTCCTGGCTGATGGAAAGGTGGTTCAGGATCACCGCGGGCCCACCGCCGACTCGATCCTTGAAGTGATGCGCCACCTGGGCGAGTAGCGGTGTTCAAGGTAGGGCTCCGCAGCTTGCTCAGCCACAAGCTGCGACTCGCGCTGACCGCGATCGCGATCGTGCTCGGTGTTTCGTTTGTGGCCGGCACGCTGATCATCACCGACACCATCAACGGCATTTTCGGCAACATCTTCGCGGCGGCCGAGCAGGGGGTGGCAGTCGTCGTGCAGGGCAAGCTGCCGCCCGGCGGCAACACCTTCACGAGCCTTCAGCGTCGACCCTTTCCGGTGACGGTGCAGCCCACGGTGCGGGGCGTGACCGGAGTGAAGAGCGCCGACGGGCTCATCTTTCGCAACGGCGCGGCCTTGATCGGTGCCGACGGCAAGGTGGTCGGCGGGAATCAGGGCCCACCGCATTTCGGTTCCAACTGGATCGACGACAGCACCGTGGCCCCGTACCACTTCCGCAGCGGTGGTCCACCTCGGGCCCGCGACGATGTGGTCGTCGACGCCGCAACCGCAGCCACCGCCAAGATCTCGGCGGGGCAGTCGGTCTCCATCGTCTTCAATGGCGGCAGCAAGCGGACCTTCCACGTCAGTGGCATCGTGACCAACGCCACCAACCTGGCCGGCGCCAGCATCCTGCTGTTCCGCCTGGACACCGTCCAGGCCGGGTTTGACGCCCTGGGAGAATACGACTCCATCCGCGTCACCTCACAGCCGGGGGTCAGCGCTGCGATGCTTCGCGACCGCGTGGCCGCGGTCCTCCCCACCAGCGCGGAGGTGAGCACCGGCGCCCAGGTCGCCAGTCAATCCACCGACGCCGCTCGCTCGATCATCAACACCTTCGTCGGCACCCCGCTGCTGGTCTTCGCCATCATCTCGCTGTTCGTCGGTTCCTTCCTGATCGTCAACACCTTCACCATCCTGGTCACCCAGCGCACTCGCGAGCTGGCCTTGCTGCGGGCTCTCGGTGCCACCCGTCGTCAGGTGCTGACGTCGGTCCTACTCGAGGCCGCGCTCACCGGGCTGGTGATGTCAGCCGCCGGCGCTCTCGTCGGGGTTCTGCTCGCCAAGGGCCTGTACGCGATCCTCGACGCGATCGGCTTCGGACTCCCTGCCGGCGACCTCCAGTTGCAGGGTCGCACCTTCATTGTTGCGATCGCACTCGGCACTCTGGTGACCATCGGTGCCGCATTCCTTCCCGCGCGCCGGGCCACCCGCGTTCCACCGGTGGCGGCGCTGCGCGAGGCCGAGCCGGAGATCGCTGCTCTCTCGCGACGCCGCATCATCGTCGCGGCTGTGGTGGCCGTGCTGGGCGCGGCCCTTCTCGGTGTCGGACTCTTCGGCTCGACCGGGCAGACGCTGCAGCTCCTGGGCAGCGGTTCGCTGATCCTGTTCGTCGGCGTCGCCTTGCTGGCGCCTCTGCTCGTCCAGCCCATCGCGCTCGTGCTCGGCGCTCCCGCAGCAACACTGCGAGGCGTGCCGGGTCGCCTGGCTCAGGCCAATGCCCAGCGCAGCCCACGGCGCACCGCGTCGACCGCAGCCGCACTGATGATCGGCGTCGCATTGGTGGCCGGGGTCGACATCATCGCCGAGTCCATCAAGGTGTCCAGCCAGGCGGCGGTCACCGGCTCGCTCCCGGCCCAGGTGATCGTCAGCAGCAACGGTACGCCCGTCTCCACCGAGGCGGCGGCGACGCTTCGCCAGACGCCGGCGCTGGCCGACGTTGCCGAGGTGCGCACCGCCGAAGTCCTCGTCGGCAGCGCTGCACAGAGCGCATTCGCGCTGGATCCCGCGGCGCTGGGACGCACCGTCAACTTCGATGCCGCCACCGGTGATGTCGCGGCCGCGTTGCAGAGTGGCGGATTCATCGTCGACACAGGCGCCGCCGCCAGCAACGGTTGGTCGGTCGGCAGGACAGTACCCGTGCAGTTCTCCCAGAGTGGCAGGACCGTCATGCTCCGGCTGGGCGCCACCTACCGAGCCAACGCCCTGCTCACCGGGATCATCATCTCGCTCGCCACCTACAACCCCAACGTGCCCCACGTGGAGGACTTCGTGGTGCTCGCCAATGGCGCGACGGGCGTTCCGACGGCGGCGGCCGAACGCGCAGGCGCCGCCGCTCTGCAGAGGTTTCCCACCGCCACAGTGCAGAGCCGAGATGAGTTCGAGAAGACGCAGGAGGACCAGATCACGTCGCTGCAGAACGTCATCTTCGTCCTGCTGTTCCTGGCCATCATCATCGCCTTCTTCGGCATCGTCAATACGCTGGCGCTGAGCATCATCGAGCGCACTCGCGAGCTCGGTCTGCTGCGCGCCATGGGGATGACGCGTCGGCAGATGCGCTCGATGGTCCGTTGGGAGGCGGTGATCATCTCGCTGCTGGGAGCCGTCCTCGGCATGGTCATCGGAGTGGGACTCGGGATCGCTGTCGTGCGCGCCCTCGGCGACGCCGGCATCGGCCACCTCGGGGTGCCCACCACGCAGCTGGTCACCTGCCTGGTGGTCGCCCTGATCCTCGGGGTCGTCGCCGCTGCGCTCCCCGCCTACCGTGCCGGCCGGCTCAACGTGCTACGCGCCATCGCCGCCGACTGACGCCAGGCAGCTGCGAGCGGCGCCTGGCCGCCAGGGTCATCGCATCCGGGCGGTTCGCATCCGGGCGGTTATCGAGAAGGCACGACGCGACCCGGCCATCTGCGGGATCGCCACCCTCTACGTCCGCGTGCCGTGGCGGGCGTGCGACGATGGTGCCGATGCAGCGTGACGATGCGCCGCCAGTGCCGCCCGAGCATCCGTTCCGCCGCGCCTGGCGGACGCGGGACGCGCAGCCGTGGGGGGACGCCCTGGCACCGGGCATCACCGTGTACTCGCCGATGCTCTCGGCACCGTTCGTGGGCCACGCCGCGGTGACCGAGCTGTTCACAGTGCTCTTCGAGGTGTTGGGTCACTTCGAGGTCACCGACGAGTTCGAAAGTGAGGGTGCGCATGCCTTCTTCTGGCGGGTCGCCGTTGGTGGCCGCACAGTCGAGGGGGTCGACCTTGTGCACTACGACGAGCAGTGCCTGATCCGCGAGATCCGGGTGATGATCAGGCCGCTGGTTGACATCGCCAGCTTCGTCGCCGTCGTCGGACCGGCACTGGCGGCGCGGAAGGGACCGCGCCGGGGTGCGCTATCTCGGCTGATGACCACGCCCCTGCGGGGCATGTTCGCCGCCGTCGACTCGCTCGGCGCGCGCCTGGCCGGTCACCACTGACGAGCGCGCCTGATGTGAGGCGCGCCGCGCAGTGGGGCGCCACGGAGCTGCTACGGCGATCCCTTCTGCGCTGCCCCCACCCACCGCGGCGATGCGTGTCTCGGCTCATAGAGTCCGATCTCACCGCCGCCGGGGATCCTGATCGAGGTCAACAGGCCCCAGCCGCGATCGGTGATCGGAGCGCTGAACTCGACCCCCTTCTCCGTGAGCCTCTCGACTGTCGCGTGGACGTCATCGCACATGAGAAAGAGCTCGTGGTGATTGGCCTCCTCGGTGGGATGCGCGGCCACCTCTGCCGGAGGCAGCGCGAAGATCAGCCAACCGTCTCCCACGTCCACTGACGGAAGCTCGAGCACGTCTTTGAACCAGGCGTCGAGGCCCTCTGCATCCTTGCTGTAGACGATCACGTGCGCGCCATTGATCATGTCGACATCTCCCGTACTTCTCTGTCAATCGGCGAGAGTTCGCGCCTGCGGGTACACAGTCTCACCGCGCGCCAGCATGGCGACGAATTGCTCGACCCGGCGTGCCCGCGTCTCAGGCTGCTTGGCGCTCTCGATCCGGTGGAGGATCGCGTATCGATTCTGGCTGCTCAGGATCGCGAACATCGCCTGCGCCCGTGGCGCTCGCCCCAACGCACCGGCCAGGTCCGCCGGCACCTCGATGCCGGCCGGCCCGGAGTAGGCCGACTCCCACCGACCGTCGGCCCTGGCCCGCTCGACCTCGGCAAGGCCCGCCGGCTGCATCCTGCCCTGGCCGAGCAGAGCCTCGGCGATGCCCACGTTGCGCTTGGACCACGGGCTCCTCCGCCGTCGGGGCGTGAAGCGCTGCCGGTAGGTGGCCTGATCGCGCCGGCCTGCCTGACCGTCGATCCAGCCGTGACAGAGCGCCTCCTCCAGCGCCTGGTCGTAGGTGAGGCTGGTGGGGCTGGTCGTGCCCTTCTTGGCCAGGACCAGCCACACCCCCGATGATTGCGGCTGGTGCTCGGTCAGCCATCGGCGCCACCCCAGCACGTCGGCGACCGTCAGCTCGGGCAACTCATCCGCCATCGGGGCGCAGCGTGCCAGACCCGACCCTGGCCGCGCGCCACCAACGATCAGCTGTCGACCTGACCCGCCGGGACCGTCCCCATGCGCCCGGCACGGAAGTCGTCGAAGGCCTGGCGAAGCTCGTCCTGAGTGTTCATCACGAACGGCCCGTACCACGCCACCTGCTCACGGATCGGGCGACCACCGAGCACCAGCACCTCCACCGCAGGGTGGCGGCCCTGCTGCCGCCTGTCGGCCGCGACGGTGACGACGTCGCCGTCACCGAACACCGCCAGCTGCCCGCTGGAGACCGGTCGCGAGGGGTCACCCACGGTGCCGTCTCCCGCAAGCACGTACACCAGCGCGTTGTGATCGCGCGACCAGGGCAGCTCGAGGCGCGCGCCCGGGGTGATGGTCACATGGGTCATGGCCATCGGGGTGTGAGTGACGCCGGGGCCGGACGCTCCGGCGACATCGCCGGCGATGACGCGGATCAGCGCGCCGCCGTCGGACGAGGCGACCAGGCCCACATGTGCGGCGCGGATGTCCTGGTAGCGCGGCGGGCTCCACTTCAGCGACGACGGCAGGTTGACCCATAGCTGGATCCCATGGAACAGGCCACCGGACGCGACCAGCTCGGAGGGTGGCGTCTCGATGTGCAGGATCCCTGAGCCCGCGGTCATCCACTGGGTGTCGCCATTGGTGATCAGGCCTCCCCCGCCGTTGGAGTCCCGGTGCGCGAAGGTGCCGTCGATGATGTAGGTCACTGTCTCGAAACCCCGGTGCGGATGCCAGGGCGTGCCCTTGGGCTCGCCGGGGGCGTACTCCACCTCGCCCATCTGGTCCATGTGCACGAAGGGGTCGAGCAGGCGTGGGTCGACCCCGGCGAAGGCGCGACGCACAGGGAAGCCCTCACCCTCGAAGCCACGAGGCGCGGTGGTGACCGACACCACCGGTCGCTGCACGGCGTCGGCCCGCGCGACGGCGATGCGCAAGATGCTGGTGATGTCGTCGACGGTGATGGCGGGCATGGCGGACTCCTCACATGCTGGGGCGCGACCGTCGAGGCTGGGTCCCGCTCGCCGTCAGTGTGCCCCAAGCCCGGCTGCCCCAACCCCCCCTGGCGGGGGCGGATGGATGCGCTGCCCTGGTGGCGAGAACTGCGCGTGCGATGCGCGGGGTACCCTGCGCCCATGCAGGTCAAAGAGCTCGGTCACGCAGTCCTCTACGTTCACGACATCCAGCGCTCGTCGGCGTTCTACCGCGACGTCCTCGGCTGGACGCCGATCGCCAACCCCGATCCGCGGTTCCCCGCGGCTGCGTTCTCCAGCGGCCGCACCCATCACGAACTGCTGCTGATCGAGGTGGGCGAGGACGCGCAGGAGCTGCAGCAGGGCCGGCACGTCGGCCTCTACCACCTGGGCATCAAGATCGGCGACAGCGACGACGAGCTTCGCGAGGCCCTCGCCACCTGCCGCGAGAAGAGAGTAGCCGTCATCGGCCTCAGCGACCACACGGTCAGCCACAGCCTCTACGTGAGCGACCCCGACGGCAACGAGCTGGAGCTCTACATCGACGTGCCCGGCGTGGATTGGAAGAGCAATCCCGCGGCGGTGATGGCACCGACGCGCCCGCTGGCGCTGTAACGGTGGCCGACGAGTTCGAGGTCGTCTGCATCGGCGCGGGTACCGTCTCCGAGGCTGTCGCCGCCCAGCTCGAGGGCACAGGGATCAGCTTCGCCGTCGTCGAACGCGAGCTGGTCGGCGGGGAATGCCCCTATTGGGGATGCATCCCCAGCAAGGTGCTGCTTCGCTCCGCCACCGTCCTCGCCGAGGCCGGCCGAGCGCGGGCGCTGGCGGCGTCCTCGGTGGAGTGGCAGGTCGATTTCGCCAAGATCGCCGAGCGCACCAACAAGATCTCGGCGTACACCGATGACGCCAGGGCCGCGAGCTCCCTGGCCGAGAAGGGTGCGACCCTGATTCGCGGGGAGGCCCACCTCACCGGGCCCACCACCGTGACCGTCGGCGAACGCCGGCTGACCGCGAGCAGAGGCATCGTCATCGGCACCGGGACCGCCGCGGCGGTGCCCCCCATCCCCGGCCTGGACGAGGTGCCCTACTGGACCAACCGCGAGGCGGTGCTGATCCGAGAGCTGCCTGCCTCGTTGCTGGTGCTCGGCAGCGGACCGATCGGTGTTGAGCTGGCCCAGGCATTCGCACAGTTCGGCAGCAAGGTGCGGGTCATCGAATCGCTCGACCGGCTCATCCCGGGCGAGGAAGCCGCAGCCGGGGACGAGCTCGCCAAGGCGTTCGGCGCCGATGGCATCGCCGTCAGCACCTCGACGACGGTGGTGGCCGCCGAAGCCACGGCGGGCGGGATCACGCTGCGAGCGGAGAGCGGCGAGGAGTTCACCGCGGAGAAGCTGCTGGTGGCCGTGGGGCGCAAGCCCAAGCTCTATGGCTTCGACCTCGAGGCCGCCGGCGTCAGGACGACCGACCGCGGCTGGATCGCCGTCGACGACGCCACCCTGGTGGCGGCACCCGGGATCTGGGCGGGTGGCGACATCACCGGCATCGGCGCCTTCACCCATCTGTCCTGGTACCACGGGCAGGTCATCGGACGCCAGCTCAAGGGCGAACACGCCGTCGCCGACCATCGCGCCATCCCGCGGGTCACCTACACCGACCCGGAGATCGCATCAGTGGGGATGAGCGAGCAGCAGGCACGTGACCGTCTTGCCGAGGTGCGCGTGGCCACGGCCGACACCGGCAACGGCACCCGCGGCTACATCAACGGGCCACCCGGCGGGGTCATCAAGCTGGTCGCCGACATGCGCAAACGCCTGCTGGTCGGCGCGCTGGTGGTGTCGCCGCGGGCCGGCGAGATCATCTCCGAGCTCACCCTGGCGATCAGGGCCGAGGTGCCGCTCGAGGTTCTCGTCGACACCCTCCATCCGTTCCCCGCATTCACCCGCGACCTCGACGGTCTGTTCCCCGAGCTGGCGACCGGCTGAGCGGTCGGTCATTCGTCATGGACGCATCCCATGCACTGCAGCTCACCGACTGGCGCCGCCAGGTCGGCGAGCTGTATGCGCGCATCCGCGGCCCGGGCTCGGGGGTGGAGGCGTGGGCTGCGTGGCGCGAGGGCAAGCAGCGCCTCTACCGCGAGCATCCGCAGTCGCCGGTTCCAGAGACGGAGCGGCCCGTTTACGAATTCGACTGCTTCGACCACGACCCCTCGATGCGCACGCTCGCCGAGCTGGTGGTGGATCACCCACGACACATCGACGGCGACGGAGAGGTGCCCGGCATGACTCGCGTCGGCACCCTGGACTTCATCCTCCATGACACTCCCTGCAGGCTGGGTGCGTACTGGCTGGACGGGTACGCCGGCGGCCTGTTCGTGCCGGTTGCCGACGGCACCTCAGGGCCTGAGACGTACGGCGGGGGTCGCTATGTGCTCGACACCGCCAAGGGAGCCGACCTCGGCATGGTCGGTGGGCGGGTGGTGCTCGACTTCAACTTCGCGTATGCGCCGTCGTGCGCCCACGATCCCCGGTGGCGCTGCCCGCTCGCGGCCCAGGACAACCACCTGCAGCTGCCAGTCCGCGCCGGCGAGCGAGGCGGCTGAGCCGCTACGAGGGCTGCCCGAAGTTCTTGACAGCCCAGGCGCTGGCGCCGACCAGGCCCGCGTCCGTTCCCAGCTCCGCCTGCACGATGCGGCAGTTCTCGGCGGGCACCGCGAATGCGATCTCGCCAACGCCCCCACGCAGCGGTGCGAAGAGCAGCTCGCCGGCGTTGATCAAGCCGCCGCCGACAGCGATCACCTCGGGTGAGAAGAGGTTGATCAGACCGCCGATGGCGCGGCCGAGGTGGCGGCCCGCATCGGTGAACACACGCAAAGCCACCTCATCGCCAGCACGGGCCGCCTCCTCCACCGACCTGCCGTCGATGTGGTCGAGCGGCAGCCGCGAGAGCGAGGTGGCCTCGCCGCCCTGCACGGCCCGCCGCGCTGAGCGGGCGATGCCGGTGCCGCTGGCGGTGCCCTCGAGACAGCCCTGATGCCCCTGGCCGCACGGCGGGTACTCCGGGGCCAGCGGGACGTGACCAACCTCCCCCGCCGTTCCCGATCTGCCCGCGTACAGCTGACCGTCGAGGATCAACGCGCCGCCGATGCCGGTGCTGGCGGTGAGGAAGAGGAAGTCGGTGGTGCCGCGACCGGCTCCGGCGATCCACTCGGCGTAGCCGGCGAGGTTGGCGTCGTTGTGGACAGCGATCCGGCAGCCGATGCGCTCCTGCAGCGCCGAGGCCGCGTCGAAGGACTCCCATCCACGCAGGTGCGGAGCGGCGTACACGATCCCGCGAACCGGGTCCAGAGGACCGGGGATGCCGATCGCCACCCCATCGGGCTGGACGCCGCCTGTCGCCTCGCTGACACATTTTGCGATCGCGGCGACCACGGCCTCCGGTCCCTCGTCGCCGGGGGTCGGGGCGTGTGCGGGCTGCGCATGGCTGCGGGTGCCGGTGGCCACCGCAGCACGGATGTTGGTGCCGCCCAGGTCGACGCCAACCAGTGTGGTCACGGACTGCCGCCCTCACCCGGATCATGCCAGGGCAGCGGCGCCAGCAGGGCGTCCGCCTCGTCGGGTCCCCACGACCCCGCGCGGTATTGCACCACCGCACCCGGATGGTCGAGCACCGGCTGCACCACAGCCCAGCCGCGCTCCACCTCGTCCTCACGGATGAACAGGGTGTGGTCACCGTCGAGCGCGTCGTGCCGCAGGCGTTCGTACGCCTCGGGCGGCGACGTCTTGAACGACGCACCGTAGGCGAAGTTCATGCTCACCGGCTGAACCCGCACCTCGGCACCGGGGACCTTGGCGACAAAGCTCACCGAGATGCCTTCGTCGGGCTGGATGCGGATGATCATGCGATTGCAGTCGACATCGTCCACATCGGTGCCAGCGAAGAGGTGCAATGGCACGTCCCGAAAGGTGATCACGATACGCGTGTCGCGCATCGCCATGCGCTTGCCCGTGCGCAGGAAGAATGGCACCCCCGACCAGCGCCACGAATCGATGGACATCCGCATCGCCGCAAAGGTCTCCGTCTCCGACCGGGGGGCGACGCCGGGCTCGTGGCGGTAGCCCCGCACGCGTTTGCCGTCGACTGTTCCGGCCGTGTACTGGCCGCGGACGACGTGGCCCGGGTCGAGTGGCTGCAATGCCTGCAGCACCTTGATCTTCTCGTTGCGGAGCGCTTCGGCGTCGAAGGACACAGGGGGCTCCATGGCGGTGATCGCGAGCACCTGGAAGAGGTGGTTCTGCACGATGTCGCGGATCGCGCCGGTCTGCTCGTAGAACTCCCCGCGTTGCTCGACACCGAGCGACTCGGCGACAGTGATCTCCACGCGGGAGATGGCGTCCCTGTCCCAGACGCGCTCGAAGATGGAGTTGCCGAATCGGAACACCAGGAGGTTCTGCACTGTCTCCTTGCCGAGGTAGTGGTCGATGCGGAAGACGCACTGCTCGGGAAGCACGGAATGGATGGTGTCGTTGAGCTTGCGAGCGCTGCTGAGGTCGTGTCCGAACGGCTTCTCGATGATCAGGGAGGTGCCCTCAGCCAGCCCCGCCGCCCCGAGGTCGGTGATCAGCGGCGCGAACGCCGAGGGTGGCACCGCCAGGTACAGCAGCCGGCGCTCGCGCGTGAGCGCAGTGCGCAGGTCGGTGAGCTTGGCTGCCGGGTCGAGCCGCACGAACTGCAACCGTCGCAGGAACACAGCCATGGCTGACCTGGTGGGCCGGTTGCGCGAGAAGCTCTCCACCGCGTGACGGGCGAACTCGGTGAACCCGGCCTGCTCGAGGTCGACGGGGGCGGCGCCGACGATCCTGCCGTGACCCGGGAGCAACCCCTCATGGGACAGGTTGTAGAGCGCGGGCAGAAGCTTGCGGGCGCTGAGGTCGCCGGTGGCCCCCACCACCACGATGTCCTGATCGGGCGGCGGGCTCAGCGCCATTGGGATCAGCGGCTTCGGATGTGGCGGGCGATCGCGCCGCCCAGGCCCACGATCACCGCGAGCAGCGCGAAGATGGTTGTGAGAATCACCACCGGCCCCTCCGCAGCGGCGGTCGAGTACGTGTACACGGCGAGGACGGCGGCGACGAACAGGCCCAGCATGGTCAGCGACAGCAGGGTGACCACCGCGATGGTGGTGCCATCGACGGCCGGCTTGCCGCGTTGGGTCGCTGCGATGGAGGGCGCGATGGTCGGGAACGGGAACCAGTGACGTTGCGCGGCGCCGAGCACCTGGATGACCAGGATGGCCAGGAAGGTGTAGCCGGTGATGGTGATCACCGGTCCCACCGCGGCCGGCGTGGTGTAGTCGTAGACGGCGAGCACCCCGGTGGCGAACAGGCCGGCGATGACGAACACCAGACCGGCAACGGTGAACCAGGTCAATGCCCCCCAGGCAGGGAGCTCCATGCCCTCCCATGGGGGCACATACGGTGCCGGCGCGTAGGGAGCCACCAGCTCCGCGAACATGGTCGGCGGCACCGTCACACCCGAAACGCTCGCCTGCAACCCGAAATGCGCCTGGTTGGGGTCGAACGGCGTGGCCTCGGCGAGCAGTCCCGGCTGCGGTCCGGGGAAGAGCCGGCGCTCCTCCTTGCGCCCATCGACGTAGGCGAGCCGCAGCAGCCCGCAATCCAGGCAATGCCACGCCTGGATGGGCAGGCCGCCGATCACGGGACCGTAGTAGGTGGAGGTGCGACGGGTACCCTCGGGCCCGATCGCTCCCTGGTAGTGGGAGAACTCGTGGGCCATGATCCCGACCACCGGGGCGGGGTGGGCACACTGGTCGGGCGCTGGGGGCGCGGCGGCCGTCGCGGTCGCGGGAGCCTCGGTACGCGTCTGCGCGGCCACGATCTCGGATTGTAGGGCTGCGGCTGGGGCGCGGCTCGACGCCCGGGGGTGCCGTGGGCCCGGCGCGCGGCGCGGTCCTAGAGTCAGCCGATGACCTGGACGACGTACGGGACCTTCGTACTCTTCGCGGCCGTCGTCGTCATCGCGCCCGGGCCTGACTTCGCTGTGGTTTTCAAGAACTCGGTGGCCGGCGGTCGCAGGTGCGGACTGTTGACCTCCTTGGGGGTGATCGCCAGCTGCCTTGTGCAGGGGACGGCTGCGGCATTGGGTGTGGGTGCCGTCATCGCTCGATCGCAGGCGCTGTTCCTGGCCATCCGTTGGGCCGGAGTCGCCTACCTTCTCTACCTCGGCGTGCGAGCCCTGTTGTCCGCGCGACGAGGCCAGGATGGGGGGCACGCGACCACCCAGCCTGTTGTGGGGACGAGCGCCAGCCCCTGGACGTCATTCCGACATGGGCTGTTGTGCAACATCACCAACCCGAAGGTGCTGGCCTTCTACCTGTCGGTGCTGCCTCAGTTCCTCGGCCACCGGGACACGCCGACGCTCGATGCGCTGGCGCTGGCGTACACGCATGCCGTGCTCGGCATGGTCTGGCTGGTCGTGCTGGTGGTGTTCCTCCACCGAGTTCGGCAATGGATCCAGCGGCGCAGGGTGCGCCGGGCCCTCGACGCGATGACCGGCAGCGCGTTGATCGGGTACGCCTCCGCGCTGGCCCTGGAGAGCCGGTAGCCATACCGAACGTGGTCAAAGCTCCGGCCAAGCGACCACACTCATCCTGATGCCAGCCAGCTGCGTGGCCCACACCGTGGCCCACCATGCCCTCTCACTCCCACAGGCCTGGGAGGACCACCCCTGGGAGGGCGATCTGGTCGCCAAGGTTGGCAAGAAGATCTTCGCCTTCCTGGCCACGGGCGATCATGACAGCCTCGGAGTCAAGCTGCCGGCGTCGGCGGGATTCGCGCTCTCCCTGGCCTGCGCCGACCCGATGGGGTACGGGCTGGGCAAACACGGCTGGGTCACCGTCAACCTGGTCGATTCGAGCCTGCCTGGCGTCGAGGTGCTCTGTGACTGGGTGACCGAGAGCTACCGCGCGGTGGCGTCGAAGACGCTGGTCAGGCAGCTCGACTCCGGCGAGGCCGCCTCCGTCGTACCGACCGCAGGTGTACCGTCGGCCGCGCAATGAGTCCAATCCCCACCGTGAACGCCGGCCGCGGCGAGGCGATCGCCGGACGAGCGCTCGACAAACAGTGGATGGAACGTGTTGCCCGGGCCGGCATCCTCAGCCGAGCCGTCAACTACATGGTCCTGGCCATCCTGGTGACCGCGGTGCTGCTCGGCCGCAGCAACAAGGAGGTCGATCGCCGTGGTGCCGTCGAGGGCATCGCCGGTGCGCCGCTGGGCCGGACCCTGCTGGTGCTGCTCTGCATGGGCTTCGTGGCCTACATCGCCTGGCAGCTGCTTCGAGCCGTGGCCAGTCGCCGCGACCAGGGGCCGGCTGCCAACACCGGCCGCCGGGCCCTCGCCGTCGGCACCGCGGTGGTCTACGCTGCCTTCCTGGTGACCACCGTGCGCGTGCTGGTGGGCTCGTCCACCCAATCGCCGCAGAACGATCAGGACTCTTTGACGGCCCGGCTGCTCGGCGCCAGCGGCGGCCGCCTGCTGGTGGTGCTCGCGGGCGCGGCGATCATCATCGTGGGCCTCGTGCTCGTCGGCTACGCCGCCAGCCGCAAGTTCGAGACCCTACTCGACACCTCCTCGATGGGGAGGTCGATGCGCCGCGCGGCGGCCGTGCTCGGCATCGCCGGACAGGCGGCGCGCGGCCTGGTGTTCGTGATCGTCGGCGGGTTCGTGCTCAGCGCTGGGATCAGCGCTGACGCGGCGCAGTCGAAGGGGCTGGACGCCAGCCTCAAGACGCTGGCAGCGCAACGGTTCGGCGCCCTGATGCTGAGCGTGGTCGCGCTGGGATTCCTGGCATTCGGTCTGTACTCGCTGATCGACGCACGCTACCGGGACGACTTCACCCGCTGAGAGCCGACCGCGGCGCCGCGTCGGCGCAGGCGCGCCCGGTCAGCGCATCACCGACCGGTCAGCGCGCCTCGGCGATCGTCCGGCACGCGCGCGCCGCGTAGCCGGCGGCGCGCGCCCTGGCCGCGATGTCGGCGGCCTCGGCCTCGCCGCCGGCGAGCGCGAACACTGCTCCACCACTGCCGGTCAGATGCCAGCGGGATTCAGGGAGCGAGGCACGCAGTGACCCGAGCCCCTTCGCCAGCTCGGCGCTCGCCCGGCAGGCGGGAGCCTCCAGGCCACTGCCCAGATCGTGATCGGCGGGCAGCTGATTGCCGCGCAGAGCGGCGACCACCCGCTCCACGCGGCCGCTGTCCTGCTCGTAGTCCGACGGCGTGGTCGCCGCAAATGTCGCCGCTGTGTCGCTGAAGCCGGCGAGCGCCACGGCAAGATGGAGCGGCGACGCCGCCAGAGCCGTCAGACGCTCCCCGCGACCGCCCATCCGCTGGGCCCCCCCGACCAGGGTCATGGGCACGTCCGACCCCAGCGAGGCCGCCAGAGCCGAGAGCGTCTGGTGATCGAGATCCAGGCGACGGTCGCTGCCCAGCCCTCCGGCCGCCAGCAGGGTGGCGCAGCCGCTCAGCACCGCGGCGGCGTCCGCCGACCCACCCCCGAGGCCGGCGAGGCGGGGGAGGCGCTTCTCCAGCCAGATCTCTGCATCCATCGGCCCGATCAGCGCCGCCACGGCAGCCGCGGCGCGAGCTGCCAGGTTGTCGGATCCGGCCGGGACGCCTCCTGCGCCGCTGTCGCTGACGTGCAGCCGCACCACCGTGTCGTGGGCGGGCCGGATGCTGATTCCGACCAGGTCATGCCAGTCCAGGCTGACGGCAACCGAGTCGAGCTCGTGGAAACCGTCGCCACGGCGTCCCCGGACTGCCAGGCACAGGTTCACCTTTGCGTAGGCGGGAGTGATCAGCATTGGGTGGCTGATATACTCCCCAAGCCGCGCTGCTCGTCGGCGCACGCGCACCTGAGGGTGCCGCTCATCTCCGTTCGACAGGAAGACTCGTGGCCAATTCCCGATCGGCGCGCAAGCGCATCCGTGCCAATGAGGCCAAGCACGTCCGCAACCGCGGAGTGCGGTCGTCGGTCCGCACCTACGTGGGCAAGGCGCGCCAGGCACTGCTGGGACTCGAGCAGGGCAGCACGGTCGACGCCGAGAACCAGCTCAGGGCCGCGGTCAAAGCTCTCGATCGCGCCGGCGAGAAGGGCATCCTCCATCGCAACAATGTCAACCGCCGCAAGTCACGTCTGGCCACGATGGCGGCACGACTGATCCGCGCGGCCGGCGAGGGCGGCGAGCATGCCACCGAGGTGCGTGCGGCCGCAGCTGGTGGCTCCAAGGGGCGTGGCCGCCAGACCGCGGCGGCTCGCAAGCCGTCGGCGCGGTCCGCGCCCAAGCCGGCGTCCAAACCCGCCGCCAAGGCCGCGACCGCGGCCAAGGGAGCAGGCACAACCACGGCGAGGGGCAGCGCCAAGGCATCGTCCGGTGGCGCCAGGGCACGGTCGGAGACGAGCTAACCCGTCAGCGCGGCGACGGCCTGTCGATGTTCCAGTGCCGCCCAACTGACGCCAACCACTCCTGCTCGCGGGCCGGCAGCAACGAGAACCGGCTGATCGACCGCTGGCCCCCCTCGAAGTCGCCGTAGAGCAGGTCGATGGTGAATCCCTGCCGTGCTGTGATGGTTCTGTGGGCCTCGACGAACTCCTCCGCCGACGGCTCGCGGAAGGCTCCCATCCAGAAGCCGTTGTCACCCGCCGGCACATAGATGTCGCGGGTCAGGCGGCGGAAGTCCTCCGGGCGAGGTGTGGCTGCCTCCCCGGTGCGAAGCTCGGTGTGAAAGATCCAGCCGTGCAGCACACCGATGCCGCTGCCGACGTTGCGCAGCGAGATCGCCAGATAGATGGCCTCGTCGGTCACCTCGGCGACGGCATGGCCGCCGTCGATCTTGACCCAGTGCTGATCCGCGAAGGAGATCTTCACAGGCGGATCCTGGAAGCGCGACGGCACCAGCAAGGGCCGGAGCCCGGCCAGCAGCGACCCCTCGGCTGCTCGGGCGGCCCGGTTGGCCGAGCGCACTGAGGCAAACGTCGCCGCGCCGAGCACCAGGGTGCCCGCAGCGGTGGCCAGGGAGGAGATCAGCACCCAGTCCATGTCGCGTGCAATGGAAGCAGGACGGGCCCGGCCGACGCTGTGCGAGCCTACTGCTCCATGAGTCGGGCGGTCTGGCGGCAGCGGGACTTCAGCCTGCTGTGGGGCGGCCAGACGGTCAGCGAGATCGGCAGCCAGGTGACAGTTCTCGCACTGCCCACGTTGGCGATCTTCAGCTTTCACGCCGGTCCCGCGGCCATCGGCCTGCTGGTCGCCTGCGAGCGCATCCCCTTCCCGGTGCTGGCGCTGCCCGCGGGCGCCATCGTCGACCGGGTGCGCAAACGGCCGCTGATGGTGACCTGCAGCCTCGCCAGGATGGCCATCCTGGCCGCGATCCCGGCCCTGGCGGGGCTCGACCAGCTGCAGCTGTGGCACCTGTTCGCGGCAGCCGTGGCCATGGGCGTGTTCACTGTGTTCTTCGACCTCGCCTACCTGGCGTACGTGCCGGTGCTGGTGCGGCGCGATCAGTTGCTCGAGGCCAACAGCAGGCTCGAGGTGACCTGGTCGGCGGGAGCACTGGTGGGACCCGGGGTGGGAGGTGTGCTGGTGCAGGCGGTGGGTGGGGCCCGGGCGGTGCTCGTCGATGCCGCGTCGTTCCTGCTCTCGGCGATGTCGGTGCTGGCCATCCGCCACCGTGAGCCGGAGCTCGCGACAGCTCACCGCCACCACCTCGCCCGGGAGGTGGGTGAGGGCCTGCGACACGTCTTCGGCAATCCCGTGCTCCGCGCTCAATTGCTGTGTCTCACCGCCGCCGGAGTCTTCGCCCATGCCTACGAAGCTCCGCTCTTTCTCTTCGCCTACGGGCGCCTGCACCTCAGCCCCGGACTGCTCGGCGCCATCCTCGCGTTCGGCGGCTTGGGCTCGATGCTCGGCTCGACGGTGGCGGGGCGCGTGATCGCGCGCGCCGGGGTAGGTCGCACCATGGCGCTCACCGACGCTGTGTCCATCGGCCTCTCTGGCGCGATCCCTTTGGCCGTATTCGTGCCCGCCGTGGCCTTGCTGTTCCCGTTGTTCCTGGTGATCGGGGCAGTGAGCACGGCGGGCAACATCGCTCAGATGACCCTCCGCCAGTCGCTCTCACCAGCGCGGCTGCAGGGCCGGATGAGCGCCGTCTTCCGCAGCTTCTTCTGGGGCGCGTGGCCGCTGGGCAACCTGCTCGGCGGTGTCCTGGCGGCCAGCCTCGGCGCGGTGACGACTTTGTGGCTGACGGCAGCACTCGGCGTGGTGGCCAGCCTGTCGATAGTCCTCACGCCGCTCTGGCGGGTGCGCGAGTTCCCAGCGCCGGCCGTGATCGCACCAGGGCTGCCGGAAACGCGTCGTCTCTGATGGCTCTTTCGTCGCCTACGCGCTCCGCCTGGTACGGCGCTCGAGCAGTGCCTGTGCCGCCGCCAGCCCCCAGCGTTGCAGGGCCGCCACGTCGTCGACCTCGCCCGATTTGAGCCCGGCGTCGATGCGTTGCAGCTCGCGCATCCAGGCCATCGCCAGCGCTGCCGGGATGGCCTGCGCGGAGCGCAGCACGCGCTCCGCGCGCCACGACGGAATTCGCAGCGCCGAGGCCACAGCCCCCGCACTGCGCTGTCCGCGCAGCAGCACCGCATGGGTCATCAGCAGGTCGCGCAGCTGGCCGGCGAGGATGGACAGGAGGTACTGCGGGGAACGGCCTTCGGCGATCAGGTCGACGAGCAGCGCGGCACCGGCGGCGGGCCGGGGCCCGGCGAGCAGGTCGAGCACGTTGTAGAGCTGCAGCTGCTCGGTGCCGGCCAACAACTGCTGCAATTGGTCGGCTGTGATGCGCTCACCGTGGGCGGCCACCTTGTCGAGCTCCCGTGCCATGGCGCTGAGGTCCCCGCCGCTGCTGCGCAGCAGCAGATCGGCACCGCCCGCGGGCAGACGGATCCCGCGCGAGCGCAGCTCAGCCTCCAGCCACTGGCGCCGGTCGCCCGCCCGCATCGCCTGGTGGTGCACCACCTGTCCTCCCTGCGCCTGGATGGCAGCCAGGATGGGATTGGTCGGTGGCACGGTGGCGCGCACCGCGAAGCACACATGGGTGCTCGAGGAACGCATCGCCAGGGCACGCACCAGCCCGTCGACACCAGTGTTCCCCTTGCGCGCACCGCTGAGTTGCGCCAGGTCGCGGACCAGAACGTGACGATCGGCGGCGAAGAGCGGCATGTCGACCAGGCTGGCGATCAGGGGCTCCAGCCTGGCGGGCGCGTCGATGACCTCGACATCGGCACTGGCGGCCGCGCGCCAGCCGGCGACTGTGCGGTCGACGAGGTGGGCCTCGTCACCGTGGACGAGCAGCAACCCCGGGGTGTCAGCACTCATGCACTCTCGATTGTGATGATCAGCCGGCATTGGTCGTGAACCCTCCCGATGCCACCGCGACGTACTCGATGTCACTGTCGCGCCCGGTCAGGGCGACCTCCAGCCCGAAGCCGGCAAGCCCGGGCGGCGCCCGTTTGGCGGGGACCGCCACCAGCTGGGGGTGGACGACGCCGATCAGGGCCGCAGAGGGCGCGCTCGTCACCGGTGCCACCAGCAGGTCAGCACGCAGCTGCGTGCCGGCCACCCCGGCGATCTCGTCCTGGGCCAGCTGGGGCAGGGTGCCGGTGACCAGCGCGGTGGCATGACCGTCGGTGAGCTGGAGGACGCAAGGTGCTGCCGGCAGCGGTCCCGACGCGATGCAGCGCACGCTGGTCCCGCCCACCGTCCACGGCGATGCGCCGGCAGCAACCACGCGCGTCCCGGTGCCCGCCATCAGCGTGGCCGCCGTCTGCAGCGCCGGCGGCAGTGGCTGGGACACCAGCAGGGAGCCCACGTCGTAGTGGCCGATCAGGCTCGGGATCCCGGCCGAGGTGGAGCGATCGGTGGCGGTCAGCACGACCGCGTCGAGGTGACGATCGAGAGGTGAGAGGACCCTGCCCAGCGCGGTCAACAGGGCGGCGCCATCGGAGCCGCCGTCGACCAGCACCAGGCCGCCACCCGGGGCCCGGATCAACACAGCAACCCCGTTGCCGACATCGAGCACGGTGACCCGCAGCGCGTGACCAGTCGCCGCCACCGCCGCCCAGGTTGAGACGACACCGGCGACCAGGGCCACAGTGACTCCGATCGCCACCGAGCCAGCACGGAACGGCAGCCAGCGGTCGTGCAGGTACCAGGCCAGGGCGCCCGCCCCGCCGGCGCCGAGCTCGGCCAGCGTCCACGCCGAGGGCCAGAGCTGGACCGCGATGGCGGCAAAGGGCAGCGCTGACGCTCCCTGCGCGATCGCCAGGATCACCCGGCAGACGAGCGCGGCCATCTCCAGGGGCGCCCATCCCAGGGCCGGCGCCACCGTGCTCAGCAGCGCCCCCGCCCCGCCGGCGACGATCACCAGCGGCAGCAGCGGCAGCACCAGCGCGTTGGCGAAGGGCCCCACCAGCGAGAGCACGCCGAAGGTGCCGGCGGTGATCGGCGTCGTCGCCAGTTGCGCGGCGACGGTCACCGCGAACGGCTCGACGAGCAGCCGCGGACCGGGCAGACGGTCAGCGATCGGTGAGGCCAGGAGCAGGATGCCGGCGGTGCCGAGGAATGAGAGCTGGAAGCCGACATCCGTGGCCACCGCGGGCTCGACGGCGAGCAGCACGCCCGCGCAGAGGCCCAGCAGTGCGAACGAGTGTGGCCTGCGACCGTCGCGGCTGAGCAGGAGTCCCGCGCTGACCATCAGGCTGCTGCGCAGCGCTGCGGCGCCGGCACCACTGAGGACCACGTAGGCGCCGATGGTGGCCAGGGTCGCTACCGTCCGGCGCCGCCGCGACCAACCGCGAAGCCTGGCCAGCGACTGGATCAGGCCGGCGACCATGACCACCTTCAGCCCGCTGACCGCGACGATGTGGATCAGCCCGGCGTCCTGGAGCGGGGTTCGGACGACACCGGCCAGGCGGCCGTGAATCCCGAACGCGACGCCAAGCAGCAGTGTCGCGGCAGGCTCAGGCAGCGCTCGGGCCACGGCCGCCGCGAGTAGGCGGCGCAATCGCTGGGCAACGCGGGCGGGGGCCGGGCCGCCCTGGACCAGCACCGTCACCTGTGCGGCGGTGGCGATGGCCGTCACCCCGACACGTTCCAGGGCCACCGCCGACAGCGAGCCGGGCCGCTGGGGCGGCGCCCGCAGGCTGTTGGTCTGCACGTCGACGATGTCCCCGGGCAGCACGGCCACCGCCGTCCGCGGCTCCACCACCACCGCGCCGCTGACCCTCCAGGCACCTGCCTGGGTGGCCAGGTCGCGGACGTCGACCACGATGGTGTCCTCGCGGCCAGGCACGCCGGCATCGCCCACCGTGCCGCGGAGCACCAACGCACCGTTGCCGAGGTGGCCGGCGACGCTCGCCGGGCCACGGTCCACGGTGGCGGCGCCAAGCCCACGCCAGGTGCCGAGCACGCAGGCGACCAACGCGACCAGCGCCGTCACGGTGCGCAGCTCCGCAAAGACCACGGCGATGACCACGCACACGGCGACCGCGATCAGGCCGGCCAGTCCGACACTCACCGGGGCCACGGCCACGCAGGCTGAGAAAGCCCCAGCGCACAGCGCAATCCGCCATGGGGCGGTGACGCTCATTGCGCGGTCGTCCTGAAGCTCAGATGCTTGCCGATCAGGGCTGCGGTGGCGGTGTCGAGGCCGAGCGCCTTGCGCAGGTCGGACAGGTTGGCGAATGGACCCCATTGGGTGCGGGCGTCAACGATTGCCTGGGCGATCTCCGGGTTCATGCCCGGGATGCCCTCGAGGTCCGTGGCCGAGGCGCTGTTGGCGTCCACCTTCAGGGAGGTGGGGGCGCTCGCACCCTTGGCGAAGGGGACGTTGACCTGGTGGCCGTCGTGAAGAAGGCCGGCCATGTTGGGCAGCTTGCCGGGGTCGGCGCTGGGCAGGATCCCGCCGGCGTCTGCGATGGCGTCGGCGATGCGGGCTCCGACGGCGAGCTCATACAGCCCGGGATGGGCGACCGCGCCGCTGACGAAGACCAGCAGGGTCGCGGCGGCGCCCGGCGCCGCCACCGCGGGGATTGCCGAGGCAACCGGCTGATCACTCCCTCGTGCGGTCACCAGCACGCCGACGGCGCTGGCCAGGGCGGCCGCCCCGGTGACGCCGAGCACCCACCCGCTGCGTCGTGTCAACACCCGGCGCAGACCGCTCATGCCGCCAGCGTCGACGGCCGCGGCGGCCGCCGGAGGGACAATCCGGGGCTCTCAGCAGGCTCCTGGCGGCAGCTTGCAGGCGACCGGCAGATAGGCGATCGACGTACGGCCCGGGGTCTCGGCGGTGAAGGTCAGCGTGTAGTGGCCGGCGAGCGGCACGGCGGAGGTGGCCGGCACCGGCGGAGACACGCGGACGGCCGAGAGCAGGTGCGCCTGGCCGGCCTCCACGGGCACCGGCGGGATCCGCGCGTCAACCGCGATCGACACCTCCTGGCCAACGCCGACGCTCACGCAGGAGGTGGTGCCCAGCTGCAGCCGCCCCGGAGTGGCGGCCACCCCGGCGGAGACCAGCACCACCATCACAGTCAACGCCTGAGCTGCGCCGACCGGCGGGTGGTTGCTCGGCGAGGCGGGCTGGCGGCACGGCGGTGCGGTGGGGCCGACCACCGCCGTCGGGGCAGGCGAGGACGAGGACCCCGGCGCGCTGGCGCCCGCACCGCACGCGCTCAGACATGCGATGGCCACCCCATGCAGAGCTGTGACAATCCGTCTGCGGGCGCGACCGTGCCGGTGGCGATCGCCCACAATCGGGCTGCGGCGGCGGCCGCCTTCGCAGCGTGGTTTCACATTCACATCATCGCCGGTGCTCGAGAGAGATCGCCCGCCATCGCGGCGGATGACGACCGGCCTCAGTTGCTGGCGTGGAGGTCGGTCGGTCATGTCACAGTGCGCGCAAGCCAGCACCCGGCGACGCGCCGCTGGTGCGCCCACCCTGCGCGCCACCGTCACCGTCCTGATCGGTGCGGCGACCGCCATCGCCCTCGGAGCGCCACCGACGACAGCGCACGCGAGCGCCCCGCCGGGGGCCGGTGCCCACGCCGGCGTTCGTACCGGGCATGTGCACCCGATGCCCACAGTGCACTCCCGCGCGGCGGCGACCTCGTCGGCGGTGGTCCCGCACCTCACCTACTACGGCGGCCATGTCCTTCCCCACGCGCAGGTGATCCAGGTGCTCTACGGCGCCGGCGCGTACGAGGCGGAGGTGTCGCGGACGGCGGCCCCCAGCATCGCCAGCTTCTACGCCGGCGTCACCAGCTCGCAGTACTACGACATGCTCACCCAGTACGGCACCAACATCAGGGACGCAGCCGGCAACCTGGGCACCAACCAGCTCATCGGTCGCGGTTCCTTCGTCGGCCAGGTGACGATCACTCCGGCTCTCGCCAACGACGGTGCGACGATCGACGACGCCAACATCTCCGCCGAGCTCCAGGCCCAGGTCGCCGCCGGCACCCTGCCGCCGGAGAACGGCAACCTCGTCTACGCGATGTACTTCCCAGTCGGGAAGACGATCACCCTGGGCCCAGGTCAGAGCTCGGGTGTGGCGTTCTGTGCTTACCACGGCACCACCGGAGGAGTGCCGGAGCTGTACTACAGCGTGCTGCCCGATTTCTCGACAGGTGCCATGGCGAGTCACTGCGGCAATGGCACCGAGTTCCAGAATGTCACCGCCGTGTCGTCGCACGAGCTTGCCGAGGCCACCACCGACCCCGAGGTCGGCCTCTCGCAATCCAACGGCCCCCCGCTGGCGTGGTACTACGACAATCCCAACGATCCCAACCAGAGTCAGGTCGGTGAGGTGGCCGACATCTGCAACGGCCAGGACGCCACCGCCAGCGGCGGTGACGGGGCCACGTACACAGTGCAGAAGCTGTGGAGCAACAGCCAGAACGCGTGCGTCACGCAGGGGCCCGCCAACGACTTCTCGCTGGCTGTGCAGCCGTCGGCGGTGACGGTGACCGCGCGATCTCCGCAAACGGCCACTGTGTCCGCCAGTGTGACAGCGGGGTCGCCGGGCGTCGTGGCGTTGTCCGCGAGCGCAGCGCCCAGCGGTGTGCAGCTGGCGTTCAACCCGGCGTCGGTGAGCGCAGGCAACAACTCCCTGCTGACGGTGACAGCCGCAAGCTATGCGGCCCCTGGGAACTACCTGGTGACGGTGACAGGCGGGGGTGGCTCGGCGACGCACACCGCCACGCTGGCACTCAGCATCCGCTCCGTGGCGTACCGGGCGGGGATCGTGGCGGTCAACGACAGCAGCGCCTGGGTGATGTCGTCCAACGGCAGCTCGCTCGCCTACCCGTCGCAGTGGTCGTCGTCGACGTTCTTCGGCAGTGTCGCCACCCTGTCCGGTGACATCGCCGGCAGCGGCCACCAGGCTCTCATCGCTGTCAACGGTGACAGCGTGTGGGTGATGCTGTCCGACGGCTCTCAATTCTCCGCACCACAACGGTGGGCCTCGACGGCCGTGGCCGGGAATCGCGCCACCTTGCTCGCCGACGTCAATGGCGACGGACGGGCGGACCTGATCGCCGTCAACGACAACAGCGTGTTCGTGACGCTCTCCACAGGCTCGGGGTTCTCAGCACCGACGGTCTGGTCGTCCGGAGCGTTCTTCGGGAGCATCGCGACCCTGGCCGGCGACGTCAGCGGCGACGGCAGGGCTGACCTGGTCGCGGTCAACGGCGACAGCAGCTGGGTGATGACCTCGACAGGAGCGGGATTCGCGGCGCCCACCCAGTGGTCCGCCGGGCCGTTCTATGGCGGCCGGGCGACGCTCGCAGGCGACGTCACCGGTGACGGCAGAGCCGACCTGGTGGCCGTCAACAACGACAGCAGCTGGGTGATGGCGTCGACCGGCAGGGGCTTCTCCGGGCCCACCGCGTGGTCGCAGGGGCCTTTCTACGGCTCCCGGGCGACAGTGCTGGGCGACGTCAGCGGTGACGGCGCGCTCGACCTGGTCGCTGTCAACGGCGAGAGCACATGGGTGATGACTGCCGCGGGCTCGCGCTTTGCCACGCCAACCTCGTGGTCGTCGTCCCCGTGCTACGGATCACGCGAGACCATCGTCGGCTCGTAACCTGCACCGGCCACGCCAAACACCGGAGGCCAGCCGTGACCGAGACCGCCGCCTTCGCCGCCGTCACCCGGGAGGCTGTCAAGGCGGGCGGCAGGTTCATGACCGCCCGCGAGATGAAGAATGCGGGCGAGCCCTGGGGCGTCAACCGCGTCCAGCTGTACCTCCGGGGACGCGCCGGCGCCGTCGGCGAGGTCAGCTCGACAGTGGCCACGTCGCTCTACGGGATGTTCCCCGCCTGGCTCATCGACCTGACCTGGCAGGAGACGACCGCGCTGCCCGCAGCGGCCGCGACCACCGCCTACGCCACGGCGTGTTGGGAGTGGGGACGCAAGCGCGTTGCCACCCTCGCAGGGTCCGAGGATCTGGCTGAGCTGGCGGAGCGCATCGTCGACAGCGCCGACGCCTCAGCCCTGGCGCTTTTCGCCGCCTGGCGCTCGTGGCAGCGGCCGGAGGACGCCCCGGCACGGGCGGCGCATGCGGTGGCACTGCTCCGCGAGCTGCGCGGCGGCCTCCATTTCTGCGCCCTGCGTGGCCGCGGGCTCGATGTGCCTGCAGCCCTGATCGCGGACCCGGAGGCAGGGCCCGAACAGATGCGTAAGACGGGCTGGAGCGACGACGACATCGCCGCTCTGGGTCATCGTGCGGCCACGATTCCCGATCTGGCGACCCGGTGGGCTCAGGCCGAGCAGGACACCAACGCCGCCATGGGGCAGGCCTGCGAAGCCCTGAGCGCCCCACAGCGGGAGGACATGTCCCGGCTGTTGACGGCGTTCGAGGAGGTATCCAGGCCGCCGCAGGTGGCTACGACGGAGCAGCGCCCACGTCGCTGAGGGCCTGGGCTGCCAACAGGTCCCAGACCTGGGGAGGGATGACCCCGCGACGGGCCTGGGCGATCTGCTCCGCGGACAGGGCCAGCTGCTCGCCCACGCTCGAGGGGTCGATGAGGAGCTGGCGTGCTCGCGCCACCGCCAGGGCGGTCGCCGCGGCGGCCAGTGCCCCGGCGGCGGCCACCTGGGTGTGCTGATCGGTTCCGGCTCGCATCGCCAGGCGGCCAGGTGTCGAGAGCGCCTGCCGCGTCACCGCCCTGGCGGCCGCAGCCTCCATGGGGGCAACGTCGAGGTCAGCTGCGCCGCCCCGCTCCCTGCGGAGCAGGCGCGGAAGCACGGCGCCTGCCAGGACCAGGATGGTGGCCAGGCCGAGCATGGTGCCGAGCACCCCGTCAGACGGGGTGCTCCGCGACTGGGTGACCCGGGTGCTGACGCTGTTGGCGGCCGCGGTCGCGCTCGGTGACAGCGGGGCGCCGGATGTGGGCGGGGGGCTGGTGGGCGAGGGGCTGGTGGGTGAGGGGCCGGCCGTCGGTTCCGACGGTCCCGAGCCGGAGCCCGCCGGGGATTGATTCTGGGTGGTGACCTGCTCGGTGACCACTGACGTCGCGCCCAGGGTTCTCCACTCGTGCAGAGCGTAGCTGCCGAGCGCCGCGCCGCACGCCATGACGATGACTGTCAACGGCCACACCCACGGCGGCACCGCCGCCGAGCTCCGAGGCCCGGAGGTCCGGACCGGGCTCGCTCCGAGCTGCTGTCGGTCCGCCGCCATCAGGCTCCGACCGCGCTGGATGGGTGAGCGCAGCGCTGGTGGGGGGCAATCACGTGCCGAGTCTGCGCCCCGTCCGGGCTGGTCTGCCGGACCGGCGGTTGAGCGCCACTCCGGTCGCCCAGGCCAGCCCGCGGCACTCTCTGGTACCGATCAACCTGCGCACCCATCTGCCGGTCGGTCAGATGCCGCTGATTCACAATGGTCTGACCGCGCCGCTGCTGCCCGGGGCCGGCCCATACCTCAACTACTACGGCGGCCGCGTGCTCTCCGACGTGCGCGTGGTGCAGGTGCTTACGGCGGCGGCACCTACAGGTGGCCGCGGGAAATCTGCCGCAACCGTCGGCCAGCACCCTGTATGCGATCTACTTTCCCGCCGGGGTGACCATCACTCAGGGAGGCTCGACCTCGGGCGTGCAGTTCTGCGCATACCACGGCACCACTTCGGGCCCGGAGATGTTCTACAGCGTCCTCCCCGACTTCTCCTCGCCGGGGATGAGCTCGGGGTGCGGCAGTGGCAGCGAGTTCCAGAATGTCACCTCGGTGTCATCCCACGAGCTGGTCGAGGCGACCACCGACGCCGAGGTCGGACTGGAAACGAACAATGCTCCACCACTGGCGTGGTACGACCCCACCAATGGCGAGATCGGCGACATCTGCAACGGGCAGCAGCGTCAGATCACCGGCGGCGACGGCAATGTGTACACCGTCCAACTCGAGTGGAGCAACGTGCAGAACGCCTGCGTGGCGAGCTCCACGGGCTAGCGGAGCTACCCGAGCCGGTAGCGGCGCTGGCCGTCCTCCCCGACTCGGGCGGTCGCGCCAGCCCGCTCGGCGAGGAAGCGCACTGCCCGCCCCCCGACTGGAGGCGTGGAGCCGGCCACGCCGGCCTGCACCCGAGCGCGGGTGATCTCGGCGGCGACCTGCGCGGCCGTGGCCTCGCCGAGCTTGACGAGCACCGCCCGGACCACGTCGGCGGTCACGTCCGTGGGAGTCGCGCGACCCTTGGGCGCGGCGCCGCGACGGCGCCGGCGAGAGGCGGTTGTCGGCTTGGAAGCTCCCGGCTTGCGCCCGCGAGAGGGGCGCTGGCCATTGGGCACTGTCGCCGCGGCGGCGTCGAGCAGGGCCACCGCCTCGCGCATCTCGATGCGCAGCGCCGCATTGTCCACGCGGAGCTTGGCCACCTCGTCGACAAGAGCTTCAATGCGGCCGACCAGACGATGCGCTGCACCGACCAGTGGGGACGAGCGCTCGGCCACGCCGTTGACACCATCGATCGACGCCATCTCGACTGCTCCAATTGGGACGGCATCTGAGCGGACGCCTGTCATCTGTGCACTGAGTCTGCAGAGCATTGTGCGCTTCTCCGGGCGCGCGCCGACTGCGCTGGTACCATCCCTGCCGGGGCCATAGCTCAGTTGGGAGAGCACTTGCATGGCATGCAAGGGGTCGGGGGTTCGAGTCCCCCTGGCTCCACCAACGGCCCGGTGTCTGACCGTGGCGTTCGTCTCCGCCTGGCCGGGGTAGACTGCACCCTGGCAGTCATCCGCGACGGTAGATGAGCCCACCAAGGGCTCACCGGGGCGCCTGCCGATTGTGAGAGGACACTGTGCATACAATTGAACTGGCCGAGAACACCACCAACCAGCTGCTCGACGCGCTTCCCGTTGCGGCGCGCGATGAATGGTTTGCATCACTCACCCCCAGCTTCCTCGAGATCAAGACGGTTCTCTTCGAACCGGGTCAGATCATCGAGCACGTGTATTTCCCGCTGAACGGGGTCATCTCGCTGGTCACACCGCTCGAGGACGGCGCCATCGTCGAGGTGGCCACGGTGGGCAACGAGGGCATCGTCGGGGTGCCTCTGGTGGTGGGTGGCTCCCTCGCGGTGCGGGCCATATCGCAGGTTCCCGGATGGGTGCTGCGGATGGAGGCGACGGCCTTCGACGAGGCCATCCAGGCGGAGCCGGCCGTGCGACGCATCCTCAGCGACTATCTCCAGGCCCTTTTCGGCCAGGTCGCCCAGGCTGCCGCCTGCAACCGTCTGCACTCCAACGAGGAGCGTCTCAGCCGCTGGCTTCTGATGACCCGCGACCGCGTCGGCGTCGACGAGTTCACGATCACTCACGAGTTCCTGGGCCAGATGCTCGGATCGCGACGGGCCACTGTCACGCTCTCAGCGGGCATTCTTCAAGCCGCCGGGCTGATCAAGTACCGGCGCGGTGTGATCACCATCGTCGACCGTCCCGGGCTGGAGTCGGTGTCGTGTGAGTGCTACGGCGTGATCAAGTCCGAGCTCGACAGCGTCATCGACAAAGCCGAGCGGCGCGGACGGCTCCCTGCCCATCCCCGGACGCAGTCCCGAGCGACGCCGGCGAGGAAGGGGCGCAGACAGCCGGCAGCTCCGCCGCCAACCCGTGCATCGGCGCGCGACTAGCTAGCTTTCGTTCGGGAGCTTGCCAGTGTCGTCGGATGGCGGGCTGTCGCCGGTCGCCGGAATCGCATTCGACCCGGGCGAGTTGGCGCCCCACCTTTGCAGCGAGCCCCGCGTCTGCTCACCGGTCTCCTCGTGATCAGCGTGTGCGTTGCCCTCGTGCGTGCGTTCGGCGGCCTCGTCCGCAGTTGTCGCCGCTGGATCGTTGGTCTCGTCGCTCACAGACACCTCCTACCTTGATTCTCTGCTCGACACCGGCCGGCAGCCACTGCCGGCTCCGTTGCGAACCGCATCACACAGAAAGACACGTAGGCTCTGGCGTTCAACCAGGACGCTCTCGGGGCTCTTCCAGAGCGCCAGGAAGGCGGCCTCGACGAGTTGCTCGGCGGTGGTGACGTCACCGACCATCTCCAACGCAACCGCGTAGACGCGGGCGGCCAAGCGGTCGTACACCTGCATGAGGGTGGCCGGCCGCCGCGAGATGAGCTCCGCCACAAGGCGTTCATCGTCGATCGGGGTCCCAGTGAAGCCTCGTGTGCCGTACCTCGACGTTGCCGCCACTGAAGCATCGACAGCCGGGGTGGTAGCTGTTCGCACATCGACGTACTCAACTTGTGTCACAGCCCTCACGATGATCGATCGCACCGGGGGCGTCGGTCCGCCAGCGAACCATGTCCACAACCTCCCAGCGAGCGGATGGGCGCGGACCGACACCGCTGGGCAGCGCAGGTGACACCTTCCCGTTGCCGGTTCGCCACCGAACGGGCACAGACGGCGGCCGCTCGACAGGGATCGTATGAGGGTGAGTGGCCACAGGGCATACATTCCGGCGCTCGACGGGCTTCGCGGCCTCGCGGTGCTCGCCGTCGTGGTCTCTCACTGTTGGCCGCAGGCCCTCCCCGGCGGATGGGCGGGGGTCGACATCTTCTTCGTGCTTAGTGGATTCCTCATAACGTCCATCCTGCTGGCAGAGCACGAGCGGACGGGGCGGATCTCCTTCAGAAACTTCTACACACGCAGGGCCCTGCGACTCCTCCCCGCCATGGGAGCGACGCTTCTGATGGGCGTGCTGATCGCAGGTCTGCTGTATTCAGGTTCCCTGAACGACACCTTGCGCGAGGCGATTGCGGCGTTTCTGTCTGTGGCCAACTGGCTGGTCGCCCTCGGTCAAGTGCGTTCAGGATTGCTGGTGCACACGTGGACACTGTCGATCGAAGAACAGTTCTACTGGACGTGGCCGATCGTGCTCAGCGTGGCGCTCGCCGTTGGCGGACGTCGGGCTGCGCTCTGGACGACCATCGTGCTCATCGGCGTCGTCCTCCTGCACCGCCTCACCGGCCTCCAGGGCGCGTACTTCCGGACGGATGCGCGAGCGGACTCGCTCCTGGTTGGCTGTGCCGTGGCCATCGCCGCCTCTCTGGGCATTCTCGACCGCGTCTCCACGCGCATCATCAAGATTGGTGGCATCACCGGGACCCTGTCGCTGGGCATCGTCCTGGCCGCGGGCGATCACGCTTCCTCGTTGATGGAAGGGGTGGGATTCACCCTCGTCGGATTGGCCGCGGCGACCGTTGTGGTGGCCATCGCGGTTCGGCCGATGCGTTTGCCTGTGGAGATGGCGTGCTGCCCTCCTCTCGTGTGGGTGGGCCAACGCTCCTACGGCGTCTACCTTTATCACCCTCTGTGCATTGCGATCCTCGCGCCTCGACTGGGCACCGAGGGTCTGTTCACACTGGTTGGGACAGCGTTGCTCGTGCTTGTCACGGCCGCTGCGTCCTATCGATACCTTGAGACGCCGTTCCTGCGCCTCAAGGACGGGGTCGGTGCACCTGGTCACCGTCAACTACCGACGCCGGTGCCATTGACGTAGCTCGGGCCCCGGTCAAGCTACCAGGCGAGCAAGCAGGATCTGCTCCGCCGCTTCAACCGCCTCAACGGCCAGGTGGCCGGCATCGCCAGATGGTCGAGGACGAGCGCTACTGCCCCGGGGTCCTGACCCAGTTGAGCGCCGCCCGCTGCCGTGCCGGAGAAGATCGGCTTCATCCTGCTCCGGAGCACGTTCAGCACTGTGTTGCGGAGGGGATGGCTGCCGGCCAGGGCGACGCCTATCTGGACGAGCTGATCGCACGATTCAGCGATTCTCCGGGCGATGATCACGAGGCCGGTCACGTCATGATCTGCTGAGGCATGCCCGACCCAACGCTGTACAGCCTCGTCGTCGAGCAGCTGGCGAGGCGGCCACCAAGCCTGGCGGACGCCGACGAGCTGATCCTGGCTGCATTCGATGGGCAAGACGCGCTTCGCCACCAGTTGAGCGGTGACCCGATCCCAGCGATCGCGCTGGCCGCGGCTGCGGTCACACCGCCGAACGCCTACCTGGCCAGCCTGGCGGTCGAGGGCTTCCGCGGGGTGGGGCCGCCCACGACCCTGTCGCTGCCACCCGGACCCGGGCTCACCCTGGTCGTGGGGCGCAACGGCTCCGGCAAGTCCTCGGTGTCCGAGGCGCTCGAGATGGTCCTCACCGGTTCCAACCGTCGCTGGCTGGAGCGCCCCAAGGTGTGGACTGAGGGATGGCGCAACCTTCATCACGGCCCACCGCGGATCACCGCCAGCTTCTCCGTCAACGGAAGGGCAGCGCCGCTGACGCTGACCCGAACCTGGGCTGAGGGCGCCGATGTGGCGGACTCGGTCCTGAAGGTGGACGGCAAGCGGGCGAGCGTCGAGGAGGCCGGCTGGGAGCGGGCGGTGCGGGCCTACCCGCCGCTGCTCTCGCACAACGAGCTCGGGCGCATCCTCGAGGGCAGGCCCACTGAGCTCTACGATGCCCTCGCCTCCATCCTTGGCCTCGCCGACATCGCCGCCGCCGAATCGCTGCTGCGCAAGGCGCGGCTCGACGCCGAGATGGTGATCAAGGCCAGCCAGCGCGAGGCTGATCAGCTCGCCCAGCACCTGTCTACCCTTGACGACGAGCGCGCCGCCGCGGTGCGCACAGCCTTGAGCGGGAAGTCCTGGGACCTGGAGTCGATCCAGACCACTGTCGGCGGCGGGGTGGCCGCCGTGGAGGAACGCACGGAGCTGAGGACGCTGCGCGAGCTGAGCACCATCGAGGTGATCGACCGCGGGCGGGTCCGCCAGCTGAGCGCACGGCTGCGCGAGGTGAATGACGAGCTCGACCGTCTCGGCGGCAGTGACGCGGCGGCGGCGCGTGAGACAGCGCTCCTGCTCGAGCAGGCCCTGAAGGTCCACGCCCCCCACCAGGGGCTGGACTGTCCGGTGTGCGGCAGCGCCGGTGTGCTGACCTACGAGTGGCGCCTGCGCACCACCGAAAGGATTGCGCAGCTTCGCCGGCAGGCCGTCTCGGCTCAGCAGGTGCACGGTCGCGCCATGGAGCTTCGGGGCGAGGCTCGCCGGTTGGTTGTCCCAGCCCCGGAAGCCCTGCACCAGGCGACGGATGTTGGTGTCGACGGCACCGTGGCACTGGCGCAGTGGGAGCGCTGGTCATCACTGCCCGGTGACGACAACCTGCCTGCCCTGGCCGCTCACCTCGACACCGTTGCGCCCGACCTCATCGCCGGCGTCGCCGCGGTGCGCGCCGCTGCCGGGGCGGAGCTGGAGAGGCGCGAGGACCGATGGCGACCTCTGGCCCAGCGGGTGATCGCCTGGTTGCCGGGCGCCGTCGAGGCAGAGGCGCAGCGCCAGGCGCTGCCTCGGCTGAGGGCCGCGGAGAGCTGGATCAGGGATGCGCATGAGGCCCTCCGCACCCAGCGGTTCGCGCCCATCGCCGGCGAGGTTCAGAAGAACTGGCAGGAGTTGCGCCAGACCAGCAGCGTGCAGCTGGGCGAGCTCCGCCTCGAGGGCACGAGCACGTCAAACCAGCGCCGGCTCACGCTCGACGTCAACATCGACGGCGAGGCCGGCAGCGCGCTGGGTGTGATGAGCCAGGGGGAACTCAACTGCCTGGCGCTCAGCCTCTTCCTGCCGCGTGCGTCGATGCCCGAGTCGCCCTTCCGCTTCATCGTCATCGACGACCCGGTGCAGGCGATGGATCCCGTCAAGGTCAATGGCCTGGCCCAGGTGCTCGATCGCATCGCCAGGGGGCGCCAGGTCATCGTGCTGACCCACGACGATCGCTTGCCAGCCGCGGTGCGCAGGCTGGAGATGGACGCCACCATCATCGAGGTCAGCCGTCGTGAGAGCTCGGTGGTCGCCCTGCGTCAGGTGTTCGACCCGGTGACCCGCCACATCGATGACGCCATGGCGATCGCCCAGACCACCAACCTGCCGGCGCCGGCACGGCGCGTGGTCCCCGGCTTCTGCCGGCTGGCGATCGAAGCAGCGTGCGCCGAGGCGGTGACGCGGCGCCTGCTCCGCGCTGGGAGGTCCCACGACGACGTCGAGGCTGCGCTGCTGGTCCCCACCACACTCAAGATGTGGCTGGCGATGGCGGTGCTCAAGGATGCCGGTCGTTCGGGCGACGTCCTGGAGTGGGTGCACAAGAACTTGCCGGGCGCGGCCGCGATCGTGCAGCTGGCCAACCGGGGTTCACACACCGGCATCGGCGGCGACCTGGTCACCCTGGTGCGCGGCGCTGAACAGCTCTGCGTGTGGGTTCGAGCGGAGCATGCCGGTGGCCGGTGACCCCGTCGACGCATACGACCTCGTCTCCGCTGCGCGCGACCTCATTCGCGTCGACGACCGAAGCACCGCTGGTCTGTGGCCGCGCGCGTCGGCCATGCTGTGTCGGCAGGCCATCGAGGCCTCCCTGGATGACCTCTGGGGCCTGAGATGCCCGGCGATGCGCGAGACCAGCACCAAGTGCCAGCTGCTGTGCCTCGGCGATTTCCTGCACGACGTCGAGTTGGCCGGTCGGGTGAGTGCCACCTGGGATGGTCTGTCGCGGGCCTGCCATGTTCGTGTGTACGAGTTGGCACCCACAGTCGAGGAGCTGCAGTCGTGGCTGGAAGGGGCGTGGGAGCTGGCCGATGCGGTGGCGCGACAGGGCGGTTGAGCCGAGCATGTGGTGTGCCAAGATGCCCGCCATGACGATCAGCGGCGTGTGCAACCGACAGATCCATCTCGCCGCCCGGCCCAACGGCGAGGCGGCACCCGACAACTTCAGCCTTCACGAGACAGAGGTGCGGCCGCCCGCTGATGGCGAGGTGGTGGTGCGCAACCATCTCATCTCTGTCGACCCCTACATGCGCGGACGCATGAACGACGTCAAGTCGTACGTGCCGCCGTACCAGGTCGGCGAGGTGCTCGACGGCGGAGCGCTGGGCGAGGTGATCGAATCGCGCAGCCCCGAGCTGAACGTCGGCGACACAGTCACCCACAACTATGGCTGGCGCGAGTACGCCACTGCCAAGGCAGGCGACTTCCGCGCGGTTGACACAGGCTCGGTTCCCGCCACCGCGCACCTCAACGCTCTGAGCATGATCGGTCTCACCGCCTGGGTCGGCCTCGTCGAGATCGCGCAGCTGAAGCAGGGCGACATCGTGTTCGTCTCAGGCGCCGGCGGCGCTGTGGGCAGCATCGCCGGCCAGATCGCCAGGCTGCGTGGGGCCTCGCGCGTCATCGGCAGTACGGGCTCCGATCAGAAGGTGAGCTGGCTTCGCGAGGAGCTGGGTTTCGACGCCGCCTTCAACTACAAGAACGGCCCGATCCGCAAGCAGCTTGCCGACGCCGCGCCCGACGGCATCGACGTGTACTTCGACAATGTCGGCGGTGAGCATCTGGAAGCGGCCATCGGCGCCTCGCGGAGCTTCGGTCGGATGGCCCTGTGCGGCGCCATCTCCCAGTACAACGCCACCACCCCGGTGCCCGGACCGCGCAACCTGACGATGTGTGTCGGCAAGCGGCTCACCCTGCGTGGCTTCATTGTCATCGACCACAACCGGCGCATGGCCGCCTTCGTCAACGAGGTGGGTCCGTGGATCGCCGATGGCAGTGTGGTGACCCGCGAGACCATCGTGGACGGAATCGAGAACGCGCCGCAGGCGTTCCTCGGACTGATGCGCGGCGACAACACGGGCAAGATGCTGGTTCGCGTCAGCGGGTAGTCGCGAGCTCCTGCTGCACCCTTGATGAGTCGCCCACCACTGCCGCTCAGTCTGTCCGGGCTGGAGGGGGCGGCCCGTGCCGCGCTCGATCCGGGAGCGTTCGGCTACATCAGCGGGGGGGCCGGCGACGAGTGGACCGTCGCCGAGAACATCGCCGCGTGGCAGCGATTGAGCATCCTTCCGCGTGTGCTCACCGGTAGCGGCAAAGCGGACACCGCAGTGGACGTGCTGGGAACGACGATGCCGCACCCGATCATCGTCGCGCCGATGGCGTACCAGCGGATCGCCACCCCGGACGGCGAGATCGCCTTGACCCGAGCGGCCGCGGCCACGTCAACCACCATGTGCCTGTCGACGCTCTCCACGGTGTCCGCGCACGACGTCGCCATCGCGGTTCCGGGCACACACCTGTGGTTGCAGGTGTATGTCTTCACGGATCGGGAGCTGACTCACCAGATCATCGAATCCGCGCTGGCATCCGGCTACTCGGCGCTGGTGGTCACCGTCGACTTCCCCGTGTCCGGTCGCCGCCAGCGTGATGTGGACTCCGGGTTCGTGGTCACCCAGGCGGTGCCGGCGATCAGCGCCACCGGGATGGACGGCGCCTTCCAGCCACATCAGACGCAATCTCAGATCGACCCTCGGCTGAGCTGGACGGACATCGCCGAGATGGCCTCGCGCTACAGCGTGCCGCTGCTGGTCAAGGGGATCCTCACCCCCGATGACGCGGTGCGGGCCATCGACGCCGGCGCCGCCGGCATCGTCGTGTCCAACCACGGCGGCCGCCAGCTCGATGGCTCCGCCGCCACGGCGACGGTGCTCGCAGGCATCGTCGACGCCGTCGCCGGCCGCGGGGACGTGATGGTGGACGGCGGTGTCCGTCGCGGCAGCGACATCCTTCGCGCCCTCGCCCTGGGAGCCAGCGCGGTCATGGTCGGCCGGCCGCTGTACTGGGGCCTCGCCGTCGACGGTGCCACCGGAGCCCAGGTCGTGCTCGAGCTGCTCCTCGATGAGCTCGCCAATGCCCTGATCCTCAGTGGCGCCAATTCGGCGCGAGCCCTCCACCGAGGCTTCATCGGACCGGCGTAGGTGAGTCCCCAGCGCGCTCTCAGCCACTCGTCAGATTCCTGCAAGACGCAGTGCGTCACCATACTGACGTGCAAACCGGCGGCGACAACCAGCAGGCCATGACCAACCAGCCTCCGACCGACCCTCGTGCCCCTCACCTCGGGGATGCGCTGCCGCCCCCGGCGCCGCCTCCCCCGCCCTGGCAGCCCGCCCTGTCGAGGGCGGTCCCACCACCGCCACCGCCACCACCGCCGCCCTATGCCGGAGCCGCGGAGATGTGGCAGTGGCAGCTGCCGCCGCAGCACAGCCATCGCGGTCGCCGTGTCCTCGCCGCCACCCTGACCGCCATCTTCGTGGTGGGCATCGGCTCCGGCGTCACCGTGGCCCGCCTGACCGCCCCGCCCTCAGTACCGAGCGCGGCGGCACCGTCGCTGCCCAGCGCCACCGGCGGGGGCGGTGACAGTGCCGGCGCATCGCCGGGCGGTGGCTCCGCCGATCCCAGCGGAGTCGCGGCCAAGGTCACCCCGGGCATCGTCAACATCAACGTCACCCTGTCCGGCAACGGCGGCGCCGCCGGCACCGGGATGGTGATCACCTCCACGGGTGAGGTGCTCACCAACAACCACGTCATCGACGGTGAGACCAGCATGACCGTGCAGCTGCCCAGCACCGGCAAGACCTACGCCGCCCACGTGCTTGGCTACGACCTCACCGAGGACGTGGCCCTGGTGCAGATCGAAGGCGGTGGCAACTTCACCACAGTGAACGTCGGCAACTCGTCGACGGTCGCTGTCGGCGACGCGGTGGTGGCCATGGGCAACGCTCTCGGCAAGAACGGCGACCCGGCGGTGACCAGCGGCCATGTCACAGCGCTGGACCGCACCATCACCGCCAGTGACCAGAGCGGCGCCGACTCGGAGACGGTCAGCGGCCTGATCCAGGTCGATGCGCCCATCCAACCCGGTGACTCGGGCGGTCCGCTGGCCACGTCCTCGGCGACGGTCATCGGGATGGACACAGCTGCCGAGTCCTCGGGCCAGTCCAGCCAGGCCGCGTCCGCCCTGGCCTACGCGATCCCGATCAACAAGGCGATCAGCATCGTCCGGCAGATCCAGTCGGGCAAGACCACCGACCTGGTGCATGTCGGCAACACCCGTGCCCTTCTCGGTGTGGGAGCCCAGGACAGCGCCGGAGGGGTCAAGGTGATCCAGGTCCAGGGTGGCAGCGGCGCCGCCAAGGCCGGGATCACCGTCGGATCGCTGATCACCGCGCTGGGGGGTCAGTCGATCGGCACCAACGCCGACCTCCGCAACGCCATCGTCAAGCATGAGCCCGGTGAGTCAGTGTCGGTGACCTGGACCGACCCCGGCGGCCAGTCCCACACAGCGACGGTGACGCTGTCCACCGGCCCGCCAGCCTAGCGCGGTCTAGGCGCGGCGCTGCCAGCGGGTCTTCTTCAACATCTTCTTGTGCTTGTGCTTGCGCATCTTCTTGCGCCGCTTCTTGATGACCGAACCCACGAGGCCGGGACTATAGCGGATCGAGGCCCTCGCCCACCCGCTTGCGTCGTGGCCGGATGTGCACCGTTCCGTTACTTCCGAGCGACTACATCCGCGGCGGGCGGCGGCACCATACCGCCATGAGCACCAACTCCTTCCTCAGCATTGCCGAAGGCCGCGTCGATCATCTCCGTCAGCTCAGCCACCATGAGCGGTCACTCGAGTGGGTCAACGCCTCGATCAGCGAGGTGGAGAGCGAGATCCCCGACCTCGAGCTGTCCATGGCCGTCTACCGCAGGCTCAACCCCAACGCGGCCGACGTCGCCGGCTCCGGTGCTCCAGCGTTCCTCGGCATCGCCGGCGTGCGCGCCGACCACCTCCGCCAGCTCAGCCACCACATGCGCGCCCTCAACTGGGTGAGCGCACCCCTTGCCGAGATCGAGTCCGAGATCCCTGAGCTGGACAAGGCGATGAGCGTGTACCGCCGCCTCCTGCCCGAGTCCGGCGAGACCGGGCGCAGCGACACCGGCGCGACTGCGAAGTCTTCGTCTCCGGCGGCGGCTGCCAAGGGACGCCCCGCGAGCACTCGCGGCGCCCGCGACACGGACGAGTCGACCGATCCGCCCAGCTTCAAGGAATACGCTCTCCAACACCTCGACGCCGTCGCTGTCGAGGACGGGGCGGACGAGCGGGAGAGCAGCCGGCCCGGCGCCAACGGGTCGGCCAGCACCTTCTAGAGTTGCGCCCTACTAGAGCCGCCGCCTAGAGCCGCTGGGCAGGGGGCAGCTCCGCCGGCTCGGGCACGTCGGCGAGTTCGGCGAAGGCGTGACGCAGCCGCGCAGCCGTCTCCTCGAGGAGCTCGGGGAGCACCTTGGTGGCGCCCAGCACGGGCATGAAGTTGGTGTCGCCGCCCCATCGCGGCACCACGTGCAGGTGGAGGTGATCGATGCTGGCGCCGGCCGCATCCCCGTGGTTGACGCCGAGGTTGAAACCGGCCGGGTGCATCGCCGACTCCAGGGCTCGCATCGCGCGCCGGGCGGCGACCATGAGCGCGGCGGCGCCGTCGTCGCCGGCGGCGAGCAGGTCGGACAGATGCGCGCGGGGGGCGACCATGAGGTGCCCGCTGTTGTAGGGGAACCTGTTGAGGACGGTGATCGTCGCAGGGTCGCCGGCCACCAGCAAAGGCTCGTCAGCACCGGCCACGGCCGCGCAGAAGAAGCAGCCGCTCGCCGAGCCCGCGTCAGTCACGTATGTGCTCCTCCACGGCGCCCACAACCTGTCCACGACAGCGATGGTCGCACGGTGCGCGCCCCCGCCGGTGTTGAATTGACGCAGCGCCGCGCAAGGGTCGGGTACGGTTGGCGATGGTGGCACTCCCCCGCTTCGACCTCGACGCTTTCCTGGCCCTGCCACGCCTGCTCAGCCTGCACCTCAGCCCCGATGGCTCCCGGCTCGCCCTCACCGTTCAGACGGTGGCGGCGGACGGCAAGCGATTCGCCGCCTCGATCTGGGAGGTCGGCACCGCCGGCGATGACCCACCGCGGCGGCTGACCCGGTCGGCCAAGGGCGAGACCGCGCGCGGCTACCTGCCCGATGGGTCCCTGCTCTTCACCTCGTCGCGACCTGACCCGGAGAGCGCGGACAACGGCACCCCCGACGCCGACGTGCTCTACGTGCTCCCTGCCGGCGGCGGTGAACCGATGCGGGTGCTGGCGCCCCCGGCCGGGCTCGGGGCGGTGCTCACGGCGGCGCGATCCTCCACCGTGGTGGTCAGCGCGGCCGTCCATCCTGGGGCGGCGACCTTCGAGGAGGACGGCGCCCGCGAGAAGGCCCGCAAGGACGCCGGCGTGGAGGCGAGGCTGGTGGAGCACTACCCGGACCGCTGGTGGGATCACGACATCGGCCCCCGCCAGCCCCACCTCTACGCGCTCGACCTGTCTGCGCCCGGCGGTGAGCCCCCGACTCCACGTGACCTCACCCCCTCCCCGCCCTGGGCGGGGTGGTTCGAGGACATGCACTTCGCGCTCTCACCGGACGGCGGGAACGTGGCCTTCGGGGCGGCGGTGCATCCCGCGGGCCGCTTCAAGGCCGACCTGGCGGTGGTGGAGACCGGCAAGAGCCCTCTGCTGCGTGTGGTCATCAACGCCGCCGTCGACCACAGCGTCATGGACTGGTCGCCCGACGGCTCCACGATCGCTGTGGCCAGCACCGACCTCGGCGAGCCAGGCGTGGCCCCGCGGTTCCACCTGTCGCTGGTCGACGCCCCCACCGGCGCCACCAAACCGCTGGCAGAGCACTGGGACGCACAGGCTCAGGAGCTGCGCTGGACCAACGACGGCAGCGCCCTGGTGGTCACCGCCGACGAGCGGGGACAGACCCCCGTCTTCCTGGTCGCCCTCGACGGAACCGTCACCCGCCTGACCTCAGCGGGGGCGTACAGCAACCTGACGATCGCGCCCGACGGCACCGCGCTGTACGCGATCCGCTCGCACCTCAACGAACCGCCGGTGCCGGTGGCTCTGGACATCACCCGCGCCGATCAGGAACCGCGAGTGGTGAGCAGCCCGATGACATGGGAGCCGCTGCCCAGCCGGGTCGAGGAGATCTCCACCACGGCTGCTGACGGATCGGAGCTGCACGGCTGGCTGGTGCTGCCGCAGGAGGCGGCCACCGAGCCGCTGCCACTGGTGGTGTTCATCCACGGGGGCCCGATCTCCTCATGGGCTGGCTGGCACTGGCGCTGGAATGCAGCGCTGCTGGCCGCGCGTGGCTGGGCGGTGCTGCTCCCCAACCCGCGGCTCAGCACCGGGTACGGCCACGACCACATCGCGCGCGCCTGGGACGACTGGGCGACGCTGCCCGCGGCCGACATCCACGCCACCGTGGACGCCGCGACGGCGCGCCCTGACATCGACGGCGAACGGGTCGCCGCCATGGGGGGCTCATACGGCGGCTACATGTCCAACTGGATGGCGGTGACCACCGACAGGTTCAAGGCCATCGTCACCCACGCCAGCGTGTGGAACATGACCATGGAGCGCGACGCCAGTGACGCCGGCTTCTACATGGACAGAGAGTTTGGCGACCCGCTGCACAACCGCGACAGCTGGCACCGCCAGTCACCACACTCCCGGTCGGACTCGCTGGCGACGCCGATGCTGGTGATCCACGGAGCGCGCGACCAGCGCGTCCCGCTCGACAACGCGCACGCGCTGTGGATGGAGCTGCAGACTCGCGGCATCCCGTCGCGGATGCTGGTCTTCCCCGATGAGAACCACTGGGTGTTGAAGCCTCAGAACGCGCGCCTCTGGTACGAGACGGTGTTCGCGTTCCTCGACGAGCATGTGCGCGGGCAGCCCTGGCAACGACCCGGCTTGCTGTAGCGGATGGGCCCGCGGGGGGACCGCTGTCAGGCGATGACCGCTGTCAGGCGATGTCGCGCCGGACTGTCAACAGCCAGCCCAGGAACGCGAACAGGAGCCCCCACCCCAGCAGCATCAGGCCTCCCTGCCAGTTGCTCAGGAGCGTCACCTGGTTCCTGGAGACGCCGGTGAGCGCACCCCCTGCCGCACCGGGGAGATAGCGATAGGCCTCCTTGATCACCGGGATCACCGAGATCAGCGGTTCGACGACGAACAGGTAGGCGAGGGTGGCGATCACCGCGGCCACCTGGCTGCGCATCAGCACCCCGACCCCCACCCCCACCACAGCGAAGATGGCGATGACGAAGAGCGCGCCCACCATGACGATGACGAGCCCATTGCTCAGCCAACCGACGCTGACCCCCTTGGCCGAGAGCCAGGGCACGGTGATGGCGACCGACACCGCGACGTCGGCGAAGCCATAGAGCAACCCGACAGCGGATGCGACCAGCAGCTTGGCTGCGATCACGCGGCCACGGCGCGGTTCGAGCAGAAAGGTGGGTCGCGAGGTGAAGTGGCGGAACTCCGTGGTGATCAGGATGATCCCAACCACCACTGAGAAGAGATATCCGCTCACCGCCGAGGAGAAGATCGCCCGCTGCGTCACCGGGTCGTTGAGCGGCAAGGCCGGGTTGTTCTTGAGGCCGTTGGTGGCGATCTGGCTGACCACCCCGAGGGCGGCGAATGCGATCGAGCCCAGCAGCATTCCCCACCACAGCTTGGTGGTGGTCACCTTGCGTGCCTCGGACCGCAGCAGGCCGCTCACGCCGTCGTCCCCGGCGCTGGCTGAGCGGACGGCGCGGCGTCCCCGACGGGCGCGGGCACGTCCTCGGTCATCTCGATGAAGACCTGCTCGAGGCTGGATGCCTCCTCGCGGAGGCCGTGCAGCTCGACACCCGCCTCCCAGGCGGCGTGGCCCACGGTCGCCGCGCTGGCGCCGGTCACCTGCAGGCCGTGCTCGCCGGCACGGGTCACCGTCGCGCCAAGGCTGCGCAGCGGTTCGACCAGCGTCTCCGGCGTCGGTGTCTGCACAACCACGCCGACAGCCCTCTCCCCGCGAAGCTCGTCGAGCGTCCCCTCGTGCACCAAGTGCCCGTGGGCAATGATCACCACGCTGTCCACTGTCTGCTCCACCTCGGAGAGGACGTGGCTGGACACCAGGACCGTGCGTCCATCGGTGTGCGCGAGGTGGCGCAGGAAGCCGCGCAACCACACGATCCCCTCGGGGTCCAGACCGTTGGCAGGCTCGTCGAGGATCAGAACCGCAGGGTCGCCGAGCATCGCTGTGGCCAGCGCCAGCCGCTGGCGCATCCCCAGCGAGAATCCCTTGACAGGCTGGCCGGCCACCGGCGTCAGCCCCACCATCGCCAGCACCTCGTCGGCGCGCCGGTCGGTCACCCCCGCCGCGGCGGCGTAGATACGCAGGTGATCGCGCGCCGAGCGGGCGGGGTGGAAGCTCGTCGACTCGAGCACCGCTCCCACCGTGCGTCCAGGGTGGGGCAGCTGCGCGTAGGGCACGCCGGCGACCGTCGCCGAGCCAGACGTCGGCTCGGCGAGGCCGAGCACCACCCGCATGGTGGTGGTCTTTCCCGCGCCGTTGGGACCGAGAAAACCGGTGACGCGGCCCGGCTCGACGGTGAAGCTGAGGTCTTGGACGGCGCGCACGGTGCCGAACGTCTTGGTGACGTTGGCGACGACGATGCGGCCAGCTTGATCTCCCATGGTTTGGCGACTCTAACCACGGGGCGGCAGAGTGGCGCTGGTGGAGTGCGGCACTTCACTAGCAGTTCGTGCCGCAACTGGCAACCCCTTGACGACAATCGACACTTGGTGCCAAATTCACTGCGCGTTCACACAGCGTTCACACAGCCGGGGGGCGGGTAATCCAACGACGCGGCAGGGCGGTTGAGGACCCCAAAAAGTCCACGCTTCCAACCCTCGTGGTTGGGGTGCTCGCGTTGCTGGTGGGGCTCGCAGGCACGCTGACGGTCAGCCGGCTGCTCACCCACACCGCTGCCGTGGCAGCGAGCCCGACCGCGCAGTACCTGCCGTCCGCCGTCTCGAGAGCGGAGCAACCCGCACCAGGCTTCAGCCTTCGTGACCAGGCGGGGCAGACGGTCTCGTTGTCCGCCCTGCGCGGACAGGTTGTTCTGGTGACCTTCATGGACCCGCAGTGCACCAACCTGTGTCCGATCGTCGGCAAGGAGCTGGGCCTGGTGGAATCGGCGCTCCCTGCAGCCGTCAGGCCGGTGCTGCTGGTGGTCAGCGTGGCCCCTGGCCGCACCGCGGCAGACGTCAGCTCGTTCGTCTCCCACGTCTCGTGGAGCCCTGGCTGGCACTGGCTGCTGGGCAACCAATCAGAGCTCCAAGCCGTGTGGGCGAGATACCACGTGGCGGTGGTTCCATCGGCAACCGACGTGGGCCATGACACCGTCGTGTACATCGTCGATCCCAAGGGCGGCCTGGTCGCCGGCTACAACGCGCCTCTCCCCGTTGGGGAGGTCGCATCCGTCATCACCACTCACTCACAGAGGTGACCTCATGAACCGCAGGGGCGCGCTGACGGTGCTCGCCTTCCTCGCCGCCGGGGTGCTCATCGCCGAGTTCGCTGTGAACTACCTACACTCGTCTCCGGCCGCCAGCGTCGCAGCCTCATCGAGCGAGAGCAACAACGGCAGCCCGGTGGTGGACATCAAGGTGAACACCGTCGCCGCGGTGGGTTTCGGGGACCATCCCAACTGGGTCGGATACCTGCCCACCACCTTCTTCAAGGTTCCGCCGAACGCGACCATCCGCATGACCGTCGACCAGCAGGATACCCCGACCGGGCTGCGCAATCCGTACCTCGGGCTGGTGCGCGGCACCGTCGGCGAGTCGATGACTGTCAACGGCAAGACCATGAACGCCATCGATCCGACCCTCGCCGCGCACACCTTCTCGGTGCCCGATCTCGGCGTCAGTGTGCCGCTGCCGGGCATCGACGCCACCAACCCGAAGAACACTGACAACATCGTCGTGTTCAGCTTCAAGGTCCCGGCATCGGGCATCTTCCACTGGCAGTGCTTCGTGCCCTGCGGTGCAGGCACCCTGTACGGAAACGGTGGTCCGATGCAGACCCTTGGGTACATGGACGGCCAGATCGAGGTCGGATGATGTCTGCCAACCGACGTCTCGCGGTCACCCTCGGAGTCATCTGGGTCGTCGCCTCGCTCGTCGGCCTTTTCATCATCTCGGTGCTGCCGTTCCCACCGGCTCACGCCTCCGACACGGCAACCAGCATCTCCAACACACTGCGGCTGCTGACGTACCTGGCGTGGCCGATCTTCTCGGGCGTGATCACCGGCATCGTGGGCTCGATGCTGATCGGCCGGCGCGATCCCAACGCCCGACCAGCCTCGCACGACAGGATTCGCGGCAATCCTCGTCTCGCCGGCCTCTGGGTGGGTGTCATCGGTTTCGCGGTGCTGCTCCTGGCTGTCTTCGGCACGCTCACCCTGACCAACGAGGAAGCCGCTGACGCGCTCGGCCTCGCCGGCCGCGGCACCAGCGGGACCTCGGTGGGCTCCTCTCCCGACAACACCGACATCGAGGTCCAGGTGATTGCCCAGCAATGGCAGTTCACCTACCGCTATCCCGCCTATGGCGGGATGGAGAGCGCTCACCTGGTGCTCCCCGCCGACGCCCGGGTGACCTTCCACATCACCTCGCTGGACGTCACCCACTCGTTCTGGTTCCCCGCCATCGGCGTCAAGGCAGACGCGGTGCCCAACAACGACAACGTCTTCAGCACCCGGGTGGCCGTGATGGGAACGTATCGCATCCAATGCTCGGAGCTGTGCGGGCTGTGGCACGGGTCGATGGACGACAACAGCGCACAGATCGTCAGCGGCAGCGATTTTTCCACCTGGGCGAAACAGCAACAGGCTGCCGACGCGCCGGTCATGCAGTACCTACCGCCGTACAGCCACACGTATGTGCCGCTGCCTGCCGCATACGGGACCTAACAGCATGTTGACGACCGCCTGTCACGAGGTATGGCAATGGCAACCATGACGGCCGCGCCGCAGCGGCGCCGGCTCTCCCACACCGTCGTCCAGTGGGGCATCGTGCTCGGCATCGTCGGGGCCGTTGTCGGGTTCTGGGTCGGTGCCCTGATCGGCGACCGTGTGGTTCCTGCGGACGCCAACTCCAACAACTCCAATGCCGCTCTGATCGTCGCGTACATCGGCAGCGCGATCGGCTTTCTCGCCGGCATGGGTTTCTTCCAGTACCCGATCGGACGCCTGCTCGGACGTCCCCGACCGACAGAGGCCGACGAGGCTTTCCTGTACGGAGAGGACGGTGGAAAGAGGCGCTACTTCCGGCTCAACCTGGACCACAAGGTGATCGGCGTCCAGTACCTGGTGGTGATCCTCTTCTTCCTCTTCGCGGGCGGCCTGGGAGCCATGTTCATCCGCGCCGAGCTGATGGCGACGCAGCCCTCGTTCACGTCAGCCGAGTCCTACCTGGAGATCGTCGGCCTGCACTCGGTGCTGATGATCTTCATGGCCTCGGCGGCGATCATCGGGCCCTTCGGCAACTACTTCGTGCCGATCATGATCGGCTCACGCGGGATGGCCTTTCCACGGCTCGAGGCGCTGACCTTCTGGCTGCTGCCTCCGGCCGCCCTGATCCTCATCTCCAGTGTCCTGGTGGGAGGATTTCCCACCGGCTGGACGGGCTACGCGCCTCTCGCCGACGAGGCGGTGCGCGGCATGGACGCGTACCTGGTGGCGTTCGGCCTGGTGGGACTGTCGATCTGCCTATCCGGGCTCAACATGATCGCCACCGTGATCAGCCAGCGTGCCCCCGGCCTTCGGATGACCCAGCTGTCGGTGCTGGTGTGGGGTGTGTTCGTCACCTCCTTCCTCGGGCTTCTCGCCGCGCCTGTGTTGCTGGTGGTGCTGGTGATGGAGATGCTCGACCGCATCGGTCGGGCCACCTTCTTCGTCCCCGCCGCCGGCGGCAGCCCCTTTCTCTGGGAGAACCTCTTCTGGTTCTTCGGCCATCCCGAGGTGTACATCTTCATCATCCCCGCGTTCGGTCTCATCCTGGAGATGCTCCCGGTATTCGCGCGCAAACCGATCTGGGGATATCGGGTGGCCCTCGGTGGCATGATCGGCGTCGGTGTGCTGAGCTTCTTCGTGTGGCAGCACCATCTGTTCGTCAGCGGGATCGCGCCGTCACTGCGGCCCTTCTACATGTTCTCCACCGAGGCGATCTCGATCCCCACCAGCATCATCTTCCTGGTGGCGATCGGGACACTGTGGAGGTGCCGAGCCCGGTTCACAGTGCCGATGCTGTTCGTCCTGGGCTTCATGTTCAACTTCCTGATCGGCGGCTTCACCGGCGTGTTCCTCTCCGACGTCCCCACCGATTTCTCATTGCACGCCAGCTATTTCGTGCAAGCACACTTCCATTACACGATCATGGGCGCTGAGGTCTTCGCTCTGGTCGGCGGGATCACCTACTACCTCCCTCGAATCACCGGCCACGAGCTCAACGAGCGGGTCGGAAAGATCCAGTTCTGGGTGATGTTCATCGGCTTCAACGGCACCTTCCTGTCACTGCTGGCTGTCGGCATCCTGGGCATGCCCCGCCGCGTGGTCAGCTACGACATCTCGCTGCAGGGCCTGAACATCTCGGCATCGCTGTTCTCCTTCGTGCTCGGTGCCTCGATGCTGGCATTCCTGGTGATGCTGGTGTACGACACCATCGTCAAGCCGCGGTTGCCTCGTTCGGCGAACCCATGGGAGTCTCTCGGCAACGAGTGGCGGCTGCCTCACCCGATCCCGGTCCACAACTTCACGGCGCTCCCCACCGACTGGAGGCTTCCCTACGACTACGACCGTGACGACACCCACCCCGCCCTGAGGGGCGCGGGTGCTCCCTTCCCTGGGCTCGCGGAATGAGCGTCAGCAGCGTCGGCGCCGTCGCTGCCGACGCGGGCGATCTTCCCCGGCAGCGTCGCACCCTGATCCTCGGCACCCGGCTGGCGCTGGCGGCCAACACCACGTTCCAACTGTCGATGATCTTCGCCTACCTGTACCTGCGGGCCAACAACTTCAACGGCGGCTGGAGACCCGATGGGATCGCCGACCTGTCCGGGCTGCCGACGGCGATCATCCTGGTGCTGCAGCTGGCCTGCCTCGGTGCGGTGGTGGTGGCCGCCGGCGCCGCGCGCCGCGGCAGTGGCGCTCGAGCCATCGCCGCCCTGGCGCTGCTGCTCGCGATCGCGTCGCTGGCGCTGCGCTGGTGGTACCAGTATCACCTCGGCGACGGATGGCTGATCAACGACGGCACCTACGCAGCCACCTCGATGCTCTGGTTTGGCGTGCTCATCGTCGAGGTGCTCTTCGGGTGTTTCTGGTTGCTGTCGGTCGTCGCCCCCGGCCCGCGCGGACGTGACCGGGAAGCAACCGCCAATCACCTGCGGGCGTTTGCAGAGTACTGGGGATACCTGCTGGTGCTCTGTGCGTTGGTTTTCGTCCTGGTCCGGCTGGTCTGAGCAGTCGTCAGAGGCTGTCGGTGGTGATCGATGTCCTCCACGCGATCTTTGGCGGCTGGTACGCGGAACCGCTGCCGCTGATCGCCGCCGCCACCGCCGCCCTCCTCTACGACAGGGGCGCGCGCCGGCTGGCGGTAGCGGGCGCCGCCACGACACCGACGGCGGCGCAGAGGGCGTCACTCACGGCGGGAATCGCCATCATCCTGCTGGCACTGCTCTCGCCGCTCGATGAGTACGCGCTGCACCTGCAGTGGGTGCACATGGTGCAGCACGTGCTGCTGCTGCTGCTGGCGCCGCCGCTGATCGTGGTTTCACGTCCGTGGGCGACGGCTGCCGCCGGTCTTGGCGACCGGCTACGAGACGTCCTGGCCGCGCCGCAAAGGGCGCTGCGCGGCCACACCGGCCATGTGGTGGGCGCGATCGCAGCGGTGGCGCTGTTCGTCGGGGTGATGTGGGCCTGGCACATCACCGCGCTCTATGACCTGACCACTGCGCGACGAGGCGGTGCACAACCTCGAGCACACCCTCTTCCTCGGGGCCGGCCTGCTCTTCTGGACGGCGGCGTTGCCGCGGGGCGCCGGAGCTCATGCCGTGGGGCTGATCGGCCGTTGTGGGGTGGTGCTCGGGGGGCTGATCGGCAGCTGGCTGCTGGCCGTGTACATCGGCTATGCCACCAGCGTCCTGTACACGTATTCCGGCAGCGGCGGCCTCTCGGCGCTCGCCGACCAGCAGTTCGCATCGGGCGTGATGTGGGTACCGGCGAGCGTCCCCTTCCTGGTGGTTCTGATCGTGCTGATGGCGCGATGGTTCGAGGCCGACGCGCGGGCAGCGGCGGCGGAGCTGCGCCAGCAGCCGCAGTCACGGGCATGAGCGCGGGCCGGGTGGCCGTGGGGCTGATCGTCGCTGCCTGGCTGGCGGGCTGCGGCACCTCCCCCGCCGCGGGTTCGGCGACACCGACAGTTGGCCCGCGGGTGGGCGAGGTCGCCCCGCCGCTGTCGGGTACGTCGCTGCAGGGGCACAGGATCTCGCTGGCGGCCTGGCGCGGCTCGGTGGTGGTGGTGGTCTTCTGGGCCTCGTGGTGTGTGCCCTGCCAGGCGGAACAGCCGGCGGTCAATGCGGTGGCTGCGCAGGCGGCCGCGGGCGTCCGCTTCGCCGGCATCAGCGTCGACGCCACCAGACCGGCGGCGCAGGCGTACCTGACCCATTACTCGGTTCCGTACGACAGCCTGATCGACAGCTCAGACGACATCGTGCGCAGCTACGAGGTGGTCGGACCGCCCACCACCTTCGTCATCGACCGCAAGGGTCGCGTGGCCGCGCAACTCGTCGGCCAGCTCAATACCGACGACCTGCGCAGCAGGATCACCGCAGCGCTCTCGGCCCAGTAGAGCGGCAGCCACCGCTGGGCCGGTCGCCGACAGCAACGTCCCGTAAGAACGGGTGGCGGCGTTCGTCAGCGTGCACATCTGAAACGCTGCTGCAACACTCGATCTCGACAGTCGCGCCTAGGGTCAGGCGATGCCCCACGACGACTCCGCGGCGCCACCGGAGGACCCCAGGCCACAGGGATGGGGCATCCGCGAACGCCCCGCCCCGGCGCCGCAGTCCTGGGAGGTGGCCGACGCCGCTCCCGAGCCGCCCGCGCTGACTCCTCTGCCCCCGGTTGGCGGATCGCCACCACCAGCTTCCCCCGATGGCACCGCGCCGGTCGAGGCGCCACCACGCGATGCCGGCGGTTCTGCGGGTTTCCCCAGCACCACCCAGCTGATCGCCGCAGCGGTGGCTGCGGTGCTGGTGGTGGGTGCCGGTGGGACCTATCTGCTGCGCTCGGGTGCTACGCCCGCCTCCCCCACACCGCTGTCCGGACCCGCCGTCGCGGTGGTGCAACGCGGACCTGCGGTGCTGGTCGCCACCTCCCTCAGCGGAGGCGGCGCCGGCCAGACCCTCGCCATCCCCGGTTCGCCAAGCTCGATGGTGTCGTCGGCGGACGGGTCGCGCGCCTTCCTGCTCGACAGCACGCGCGCCCAGGTGGTCCCGGTGGACCTCGCCCGCGCCAAGGTGGGCGCTCCGATCGCTGCGGGAAAGTACCCCACCGATGAACACCTGTCGGCGGACGGACGCACGCTCTACGTCGTCGACAACCTCAGCCATGCGCTGCTCACCATCGACACCACGTCGGGAACAGCCCGACCCGCGCACCAACTTCCCGAGGGAGCGTCCTCCTTCACGCCGTCGCCGGTGGGGCCGACCGGTTTGCTGAGCTTCTTCACCAGCGCCGGCCAGCCGGGCGTCGTCGCCTTCTACAGCTCCTCGTCCGGGGTGGGCTCTCCTCTGGGAGTGGGCAGGAACACTCCGGCGGAGGTCTTCTACACCCCCGACGGGGCCACCGTCTGGGTCATCGAGCAGGGGGTGGGCAACGCCTCCGGGGTGGTCATCCCCATCGACGTTCGCACCCAGACACCGGGCCAGCCCATCGCCGTCGGGCACGGCCCGGCGGGCTCGAGCATGAGCGCTGACGGACACCTCCTGGTGGTCAGCAACAGCATCGACCGCAGCCTGACCATCGTCGACCTGGTTGGGCGGGCCCCCGTGGCGACGGTTGCCGTCGGCGCCGGTCCGGTGCGTGCCACCCTCTCGGCCGACGGCGCAACCGCCTGGGTTGCCTGCGCCCTCGATCGGACACTGGTGCCCGTCAACCTGCGCACGCGGACCGCCGGCACCCCAGTGTCCCTGAGCAGCGCTCCCTCGGACATCAGCCTGCCCAAGGGCGGCGGCGCGTGGGTGCTGTTCACCAGCTCCGCAGGGAGCGTGTCCCTGGTGGACGGCGGCAGCGGCCGGGACGCCGGATCGATGCCGGTGGGCAATGAGCCCACCCTCCTGATCGCCCATGATTCGAGCAGCGCCTGGGTCGCCAACTCCCTCTCCGACACAGTGCAGCGCCTTGACCTCTCCACGCGCCGGGCTGGCGATCCCATCCACGTCGCGCGCACACCGAATCAGCTGGCGCTCACGCCCGACCACCGAACGCTCCTGGTTCTCAGCTTCGGAGACGGGACCCATGCCGGCTTCCTCACCGCTGTCGACACCGCCTCGTCCCGGGCAGGCACGGCCCTGTCGGTCGGAGTGGCACCCTCGTCCTTCACCCTGACGCCTGACGGGACTCGGGCGTTCATCGCCAACCACCAGAGCAACTCGATCACCACCGTCGACCTCAAGAGCTGGCGCGTGGGGCCGCCGATCGGCCTGCCCTGCAGCCCGAGCCAGCTGGTCATCACCCCAGACGGCGCCACCGTCTACACCAATTGCGCCAGCTCCGCCGCGGTGCTCCCGGTGACCGCCGCGACAGGCACGGTCGGTGCTCCGATCGCTGTCGGCCCCAACCCCGCGCTGCTGATGGGCAACCAGGGCAAGCTGGTGTTCGTCGAGGCCAGTCACCTGCTTCAGGAGATCCTGGTGGCCACCAACGCGGTGGTTCTCAGCCACGAGGAGACCGGCAACATCGTCGGCCTCTCGAGCACCCCAGATGACGCCACCCTGGTCGCGGTGGAGAACACCGGGGGAGCGCTGCTGCTGTTGAATCCGGCCACCCTGACCACCACCAAGTCGGTGCCGGTCGGGTCGCGACCGCAGGGGGCGGGGCTGACACCCGACGGTTCGCGCGCCTACGTGCTCGACACCAGCAAGGAGAAGCTCTACGTCGTCGATGTGGCCGCAGGCCAGGTGACGTCGACGGCGGGGGTGTCTGCCAGCGCGGAGTACGTCGTGGTGCCGTCGCGCCAGCCATGAGCCTCAACCGCGGCGCGGTCGCGCACTCGATCGTCGGCCTTGCGGCGATCGCCACCGCCGTGCTGGTGGCGGGTTGCGGCGGATCTCCCGCCGGTGCTCCCGGCGCGGCTGGCAACACCACCGGCGACATCTTCGCGGCCGTCGTCAACATCAACGGGGTTGTCACGGACGGACACATCGCCGGCACCGGCATGATCATCGCCTCCGACGGCATCGTGCTGACCAACAATCACGTGGTGGCGGGGACGACGCGGTTGACCGCGCAGGTCGGCGCCGCGGGTCGGGTGTACAACGCCACAGTGCTCGGGGTGGACCCCAGCCAGGATGTGGCGGTGATCCGCCTCGAGGGTGCCTCCCATCTGCCCACCGTGCCGGTCGAGGCCTCCGGGGTGCTCAACCTCGGTGACCCCGTGACCGCCCTGGGCAACGCGCTCGGCAAGAACGGCGCACCCGCGGTGGTGACCGGTCACGTGACCTCGCTGGACGAGACCTTGACCGTGTTGAGCGAGGGAGACGCGGGGGTGAACAGTCTCAGCGGTCTGATCCAGATGAACGCGCCCATCCAGCCGGGCGATTCCGGTGGGCCGCTCCTCAACGGCGGCGGTCGGGTCATCGGCATGGACACCGCCGGGACGCCGTCGCAGGGAACCGGGGCCAGCCATGGCGACGCCATCCCCATCAACACGGCCATCGACATCGCCAGGCAGATCACCTCCGGGGCGACATCGCCGTACATCCAGTCCGGCCACAGCGGGGTGCTCGGCATCACTGTCGTCGCTCCCAGCGGCGGCGGTGGAGCGCGAGTGAGCACTGTCGTGTCCGGGGAAGCGGCGGCGGGGGCCGGGATGGCGGTGGGCGATGTGATCACCGCTTTCAACGGCACCGGTGTCGCCAGCCCGACAGACTTCGCCACCGCCAGCCAGGGTTGGCGTCCGGGCGACCTCGTCACCGTGTCCTGGCGCGATCCCTCGGGCGGCGCCCATCAGGCAGGCGTCTCGCTGTCCCCCGGCCCTCCCGCGTAGCGGAGACCCGAGCGGCGCCTCATCACACTGTCAGGCGCCTGGGCTGCGGGTGGGCAAGCCACGTGCATCGGCCATCTCGGGCAGCCTGCTGTCGTAGCTCACGAACGTCTGAAGTTCTGCGCCCATGGCTTCGGCCGAAACCAGGTGAATCGCGTCCAGCCGTATCGCCCAATTGTAGGATTGGGTAGAACATCCAGCGGCCACGTCTCAGCCGGTCGCCGCGGTGACGGTCGCAGTTGCCGAAGCCCCCATATCATGGACGCGACGGCCGCGTGGGCCGCGGGAACGGATGCGCTCAACCAAATTGGGCAGTTAGGAGCCGCCGGTGCCGCAACCGGTCGAGGGCAGACGACGGTACATGGCAGGCCTCGATGGCCTGCGCGCGATTGCCGTGATCGTGGTCGTGGCCTATCACCTCGATGCTGGGTGGGCTCCCGGCGGCCTTCTCGGCGTCGGTGTCTTCTTCGTACTCTCCGGCTACCTGATCACCGACCTCATGCTCGGACAGCGTGAGATCACCGGGCGGATCTCTCTCGGTCAGTTCTGGGCGCGCCGGGCGCGACGCCTGCTGCCCGCCCTGTGGGTGATGCTGGTGACGGTCGTCCTGTGGTTGAGCCTCGTCGACTCCGGGCAGGTTGCTGCGCTGCGCGGACAGGTGCTCGCTGCCCTGGTCTACGGGAGCAACTGGTGGTACGCGTTTCAACACGTCTCGTATTTCGCCAGCCTTGGACCGCCCTCGCCGCTGGGCCACCTCTGGTCGTTGGCGGTCGAGGAGCAGTTCTATCTGGTCTGGCCGCTGCTGCTGCTGCTGGCCCTGCGCTTGGTCCGCAACCGCAGGACGCTGGTCCTCCTCACGGTGCTCGGCGCCGCCGTTTCAGCCTGGCTGATGGCGACCACGTATCAACCCGGCGGCGATCCCAACCGCGTGTACTACGGCACCGACACGCGGGCCTTCGAGCTTCTCGTCGGGGCGTCGCTCGCGTTGGTGTGGCCGAGCACGCACCTGCTCGGCGTCAGCTCACGTGTCCGACGCCTGGCCCTCGATGTCGCCGGAACGTTGGGGCTGGCGATCATCGTGCTGATGGTCTGGAGCACCAACCAGTACCAGGGGTTTCTGTACCGCGGTGGAATGCTGATCCTGGCTATCGCCACCGCCGGGGCGGTGGCTGCTCTGGCCCATCCGTCGACGCTGGTGGGCAAGCTGCTCGGGATTGGACCGCTGCGCTGGCTCGGAGCCCGCTCGTACGGCATCTATCTCTGGCACTACCCGATCATCATCCTGACCACACCACTGGTGGACTCGCCAGGGGCACACCTGGTGCGCAGCGCGTGTCAGGTGGGCGCAACTCTGGTGATCGCGGCTCTCTCCTGGCGGTATCTCGAAGAGCCGATTCGACGCGGTGGTGTCGCGGAGGTGAGGGCAGGTCTGCGAACGCCGCGGTGGACGATCGTCGGTGCGCCGGGTGGTCTGCTGGCTGCCACAGGCGCGGTCGTGCTGGCCGTCGGGACCTCAACTGTCGCCCTGGCAGGTCTATTGCCGGCGGGGCGTGCGGGGGCTCCGGCCACTCCGCAGCTCGTCGCCAGCCTCAGGCTGCCAGCGCATGCCGTCAGCCCGCCAACCGAACCGTGCGAGCGCCTGGCAGCTCTGCCGACGCCGTCGACGCCTGCAACGCCAGCACCGTCGCCCGCGGCGCTGCCGGCACCGGCACCGGTGGAGGTGACGGCCATCGGGGATTCGATCATGATCGACGTGGCGCCGTACCTACAGGCGGTGCTGCCAGGGGCCGTGATCGACGGCCAGGTCTCGCGTCAGATGAACCAGCTTCGCGATGTGATCGCCCAACTTCGAGCACAGGGCCAGCTGCACAGCAGGATCGTGATCGAGCTGGGTACCAATGGCCCATTCGATGAAGGCGAGCTGATCTCGACGCTGCAGTCTTTCGGCCGGATGGATCGCGTGGTGCTGGTGAACACGATGGTGCCGCGACCGTGGGTGGGTTATGTCAACCAGACCCTGGCTGATGTCGCCGCTCACCTGCCCGACACCGTCGTGGTCGACTGGTATGGCCCGAGTGCGGGAAAGCCCCAGTACTTCTATGAGGACGGCTTCCATCCCGACCCCGAGGGGGCACGGCTCCTGGCAGCGCTGATCGCCCACGCTGTGGACCCGTCGCCGGCCGCCTCCGCGCCTGCTGATGGGCAGCGGACGCAGCATCGATCCGGATGTGGCTGAGGCCGCGACGGGCATGATCTTGCCTGCCACGTGCTGACGCTGTCGCAGTCAACAGCAGGTTGGCCGGGACATGCTCGCCGACGATGGCCCGCGCCCACATTCTCGGCGTCGTCAGACCAATTGGTCTCCAGAGTGTGGACGGCCCACAGCGGAGCGCATGACAGCCGCCACCCGCCGGTAGCCGGGCGCCAACTCGCGCTCGACTGCCTCCATCTCCGAGCGGTCGCTGCGCACTGCCGGAATTCCCGCGGCATGGGTGCTGGCGAAGCGGATGCGCAGGGCGGTTGGAGGGTGGGTGTCATCAACCTGGTGGCCGCGGCGCACAGCGACACGATGCAGACGGGTGAGCTCGTGCGCTGGCACTGTGGCCAGGTGGCCGCGCCCGGCAGCCCAGAGGTCGGGCGCGCCGACCAAAGCCGCCCGCCGCAGTCCGAACCAGTACGCCTTCGCGAGGAACGCCTTGTTGAACAAGGTGATGACCGCGCCTCTCGAGGCCACCTTGATGGCGAGTGCGTCCGCCAGGTATTCAGCGCGCTGGCTCGACCTGAGGAGGAGGCGTTGCTCGGCACGGAGTACTGCCAGGAAGAGATTCGCCAGTCCAGCGAGCAGCGGGCGCGCCAGCGCCTCGCCAGCTGACATGGTGGAGTCGCCGCCGACGTACATCACGGGGCCTGGGTGGATGATCCGATACCACGTGGCCAGAGTCTGCAGGGCGCTGCTGACCAGGACGCCGTGCGCAAGGTCGCCGTTGACGTCGTGGGCCAGCTCGTGGCCGAGAAGCGCCACCTTCTCGTCGTCGTCGAGCACGCTCCACAACGGCAGCCCGATGCGCAGCATTCGGCGACGCCGCAGCCCGACGTGGCCGTACGAGGCGTTGAACGAGTCGTCGACGACCACCCAGGTGACCGGATGCGCACCGAGCACCGCACAGATTCGATCGGTCAGCGCGAACAGCGCCGGCGCCTCGGCCGCGGTCAGGGCCACCTTCTTGCGGCTGAGCCGTCCGAACCGGGGGCGCACCAGGACGACAAGCCCGACCAGGGCAGCCACGATGATCCAGTGCACCAGGTCTCGGGGCCCGCTGACGGCAACAACCACTCCGAGCGTCAGCAGCGCCAGTGTGGGCACGTGGATGAGCGCCGCGAGCAGCCCTGACGCCATGCGGTTCGGGTCGCGCCGGTGCCCGACGCCCTGCTCTGCGGCTCGAGCGACCGCGTGGTACAGCCGCTCACCGCGCCGCGCCCTGAGTTGGACTTCACGTTCGCGCTGCTGACGTTGACGTCGCCGCTTGCGGCCGGCCGTTGGAGGCTCGGGGTCTGCAGGATCGACGTTCCAGTCGCACTTGTCGCACCACGTCACCCACAGCGGATCGACGTGCAGCGAAGCACCGCATTGCGGGCAGGGCGGTGCCGAGGCCGCATCATCGGTGACGTCAGCGGCGGCTGCACTCACCAGCGCGCGGCGCGGATCTCGGCAGCAATCAGCAAGGCAGCACCGATGACGCACCCCGCCAGCAGTACGCTGCAGAGGACGACCACGTCGAGGGGTGCTCCCGAGATCAGCGGGAGGGCGAGGACCAGGGTCAGGGTGAGGAGTGCCCCGAGCGCATTGGTGCGTCCATGGTCACGGGTGCGACCGGCGATGCCGAACTCCCTGCCCAGGTATGCCGGTGGCTCGAGCTCGGCACCAGCGCCCCGCGAAGACAGGGTGTTTTCCCTCCCCTGCACGGGTGATGGCGTCACCCCGTACTCCGGCCCCGGCAGCTCGGGAGACCGTCCATCCACCGGATCTGCGTCTCTCACTGTCAGGCTTGCCTTCAGCTCATCAGTGCAGCTGGAGCGGCTCGCCAGTCCGCCATGCGGTGGTCGACCTCACGCGGGTGAACCTCCAACCCACGTCCGTGCGCTCGAGCTCGCAGTCGTACCAGCCGCCTGCCTGGCGCCTGACGGCGGTGCCTTCGGAGATGTGGGTGGCAAGGTAGTGCGAGTGCGTGCGCGCCCGACCACCCTCGACCACGATCGACGGGTCGCCCACAAGATGGTGCGAGGAGGCGCACCCGGAGAGGATTTTCTCTGAGAGCTCGGGAACTGCCTCACGGGGGACCGAGACCTCGCCGTGCTGCATGACTCCGTCATCGGTGTAACTCTCCTGGAGGCCGGCCCAATCGCGGCGGTCGATGCAGCGCGCGTAGTTCACGAGGCATTCGGCGATCTCCGCGCGGTCGACCAGCCACTGCAGACGCTGCTCAGCTGCGGCGCGCTCCATGCGGCGATCATATGGGCACAACCGGCGGGGCGTTGGGTTGCGCTGGCCACGGTCGTGGAACCGTCAGAGTGCGGGCGGTGTAGAAGCGCTGACATCGACCCGTGGAGGGCCGCCCACTGGACGAATCAGACCTCGTCGTCCGCGCTGCGCATGGCGACGAACACGCCTACGAGCAATTGGTCACGCGACACTCAGACCTCGCCTTCCGACTTGCCTACCTGCTGACCGGATCGGCTCCAGAGGCGGAGGAGGCCGCCCAGGACGGCTTCCTGGCCGCGTACCGGGCACTTCCGCGCTTTCGCGAGGGCGCGCCCTTCCGGCCATGGCTGCTGCGCATCGTGGCCAATGCAGCGCGGAACCACCGCCGGGCGATGGGCCGGCGTGCGGGAGTGCAGCTCAGGTTGGCGGACACCTTGGGACGAGGCGATGCGGCCCCATCGCCAGAGACCGAGGTGGAGGCCGCGGAGGAGCGTGGCGCGCTCCTCCGCGCTGTCGCCTCTCTGAGTGACGCCGATCGCCAGGTGATCTCATGCCGCTACTTCCTGGAGCTCGATGTCGCTGAGACCGCGGCCGCGCTCGGCTGCGCTCAGGGCACTGTGAAGTCGCGCTTGGCGCGTGCGCTGGGGCGCGTCCGTGAGCGTCTCGGGCCGGAGGTGGACGAGCGATGAGCCGAGAGCTCGAACAGCAGCTGGCTGAGCTCGGGCGCCGGATCACTTATCCGCCAACACCGGAGCTGGCCTCGACGGTGCGTGCGCGGTTGTCAGACCGGTCACCGCGACGCCGGGTGGTCAAACGATGGCGCGTCGCCCTGGTGGGCATCGCGCTCGCCGTGCTCGGAGCCGCCTTCGGAGTGCCGCCTGTGCGCACCGCGATCGCGCACTGGCTGGGCATCCAGGGCGTGGTCATCACGCCGGTCAGCTCCCTTCCAGCAACCCGCTCGCCTCTGCCCGCTTCTACCGGCCCACTCGGCTCCACCCTGAGCTTGGGTCGGTCCACCAGCCTCTCGGAAGCCCGGGCGGCAGCCGGATTTCCGGTGGCGGTGCCCAGCGGGCTGGGCGCTCCAGATGCCATATACACGCGCACAGACATCGGCCCAGCTGTCTCGCTGGTGTATGCGCCGTCAGGAGGTGTTCCGCAATCGGGCCAAACCGGCGTCGGCGTCCTGATCACGGAGTTTCGCGGCACGTCGAATCCGATGTTGATGCAGAAGTTCGTCACGCCAGACACCACGATCACACCGCTCACCGTCAACGGTGGAACTGGGTTCTGGATCGGCGGTGCTGGGGCGCATGAGGTGGCCTACCTGCTCCCCGACGGCAACTTCGTCCCCGACACCCTCCGGCTGGCCGGACCCACCCTGGTGTTCGAGCGCGGTGATGTGACCATCCGCATCGAGGGCTCGCTCAGCCAGGCGCAGGCCCTGGCGATCGCCCAAACCCTCAGCTGATGGATGGAACCACCAGTCCCTGGGAGGTGTATCCATCGCGGAGGTTCGATGATGAAGACACTGCACAGGCAGGTTCTCCTGCTCAGCACCGCCATGCTGGCCGCGTGTGGCGGCCCGGCTGTCTCGATCGCCACGCACTCCGCGACGTCGGGTCCCAGAGCAGGCGACGCGGGCAATGCGGCCGTCCATCCTGCTCACCTCTGGCTGCAGAACGGTCAATCTCCCGACGGCTCGGTCACCCTGCTGGACGCGACCACGGGCAAAACCTTGGCGTCGTATCCCAACGGGGTTGCCAGTCGCGACTGGTCGCGGATGTACGTGGTCACCGCGCAGGCGTCTCAAAACCTCCTGAAGGTGGTCGACCCGGCCACCGGTCGAGACATCACCGTGACCACGACCGACCCTGGGTTCGCCCTGCCCACGTCCGGTGGCGGCCAGCGACCGGCCGGGCTCTCGCCGAGTGGCGGCCATCTGGTGCTCGCCGGCGCATCCCCCAGCACTCCGAGCCCGTCGACGACCAGCCGTTTCCTTGTCTACGACTCCAACCATCTCGATCGCGCCCCGCAGCGGATCGCTCTTGGGGGCTCATTCCTCTTTGACGGCATCAACGACGACGGCCGAAATCTGTACCTGCTCGAGGATCTCAGCACGCCCACCACAGGCGGCGCATATCACGTGCGTCGCTACGACCTCATCGCAGGTGCGTTGGATCCCACCATCATCGTGGACAAGCGCACCGGCGAGAAGTCGATCAGCGGCACTGCGATCGACAGCGTCAACTCACGCGACGGCGCATGGCAGTTCACGGTGTATGGCTTCGGGCAGATGTCCCCATCCCCATTCGTGCATGCACTGAACCTCAACGATGCGATCGCGTTCTGCATCGACCTTCCGAGCGCGCCACGCGACCAAGTTCTCGACCTGCTCTGGGGTGTGGCGGCGAGCCACGACGGCCGGTTCGTCTATGCGGTGAACAGTGCGCATGGATCGGTCGTCGAGATGGCCGCCGACAGTCCGTACCAGACCCGCCAGGCAACGTTCCCGGTCCCGACGCCAACGAGCGCGGCCGCATGGACACCGTGGACTCCGGTCACCGTGCAGGCCAAGCGCCAGGTCGACGGAGCCGCGGCGATCAGCTTCGACGACCACACCCTGTACAGCATCGGGGACGCCGGCGTGTTCGTTGTCGATGCGGCGCGCCTGAGGCTCACAGGGTCACTGCTCTCCAAGCAGGCGCTCAGCTCCCTCATCCTCAGTGGAGACGGGCAGCGGCTGTACGCGACGAGTGTCGATGGCGCGGTGCTGCAAGTGGACGTGAGCACGGGCCGGTGGGCCTCTGTCACCGCTGGCGGGGCGGCTGTGAGCGTGCTGCGCGCACAACCCTGAGAATCATCGGGGCCGGGGGAGTCACTGGATCCCCCGGTGGGACGAGGCGCTAGGGGAGCGCCGGACTCCGCTAGGGTGGGGCCGGTGGACTGGCAACGCTACCTGGAGTTGATCCAAGCCGATGCTGACCGGATGGCGACGGTCGGCCTCCGGGACCTGAGCCGCCCGGTGCCGCCGTGCCCCGGGTGGGATGTGGCCCAGGTCGTCCGCCATACCGGGTCTGTGTACCTGCACAAGGTCGCGTGGCTTCGCTTGGGGAGCAAGCCAGCGCCCGATGACTGGCAGCGCGAGCCCCCGGCCGGTGAGGAGCTGGTGAGCTGGTTTCGTGCAGCCCATCAGGGACTCATCGCTGAGCTGCAGCAGCGTGATCCAGGCTCCCATGCTTCCACGTGGTGGCCACCAAACCAGACCGCCGGCTTCTGGTACCGGCGGATGGCGTTGGAGACCGTCGTGCACCGCGTCGACGTCGAGAGTGGCCTCGGCGACCTGTCCCCGGTGGACGCGGAGCTTGCGGAGGACGGGATCGACGAGGTCCTGCAGATAATGCTGGCGGACCCCGATCTCGAGGCGGACCGCCAGGGACCACATGGGTCGGTCGCCGTCGAGACGCAGACCCGCTGGATCATGCCGCCTTCGTCGCGGAGCTCCTTGCCCAGGGCCGCATTCCTGATCAGTCAACGGCAGAGGTCGACGGCGGTCGCCAGTTCGCCGACGTGAGCGCCTGCCGGGATCCACAGGGTGTGCACCCGCGGCTCTTCTTCCAGCGGGTTCCCGAGGGCAAGGTGGTCAAGAATCGAGTCCATCTGGACATCCACGTGGGCAAAGACCGCATCGACGAGGAGGTGGCCCGGCTGGTTGCCCTGGAGCCACGTCCGCGTGGGAGACCAACGACCGCGGGGCGGGGTTGACCCGTCACGGTGAGCGCCACTGTCACCGTGGCTGCTGAGCTCTGCCAGCGAACCAGTGCGTGTAGTGCTCGGCGAGCCGGCTGCGGACGGTGCGGTAACGGTCGAACTTGCTGCCGTAACCACCGGCGGGATGCAGCATCAGCTCGATGTTTGCGCCCTTCGTGGAGACCAGCGTGGGGATGTCGACGGCGGGGATCACCCACGCGTGCTCGTCGAAGCCGTGCAGGTCGCTGCGGTAGGTGAGCACCACCACGTCGACCGCCGGTGACGGCCGGAAGGCCGCGCGATGGAAGTTGACCATGCCATGACCATTGGGCCCAGCCAGGGTGATGCACTTCACCTGCACGCCGCGGATGCGTCCGCTGGGCCGGTGGCGAACCAGGTACTCGGCCACCTCGATGTCGGGGAACGACTTGAAGGTGTTGAGCTCGACGCCCTCGCCCAGCAGGCGGATCACCTCCAGCTCGGCGAGGTGGCCGACGAGGTCCTTGGGGCCGGGCGGGATCGCCGCCAGCGGCGCCACCAGCGGTGGTGCGGTCGATGCAGACAGGACGCGATCAGCGAGGCCGCTGAGCCGGCATGCATGCCGCTCCCAGCGCGAGCCGCGCTTGTGAGGGTAGGGAATCGCCAGCTCGACGATGCGGGCCCCGTTGTTGGTGGTGTGCGACCCAAGCCGATTGACCGAGGCCACATCGAGAACGAACACGGTCTCATGCAGCGTCATGGTCGTGGGATCGAGAAGCGCCACGACCACTGTTATGTTGGTGTCGGCGATGGCCACGTCGCGCAGGACAACCTGCAGCTCACCCTTGTGCAGGGAGGTCCGTCCCTTGACCTGGATGGCGCACATGGCATCGTCGTCGAGACGGCGTAGGATGCCGTCGACGCCACGATCGTCCAGCGGCAGGAACACATGGGTGATGCGGTCGGAGAAGCCGACCATCGCCGACCAAACCTGCCATTCGATGATCTGGCCCAGGTCGCGCTTGGAGGAGGTGGCTAGCTCTCTGGCTCGATCCATGGGCGCGGTGCGAAGTTCTCACCAGTCGGCACGGCGCCCTCGATGCCGTCCCACAACAGCTCCTCGACGTGTCCGTGCCGGCGACTCCAGACCCACAGGACGCGGTGCTTCGACTTGTTGAAACGGATCGCCAGCGGTTCCACCTCGATGGTGGCGGTGGTGCCGTCGAGCGCTGCATACGTGACCCGCAGCACCTGGCGCTCACCGACCGCCGACTCGATCACGCGGGTGACATCGTGGGTCGGCATCGTGGCAGGGTACCCAAGCGGGGACTAGGCGGACACCAAGGAGGTGCCGTACCACCAGAAACGATCATCTCTGGTCACCACAGTCCAGCCGCCGCTCATCTAACCCAGATCTTTCATCAAGGTGGTTGGATCACGATTGGAGGTGCTGAGCGGG
>JAEKNN010000018.1 GCA_016464795.1 Candidatus Amunia macphersoniae | reverse complement strand
CCCGACCTCACGGTCCCGAACCGTGCACTCTAACCTGGCTGAGCTACTTCCCGAGCCGCCGGATTCTATCACCCGCCTGTCTCAGGCCCCGTCCGCGGCGGCCCTACAATGGGCGTCCAACCAGGGAGGGCAGCATGTGAGCCGGGGCGTGGCCACCTCTGCACGTGCTCGCCGGCCGGCGTCAGCGTCCATCGCGGGCGCCGACCTGCTGGCCCTGGCGGCGGCGAAGCCCCGGCCGCGCCGGACGCCTGCGCCCCCGCGCAATCGAGGCGTCCTCCGCGAGGTGATCGACACCCTTGACGGCACTGTCCAGGGCGTGGTCGAGCGCGGCCGGCGGGGCTCGCTGGACGATCGAGATCCAGCCTTCATCGAGTCCCAGCTGCGCTGGTTGCAACCGCTCGCCGACATCTACTTCCGTGGCGAGGTGCGGGACATCGAGCGCATCCCCGCGCGCGGGCCGGTGCTGGTCGTCGGCAACCACAGCGGTGGGCTGGCGACGCCGGACACCTGGGTGTTCATGGTGAATTTCCTCCGCCACTTCGGCACCCAGCGGGGCGCCTACGCGCTGGCCCACAACGTGGTCATGGGCCTTCCCCTGGCGGGCAGGTGGTTGCGCAAGGTGGGCACTCTTCCCGCCCATCCGGATGCTGCTCGTGATGCCCTGCGCCGGCGGGCTGCGGTGCTGGTCTATCCCGGCGGCGACGAGGATGTGTTCAGGCCGTGGTCCGAGCGCAATCGCATCCGCCTCGCCGGGCGCACCGGCTTCATTCGCCTCGCGCTCCAGGAGCGAGTGCCCGTGCAACCGGTGGTGAGCATCGGAGGACACGAGACGGTGTTCGTTGCCAGCGATGGACGGCGCCTGGCCCGCACGCTTGGGCTCGAGCGCTTTCGTCTCAAGGCTCTGCCCCTGGTGATCGCGCCGCCATGGGGCATCTCGCCGGGCGACCTCCTCCTGCATGTGCCGCTCCCGGCCAAGATCACCGTGCAGGTTGGTGAACCCATCGACTTCCATGCCCAGTTCGGCGCCCTGGACGCACGTGATCCGGAGGTTCTCTGGGCCTGCTACCACTATGTCGAGCGCCGCATGCAGACGATCCTCGACACCCTTGCCGCAGAGCGCAGACTGCCACTCCTGGGCTAACAGCGCAGTCACAGAGGAGATCGACATGGGCCGCATCACGATCACCGAGCAGATTGCCGCACCCCTGGAGGCAGTGTTCGCCTATGTGGATGAGCACACCAACACCACCCGGTACATGAAGGACCTCAGCAGATGGGCGCCGGTCGGCTCGGTCACCCACGGCAAGGGCGCCAAGTTCGCTGTGGCCATGAAGGCTGGGCCGATGACGCTGTCATCGGTGGTCGACATCACCACCTGGAGTGAGAACAACGCCATCGGCTGGACCTCACGGGAGGGCTTCAAGCAGAACGGCAAGTGGACCTTCAAGCAGAAGGGCGAGGGGACGGAGGCAACCTTCGACATGGACTACGAGCTGCCCGGCGGGATCGCCGGCCGCGTGCTGTCGAGAGCCGCCGACCCGATCGTCCGGGGCAATCTGGAGCAGTCGGTGCGCAACCTCCGCTCCCAGGTCGAGAAGGGGGTGAAGCAGGCGGCCGCCAAGCACCGCGCCGCCAAGCCCTCGCCAGAGCGCGCCTCGAAGCCGGCTCCAAAGGCCGCCGCAAAGCCAGCCGCGAAGCCCGCGCGCAATGGCCCCAGGGCGGCCGCCAAGAAACGGTGAGCCGGCCGCTTGACGCGGTGGAACGGGGCGACAGCGAGGCCGTCGCAGGCCTGCGACGCACGCCCCGCCGAAGGGGACGGGCGGGTTTGATCAGGCCATGCCGACGACCGCACCGCCAGCGCGCCGGTGAACGCTGTGGCGCATGTCGCCGCCTGAGACACAGCTCAGCGCGCGCCCGCGGACGGTTGTGGATGACCAGCGATGACCCAATCCGACAGTCGCCTGTTGAGCCTCATCTTCCTGAGCTTTGCCGTCCTGGTGCATTTCGGCTACCTGACGTCGGCGGCGTTGTTCTGCGCGGTGCTCTCGGCGGCGTTTGCCATCGTGAGCCTCTCGCCCAGGTGCTGGGGGCCCCCGCCGCGGCGGTTCGTCTGGCCCGGCCTGGTGATCCTGCTGGCGGCCACCACCGTCCTGTACAACCGGCGGCTCCAGGGCGCTGTGTTCATCGAGACCTTCGCCGCCACCGCCGCCGCCATCCTGCTCTTCCTCCTGGTGAAGCACGTGGCCGCGCGGATCCTCGCCGTGGCCCTCGCCGCACTTGCGACGGCGTTGGGAATCGCCACCAACCTCACCTGGGGCTTCTTCGACATCGATGTGTTCCATCTCCAGCAGAACGCCGCCCAGGCGCTGCTGAGCGGGCAGAACCCGTACACCCCGGTGGCCATGGGCCCCCAGCAGGTCGCCCAGGGGGTCTACAAGGAGATCCCGTTGCACCTCCCCTATGGACCGACGGTCCCGATCCTCGAAGCTCCGTTGCAGTGGCTTGGCGACATCCGCATCCTCCACATCCTGGCGGCCGTGGCGATCGCGGCCGCGGTGCTCATGCTGGCCCGGCGTGCGGGCACCCTCGACCGAGCTGCCGGCGTGGTGATGGCCTTTCCCCTGACCGTGGGCATGGTGCTGGTCAGCTGGATCGACATCATCACCATGGCCGGGTTGGCGGTTTGGATGGTCCTCTTCCGCAGCCACCCGAGGATCGCGACAGTGGCCCTGGTGCTGGCCCTGGGCACCAAGCCGACCGCGCTGATCGCCCTGGTGCCGATCTTCTTCTGGTCCGTTCGCGCTCGTCGCCAGGTGCTGATCGCGGCCCTCGTCACCGCGCTGGTGTTGGTTCCCTTCGCGGTGGCGACGGGCTTCGCGCAGTTCTATTACGACGTCCTCGGTCTCCACATCGCGGGCTTTCCGCGCTACGACTCACTCACCGTCAACTCCATGCTCGACCTCCTCGGCCTGCCGGTGATCCCGGCGACAGTCGCGGCGGCGATCGTCTGCATCACCACGTTTCTGGTTCTCCGCCGGCGCCCGGACACCTACGGTGATCTCTTGGCGGGCACGGCGATCATCGTCACCGTCTCGTTCCTGCTGGCCAAGTGGGCGTACTTCAACTACTACTACATCGCGGCGGTGCTGCTGATGCTGGCAATCGCGGGCGACAACCTCGCCCTCGACTCGGCGGAGATGATCAGGCCACCGGCGCTGTGCTCAGCGGCTGCGCGCGGGCTGCGGGGGAGGCTGGGACGTGGTGCGGGGACCGGTCGCGTGCCGGGGCTGGCACTGCCCGGCCATGAGGCGCACGAGCCGGCTGCCTGAGCGCGGATGATGCCGGCCGCGCGCCGCGTAGAATTGACCGCGTCATGAGCGCCAATGGAGCTGCAGCGGACAAGAACGGTCAGAACACCGGTGGGCTGCGGGTGAAGCGCGGCCTGGCCGAGATGCTCAAGGGCGGCGTGATCATGGACGTGGTCACCGTCGAGCAGGCGCGGATCGCAGAGGAGGCCGGGGCGGTCGCGGTCATGGCCCTGGAGCGCGTGCCGGCGGACATCAGGCGCGACGGTGGCGTGGCGCGGATGAGCGCTGTCAGCCTGGTCAGCGAGATCAAGCAGGCGGTCACCATCCCGGTGATGGCCAAGGCTCGCATCGGCCACTTCGTCGAAGCGCAGGTGCTGCAGGCCTTGGGCATCGACTACGTGGACGAGTCTGAGGTGCTCACTCCGGCGGACGAGGAGCACCACATCGACAAATGGTCGTTCACGATCCCGTTCGTCTGTGGCGCGCGCGACCTCGGCGAGGCACTGCGGCGCATCGGCGAGGGCGCGGCGATGATCCGCACCAAGGGCGAGGCGGGCACTGGCAACGTCGTTGAAGCGGTCCGGCACATGCGGGCAGTCCGCGGCGGGATCCGGCGCATCCAGGGGCTGCGTCGGGAGGAGTTGATGGCCGAGGCCAAGCATCTCCAGGCGCCGTACGAGTTCATCGTCGAGATCGCCGAGACCGGCGAGCTGCCGGTGGTCAACTTCTCCGCTGGCGGCATCGCCACCCCCGCCGACGCGGCGCTGATGATGCAGCTCGGGGCCGAGGGAAACTTCGTCGGCAGCGGCATCTTCAAGAGTGAGGATCCTCTCCACTACGCCAAGGCCATCGTCGCCGCGACCACCTACTTCGACAAGCCGGAGGTCATCGCCGAGGTCAGCGCCGGCCTGGGTCCGGCGATGCGGGGCCTGGACATCGCCGCGATGCCCAAAGAGGAGATGCTGTCCACCCGTGGCTGGTAGGCCTGGTGCGTGACCGAGCGTTCGGCGGCGGTACACTGAGGGCCGTGCTCATGACGATGTGCGGGCTCGTCGCCGACCGATGCCGGCACGTCCGCGGGGAAAGCTGAACATCATCAGGGTTGGAGTCCTCGCCCTCCAGGGAGACGTGCGCGAGCACCTGGCCGCGTTCCGCCGCTGTGGGGCAGAGGCCATGACAGTGCGCAGCGCCGATGAGTTCGACGAGGTCGACGCCCTGGCCATCCCCGGCGGCGAGTCGACCACCATGAGCAAGCTGCTGGCGGCGTTCAACCTCGAGAAGCCCTTGCGCCGCCGCCTCGACGCCGGGATGCCCACCCTGACAACGTGCGCGGGCCTGATCCTGCTCAGCCGCGAGATCGTTGACGGCAGGCCTGATCAGCTGGCCACCGGCACCCTCGACCTGACGGTGCGGCGCAACGCTTACGGCAGCCAGGTCGACTCCTTCGAAGCGGATCTGGTGCTGTCGGAGCTCGGCGACCCGCCGTTCCGGGGCGTCTTCATCAGAGCCCCGCGCATCCACACATGGGGCGCTGGGGTCGAGGTCCTTGCCAGCGTCGGAGGGGAGCCGGTGGCGGTCCGTCAGGGGTTGCACGTCGGCCTTACCTTCCATCCGGAGATGACCGGCGACGATCGCATCCACCAGCTGTTCCTCGAGCAGCTGGAGAGCGCCCGGACCGAGGATGCCGCGTGAACGTCCGCGCGGCTTCGTTCCGCGACCTCGCCCGCGTCGAGCAGCTGTACCGCGAGGCACTCGCGGGCGACCAGGGCGGGCCCGGTCCCCACCCCGACAGCCCCGTCCCTCAGGCGACTCTGCTGCGCCTCTGGTATGCGCTGAGCAAGACCCTGTCGTCGCTGGTGCCCCTGAGCGACACCGGCGGGGTGCTCTTCGTCGCCGAGGACGACGTCGAGGGAGTGGTCGGCTTCATCCAGGCCCAGGGCGGGTCGACGCGCCCATCCGTGTGGCAGATCATCAACCTGTGCGTGGCCTCCGGTCGCGCCGGGCACTTCGCCCGCGAACGGCTGGTCGCCCACCTCTGCAACCGCGGTCTCGAACAGGGCGTGCGCCGTTTCCATGTGCGCCTGCCGCTTGATCATCCGCTGGTCGGGGTGTTCATGGAGCAGGGCTTCACCCAGTTCGCCACCGAGCAGATCCTCTTTTGCGAGTCTCCCGAGCACATCCCGGCAGGCGACGCGCCCCCGCTGGCGATTCGGCCCGGACGTCGCGAGGACGCTGCCGCGATCCACCTGCTGTATCGCCGGGTCACTCCCAGCCACATCGCCGAATTCGAAGGGCCCTCGCTGAAGACATGGCAGGGCTCATTCGCCGACGGGAGCCTGGCCCGCATCGGCCGCGACGACGTCAGGCATTTGGTGGCCGAGCGTCCCGACGTGGTGGGCTGGGCCGCCATCCGTCCCGCGGGTTCCGGCCGGCCGAGCAGCCTCTCCTTGATGTGTGAGGCGCACGACCCCGCTGTCCGGGAGGGGTTCCTGGACACCGTGCTCGCCGAGCTCCCGCCGCAACCCGTGTCGTGCGTGCTGCGCCATTACGACTCGGAGCTGATCCGCTCGCTGCAGCAGCGCGGCTTCGCCGTCTACGGCACCCAGCTGCTGCTGATTCGTGACCTGGGCGTCAAGGTGCGCATCCGCGCCACCGCCAAGCAGAAGAAACCAGTGCTCGCCCACGCCGGGATCGCCGGCTCCCACGCCTCCTCGCCGTCGTTGACGGTGTTGCGTCCATCAGAAAGGAGAGAGCGATCGTCGCCGAGATGATGCCCTACGGTTCGTCGTGGAGCGAGGAGTTGAACCTCCTCTTCGAAGCACTTCCGCCCCGCATCGCCGGTGCCGCGCAGCGTCTGTCAGAGGAGCGCGGCGACCTTCTCGAGATCGTGCTCGACCTCGGTCGTGAGCCCGAGGCCCGGTTCACCAACGGAGAAACTTTTCTCGACACCGTCCAGGTGACCCATCATGACCTGGAATACGTCACCGAGCGTGTCGGCGACTTCGGCGACGACAACCGCGCCGGCATCGAGCGAACACTGCACCGCATCAGCGCCATCCGCAACCGCGCCGGCACGGTGGTGGGCCTCACCTGCCGCGTGGGCCGGGCGGTGACGGGCACCATCGACATCATCAAGGACATCGTCATCAACGGCGAATCGATTCTGCTGCTGGGTCCGCCCGGGATCGGCAAGACCACGATGCTGCGCGAATGTGCCCGAGTGCTCAGCGACGAATGCAACAAGCGGGTGGTCATCGTCGACACCAGCAACGAGATCGGCGGCGACGGTGACATCCCGCACGCCGGCATCGGCCGCTCGCGTCGCATGCAGGTGCGCACTCCCGCTGAACAGCACGCGGTGATGATCGAGGCGGTGGAGAACCACATGCCGCAGGTCATCGTCATCGACGAGATCGGTACCGAACGTGAGGCCATGGCTGCCCGCACCATCGCCGAGCGTGGCGTCCAGCTGGTCGGCACCGCGCACGGCTCGCAGCTCGACAACCTGCTCGTCAACCCCACCCTCAACGACCTGCTCGGTGGTATCCAGACGGTCACCCTCGGCGACGAGGAGGCTCGGCGCCGCGGCACCCAGAAGAGCGTTCTCGAGCGCAAGGCGCCCCCCACCTTCGACGTCCTCGTCGAGATCCGCGAACGCGACCGGGTGGTGGTCCACATGCCGCTGGACGAAACTGTCGACGAGGCGCTGCGCGGGCGCATGAAGCCGCCCCAACTGCGGCTGCGCGGCGACGGCGGTGAGATCGTCAGTCGCATCGACACCAGCGTTCCACCTCCGGCCACCCTGGAGTCCGCGCCCACCGCCCCGGGCGTGGGGCGGCGACGTGCCCGCGAGAGGCGACGTCGCGGCTTCGACGTGGAGGAGTACATCTCGCAGCGCGAGCGGGGGACGCGCGATCCCTCGTGGGACGGCGGTCCCGCGGCCCCGGCCTCGTCGCCGCGAGCGCTGCAGCCGCTGGCTGTCTTCCCGTATGGGGTGTCGCGCAGCTACCTCGAGCAGTCGGTGCGGGAGCTGCAGGTGCCGGTGCGCATCCAGCACAACGTCGATGATGCCGACGTGGTCCTGACCCTCAAGAACTACTACCGGCGCAAGGATTCGCCGGTTCGTGCGGCAGAGGCGACAGGCATCCCCATCCAGGTGTTGCGCAGCAACACAGTGTCCCAGATCAAGGGGGCGCTGGCCCGCTTCTACGGCGTCGACGAGACCGATCCCACCGAATCCGCCCTGGAGGAGGCTCTCGAAGGAGTGGAGCGCGCCCGCCACACCACCACGGACGTCGAGCTGGCACCTCAGAATTCTTACGTCCGGCGTTTGCAGCACCAGCTGGTCGAGCGGCACGACCTGACCGCGCGCAGCACCGGTGACGAGCCCCATCGCCGGCTCGTCATACTCGGCGCCGAGGAGTGACAGTCTTGGGGACACGTCGTGGCTTCTTCATCTCGTTCGAGGGCCTCGACGGGGCAGGCAAGAGCACCCAGGTGGCCGCGCTGGGGGCTGCGTTGCGTGGTGTCGGCTACGACGTCACCACCGTCCGCCCCAACGACACCCGCCTCGGCGACGTGATCGCAGGCGTGGTGCTTCAGCATCAGGTGGCCGCGTCGCTGACACCGTGGAGCGAGGCACTGCTGTTCAACGCGGGACGCGTCCAGCTGCTGGAGGAGGTGATCGTGCCCGCCCTGCTCCGCGGGACAGTGGTCATCGCCGACCGCTACGCCGACTCGACGCTCGCCTACCAGGGAGGAGGTCGCGGTATCAACCAGGACGCACTGCTTCGTCTCCATGGCGACTGCTGCGGTGATCTGTGGCCAGACCTCACCGTGTACCTCGACCTGGACCACAGCATCGCCGTCCATCGCCAGCACGCCCAGCAGCTGCCGCTGGATCGTATCGAGGGAGCGCCGAGTGAGTTCCACGCCCGCGTCCACGCGGCCTTCGACAGGCTTGCGGCCGAGCACCCCGACCGCATCGTCCGCATCGACGCCGGCCGTCCTGCGGTGGTGATCTCGCACGATGTGATGCGGGTGGTGGAGGACCGCCTGGAGACGGCTGCGGTGCCCCGAGCGGCGTTGGCGCAGTGAAGCTGATCCTCGCCATCGTCCAGGCGCAGGACGTCAACTCGTGCGCCGACGCGCTTGCCGCCGCGGGGTTCGTGAGCACTCGCGTCGCCAGCCACGGGGGTTTCCTCGATGGTGACAACTGCACCCTGATGATCGGCGTCGATGACGGCCAGGTCGACGAGGTGTGCGCCATCCTCGGCCGTCGAGCCCAGCACCGCGTCGAGATGGTCGAGGGCTCGCAAGCGCTTCCCGGTGGAGCGCTGACCCCTGCTGCTGTGTCCGCGATGGATGTGGAGGTGGGAGGCGCCACGGTGCTGGTCCTGCCACTGGAACGCTTCGAGAAGCTCTAGGGGAGTGCGGCCGCTGATCCCCGGACTGGGCACGCTGCTCAACACCGCGACCGTGCTCACCGGTGGCAGCGTCGGCATCGCCGCCGGCGAGCGCCTCCCTGCGCGCGTCCGCACGGGGCTGGTGAGCACCCTCGGCCTCTTCACCCTGGTGTACGGCGTGCGCACCGCGGTGACCCCGGCGTTCACCGGGGTGGGCGCACCCGATCTGGCGGTGGTGCTGCTGGCGCTGCTGGCCGGCACGGCGCTGGGAAGTGCTCTCGACCTCGACGGCCTGCTGCAGCGATTCGGCCGCAGCGTCGAGCATCGAATTGGGGGCGAGGGAGCCGATGGGCGGATGGCGCGCGCCCTGGTCACCACCAGCCTGCTCTTCTGCGTCGGTCCGCTGACCATCCTCGGATCGTTCGAGGATGGGGCCCGTGGCGACATCCTCCTGCTCGGCATCAAGTCAGCCCTCGATGGCGTGGCCGCCATGGCGTTCGGGGCCAGCCTGGGCGCCGGCGTGCTGCTCAGCGCGGCAACCGTGCTGCTGGTCCAGGGCTCGCTGACCGCCGCGGCCTACGTCAGCCGCGGCGTGCTCGACCCGGTGTTGACGACTGCCGCCCTGGGCGCCGGCGGCGTGTTGCTGGTGGCCATCGGCATCGGGCTTCTCGGGCTCCGCCGCCTCCGAGTGCCCGACATGCTGCCCGCGCTGGTGCTGGCGCCGGTGTTCGAGCTCGCGGTGCGGGCCTTGAACCTCCCCATCTGAACATCGACGGGAGACGGCGGACAGGCGGGGCTGCCGCTGCTGCGCAAGTTCTGCAGACGGCGAAGGAGTGAAGTGCTCGCCGGCGGCGAGCACGCAGCGACGTCAGCGCCGGCAAAGCCTGTTCGAAGCGCAGCGGCGGCAGCCCCGCTCGCCCGCCGTCCCTGCGTGAGTGGTCAGTGCCTGGAGGGAGGAGGTTCGCTAGCGGGCCTTGGTCGCAGCTTCCTGGCAGTTGATGGAGTTGATCGCCGAGTCGAGTGAGACGCCAGTCCCGAACGGGAGGGTCAGCATCGGGTCGGTGTGGCCGCAGTCGAGGTTGGCCACGACCGGGATGTCGGAGTTGGCAGTGCGCATGACGATGACGTCTTCGAACGCCCGCACGTCGGCCGGGGTGTACCCGGCGGGCCGGCCAAGGATCAGGCCGGTCACTTTGTTGAAGATGTCCAGCTGCTCGAGGTCGGTGAGGTAGGCGTCGATGTGGGCAGGGGAGGGGGCTTCTTCCGATGTCTCGAGGAAGAGCACGCACCCCTCCAGATCGAGCCAGTCGGCCTGGCCCTTGAGATGCCAGCAGATGGTTTCGAGGCAGCCGCCGAAGAGCCATCCCTCGGCTCGGCCGGGGCGCAGCCAGTGCCAGTTGTCGTTGGCGGCCATGACCCGGGCTCGCGGGGAGTCGATGTCGTCGGTCTCCCATTCGATGCGTTCCTCAGTCCATTCGCGGGCCGCTTCCAGGGTCAGGGGCTCAGCGCCGAACCACGCTGATGTCAGTGATGCATCGGTGAACGGCAGAGGCACCGGCCATTCGGCCAACTCGGAGATCAGCGCCGGCCCGTAGAACGTGCGAAGCCCGGCGTTCTTGGCCAGCGCCCAGTGCAAGACGGTGATGTCGCTGTAGCCCTGGAAAAGCTTGGGGTTGGCTGCGATGACATCCCAGTCGAGGTGCGGCAGGACCTGGTTGGTGTGGTTGCCTCCGATGCTGCACAGGATGGCGGCGATGTCGCGATCCCCGAACGCACAGTTGATGTCGTCGGCCCGTTCCTCCGGCGACGCCGATGACCAGCCATCGTTGCGGCGAGACGAGCTCATGAAGCGCACCGTCAGGCCGAGGCGCTCCAGGTACTGCGACGCTCGTTCCGCGCGATGTGGCAGTGCGCCCACGGCTCCCCAGGCGGGGGATACGACGGCGATGACGTCGCCGGCGGCGAGGCGCGTGGGGATCCGCATCGGCCGCTGCCCGCGCGTCGCCCCGCTCACCTGGGCAGTGTGGGGCGGCGCGCTCACCGCTGGGGACGCACGACCACGTCGGTTGCCTCCACCACCCGCTCCACGCGAGTGCCGAGGAGGTGGACGCGCACGCCGGGCACCCCCGGTGAGCCGGCCTCCCAACCTTCGGCGTAGAGGCGCCGCGCCTCGCCCCAGGTGGGGGCGCTGCGCACCTGCCGGCCGTCGGTGAACGGGAGCGGGCCGGGGCGGGTGGCGTAGCCGAAACGCACCTCGCCGCCGCTCTTGAGGAACGCCGCGACGTTGGCGAGTGGAGTGTCGTCTCCGATGAGGCCATCGACGGCGAGCGCGTCGACCACGCTGGGCATCTCCCCGCTCTTGGCCTGCTCTCGCACAGCGGCACGCGCCGCAATGTGGGCGGCGCGCTCCCGGCGGCGGCGCTCAGTGCCGATCTGGCCGCTGCGAGCACGCAGCTCGCGCAGTTGAGCCTGGTGCGGCGCCATCGCGGCCACGGTCGCGCGCTCGCTGGTGCCGAGCGCCGCCAGCAGGTCCTCGAGCTCTGAGGCGTCCAGAGTCGTGAGCGAGTCGGGTTCGAACGCCGGGGGCAGCTCGGGGAGGGGAGGCAGCTCGCTCACAGGGCTGATGATGCAGCGACGCACGCGCGCGCCGTGCCGCGCTACCGTTGGCGGGCAGATTCATTGCTGAGGAGACACGCCGTGTCCACGGTTCTTCATCAGGCGGTCAGGGTCGAGCGCGACGGCGCGGTTGCCATCGTCACCATCGAGCATCCACCGGCCAATGCGATCAGCCGGGCGGTGATCTTGGGCATCACCGAGGCGTTGGCCGAGGCCGAGGCAGACGAGACGTGTCGGGCACTGATCCTCACCGGGTCCGGGCCCAAGTTCTTTGCCGCCGGCGCTGACATCACCGAGTTCGGCGGCGCCGGCGGTGAGAACATCGCCAAGGGCCAGGAGCTGACCCTGGCGATGGAGAGCTCGAGGCTGCCGATCGTCGCCGCTGTCAACGGCATCGCGTTCGGCGGCGGCTGTGAGCTGACCCTCGCCTGCGACCTGCGCATCGCCTCATCCAGGGCGCGGTTCGGTCAGCCGGAGATCAAGCTGGGGATCATCCCGGGCTGGGGTGGGACGCAGCGTTTGCCGCGGCTGATCGGGCGCAGGGCCGCCACCGAGCTGCTGTTCAGCGGCGATCCGGTCGACGCCGCACGAGCCCTCGAGCTCGGCTTGATCTCACGGATCGTCGAGCCCGAGGATCTTGTGGGCGCCGCGCTCGAGACCGCGCGCCGGTTCGCGGCCCAGGCTCCGTTGGCGCTGGCTGCCACCAAGCGCGCAATCGCAGCCGGGCTGGATCGGCCGCTGGCGGATGGCCTGGAAGCTGAGCGGCGCGAGTTCGTGGGCCTCTTCTCGAGCGAGGACGCTCGCGAGGGCATCACAGCCTTCTTGGAGAAGCGCGCCCCCTCGTGGACCGGCCGCTGACCAGAACACACGTGCTGATACGCGTGTCGATCTCGGCATAATCGCTGAGCACAATCGCTGCGCTGCGGGCGGCTGAGCATTTCCCAGCCGTTCCGCTGATGTGCGCGGCTGCCGCCAGGAGGGCCCCGTGACCGCGATCGTCAGTCCCGTCTGCATGGTGCTGCTGGCCGGAGGTGCCGCGGTGGCCACGGGCCTGCGGTGGCGCCTGTTGATCGCCGCCATGCTGGCGGGCAAGCGCTCCGATCCGCGTTTCGGCCACGCCGGTGAGCGGATCAAGGGATTCGTGGTGCACGTGCTCGGCCAGGCCCGCCTGCTCCGCTGGCCATACGCAGGCATCCTCCACGCACTGATCTTCTGGGGCTTCCTGGTCCTGCTGACGGCCATCGCCCAGGCGATCGTGGAGGCGTTGTGGCAGGGATTCCACTTCAACGACGTCCCCGGAGCGCCGGTGATCGCCTTCCTGCAGGACATCTTCTGTGTGGCGGTGCTCACCGGGGTGGTGATGGCGCTGATCAACCGTTTGGTGGTCAGGCCAATCCGCTTCCGGGCCAGCCATCTCAGCGATGCCGTGTTGATCCTGGCCTGGATCGGAACCCTGCTCTCCTTGATGGAGCTGAACTATGCCACCCTGATCGCCCAGGGCCGCCCCGCCTGGGCGATGGCGCCAGACCGCCCGTTCGCCAGCGCGCTCTCCCAGCTCTTCGCGCCGCTCGGGGCCAACAGCAACGTCCTCGTGTGGCTCCACGGAATCTTCTTCTGGGCCCACCTCGTCTTGGTGTTCACCTTCCTGGTGTACCTCGGCTACAGCAAGCACCTGCACATCATCAGCGCCGCTCCCAACGTGTTCTTCAGGAGCACCGACCCCAAGGGGGCGCTCCCCAACCTCGACATCGAGGGGGTGATGAACGCCGAGGTCGAGGCCGACCAGCACTTCGGTCCGGTCACGCTGGAGCACTTCAGCTGGAAGGACATGCTGGACATGTACACGTGCACGGAGTGCGGTCGCTGCCAGACCCACTGTCCGGCGTACAACACCGGCAAGCCACTCTCACCGAAGACGCTGATCACCGACCTCCGCGACAACCTCTACGAGAATCTCGCGGGTGGCTACGCCGCCACCACCCACGACGCTCACATCGTTCAGGGAGCCGATCCAGAGGGCACGCCCGTTCCAGGCGCCGCGGTCATGTGGGCCACTGGCGATCATCATCCGGCTGCTCTGCACGATTTGGCCGGCCAGTTCCAGCCGTCGTGGATCATGCCCGAGGACGTCGCCACGGCAGTGGAGGCCAACCAGGGCGTGCGCCCGCTCTTCGGCGGCACCATTTCCGACGAGACCCTCTGGGCATGCACCACCTGCGGGGCATGCATGGACCAGTGCCCGGTTTTCATCGAGCATGTTCCCAAGATCATCGAGATGCGCCGTCACCTCGTCCTGGATGAGTCGCGCATGCCCAAGCAGGCTGAGACCGCCTTGCGCGGCATCGAGAATGTCTACAACCCCTACGGCCTGTCTCATGGCAGCCGAGCTGACTGGGCACGTGATCTCGGGGTTCAGTTCGCAGCCGACAAGCCCGAGGCGGAGTACCTGTACTGGGTGGGCTGCGCGGCGTCATTCGACGACCGGGCCAAGACGATTGCTACCGCTCTGGTGAAGATCCTCCAGGCGGGGGCTGTGGATTTCGCCATCCTCGGCACCGAGGAGAAGTGCAGCGGCGATCCGGCTCGACGGATCGGCAACGAGTATCTCTTCCAGGAGCGCGCCAAGGAGAACGTCGAGGTGTTGAACAAGTACAAGGTGCGCAAGATCATCGCGTCCTGCCCCCACTGCTTCAACACCTTTGCCAACGAGTACTCTGCCTTTGGTGGCGAGTACGAGGTGGTCCACCACACCCAGCTGATCGAGCGCCTGCTCGCGGACGGCCGCATCAAGCTCGATCAGTCCAAGCGACAGGAGGAGACGGTCACGTACCACGATTCGTGCTACCTGGGACGCTGGAACGACATCTTCGCGCCACCGCGCGACATCCTCGAGCAGATCCCCGGGCTCCGCGTGGTGGAGATGGCGCGCAGCCGGAGTGAGGGAATGTGCTGCGGCGCCGGCGGGGGCCGCATGTGGATGGAGGAGGAGCAGCCGCGGGTCAACCACAAGCGGGTGGAGCAGGCCGTGGCGACCACGGCGACCAGGGTCGCCACGGCCTGCCCCTTCTGCCTCTCGATGTTCGACGAGGGCATCGCCAGCAAGCAGCTCGGTGACCGCCTCACGGTGGACGACGTTGCCGTGTATGTGGCGCGATCGCTGGCGGGAGACGCGGGCGACGACGCGGCCGCTGCTCTCGCCGGCGCGCAGCAGACCGCCGACCAATCACACAGCTCCACGATGGGGGCCACCGCCCCGGTGGTCGCCGCTCAGGATCAGCCCGGACAGGCACCGTCCGAGGTTCCCGAGATCGACACCCCGAACGTCCCTCTGGGGGAGCCCGCCGAGGTTCCTTCGGAGACACCTCCAGGCGATCAGCCCGAGGTGCTTCCCGCCCCCGAGACGCCTGAGGTCATGCCTTCCATCGATCCCGAGGTGTCGCCATCCGTCGACCCGCAGGTCGAGCCTCCCTCCGCGAGCGGTGCGGAGGGAGGGCCGGACACGGTCGCCCCCGGCTAGCTCCGGCGGCGCAAACGGCGTGCCACGCCGGCCACGAGCCTGCCATTGCGACGGCCGCGGTTGCGGCGGGCTGCCGCTGCGCAGACATACTCCTGCTCGCGGAGCAGCGCCAGCTCGTACAGCTGAGTGTTCATCATCATTTTGGGACCTCCTGCGTCACCGACGAAACCTTGTCACTGGTGATATCGTACAGTCTGCGCCGTCACCTGTCAACCCGGAACGACGGTTACGAGGTCTGAGGCTACCATCGGGGCTGAAGAGGAGCCCGCTGTACATTCCCGGGATGAGGCGGGCGTAGCCACGGCAGCGCACCGCCGCGCCCAGCCCCGCCGTTTCGGCCTGGTCAGGATTGCGATTCGGCAGCTCTGGTCGTATCGCGCGCTGGCCGTCGCCCAGTGGCTCACCCTGGCGGCTGCGGCCACTCTCGCCGCCAGCGTTGTGCTCATTCAGCAGCAGGCTACCGACGACGGGCTGCGCAGCAGCGTGTCGGGCGCCTCGCAGGGCGCCAACCTGCTGGTGGAACGCGACCGCATCTCTCAACCAGCGGTCTACGACGCCTTCCAGCGCCAGACCGCCACCCGAGTGCGCGGCCGTCTCGGAGATGCGGTGACCGCCGGTGCCCAGTTCAGCCGCTCGTCAACTGTCACCGTCCGGACCATCGACTCGGTGCTGCAGGGGCCGCCCGTCACCTGGAACCCATCGGTCGTCTCCTACGCGGGGATACGTGACCATGTGCACCTCGTGGCGGGCCGGTGGCCGGCGGACACGCGGGCCGGCAACGACTGGCCACTTACGGTGTCTGCACGCGCCACCGATGACCTCGGCACTCCGCTGGACATCAAGGTGGGCAGTGAGTACTGCTTCAACTACCTCGCGACAGTGACCGTCGGTCCCTTCAGGGGCCACCCTCCCCCCGAGATCTGGTGCGGGCGCATCGCCGCCACCTGGCTGCCCAACGACGTCAACGACGCCTACTGGGCAGGACACGTCCCGGAGACCGATGTCTCCGCCGGCCACGACAGCTTCTTCCAGATACTCGCTCAGATGCCGGATGCGATGGGCAGCGCCGAGCAGCAGTACGTCCCCCGCACCGACCGCATCAGCGGTGCCGACACAGGCCGAATCGTGGCCGGCGTCAACGATCTCCGCGGCTACTACAGCGTGTCGAGCAACGATGTGTTCGTGTCAGGGTTGGACACAACCATCGCCGGCTTCCTCAGCCGCCAGCGTGCCGCCGCAGGCCCGACCCTGGTCACCGCGTTCGGGCTCCTGGTGGTCGCGCTCGCCGCGATGGGATTTGCGGCGCTCCAGTTCATCCAGGGACATGCCCCGCTGGCCGCGCTCTGGCGGGCGCGGGGCTGGTCGCGGGCTCGCGTGGCTGCGCTGCACACCGTGCAGTTCGCGATCCTGCTGGTGCTGGCGGTGCCGGTCGCTGTCATTGCCGCGGCCCTGATCGTCTCCGCGGTGGCGACGTCGGCCTCCGTTGGCGCGGGTCTGGGCCGGCAACGGCTGGCCGGCGCCGCGGTGCCGACGCTGGTCGCGGCCGGAATCTTCCTGGTCATCCTGGGGACCCTGGCGGCAATCCGCAGTGGCCCAGAGCTGGCGCAGAGGCGGCCTGCGCGGTCGGGCACGCAACGTCGCGGCTGGCGCCGCCGCGCGCTGGACCTCGTGCTCGCCGCGGTGGGGCTGGCCATCCTGGGCTTCGTGCGGCTTGGAGGTGCGGACCCGACCAGCGGCAACGGGCAGACCAGCGTCGTGGTCCTGGCGCTGCCGGTGCTCGCGGTGGGGTTGCTCGCGTTCGCCTCGCTGCGCCTGGTGGGCGTGGCCGCCCGCGCGCTGACGATCACCCGGTCATTGGGCGGTCGCCTCGCCCGCTGGCAGGTCGAGCGTGATCCCGCCCAGTACTCGCGGCTGTGTCTGCTGGTGACGCTGGCAACGGCGGTGGGCATCTTCGCGAGCACCTATGTGGCGAGTGATCGCGCCAGCGCGCTCGACCGTGCCGACTACCAGGTGGGCGCCGACGTCCGCGGGGTCTTCCCGTCGGCCGCCTCGCCCCCCGCGCTCGACCAGGTGTCGACAACGCTGCCGGCGGGGGTGCGTTCCGCGCAGGTGTTCCGCGCCACGGGCAGGCCGGGGCGGTCCGGCATCGACGCCACCATCCTGGGAATCCAGGGCCAGGGCTTTTGGGACGTCGCTTACAGACGCAGCGACTTCGCCGCTGCGCCGCTGCCATCGCTGACCTCGCAGATGGATGCGTCAGATCCCGACGGGCTGCTGGTGGCGGGCACGCCGCGCACGCTCTCGGTGAGCGTCTACAGCTCGGGGGTGGACGCCCGCCTGGAGGCGCAACTCACCGACGCCGGCGGCCGCGTCGCCGTGCTCAGCCTGGGAACCCTCGGCACCGTGGGATGGAGCGACCTGTCGGCGTCCCTGACCACGGCGCAGGCGCGGATCGTCTACCCGGTCCGCCTGCGCGGGCTGCGCATCGTGCCCACCGGGGCTCGCACCGGTGGCGATGTCGCCCTTCAGGACCTGCGCACCGACAGCGGCGCCGTCATCGAGCGCTTTGCCACCAGCGACGGATGGTGGCAGGAGGCATTCGCGCCGGACCCGGCCGCGGCCGCGGTGGTTCCCAGCGCACTCCACAGCAGGAACGGGCGACCGTCTGCGAACGTCCCCATCGATCTCCAGGAGATCCGTCTCGCGCCACCCCCGTCGCGGCGCCCGTTGCCCGTCCTGCTGGCGAGCCGCACGATGGCGGACCTGGGGCTCAGCATCGGCCAGAGCTTTCCGCTGCACATCGACACAGTCGACGTGCAGCTGGTGCCGGTGGCCACCTTCGACGAGTTCCCCACCTACTACCCACAACGAGAGTCGCTGGTGGTCGTGCCAATGACCTCATTCCTCGGCCGCCTCGGCAACGCCGGCGCGACCGGCCCGTGGCCCAACGAGCTCTGGTCCAGCTCCGGTGGCAATCCCACGGCGGTGGCCGAGAAGTTCGCCGCCGACTCCAACCTGCGCCAGACCTTCCTGCGCGCCGATGTCGAGGCTCAGGCTGTCGCCGATCCGCTGCGGCTGGGCCTCCGCGACGAGCTGGGGCTGGGCTTCATCGTCGCCCTCGCCGTGGTGGTTATCGGCTTTGCCCTGCACTTCCTCGCCGCTGCGCGAGGTCGCACCACCCAGTTCGCGATCATGCGCGCCAACGGCGTCCCCCAGTCGCTGATACGGCGCTCCATCGTGGCCGAGCAGCTGGTCGTCCTGATCACAGCGCTGGCGGCCGGAACCGCGATCGGGCTCGCGCTCGCCTGGGCGGTGCTGCCAATCTTCCATCTGGGCACGTTGGCGGAGGATCTCACCCCGGCGAGCGTCGTGCGCCTCGACCCGGTGACCCTGGTGGCCGTGGTGGTGGGCACGGGTGCGATCTCGCTGGTGGTGGGCCGGCTGGTGGCGGCCACCGGTTCGCGCGTCGACGTCATGGCCACAATCAGGTCCCTGGCATGAGCACGTCGATGGTGCGGTGCGAGGGCCTGGTGCACATCTACAAGGCTGAGCGGCTCGAGGTGGTGGCCCTGCAGGGGCTCGACCTCGAGGTTGCTCCGGGCGAGATGGTGGCCATCGCCGGCCGCAGTGGCAGCGGCAAGACGACCTTGATGAACATCCTCGCGGGCATGGAGCGGCCCACCGCCGGGGTGGTGCGGGTCGCCGACCACGACCTCAACCGTCTTGGCCAGTCGGAGCGCGAGCGCTACCGCCGCGAGACCGTTGGCTACGTGCTCCAGCACGCCATGGGCAACGTCGCCCCCTATCTCACCGCTGTAGAGAACGTCCAGGCCGCGACCCTGACCGGGCCGCCACGGTACCGGGCTCGGATGGCCGCGCAGCTGCTCGACCAGCTGGGACTTGGCCAGCGGTTGTCGCGCCGCCCGTCCGACCTGGCTGGACACGAGAACCAGCGGCTGGCCCTGGCCATCGCTCTGGCCAACCGCCCGCGCCTGCTGCTCGCGGACGAGCCCACCGCCGAGCTCGACACCGCCGCGGCCGGCCAGGTGCTCACCGATCTCACAGCTGTGCTGCGCGAGCAGGGCGCCGCGGCGGTCATGGTCACCCACGATCCTCAGCTCGAGACCTACGTCGACAGGGTGGTGATGATCCGCGACGGCCGCACCAGCAGTGAGCGACGGTGGGTCGAGCGCCAAGGCGAGCTGGTCAACGACGAGCTCGCCATCATGGATCGCGCCGGCCGCATCCAGCTGCCCCGTGCGTATGTGGAGAGGTTGGGGCTGACCGGACGGGTCCGCCTCCACCTCGACGACGACCGGATCTCGATCCTTCGCGCCGAGGGGGATGTGAGTGACTGATGTGGTGGTGGCGTCCGGCCTGGTCCGCCAGTTCAGCTCCGGCGGAATCGTGGTGCGCGCTGTCGATGGTGCCGACATCACAGTCGCCGCCGGCGAGCTGGTGATGGTGCTCGGCCGTTCCGGCGCGGGCAAGACCACCCTGCTGAGCCTTGTTGGCGGCCTCGATCGTCCCGACAGCGGCACCGTCAGCGTTGCCGGAGAGGTCGTCGAGGCACTCACCGGGCGCCAGCGCGACCGCTTTCTGCAGCGGTCGGTGGGCTGGGTGTTCCAGACGTCCGGATTGATCCCCCTGCTCACAGCGCAGGAGAACGTCCAGCTGTCACTGCGTCTTGCCGGCGTCGACGACGCCGACCTGGAGGACCGAGCTGTCGAGGCGCTGGCCAGGGTCGGGCTTCGGGCGCGGCGCTTTCACACGGCCGCCGAGCTGTCCGGCGGTGAGCAGCAACGCGTGGCTCTGGCTCGGGCCCTGGCCAAGCGGCCGCCGCTGGTCATCGCCGACGAGCCAACCGCGCAGCTCGACAGCGAGACGGCCGGGGGCATCATGGTGCTCCTGCGCGAGGTGTCGAGCGCCGGCACCGCGGTGCTGATGGCCACCCACGACCGCGTGGCTGTCGAGTTCGCCGACCGGGTGGTCGGCATGGAGGACGGCCGGCTGACCGCGGCCCCGACCCCAGCACCGTCACCGCCGGGCGTGGCCCGGACCTGAGCCGATCATGCTGGCGGGGAGCTACAGCGTCACCGTTGCCAGGCCGGCCGGCCTGGTGTTCGAGCACATCGCCGACGGCACCCGAAACCCCACCTGGCGAGGGCACATCACCGAGATGGTCGTTGTGTCTGGCGAGGGAGGGGCGGGCAGTGTTTGGCGTCAGGTGACGCGCGGGGCCGGGGGTCGCCTGCTGGAGCTCGAGTACCGGGTGACTGCGTGCGAGCCGCCCCACCGATTCGCCTTCGTGCTCGTGTCGGGGCCGATGAAGGGGTCGGGGGAATACACGCTCACCGAGCCGGCGGCGGGCGAGACGGTGGTGACGCTCGAGCTCAGCCTCACGCCTCGCGGCCTGATGCCCGGCCTGACCGGGCTGACCCGCCGCCAGATGGCGACCGAGCTGGACAGCCTTGACCGCCTCCGGGAGTTGTTCAGCGCACCGGCTCCATGAGCTCGATGCGGTTCCCGAACGGGTCGTCCACGTACACCCGCTGGTACCCCTCCAGCGGTTCGTCCTCGCGCACCGCCCAGCCGCCCCGCTGAAGGCGGGCGACGAGGCCGTCCAGTCCATCGACCAGCAGCGCCGGGTGCGCCTTCTTGGCGGGCCGGAAGTCGGGCTCCACCCCGAGATGGATCCTGGCGGTGCCGAGCTCGAACCAGCAGCCGCCGCGGCTGGCCAGGTTGGCCGGCTTGGCCACCCGGGGGATGCCGAGCAAGCCCTCGTAGAACTCGGTTGCCTGGTGCTCCTGGCCAGGTGGCATGGCGAGTTGCACATGGTCGATGCCGCGAACACCCATCTCCTGATGGTGGCACACTGGCGATTCAGGGCTTGACTGAAGAGAGTCGTAGCATGGCTTGACAAGGAAGCTTTCGAAAGCTATCTTTCAACCATGCCAGAACCGCCCGGAGGGCGCCCAACATTCGAGGTCACCGACCCTCGCGCCCTGCGCGGGCTGGCCCATCCGCTGCGCCTGGCGTTGATCGGGCTGCTGCGGCGCGAGGGGCCGCTGACGGCAACCCAAGCGGGGCAGTGCCTGGGCGAGAGTGCGGCATCGTGCTCGTTCCACCTTCGCCAGCTGGCCAAGTACGGACTGGTGGCCGAGGCAGGCGGTAGCACCGGGCGCCGCCGGCCCTGGCGGGCCACAGCGCGGTCCACCTCGTGGCCCTCGGTATCTGCGGATCCCCAACAGGCGGCAGCGGCGACGCAGTTGAGCACCGTGCTCGCGGACCGCTACCGTGCCGCAACCGTCGCCTACCTCGACAGGCGCCAGAGCGAACCGGAGGAGTGGCAGCAGGCCGCCCTCTTCGGCGACGCCATCCTCTACCTCACCGCCGCCGAGCTCGCCGCCCTGGGCGAGCACCTGGAAGCGCTCATCGGACGCTACGCCGAACGCACTCACGATCCGCGACTGCGCCCAGAGGGCGCACGGCATGTCACCTTCCTCCAGGTGGCCTTCCCAGAAGCGCCACCAGCCGGCGTACCCAAGCGGCCCGCGTGACCCGACCTCCAACCAGGTCGCGCCTCGTCCCCGTGCTGCTGCGGCAGACGCCGTTTCGGCGCTATTGGACGGGGCAGACCATCTCCCTGTTCGGCGACCAGGTCAGCGTCCTGGCACTGCCGCTGACGGCGATCCTCGTCCTCCACGCCGGTGCCGCGGAGACCGGCTACCTCACCGCCGCCGGGCTGGCCCCGAGCCTGCTGTTCTCGGTGCTTGCCGGCGGATGGGTCGACAGACGGGGCCGGCGCCGCCGGACCATGCTGGTCGCGGACGTGGTTCGCGCCGTGCTCCTGGCCACCATCCCCATCGCCTACGCGTTCGCCGCGCTCACCCTGACCCAGCTGTACGCGGTGACGTTCGCCGTCGGTTGCGCCAGCGTGCTCTTCAACGTGGCCCAGAGCACAGTCTTCGCCTCCATCGTCGCCCCTGCCGACTACGTGGACGCCAACTCACTGCTCCATGGGAGCCGGGCGCTCTCCTTCGTCTTCGGCCAGAGCGGGGGTGGGATCCTCGTCCAGCTGCTCAGCGCACCGCTGGCGATTCTCACCGACGCCGTCTCATTCCTCGTCTCGGCACTGTTCCTCCGGCGAATTCAGCCACTGGAGCCCGCGGTTGCTCCCGGCGGGCGCGGTCACCTCACCGAGGGGGCACGATTCATTGCGCACTCGCCCACGGTGCGGACGCTGCTCGGTGCCACCGCGACCATCAACGTGTTCAACTTCGTGGTCGCGGCCATCTTCATCCTCTACGTGACCCATGACCTCGGGGTCGATCCAGCCGAGCTGGGATTGGTCCTGGGCGTGGGGGCGGTGGGCGCTGTGATCGGTGCAGCCCTGACTGCGCGGGTCAGCCGCCGCATCGGTGTCGGCGGCGCCTTCACCCTCAGCTGCGTGCTCTTTCCCGCGCCCGCCTTTCTCATCCCAGCGGCGTCAGGCGCGGGGAAGGTGACCATCCTGGTGCTCCTGGTTGCGGCCGAGTTCGGCAGCGGTGTGGGCGTCGTGATGCTCGACATCACCATCGGGGCCATTTTCGCGGCCACCATCCCAGCCCCGCTGCGCGCCCGGGTCGCGGGCGCCTACAGCACCATCAACTACGGCCTGCGACCGGTGGGCGCCCTGGCCGGCGGCCTGCTCGGCACCACCATCGGGCTGCGCGCGACGCTGTGGATTGCCGCCGCCGGCGGCCTGCTCGGCGTGCTCTGGTTGATCCGATCGCCGGTGCCGCACCTGCGCACGCTGACCGTCGAGCCGTGACAGCGCCGACGGTGCGTCGGGCCACCCCCGACGAGTGGCGGGAGTACCGGGCTGTCCGCCTCAGCGCGCTGGCCGATGCTCCGTACGCATTCACCACCACCACCGCCGAGGCGCTGACGGTGACGGAGGAGGGCTGGCGCCAGCGGCTCCGCGACGGGGCGTGCTACCTGGCGAGCGTCGACGGCCGCGACATCGGCCTGGTCGCCGCCTTCCCTGAGGACGGTGGCCCGGAGCTGGTCTCGATGTGGGTGCACCCCTCCGCGCGGGGCTCGGGTGCCGGCAACCTGCTGGTGGGGGCGATCATCGAGTGGGCCGCCGGCGAGGGCCTTCCCGAGGTCGGATTGTGGGTGGCCAGGGACAACCGTCACGCTGAGCTGCTGTACGCGCGCCACGGCTTCGTCCGGACTGGCGAGGTGCAGCCGATGGCGCCGGATACCCCCGACCGTCTCGAGTTCCGCATGGTGCACAGCGGCGCGCAGGCCGGGTGGGCGATGAACTGAGCACGACTACCATGCCCGGTCATGCGCCGCGCTCTGCTTCTGGCAGCCCTCCTGTGCGTGTGCGGATGCGGGTCGAGCCCGCCGCCATCCACGCCGTCGGCGTCCGTCGACCCTCGTGTCCGGGCGGCCGCGGCTCAGGCATACACCGCCGCCGCAGCCACTGCCAACGCGGCCAAGGCGAGCCTCCAGGCCGGCCCCTGCACCAGGTCGGACAACCCCTCGCTGAAGGCGTGCTCCAGCGGTCTGGCGGCGGTCGAGCAGACCTACGAGAACGCGCTGCTGGCGATCACGTTTCCATCTGACGCTCAGGCGGACGCCAATGCGCTCGTCGCCATCGACAAGAAGGTCATCGCCGAGGAGCAGGCGTTTGCCGCCTCAGCGAACCCTCAGGCCGACTCGGCCGATTTCAGCGCCATCGAGCAGGACGACTCACGACTCGCCGCTGCCGTCGCCGCGCTGCGGCGGGACCTCGGCTTGAGCACCGCGCCGCCTCTGGGCGCGACGCCGACGCCCTGAGCCGCGGCCCGGCCGGCAGCCTCTGGACCATAATCAGCCACCCCTCAAGGACGTCGAAGGAGATCGAACCGTGGCATATGACGCGTACAGCCCGGAGTGGGCTGCGGCTTTCAAGGCGGAGATCAACAAGTCGCCCGTCTACAAGCAGGCTGCGGCCAACTGGGAGGGCACCGTCGGCTTGGTCGTCCTCGCCGAGCCCGACAAGAAGGTGCCCGACGACATGGGCATCTTTCTCGACCTCTGGCACGGCGAAGCCCGTGACGTGACGATCTGCTCCCGCGCTGACGCGGAGGCCGCCAAGTACGTCATCACCGGTTCGTACTCGCGCTGGAAGAAGGTCGCCAAGAACGAGATGGACGCGACCAAGGGGATCATGCTCGGACAGCTCAAGCTGCGCGGCGATTTCCCCACCCTCGTGCGCTACACCAAGGCGTCGCAGGAGCTGACCAACTGCACCACGCGGGTCGAGGTCAACTGGCCGGACGAGAGCTGACCGACTGAGCTGAGCCGCGGCTCGTGCTCAGCAGCCACAGCAGCAGCACCGAGGCCGTGATCAGCACCCAGGGCACCAGCCGGCCGGGCGGTGCGACACGGTCCGAGCCGAGGTCGAGGGCGGCAGCTGCAGAGAGCGCGGCCCACCCCGCCAGGACTGCACGATCGTAGCGCGCGGGCCACGCTGTCGCTGTGCCCTGCCCCGCCGCCCATGCCGTCAGGATGACGAGCATCGGAGCCAGCAGCACCAGGTCCTGGGTGAGCAGGTGCGGCGAGGCCAGCAGCGAGAGCACTGTCGCAGCGGCCAGGCAGGGCTCGAGCAGGCGCCGGTCACGCGCGAGGCGGCCGAGGACCAGGCATGCGGCCAGGGCGACCAGGCTGCCCACCGCCGCGATCAGCTGGGCCACCGTCCCGCTGCCCAGCCATGACCCGGTGAGCCCGGTGAAGCCGAGCATCGAGGCCAACGGCCAGCGCCCGGCGTCGTCGCGAACAGCTGCGATCAACCCGCCGAAGCCGCCCGGACCGGTGGCGACCAGTGACCCGAGCGCCAGCAGCGCGATGGCGCTGGCCGCCCCGGCCAGCACCCGGCGCTCCCGCCAGCCCAGCACCAGCGCGGCCAGACCCAGGGCCAGGTGGGGCTTGGCGAGCAGCACGCACAGAGCCAGGACAGCGCCACCGGCGAAGCGCGCATCGCGTCGCCACAGGGCGTACCCGGCGGCCAGCCCGAACGCGCTGAGGCCGTCCCACTGGCCCAGCAGTCCCAGCGCCAGGGTGCCGGTGCCGGCCACTGCCACCACCACCGTGGCGGCAACGACTCCGGTGCGACGCAGCCGGGGCGGCCACGGCGCGAACCGCGCCGCGATCAGCACGGCGGCGACCAGCAAGAGCAGCTGCACCGCCTGCCAGACTCGGTAGGCCGTGGCCAGAGGCAGAGGTGTCAGGGGGGCAACCAGCAGCGCGGCGGCGGGCGGGTTGACGAACGGCAGGTTGCCATGCTGGTCGGGGGCCACCAGATCCGCGTGCAACCGACCCTGCAGCGCCTGGTCATAGATGGCGGCGCCATGACCCTGGCGCAGCAACGTGCCGCCCACGTAGAAGCTGGCGAAGTCGGATCTGCCGATCTCGGTCTGCGACACGCCAGCGCAGAGGACGGCGTACGCAGCCAGCACAAGCACGGCAGCACCGGCGAGGACGGCGGCGGAAGGTCGCGGCCGGGACATGGGGACATTACGACCGTAGCATCGAAATCGGAGCCGCCCGTCGCCGCCATGCAACGGCTCGGTGAGCGCCGCGCTGCACACTCGTTCCTATACTCGCCGCGATGCTGACCAGGATCGACCACGTGGGTATCGCCGTGCCCGATCTACAGGCCGCGGTCGACGCCTACGAACAGCTGCTCGGGCGCCCCCCCAGTCATCGCCAGGTCGTCGAGTCGGACGGCATCGAGGCGGTGATGTTCGAGGTCGGCGAGTCACGCGTCGAGCTGCTCGGATGCACCGGCCCCACCTCGAAGATCGCCTCCTTCCTCGAGCGACGAGGCGGCGGCCTGCACCACGTCGCCTACGGCGTCGACGACGTCCAGGAGGCGCTCGACGGCTACACCGGGCTGGGCCTGCGCACCCTGGACACCTGCCCACGGCGCGGGGCCGGCGGCCGGCTGGTGGCGTTCCTGCACCCGTCCGCCGCAGCCGGGGTCCTCACCGAGCTGTGCCAGCAGGATCCGGCGGCAGCTGGGCACCACGGGTGACCGAGGCCTGGCAGGACGGAGCCCAGACCGAGAGCGGGCTTCCGCTCGAGCCGTTCTACGGCGGGACGGACACGCCTGACCCTCCGCCGCCGGGCCAATTTCCCTACACCCGCGGGGTCCGTGCCGACGGCTATCGCGGACGTCCGTGGACGATGCGCCAGTACGCGGGCTTCGGCAGCGCCGAGCAGACCAACGAACGTTTCCAGTACCTGCTCGCCGCCGGTCAGACGGGGTTGAGCTGCGCCTTCGACCTGCCCACCCAGATGGGCTACGACAGCGACGATGTGATGGCCCGCGGCGAGGTGGGCAAGGTGGGCGTGGCCATCGACTCGCTCGACGACATGGACATGCTGATGCGCGGCATTCCGCAGGACCAGGTCACCACCTCGATGACCATCAACGCGCCGGCGGCCTTGTTGCTGCTGCTCTACGAGCTGGTCGCCGAGCGCAAGGGCATCAGCGCCTCGGCTCTCGGCGGCACCGTCCAGAACGACATCCTCAAGGAGTACGCCGCCCGCGGCACCTTCATATTCCCGCCGCGGCCGTCGATGCGGCTGGTCACCGACACGTTCGCGTACTGCGCGGAACGGCTGCCGCGGTGGAACACGATCAGCATCAGCGGGTACCACATCCGTGAGGCGGGCGCCACGGCCCCCCAGGAGATCGCCTTCACCATCGCCAACGGCATCGCCTACGTGCAGGCGGCGGTGGATGCCGGCCTGGCGGTGGACTCCTTCGCGCCGCGGTTGAGCTTCTTCTTCAACGTCAGCAACGATTTCTTCGAGGAAGTTGCCAAGTTTCGCGCCGCCCGAACGATCTGGGCCGGGGTCATGCGCGACCGCTTCGATGCGCACGATCCGCGCAGCCTGGCACTGCGCTTCCATGCCCAGACCAGCGGCGCCACACTCACCGCCCAGCAGCCGCTCAACAACGTTGTCAGGGTGTCGATCCAAGCGCTTGCCGCCGTGCTCGGTGGGGCCCAGTCCTTGCACACCAACAGCTATGACGAGGCGCTGGCCCTGCCGTCGCAGCAGGCCGCCGAGATCGCTCTGCGCACCCAGCAGGTCATCGGCTTCGAGTCACGGGCCGCGACCGTCGCCGACCCGCTCGGAGGCTCTCACCTGGTGGAGCGGCTCACCGCCGACCTGATCGACGCCGCGCGCGCATTGATGGTGCGTGTCGACGAGCGCGGCGGTGCGGTCAGCGCCATCGAGGATGGGTTCTACCAGCACGAGATCCAGGATGCGGCGTACCGTCACCAACGGCTGGTGGAGAACGGCGAGCGCGTCATCGTCGGCGTCAACAGGTTCACCGACTCCTCGCAGCGCGAGGTGGAGATCCTGCGCGTCGGCGCCGAGCTCGAGCGCGCGCAGGTGGAGCGACTCGAGAAGGTTCGTGCGCGACGTGACGCGGCGGCGGTGGTGCGGGCGGTGGATGCGGTCCGCGTGGCCGCGGAGGGAACCGACAACCTGCTCCCAGTGATGCGAACGGCGCTGGCGGCGGACGCGACAGTCGGCGAGATCTGCAACGCGCTGCGCGATGTGTTCGGGGTCTACCGCCCTGGAGGGGACATCTGATCGGCGTGGCCGACTATCCTGCGGCCATGCCGAAGACGACGCGCAAGGACCCTCGAACCGACCAGCCCGCGCCGAGCGCGATCGACCCGTCGACCCCGGCGCCATCGCCCAATCCTGGTGCCGGTGCTCCCGGATCGGCGACCGAGCGCTCCATCAACATGTTGCGCAAGCGTCGTTACGACGCTGTGCACCGCGCCGGCGCGGCCGAGCGGACCCAGCACCCCAAGGGCAAGCTCACCGCTCGGGAGCGAGTCGAGCGGTTTCTCGATGCCGGCTCGTTCACCGAGACCGATGTCTTCGCGGTTCACCGCAACAGCAACTTCGGCATGGAGGATCGGCGCGTCCGGGGCGACGGCGTGGTCACCGGCTGGGGCACCGTCGATGGTCGCCAGGTGTTCGTGTTCAGCCATGACGCGTCGGTGTTCGGCGGCTCGCTCGGCGAGGTGTTCGCCGAAAAGGTCACCAAGATCATGGACCTCGCGGTGCGCACCGGCTGCCCGTGTGTCGGCATCAACGACTCCGGCGGGGCACGGATCCAGGAGGGTGTCGTCTCACTCGCCGGTTACGCCGAGATCTTCTATCGCAACGTCGAGGCCAGCGGTGTCATCCCGCAGCTCTCGCTGATCGTCGGACCGTGCACCGGCGGGGCTGTCTACTCGCCGGCGATGACCGACTTCATTTTCATGGTCCGCAAGGTCGGCTACATGTTCATCACCGGGCCGGACGTCATCAAGGTGACCACCGGCGAGCGGGTGACCTTCGAGGACCTGGGCGGATCGGATGTCCACAATCAGCGCAGCGGTGTCGCGCACTTCAATGCCGACACCGAGGACGAGGCATTCGCCAGCATGCGCGACCTGCTCGCCTACCTGCCGGCCAACAATCACGAACAGCCACCGTACAAGCCCACCCTCGACGACCCGCTCCGCGCCGACTCCGAGCTGCAGTCGATCATCCCCGACAACCCCAATCAGCCATACGACATGCGAGCGGTGGTGACTCGGGTGGTCGACGACGGTGATTTCCTCGAGGTGATGCCCTATCACGCCCAGAACATCATCTGTGGCTTCGGTCGCCTCGACGGTCACTCAGTGGGCGTCGTCGGCAACCAACCGCGCGTGCTCGCCGGCGCGCTCGACATCGAGGCGTCGATCAAGGCTGCTCGCTTCGTGCGATTCTGCGACGCCTTCAACCTTCCCCTGGTCACGTTCGTCGACGTGCCCGGGTTCCTGCCCGGGACCGACCAGGAGTACGGCGGCATCATCCGCCATGGCGCCAAGCTGCTGTACGCCTATTGCGAGGCCACTGTGCCCAAGCTGACAGTGATCACCCGCAAGGCGTACGGGGGCGCCTATGACGTGATGTGCAGCAAGCACATTCGCGCCGACTACAACGTCGCCTGGCCAACCGCAGAGATCGCGGTGATGGGGCCTCAGGGCGCTGTCAACGTCATCTTCAAGCGCGAGATCGCCGCCGCAGGCAATCCCGTCGAGCGCACTGCCGAGTTGATCACCGAGTACCGCGAACAGTTCGCCAATCCGTACTACGCTGCCGAACGGGGATACGTCGACGACGTGATCGAGCCCAAACAGACCCGGGCTGCGCTGATCAAAGCGCTGCACATGACCTCAGGCAAGCAGGTCATCCTGCCGCCGCGCAAGCACGGGAACATCCCTCTCTGAGGTGAGCGTCCTGCGCACCAGCTCGACGCCGGCGACGGCCGCAACCAGCACCGCCAGTGGGGTGAGGGATACAGGCAGCACGTGGAACGGCCAGACCATCGGCAGCAGCGCGAGCCCGTTCAGACTGGCGGCGGCGAGCCCCGAGTGACCGGTGGCGGTGCGCCGTTGCCAGACCGTCGCGGCGATGGCCACGACGAGGACCACCCCGAGCACTGGCGTCAGCACGAAGGCTGCGATCAGAGCTAGGCAACCGGCCAGGGCGACGCTCAGGTGGCGCTCGCTGATGGCGGCAGCGCCGGGCCCAAGCACCAGCGCCAGCAGCGGAAAGAGCAACACGTCGTCGTTGGGGTGTGCGTAGGGTGTGGCTGCCAGCCAGATCGCCAACCCCGCCCCAACGCCGAGGGCCATGCGCAGGTCGGGTGGCAGTGACCGAGCACGGCGGCTCAACGCCCAGAAGCACGCGAAGCCCAGGGTGATGATCGCGCCGCACCCCGTGACGGCGGCGCCGAGGAGAGGGCCTGCGGGGAGGTGAGCCACCAGTCCAGGCAGGCCGGACAGGTCGGGCTGCACACTAGAGATGCGCCCGCCGAAGGTCAGCAGGTGGGAGAGGAAGGCGCGCGTGGTGCCGGGCATCAGCAGCTCGCCCCCGGCCACGCACGCCACCGCGGTGGCAGCTGCGGAAAGCCCGCAGCGCAGGAAGGCGCGACGCTCGGGGAGCTGAGAGGCGATGAGCAGCACAGGTAGTGGCCAGAGGACGTGCGGCTTGATCAACGCCGCGCCCATGCAGACCGCCCCGGCGGCGCCGGGGTGCCTGCGGAACGACCACATCAACCCAGCGACGAGCATGGCCAGCAGCAGCAGGTCGAACTGGCCACTGAAGACACCGAGCAAAGCCGGCCACGACAACAGAGCCACGAGGGTCCATCGGACAGGGTCACGCCAACCCCAGCGGCGCAACCAGGCGTGCATGGCGACCCCCGCGGCGGCCAGCCCCAACAGGGCCGCGACCGCGTAGCTGACCCAGAATGGGAGCGCGGTGATGGGTTGCAGGAGCCAGGCGACGATCGGCAGATTCACATAGTCGTCCAGCGACGGCTGCACCGACGGATAGTGGTCGGCGGCCTGTTCGGCCGGATGAATGAGCGCGGGGTCGTAGGGGCTACCGCCGTGATGCACCACCGAGGCGGCCGCGTAGAAGACACGCCAGTCGTCGGCGAGGCCGTAGGGTTGCGGCGGGAACATCCGGGACGTGGCGAAGGCCGCGAAGCACACCACCACGACCACGAGGATGCCCAGCGCGAGGCGGGAAGGTGTCCGCGCGGGGGCTCGGTCGGAACGTCCACGACCGAGCTCGGCGGCAACTGGGCGCACCGCCATCACCCAGCCCAGCCGCCGTGGGAGAAGACCCACAGGAACATCCCTGCAGCGGGCAGCGAGATCGCCGCGGTCAGCATGCGAAGCCAACCGCGCTCGGCGGCCAGGACCCCGCCCGCGATGAACAGCGGAAAGGCGTCGAGTGTCCAGCGTGAGCTGCTCACCAGCGCCGTCGTCGAGGTGAAGATGACCAGCTGCACTGCCAACAGCACGGCGTACGACGGACGCAATCGCTTCCGCGCGAACACCGTGGCTGCCAGCAGGAGCGCGACGCAGACGAGGTCGAGGATGCTCGCGGCGTCGTTGAGCGAGAGTCGTGGGACGGGGTGCAGAGCGTTGCCGAGAGCGACCCAGGGGGCGGCGAGCTGACGACCGGCCCAGTCCTGCTGTGCGCCCAGAAAGCGGGCCGGGCCACCGAACACCTGACCGTAGAAGAGAGCCAGGCCCAGAACACCCAAAGCCGGACCGATCGCGAGCCTGGCCAGCACCGTGACGCGTGGACGCCACGCAGCTGAGGTGGTGGTCAGCGCCTCGACCGCGAGGGGCACCGCGAAGGCAATGGCGTACAGCTTGGTCATCGCCGCCAGACCCACGAGCAGACCGGCGATCAGCGGTCGCTGGGCACGCATCGCCAGGAACGCCCAGACCACCTCGGCGAGCACGAGCGGCTCCGCGTACGGAGCGCCGAGGAACACAGCGGTGGGAAAGATCAACAGCAGGGTCACCGCCAGGCGCGCAGCGGGGCGACCGAAGTCCAGCTCGACGAGGCGGTGGAGGCCGACCGCAGCAAGCGCGAGCGAACCGCTGACCACCACCAGGCCCGCCGCCAGAGCAGAGACTCCCGTTGCCGCTGAGACGACGTGCATCAGCCCCGGGAGCACCGGCTGGAATGCGGCGCTGCTGAAGACGTGTGCCCCCTGGTCGATGTGAGCCCAGTGGAGGAACCCCGACTGGGCGATGGCCACCTGCCACTCTGCATCCCAGTGTTGCCATGGACGAATGGCGGCAGACGGGTCGGCGCCCACCACGCGGAGGGCTGATGCGCCGTACAGGCCGAGGAGAACCAGCGATTCGCTGATGAAGCGGAACGCCAGCACCGAGCCAAGTCCGAAACGGATCGAGCTCCGCCAAGCGGAGCAGGCCGCGGTGCGAGGCCGGACTGCTGCAGGATGGGGCGGGGCGACGGCACTCACCGCCACGACTGTGACCCGCCGCAGCACGCCGCGCACGTGCGGCGGCGCGCTGTAGCCGAGGTGTCACGCGCGCGTGCGGGGGGCGCCTTCTCCTCCTCTTGGAGCTGCCGATGCGAGGCGGGATCGCGGCTGCCGCGGCGGCCGCCAGCGCATCCCGACAGCGATCGCCAGCGGGGTCCGGCTGAGTGCGATCGATGTCAGCGTCGCGGCGCCCAGCCCCCACGCGGTGAGCGCCAGGAAGCTCACCAGTGAGCCGGCCAGACCCGAGTTGAGTGCACCCAGCAGGGGTCGCCCGATCGCGTACACCAGCATCGGATGCAGGATGTAGACGCCCAGTGAGTTGTCGCTCAGCCTCCGGCTGACCCAGGCGATGCCGCCGCCCAACTCGAGCACCGAACGGCCCACCAGCCACACCACGGCCACGATGCCGAGCACGAACACCGGCTCCAGCGGCAACAGGAATCCACCCGTCCCCTCACGGAAGCCCGCGTGGGGCGCGTTGTCGTAGCCGACTGCGATCAGCAGCCAGCCGCCGGCCACGGCGACCGCCGCAGAGACAGCCACGGCCAGCCAGTTGACCCGGGCGGGCTCTCCCCGGCCCAGCAGCGACCGTCCCGCGGCCACGCCGACCGCGAAGTAGCCGATCCAGAAGGGCAACAGTTGGAACCCGTGCCACAGGAAGAAGTCCTCGACGAGCCCAGGCGGCATCGTCCCGTAGAGGCGGTAGATGCACAGAGTGGTCTGCAGCGCCATCGCCGCCGCTGCCCACAGCCAGAGGTTCCGGCGCGGCCAGACCACGAACATCAGGTACATCTGTGGGATCAGGAGCAGGAACCAGAGGTGTCCGACGCCGTAGGAGATGTAATCGGCGACGCCGGCAACTGTGTGCGCCGGCTCGACGTCGAAGAACCATCCGAAGACGATGTACACCGGCGCCCAGGCCAGCCACGGGATCAGGCTGCGGGAGAAACGGCGGCGCAGAAAGACGCCGCGGTTCAGCGGGTTGGCACCAAGCCTGTAGCTGAGCAGCACCCCGGTGAGGAGCATGAAAGCCGGGACTGCAAAACGGCTGAGCGTGGCGATGTCGTCGTACAGGAGCGCTCGTCCTGGCCAGTGCGTGGTGTGGATCACCACCACGCACACGGTGGCCAGCGCACGCAGCAGCTCCGCAGACTGGAGACGAGCAGGACCAGAGGGCTGCGCTGTGTCCGTCATGGCATCAGCGCGGGTGGTGTCGTCGGCCACCCTGAATCGGACCGGTCCCCTGCACGGGGGACAGCGGGGTGTACGCACGCGCGAACGCCTGTTGATCCCTCCCTTGAGTGTGCTGGATGTACGGCACGATGACGCGCAGGAACACAACCTGCAGCGCGGACGCGACCGGAACCGCCAGGAGGGCTCCGATCAAACCCTCCAGGGCACCCCCGACGAGCAGGGACATCACCACCGCCAGCGCGGGCAGGGAAACCACCCGGTTCATGACCAACGGCACCACCAGGTTGGCGTCGAGCAGCTGCACCACCAGCAGCACCGCCACCACCAGGATCGTGTGTCCCGGGCCCAGGGTCAGTCCGAGCAACAGTGGGGGGACGATGCCGAGGAATGGCCCCACCAGTGGAATCGCCGCAGTGAGGCCGGCGAAGATCCCCAGCAGGACTGGGCTGGGCAGACCGATGACTGCGCAGGCGAGGCCGGTGAGCACGCCGACGACGAGCATGTTGATGGCTGTGGCGCGCAGGAACCCGCCCATGCGCAGGCCCATCTCGCGGAACACATCAGCAGCCAGAGCCTGGTGCTGAAGGGGCATCAGGTCGACGACGAACCTCTTCAGGCGCTCAGCGGTGACCAGCCAGAGGAAGCCGATCACCAGGACCAGCACCAGGTTGACCAGCGTGCTGACGATGTAGCCGCCGATGGCGAGGAGGACGTTCTTGGCGGTGTCGAGGCCGCCGGCGAGCGTGCTGCCCAGGTTGGGGCTGCCGCTGCCGCCGAGCTTGAGCGATTGCTGCAGCGACGCAACCGTCGACTGGATCCGGGACTGATAGCTCGGAAAGCTTTGGGCCAGCGATTTGGCCTCGTCGACGATCGGCTGCACCAGCAGGGTGATGACCACCGCCAACACCGTGAGCAGTCCGACATACACCGCCGCGATCGCCAGTGGTCGCGGCATTCGCTTGGCTCCCAGGTTGACCAGGGGCCGCAGACCCTCGGCGAAGACGATCGCCACCAGGATGATCAGCAGCAGGCTGACCACCGAGGCGGCGAGGTTCAAGAGCCCGAGGAGGCCGATCACGACCAGCGCCGACACCACCAGCGTGCGCACCGTGACGGCGGGACGCACCACCACAACCGGTGTCACCGTGGCCGCGGCGGACTCCTGTGGCGCCGCTGGCTCAGGCATGTGTCGAGGGTAGCAGCGGTCGACGCTGCCGGATCACGAAGGCGACGCCCGCTCACCCCGGCGTGGTTCGATTGACGGCGACGCACCAGCGCTGCCAACAGGGAGACAAGCCGATGAGCCAGCTGCAACGGAGGGTCCTCGGCGACTCCGCCATCGAGGTCCCGGTGGTCGGGATCGGATGCAACAACTTCGGTTCACGACTGGATTACCAGGGCACCGAGCGGGTGGTGCACGCCGCCCTGGCCGAGGGGGCTGGCTTCTTCGACACCGCCGACACCTATGGCAAGGGCGCCAGCGAGGAGTACATCGGTCGCGCTCTCAGAGGCCGCCGCGACCAAGCGGTGATCGCCACCAAGTTCGGCATGCCGATGGGACCGGCGGACAGCGGGGGCGGCTCCAAGTGCTGGGTCATGCGCGCCGTCGAGGACAGCCTGCGCCGCCTGCAGACCGATCGCATCGACCTCTACCAACATCACCAACCTGACCGCTCGATCCCCCTCGAGGAGACGCTGGAGGCACTCGACCAGCTGGTGCGCGAGGGCAAGGTCAGGGCCATCGGCTGCTCCAACTACAGCGGCGCCCAGATCGACGCTGCGCACACCGTCAGCCGAGAGCAGGGTTGGGCCCACTATGCGACCGCCCAGAACCAGTACAACCTGCTCGAGCGTGAGGAGGTCGAGAGGGACGTCACCCCAGTCTGCTCCCGGCTGAGCCTGGGGATCCTCCCCTACTTTCCGCTCGCCAGCGGCCTGCTCAGCGGAAAGTACCGTCGCGGCCAGCAGCCACCCGCCGGCACCAAGTTCGCGGCCAACCCGCAGCGAGCGACGGAGCGAATGACGGACGCCAACTTCGACGTCGTGGAGGGCCTGGAGCGCTTCGCGCAGGCCCGCGGCCTCGAGCTGCTCGACGTTGCCATCGCCGGCCTCGCCGCACAGGCGCAGGTGGTCTCAGTGATAGCGGGCGCCATGTCAGCCGAGCAGGTGGAGCGCAACGTCCGAGCGGGTCACTGGACGCCGACGGAGGCCGAGCTCGCCGACCTCGACAGCATCACCGGCGGACAGCCCGTCGCCTGATCCGGTCGCGCACCGGGTCAACTGATCGCGGGGCTAGACTGACCCGCCGTGATCTCAATCCATCCGGGTGCGCGCTCGTGAAGCTCCTCGAATACCAGGCCAAGCAACAGTTCGCGGCTGCCGGGATACCGGTCCCCGCGGGACGCTTGGCACGCACGCCCGCGGAGGCCGCTGCCGCTGCCCGCGTGCTCGGCCGGGTGGCGGTCAAGGCCCAGGTGCCGATCGGCGGTCGCGGCAAGGCTGGCGGAATCGCCGTCGTGGAGACGCCGGACGACGCTGAGCGTGAGGCTGCGCGCATCCTGGCCATGGACATCCGCGGTTACCCGGTGCGCAGCGTCTGGTGTGAGACCGGCCTCGAGATCGACAGCGAGCTCTACCTCGGCATCACGCTGGATCGCGATCGCCGGCGGATGGCGATCATCTTCTCGGCTGCCGGGGGCATGGAGATCGAGCAGGTGGCCGAGGAGGCGCCGGAGAAGATCGCCAAGCTATGGCCGGATCCCTTTGTCGGCCCGCAGGCTTTCGAGGTCCGCGAGATGGTCTTCGCGGCGCTGCGCCATGCTCCGCAGCTGCGGGCCCAGGTGCTCGCCGTCCAGGTTGCGTCGCTCACCCAGAAGCTGTACTCCCTGGCAGTCTCGCTCGACGCCATGACGTGCGAGATCAACCCCCTGGTGCTCACCCCCGACGGTCAGCTCATCGCCGCCGACGGCAAGCTCGAGGTCGACGAGAACGCCCACTACCGTCACCGCGCCCTGGCGCTGGAGCTCGCCCAGGATGCCACCGGTGATGACGGGCGCACCGGGGATGACCCGTTCGAGGTGGAGGCCGAGCGGCGCGGCCTCACCTACGTTCATCTCGACGGCGACGTCGGGGTCATCGGCAATGGAGCCGGCCTCGTCATGAACACGCTCGACCTCGTCAAGCAGCATGGTGGCGACCCAGCCGACTTCCTGGATGTCGGCGGTGGGGCCAGTGCCGAGAAGGTTCGCAACTCGCTCGAGATGGTCCTGCTCGACCCCAGGGTCCGGGGCGTCTTCATCAACATCTTCGGCGGCATCACCCGTGGTGACGAGGTGGCCACGGGCGTCATCGCCGCGCGCGACCAGCTCCGGATCACCAAGCCGTTGGTGGTTCGCATGACCGGCACCCGTGAGGAGGAGGGCCGAGCACTGCTCGAAGAGGCCGGGATCACCCCCGCCATCAGCGCCACCGAGGCGGCCCAGAAGATCGTGGCCCTGACCAGGGATTCCGCATGAGCGTGCTCGTCGACAGCAAGAGCCGCGTCCTCGTCCAGGGCATCACCGGGCGGGAGGGCGCCTTCCACACCGAGCAGATGCGCGCCCACGGCACCAATGTGGTTGCCGGCGTGTCGCCGGGAAAGGGTGGACAGGACGCCAACGGCGTTCCCATCTTCGACACCGTCGCCGAGGCTGTGACGGCCACCGGCGCCGACGTCAGCGGCATCTTCGTGCCCCCACCGTTCGCAGCCGACGCGATCATGGAATCGGCCGCCTGCGGGATCGCGCTGACCGTGTGCATCACCGAGGGCATCCCGGTGCACGACATGATCCGCGCCCGTGCCTTTGTCGAACGCGCCCGGACACTGCTGCTCGGGCCCAACTGCCCCGGCCTGGTGACCCCCGGTCAGTGCAAGGTGGGCATCATCCCCAACCACATCAACATTCCGGGCCCGGTCGGCATCGTGGGCCGCAGTGGCACGCTGACCTACGAGGTCATCCAGGGGCTGGGCCAGGCCGGGATGGGCCAGACCACCTCTGTCGGCATCGGTGGTGATCCCGTGCTCGGCCTCACCTTCAGCGACGTGCTGGCGCTCTTCGCCGCCGACTCGCAGACACGTGCGGTGGTGATGATCGGCGAGATCGGCGGTGCCGACGAGGAGACGGGCGCGGAGTTCATCCGCTCGTCCGGTTTCGACAAGCCGGTGGTCGCCTTCATCAGCGGGCGAACCGCACCGCCGGGGAAGCGCATGGGCCATGCCGGGGCGATCATCAGCGGGAACTCGGGGACTGCGCAGAGCAAGATCGACGCGCTGACCGCGGCGGGAGCTGACATCGCCGACACCATCGAGGAGGTGGTACGGCTCGTGGGGGAGCGGCTCGGGGCGCGCGCCCTGTAGGCGACGACGCGTTGCGGGGCGGGGGCGCTACCGTTGCCGCGTGGATTTTGAGCTCAGCGACGAGCAGCGTGCGATTCGCGACACCGTGCGCGAATTTGCCCAGGGCGAGATCGCGCCGCGGGCGGCTGGCTACGACGAGTCCGGGGAGTTTCCCTATGAGCTGGTCGAGGGGATGGCTCGGCTGGGGCTGTTCGCGCTGCCGTTTGCCGAGAGCGTCGGCGGTGCCGGGGGGGACTTTCTCTCGTACTGCCTGGCGCTCGAGGAGATCGCCCGGGCTGACGCCTCGGTGGCGATCACCTTGGAGGCTGCCGTGTCGCTGGGGATCGCTCCGATCGTCAGCTTCGGCACTGCCGAGCAGCAGCAGCGGTGGCTGCCACAGCTCCTCTCCGGGGAGAGGCTCTGGGCCTTCGGTCTCACCGAGCCGGAGGCGGGGTCGGACGCGGGGGGCACCCAGACCCGAGCGGAGCGTCGCGACGGCGACTGGGTGATCAGCGGACGGAAGATCTTCATCACCAACGCGGGCACGGAGATCAGCGCCGGCGTGACCGTGACCGCGGTGACCGGTGAGGAGGGTGGGCGCCGACAGATCAGCGCGATCGCCGTGGAGCGGGGCACCCCTGGCTACGCGCAGGCCCCGAAGTACCGCAAGCTCGGCTGGCACGCCAGTGACACGCGTGAGCTGCTCTTCGATGACTGCCGCGTCCCGCAGGCAAACCTGATCGGCACCGAGGGGGGTGGCTACCGCCAGTTCCTCACGATCCTCGAAGGCGGCCGGGTGGCGATCGCGGCGCTCTCCGTGGGCGTTGCCCAAGCGTGCCTGGACGCCTCCCTGTCCTACAGCGCGCAGCGGCACCAGTTCGGCCAGCCGATCGCTCATTTCCAGGCCACCCAGTTCAAGCTGGCCGACATGGCCACGCAGATCGAGCTGTCGCGCCTGATGACCTGGCGGGCCGCTGCCGCGGTCGACGCGGGCAGGAGCGCCGCGCCGTACGCCTCGATGGCCAAGCTGCACGCCTCCGAGGTGGCCACCGCGTGCGCCAACCAGGCTGTCCAGATCCACGGCGGCTACGGCTTCATGGAGGAGTCGGCAGTGGCCAGGTACTACCGGGACGTCAAGGTCAACGAGATCGGCGAGGGCACCAGCGAGGTCCAGAGGATCCTCATCGCCCGCCACCTGCTCGCGGACGTGCTTCCCCTCTGAGCTGGGACGGAGTTCGGCAACTGCGGGGTAGCATCGAACGCGTGAATGACGTGGTCATCGTCTCCGCCGCTCGAACCCCCTTCGGCAAGCTCGGCGGCGGTCTCTCCGGTGTCCCGGCGATCGACCTCGGCGCCCGCGTCATTCGCGAGGTTCTCGATCGCACCGGGACCGATGGCAACGACGTCGACCAGCTGATCATGGGCACCGTCCTCGCCGGCGGCCAGGGACAGGTCCCGTCCCGACAGGCCGGCCTCAAGGCGGGGCTGCCCCCGAGCGTCCCGTCGTTCACAGTCAACAAGGTCTGTGCCAGCGCGCTGAAGGCGGTGAACCTCGGGGCTCTGCTGATCTCCTCGGGGGAGGCCGAGGTGGTCGTGGCCGGTGGCATGGAGTCGATGTCACTGGCCCCGTACCTGCTCGAGCACGAGCGCTTCGGTGCCCGCTTGGGAGACCGCACCACTGTCGACAGCATCTACCGCGACGGCCTCTGCTGCCCCGCTGACGGGCTGCTCATGGGCGTGCACGGCAGCGAGGTCGCGGCCGAGCTGGGAGTGAGCCGCGAGCAGCAGGACGAGTGGGCTCTGCGATCCCAGCAGCGCTATGCCGCCGCGCTGGCCTCGGGTCGCTTCGCCGAGGAGATCGTGCCGGTGGAGGTGAAGGCAGGCGCTGTGGTGCGTGACGAGCAACCGCGGCCGGAGACGTCGCTGGAGAAGCTCACCGCTCTCCCGGCTGCGTTCGGCGAGGGCAGCACGGTCACCGCCGGCAACGCCCCGGGAATCAACGACGGCGCCAGCGCGGTGCTGCTGATGAGCGGCGAACGCGCTCGCGCCGCGGGCCTGGCTCCTCTGGGCACGTGGGTCACCTATGCCGAGTCAGCGGCGGATCACCCCTACCTGGCGACGGTTCCGGCCATTGCTGTCGACAAGGCGTTGGCCCGCACCCGCGGCGAGGTGGACGCCGGCCGGCTCGACGTCATCGAGATCAACGAGGCGTTTGCGGCGGTGGCGATCACCAGCACCCGCATGCTCGAGGTCGACCCGGAGCGGGTTAACGTCAACGGTGGGGCGATCGCCGTCGGTCATCCCATCGGCGCCAGCGGAGCGCGCATCCTCATGACCCTGCTGTACGAGCTCCGGCGTCGCGGTGGCGGCTACGGCGCGGCCGGGATCTGCAGCGGAATGGCGCAGGGCGAGGCGACACTGGTCCGTGTCGGCTGAGGCCCCGCCGGCGCAGGCTTCGGTGCGCCTCGACGACACCATCGCCGCGTACGTCGACCAGGTCATCCGGCCCGCTGCCACCGCGATGGCCGCGGGCCGAGGACCACGCCCGGACGAGGTCGTCCGAGAGGCGGCCGAGTGGGGGCTTGCCGGCCTGCTGATCCCGCGGACGCATGGAGGGGCCGGCGCGACGCACCTGGAATTTGCCGGGTTCATCGAGGCCGTGGCGCGAGTCTGTGCCAGCAGCGCGGTGATCCTCGACGTTCATCTCAGCGTCGGCAGTGAGCCGCTGCTGCTCTTCGGCACCGACGAACAGCTCCGACGCACCCTGCCCCGGCTGGCGTCGGGTGAATGGACTGGCGCCTTCGCGCTGACGGAGGCCGGCAGTGGCAGCGATGCCGCTGCCCTGGCGACGCGTGCCGACCGCGACGGCGATGGGTACCGCCTCACCGGCAGCAAGGCATTCATCACCAACTGCGGCGCGGCGGGGGTGTACCTGGTGATGGCCCGCACCGGCCCGGGCACCCGCGGCATCACGGCGTTCATCGTCGACGCGGACAGCCCGGGTCTGCAGGCCGGCGAGCCGCTTCACAAGATGGGCCTGGCAGGGTCGTGGACTGGCGAGTTGATCCTCGACGGGGTGCCGGTCGGCGCCTCCAACCGGCTGGGTGAGGAGGGGATGGGCTTCAGGGTGGCGATGGCGGCTCTGGACAGCGGACGGGTGGGCATCAGCGCCCAGGCCGTCGGCATCGCCCAGGGCTGTGTCGACGATGTCGTCAGCCACCGCGCGGGGCTGGACGGCCGGACCGACGAGACGCTGCTGGCAGACATCCATTCGCGGGTGGTCGCCTCCCGGCTGCTCACCAGGCAGGCAGCGCAGCTCGCCGACGCGGGGATGCCCCTCACGCGCGAGGCGGCGATCGCCAAGCTGTACGCCACCGACACGTGCGTGGCGGCGGCCCACGCCGCCGTGGAGCTGTGCGCGCCCGATTCGGCTGGGCGAGACCACCCGGTGGCCACGCGCATGCGCGACGCCAAGGCATCCCAGATCTACGAGGGAACCAACCAGGTGCAGCGACTGGTCATCGCCCGAGCTCTCCTGCTCGACTGACGGCGGTGCTCCCCGGCGCCCTTGGTCGGCGGGGACTGGCGAGCGACGTCGCCGAGCATAATCGGCCGAATCGATGTCGCCCCACCCGGCGACAGCACTGGAGCACTGACGTGGACGTTCGTCTCAACCAGGAGCAACTTCTGGTCCGCCGGTCGGTTCGCGAGTTGGCGCGCGATCGGATCGCGCCGCGCGCCCGGGAGATCGACGCCACCGGCGCGTTCCCCTGGGATGTGGTCGAGCTGTTCCGCTCGCACGATCTCTTCGCGCTCCCATTTCCCTCGGAATACGGTGGTCTGTCAGGCAGCGCGCTCACCCTCAACGTGGCCATCGAAGAGGTCGCCAAGGCCTGTGCGAGCAGCGCGCTGATCTTGGCTGTGCAGGCGCTGGGTGGCTACCCGATCATGCTCGGCGGCACTGACGACCAGAAGCAGCGTCTCCTGCCCGACCTGGCCAGCGGCCGCAAGCTCGCTGCCTATGCGCTCAGCGAGCCAGGTGCGGGCAGCGACCCCGGCGGGATGCAGACGCGCGCCACCAGGCAGGGCGACGACTATGTGATCACCGGCAGCAAGATCTGGATCACCGACGGGAGCGTCGCCGACACCATCGTCGTGTTCGCCAAGACCGACCCCGCCGCGGGAGCGCGAGGGGTCAGCGCATTCGTGCTCGAGAATGCTCGCGAGCTGAGCGGGCTCACCGCCACCGAGATCCACGGCAAGCTGGGAATCCGCGGCAGCAACACCGCCGAGCTCCACTTCGACGAGGTCGTGGTCCCGGCGGCCAACCGTCTGGGCGCTGAAGGCAACGGCTTCGGGTTGGCCATGCGGGTGCTCGACCGATCGCGGCCGGGAGTGGCCGCGCAGGCACTGGGAATCGCTCAGGGTGCGCTCGACTACGCGGTGGGTTACGCCAAGGAGCGCCGACAGTTCGGCAAAGCGATCGCGGAGTTCCAGGCGATCCAGTTCATGATCGCCGACATGGAGACGCAGACGGCGGCGGCACGCGCAGTGGTCTACCACGCATCGCAACTGATCGACGACCACTCCGCCGAGGTGACCCACTTCGCGGCGCTGGCCAAGCTCCTTGCCAGCGATACCGCGATGAGGGTCACCACAGATGCCGTCCAGGTTCTCGGTGGATACGGATACGTCAACGAGTACCCGGTGGAAAGGATGATGCGCGACGCCAAGATCACCCAGATCTACGAGGGCACCAACCAGATCCA
>JAEKNN010000022.1 GCA_016464795.1 Candidatus Amunia macphersoniae | reverse complement strand
TCGGGGTCGAGGTTGTTCATCAGGCAGCGCAGCACCGCCTCGGTCTGCCAGCTGCGGCAGGTGATGGCGGTTCCGCGCGGCGCCCGGACGGGTCGGGCGCCGGCGCTCACGAAGTCACCGCCACGCCGGCGAGCGCGTCGCGCCAGCCACGCTCCAGCAGCCACTCCTCTGCCTCGGCGAGGTCGCCGGCGATCACCCGATCGTCGTCGAGGTGGGGGACGCGCGTGCGCAGGGAGGAGAGCATGGCTGCGGTTGCCGGGCCGGGGCGCAGCGGGGCTCGCAGCTCCAGCGCCTGAGCGCCGGCGACCAGCTCGGTGGCCAGCACTCGCCGCAGGGTGGCCACGCTGCGGCGCGTGCGCATCGCGGCGGTGAAGCCCATCGACACATGATCCTCCTGGCCGGCGCTCGTCGACATGCTGTGGACAGCGATCGGGGTTGCGGCCACACGCAGATCCACGACCATGGCGGCGGCGGTGTACTGGGCGATCATCAGTCCGCTGTTGAGACCGGGCTGCTGAGTAAGGAAGGCGGGCAGCCCGCGCGAGCGGGCGGGATCGAGCAGCCGGTTGAGGCGCCGCTCGCTGATCGCCGCCAGGTCGGCACAGATGCTGGCCAGCATGTCGGCGGCGTAGGCAAGGGCCTGGCCATGAAAGTTGCCGCCGCTGACCATCTCGCCGTCGAGAACCATGGGGTTGTCGACGACCGATGCCAGCTCGCGGACGACGCAGTCATGAGCGAATCCATGCACATCGCGAGCCGCGCCGTGCACCTGCGGCGTGCAGCGCAATGAATATGGATCCTGGACGGCGTGATGAGAGTCCCGGTGCGACGCCACCATCGCGCTGCCGGCGAGCATCGCTCGCAGATTGGCCGCGCTCGCGGCCTGGCCGGGGGCTGGCCTCAGGGCCACGGCCCGTTCCGAGAACGCCCGGACAGTGCCCAGCAGAGCTTCGATCGTCATGGCTGCGATCACGTCCGCCGCGGCCAGGAGGTCGGTGAGGTCGGCAACCGCGAGTGCAAGCACCGAGCTCATCCCATCGGTGCCGTTGATGAGCGCCAGCCCTTCACGCGCCCCCAGGGTGAGCGGGGCAAGACCATGCTCCGCCAGCGCCTCCAGTGCCCCGCGGCGCGTGCTGCCGTCCCACGTCCACCCCTGGCCGAGCAGGCAGGCGGTGGCGTGGGCCAGGGGTGCGAGATCCCCCGAGGCTCCGAGCGAGCCATGCTCGGGCACCCAGGGCACCAGCCGTGCGTTGAGCAGCGCCGCGATCGCCTCCACCAGCACCGGGCGCACTCCGGAGTAGCCGGCGCACAGGGTTCGCGCTCGCAGCAGCAGCATGCCCCGCACCACCTCGGCGTCCAGCGGCTGACCCATGCCTGCGGCGTGGCTCTCCACCACTCGTCGCGAGAGCGCAGCACGGTCGGCGGGAGCGATCGCTCGGTCGGCGAGCGCGCCGAAGCCGGTGGTCACGCCGTAGGCAACGCTGTTGGTGCTCTCGAGAGCCTCGACCACCGCTCGGGAGGGAGCCATCCGCGCGCGCGCCTCGCCGGTCATCTCCACGGCGGCCCCCAGCCGGGCCACCGCCACCAGGTCGTCGATGCTGAGCGGGCTGCCGTCGAGAAGGACCATCGCCGCGGCAGGGTACTCTCCACGCCGAGGCGACGGCGCTCCGCTATCGTCTCGATCACCCGATGGAGCCACCGCCGCTCGCCCCCCAGCAATTCCACCGCTCCGGTGCGCCGCCACCGCCCCCTCCACCGCCTCCTCACGTGGCTGCGGTGGAACAGGCCGCCCCGCCCCGGCGGGCCGCGCGTCGCGTCGGCCTGGTGTTGCCGCTGGCCCTGGCGGCCACGGTGCTGGGGGTGCTGCTCGGCGGGAGGGTGTCGGCCGAGGATGGCCGGTCGGCGGCCGCCAGCGCGCTCGCCACAGGGAATCCGGGGCGGGCGGTCAGCCTCGACGAGGCTGTGGCCGGGCGCAGTGGGTTTCTGATGCTGCTCGACCCCGGGGCTGCCTCACACGCCGGGCAGGACGCGCAGCTGGCACGAATCGCCTGGGCGAGACAGCTGGCCGCTTCGGGGAAGGTGGACTCGGCGGTCGCCGCCCTCACCCTGGTCAGCCAGCCATCCCTGCTCGCCGAGGCAGCTCAGGCACGCGCCCAGATCCTCATCGATGCGGCCGCCGCGGCGGCCACGGCCGGCAACGCTCCGCTGGCTTTGCGCCGCCTCGACGAGGCCGCCCAGGGGCCACCGCCAAGCTCGTTGGTGCAGACCATCGCCTCGATGCGCGCGGCCGATGAGGTCAAGGCGGCTGCGGAATTGGTGACCAGTCAGCATGCGGCGGACGCTATCGCGCTGCTCGACGACGCAGCCGCGCACGGCGCCGGGGCAGCCGCCGCCCCGGCGTACCCGCCCACGCTGCTGGCGGCCGCACGATCGGAGATCGCTTCGCTCGACTTCCTGGAGGCCGCAACCACCTTGCATCGCCTGGTGGACAACTTCGGATCCTCGCCGCAGGCCGGCGAGGCACGCAGGCTGCTGGCCGCGCCCATGCCCGTCTCCGGATCGCTGGTCGACGGTGGTGGCCACGGCGTCGCCGGCCGGGTGCGACTGAGCACCCATTTCACCCAGCTCTCGGGAGGCGGGTATGTCACCGGCGGTCCCTTCTACTACAGCACCGCGGACGGGGACGGCAACTTCACCATCGCCGCCGTTCCCGTGGGCGGGCCCTATGTGCTCGAGTACTTTCGCGACGGCAACTGGATGACGCTGGTCGACCCCCGCAACGACCAGCCCGCCAACCCGGTCACGGTCAAGGCGCTGGTGCCCGAGGATCTCACCATCATCGTGCTTCCGTAGCCGCGCGGCTGCCCAATATGGCTGCCCGCGCGACCTACCATTGCCCCATGGGAGGGGCGCAGAGCTGCCGGTGTCGCCACCGAGCTCGCGGACGCGCCCAGGCGACCATCGAGTTCGCCTTTGTGGCGCCACTGTTCTTTCTCTGCTTCTTCGCCGCCATCGACGCAGGGCTCTGGGCAATCCAGACCAGCGCGTCGGTCTCGGCGGCGGACCAGGCGGCGAGGCTTGGGGCGGCAGCGGCGAACACCCCGCAGAGCGAGGACACTCCGTCTCCGAAGGTGCTCCTGGCGGCTGTGCGGACGCAGCTGCAGACAGCCCTCTTCGGCACCCGCGTGGTCGCCTGGTGTCCGCCGGGTGGTGGCGCCTGCCCAGCGCCGCCGGGAGCAGCGGGCGCGGCGGCGGTGTTCGCGTCCTGCCCGACCGCTCCGGACCAGGTGCAGCAGCAGTTCGGCCCTCGAACAGTGGCGGTCTGTGACGACACCAGCGCGCCTGCGCCGGCCTGTCCCGCAGCGCCCCTGCCATCAACACCACGGTGCGGGGATCCGCCCACCGTCACAGTTCACGTCATCGGCTACCTGGCCTCACTCGTGCCCCCGCTCAGCGGCCTCGGCTGGCACGCCGGCGAGATCCCCATCGACGTGGTCGCCACCACTCATACCCTGCGGTTCGCGCCGTGAGAAGCCGCCGCCGGACCCGGCCGGGCAGACAGCGCATGGACGCGCAGGCTGTCATCGAGACCGCCATCGTCATCCCCGTGCTGCTGGCGCTGATCAGCGTCTTCCTGGGAATCATGGTGCAGGTGGCCGCGCAACAGCAGATGGATGCGGCAACCAAGCTCGCGGCTGAGTCCTTCTTTCAAGCCCCGCGGCTGGCCGCCGACGCCCCCGGGACGACCTGCTGTCCACAGACGGCCTCCTCCGCGCCGTCGCTCGACACTGCGGGGATGCCCAAGGGCTGCCGGTTCGCCGCGGAGACGTTCTACGGGACCATGACCTTCAGGCGCTACCTGGTCTTCCCCGCCGAGCACGATCCTGCCGCCCATCCCCTCTGTCGCCGTGACGGCGCGCCGGTCGGTCCCGCCAGGAGCTCCTACATCGTCTGTGACATCGACATCGTCGACAGTGCGCTGAACCCCCCGCAGGGGCTGCGAGTGGTGCGCTGCACGGCGTCGGCGACGCTCGACTTCTCGCGCTCCCCGCTCGCCTGGGCAATTCCGTGGAAGCCGACCATCGCCGCCACGGCCGAGGCAATTCCGCCTCCGTTCCGGCAGTGACTCACACCGTGACTCGACAGCATCAGCGCGGCCAGATGATCATGATGATGGCGCTCGCATTCGCGCTCTTCCTGTTCGGGCTGGTGGCGCTGGTCGCCGATGGCGCGTACCTGTACGTGTGGTCCGCGCGGGTGCAGGCAGCCGCCCAGAACGCCGCGCAGGCCGGCGCCAACTCCGTCGATTCGCAGTACCTGTACGGACAGAGCGATCACCTCGTCGACCTCGGCGCCAGCGGGGGTCTGATGGCGTTCGAGCGCGGTTGCGTCGAGATCGGTGATGAATCAGCGCAGCTGACCGACTCCGCCGGTGTCGCGCAGACAGCCGACCGGCCACAGCCCGCCGGCAATGGAGTGCGCTGCGTCACCGACGGCTGCGCGGTGTTCGCGTCGGTGGAGAAGACCGTCCGCCTGCCGCTGGGACTGTTCGGCGAGACGGTGGTGGTCCGCGGCGTGTACTACGCCGCGCCAGTGATCGGCGCGGCCACCGCGGCCCCGGCGCGATGCAGGGCACGCGCGTGGGTCAGCGCGGCTCCGGCAACGGTCCCTTGACGCCGGCCGCGGCCCGGCGGGTTCGGCGCTGGCGCGGAGGGCCGAGGTGCCAGCCCTGGCCGTAGGCCACGCCCAGCTCACTGAGAGTGCGGGCCTGGGCGTCAGTCTCCACCCCCTCGGCGACGCAGTCGGCTCCGATCTCCGCGGTGAAGTGGCACAGTCCGCCCACCAGCGAACGACGTGCCACGTCGCTGTCGATGTCGCGGATCAGTGAGACGTCGAGCTTCACGATCTCGGGGCGGATGAGCAGGATGTGGTTGAGGCTGGAGAAGCCGGCCCCGGCATCGTCGACGGCGAGCCTGATGCCCTGGCGGCGCAGCCGGCCGAGCGCTGTGTTCAGCGCTGCGTAGTCGTCGACCGGCGTGTGCTCGGTGAGCTCGAGCACCAGCCGCTCGCCGGAGACGTCATCCAGCAGGCCGGGAAGATGCGGAGACAACACTGTGTGCGGCGACACGTTCACCGAGAGGTAGGCATGCTCAGGGAGCGTGGTCAGCTCCTCGAGGGCGAGGCTGAGCAGGACCAGCTCGAACTCCTCACCGAGGCCGAGCACGGCGGCATCGCGAAACCAGCTATCAGCACTCTGCACGTCACGCGTGGAGATGTCGCTGAGCGCTTCGTATCCTGCGATCCGCCCGGTGGCGAGGTGCACCACCGGCTGCAGGAGAGTGCGCGCCGGGGCGCGCCCGAAGGAACGCCTGATGTCATCGCCGCGGCGCAGATGGTCGACGGCGCGTTGCAGAAGGGTGCGCAGAGACGAGGGCAACGGCACACGCTTGCCATCGACCTCAAGGAGGACGTCGCTGCTGGCGTCGACCAGGCGGCAGAGTTGATCCACGGCGGCGCGGTCGCCCTTGCTGGAGCCGGCGAACAGTGCTTCGAAGGGTGCTGGGACGGTGGTTGGCATCGGCAGCCACCCTACCCCAGAACTCGGCGGCGTGCGCGCGGCGGCATTCGCCGGGAGGGGTTCAGATGCTGACCCCACGGAGTGCCTGGATCGTCCGCGGCACATCGAGCAGTGGCAGCCCGGCCGCTTCCGACAGCGAGGTCACCGCTTCATCGACAACCTCGACGTCGATGAGGCGATGGCACTGCACGAGCACGTCGAGGTCGGCCGCGCTCATGGGCTGCACCGCCAGGACGCCGCGCATCACCACCCAGTCGCGGGTGACCCGGAAACCCAGGCCGGCCAGCTTGCGGCCGCCGACGGCGATGTCGCTGAACCCGGGACACCACGCGCCCTCGATCCGACCGGTTGTGGTGGTCAGGCCCATCGGCGCCAGGGCCGCATCGAACCAACGCTTCAGGGAGCGCAGCATCCAGTCCAGCGGCATCGGCTGACCATGCGGCGGCACGCCGATCGCACAGAGTCCGAGCCATGCCTGGCCACCGATGATGAAGGTTCCGCCGGCGGGGCTGGAGACCACCGCCGGCACCCCGTCGATGGCGCGTACCCGCGCCAGCAGCTCGCTCTTGCGGGCCAGGCCCGCACCCACGGCGACGCGGCGCACTGTGCTGCGCAGTTGTAGCGCGATCTCTCCCACCGCCGGGGTGATGTGCCAGGGAATCTCCGGCGGATCGTCGACAGCGCTCTCGGCAGAGATCTCGACGACCCGCACGTGTGCAGGCGGGACGGCGGCGGCACTCTCTCGTGGGGCCACCTCCGTCGCCAGGGCTGCCTGCACTGCCTGGTCCATGCAACCCACCCTAGCAGCGCCCCTGCACACGTCGACGCCACCGGCCTCAGCCCAGCTCATGGCCTGCAGGAACGCGCAGCGAGCCACGCTGGGTGACCTGCAGCAGCGGGGAGGTCAGCGACTCGCACAGCGCGCGTCCGGAGGGGACGCCGAGGCCGGTGGCGGGATCCCAGCCGGTCCCGGCCGGGTAGGCGCCGTTGTCACCTGAGGTGATATCGGTGAAGCCTGCGCCGCGGGCGTTGTAGAGCGCCGGGAGCACGTTGCCGAAACGCTGGCCGGCGGACTCCGACATCAGCGCGAAGAGGGCTGTCCACAGGGGCGCCACCGCGGACGTGCCACCGACCACTGTGTCGACGCCGCGGTGATGAATCACGTAGCCGGTGAGCGGGTCGGCATTGCCCGCGACGTCGGGGACTCCCCGTCCGCAGAGGCGGGTGTCCGCCGACACCGGCCGCACCCCGGCGCCGGCCTGGTAGCGCGGCACCGGGAAGTGGCTGCTGACCCCGCCGCCGGTGGCGCCCTGGTTGCCGCGCAGCTCGTTCCACACGCTCTCGCTGATGCGCCGGCCTTCCTCTGCGATCAGACGCGTCCCACCACAGCCGACTGCATGCGGCGCTGAGGCCGGATGATCGGCGTGCTGACGGCCGTCGCGACGTGCGTCGGTGGAGCCGTTGTCACCGGCGGCCACGGTGTGGACGATCCCACGTAGAGCGCCGAGTTGGAAGGCGTGGTCCATCGCCTCCATCGCCGCCGGTGTCCAGAGGCTCTCCGGCGAGCCCCAGCTCGTCGACACCGCCGCGTAGTCACGCCTGTCGGCGGCGAACGATGCCTCGAGGTTGGTGAATCCCCGCTCGCTGTTGGGCGCGTACTTGATGACGATGTTGAGGTTTGCCTGGGGGGCGCAGCGTGCCATCACGCCGGCGATCACCTGCCAATCGAGGGCCACCTCGGTGTCCGGGCCGAACGGGTCGGACAGCGGGCCCCAGCCCTGCACCGCCTCCTCGACGACGCGCAAGCGAGGGTTGCGAGCGGTGAACGCGGCCAGGTCGGCACGATGGACGGCGCCTCCCAGCTCGGCGATGCCGACGGTGATGGTGGCGCCGGCACCACCGTCGGCCAGCACCGGGAAGTCGTAGATGGCCGCAAGCTCCTCTGGGGTGTAGCTGTAGGGTGCCGCCATCCCTCTGGGCAGCACGTCGAGACGCGGGCGTGCGAGCGGACGAGTGCTGAGGCCGAACGCCGCTGTGATCACGCCGTCGAGCTGGGTTGGAACGCTCAGCTCATCGCGATGATCGCGGAACACTGTGATCGCACCTGTGCTCACGTCGCGGACGGTGTGGCGCTGCAGGCCGACGCCGAAGGCGCGCGCCAAGGTGCCCAGCGCGCCGCTGACATCCACGGTGTTGGCGGCGCTGTCGGGACGGCGGACTCGCAGGCCCGCCGCTGCGGCCCAGTGGCCGACCGCGGCGACGTCGGTGTCATGCGCACCGTGCCTGCTGGAGGCGTCCGCCCCGGCGAGATAGCGTCGTTGGCGGACCGGGACGAGGTGCTGCCTGGCAAGACGGACCGCAACGCTGTCGGCGCCCGGGTCCTCGCGCAGATGCAGCGTCATGACCGCCGGAGCGGCCAGTTCGGCGACGGTGAGCGGGCGCTCGGAGCTCTCCTGGGAGCGCGGCGAATCGAGCAACGCGCTCCCGGCAAGACGTACTGATGGGGCCATCGGAACGAACCTCGGTGAGCCGCAGGCAACCGCCGGCGGCACGGAAAAGCCGGCGATCCTGCCACCGCAGCACCTGCGCGTTGGCGAGCTGCGCGGCGTGTGACGCGTCCGCAGGCGCTTTGTCCGCCGGTCGTCCCTCAGCCGGACGCGCGAACCTTCTCGAGGGCTGTGAGCGCTGAATGGTTTTCGAGGGAGGACAGATCGCCCGGGTCGTTGCCGAGATACACCGCCCGCACGATCCGGCGCAGCACCTTGGCGTTGCGCGTCTTGGGAAGCTCATCGATCACCAGCACCGCCTTGGGACGCAGCGCCTTGCCCATCTCGGTGGTCACGCACGCTTCGAGCTGTGAGCGCAGCTCGAGGCTCTGCGAGGTTCCCGGCTTCAGAACCACGAAGCACACCAGCGCCTCGCCCTTGAGGGGATCGGGCACGCCGATCGCCGCCGCCTCAGCCACGTCGCCATGGGCAACCAGCGCCGACTCCACCTCCGAGGGACCCAGTCGCTTGCCGGCCACCTTGATGGTGTCGTCGCTGCGACCGCGGATGTACCAGAGGCCGTCAGCCGCCACCTCCGCCCAATCCCCGTGAACCCACACGTCAGGCCAGCGCGACCAGTAGGTGTCGAGATATCTCTCGCGGTCACGCCAGAATCCCTGGGTCATCCCCGGCCACGGGGAGCGCACCACCAGCTCACCGACTCGACCTCTCACGCTGCTGCCATTCTCGTCAAGAACGTCGGCGTCCATGCCGGGGCAGGGACCGGCGAAAGCACACGGGTTGAGCGCGGTGAGCATGTTGCCACCAAGGATGCCGCCGCTCACCTCGGTGCCGCCGCTGTAGTTGATGATCGGGCACCTGCCGCCGCCGACGCGCTCGAGGAACCACAGCCAGGGATCGACGTTCCAGGGCTCGCCGCTCGAGCCGAGCACCCGCAGCGACGACATGTCGTGGGCTCCCACGGGCGGGTCACCGTGGCGCATCAGTGCGCGGACAACAGTTGGAGCAACCCCGAGCACGCTGACCCGATGGCGCTCGACCACCGCCCACAGCCGGTCCGGTCCGGGATGATCCGGAACCCCTTCGAAGAGGACCAGCGTGGCGCCGACGGTCAGCGCACCGCAGATCGCCCACGGTCCCATCATCCAGCCGATGTCGGTGAACCACAGGAGCCGGTCGGCAGGCCTCACGTCGAAGCAGTGGGCCATGTCCTGGGTGGCCTTGATGGGGAAGCCGCCCTGCACGTGGACGGTTCCCTTGGGGCGGCCGGTGGTGCCGCTGGTGTAGATGAGCATGAAGGGTTCGTCGGCGGGGCTGTCGTGAGTTGCTGCCGATGATGGCTGGAAGGCGGTGATCTCGTCGTACCAGACGTCGCGCGGGGCCAGCATGGCGGTGTCAAGGTTGCCGAGCCGCCGGACCACCACGATGTGGCGCAACGAGGGTGTCTGCGCGGCCACCTCGTCGGCGACCGCCTTCATGGGCACCGGAGATCCGCGGCGGAGGAATCCGTCCGCGACCACCAGCACCGTGGCCTGGCAATCGCGGAGCCGCGTCGCGATGGCGCCGGCGCCGTAGCCACTGAACAGCGGGGTCACGATGGCGCCCAGCTTCGAGCAGGCCAGGAAGGTGGCCACCGTCTCAGGGATCATCGGCAGGCAGAGGCCGACCACGTCGCCGGTGGTCACACCGAGCTCGGCGAGAGCGTTGGCGCAGCGCGCGGTCTCGGCAGCAAGCTCCGCATACGTCCAGGAGCGCACGCTGCCGTCGTCCCCCTCCCACACCACCGCCTGCGCACCGGGCTTGGCATCGGCCCAGCGATCGGCCGCGTTGGTGGCGAGGTTGAGGCGCCCGCCCTCCCACCAGCGGGTGAAGGGCAGGCCCTGGGAGGTGTCCCGCATCCGGGTTGGACGCTCTCGCCAGCCGATGCCGATGTCGTCGACGGTGGCGCTCCAGAATCGCTCAGGGTCGCGTCGCGCGATGTCATTGAGGCCGTCGAGTGACTCGACTCCGAGCGAGGTCATGAATGCACGCAGCCGGCTGCTCTCGAGCTGCTCGGGCGTCGGGGTCCAGGCGAATGACGTGCCGGCGGAGCCGGGACTGGTCACGCTGCGCATCATGCGATGGTGCGCCATCCCAACGCCACCCTGCGCGTCTAGGACCTCTTAAACTGTCCCCGCAAGGTCCTCTGGACGTCGATCCCGCGACGTCGTCGCCAATACCCCGGGTTTGTCCGTCCACGCGTGGACGTAGCCGATGGCCATCGCAGTCGCACAAACGTGTGCGATCCTGCATCAGCTTGCTGCGAGCCTAGCAAGCTGCTCAGCTGTTCCCAGTGACCGGCGGCGGGGTCGCAGTGCGAGCGCGTAGGAACACGAGCCGGACTCGCTATCAAAACGGTCGCTCCTTGACGCGCAGTCGCAATGATCTGCGCCGTAGGTATTGCAGGCAAATTCGGAGGGAGAAAACGCAGGCAACGGCAACTACGATGATGGGCCTAGGCGCACTCGACGGGACGATGATCCATACAAAGACACAGAGCGCAACGAGAGCTACAACGAAGTACATCGAGATCAAGACACGCAGCCCGATCACTTATGCGTCCAATCCAAGATGTCGAATTCCACTGCGCACAAGTAACCAATCTCCACGGCCTCGCGCACACCCGTCCCATGCAGAGCGACCAAACCGGCAAGAAGGCAGCCAGTAGTAAAGGCCTTGTGGAACCCCTCGCCGGGTGGCGTGGTGAAATGATAGAGGCCGATTCATTGAGACCATTGTCGGGGACGCCAGTCCATCGGGCATGCCGTCAGCAGGCTTAAACGCCACGGTCTCCCAGGTCATCGTGCGGTCATTCCGAGGCTCACGGGCCCGCACAATCGGCCGTTTTTCAGACGGTCAGCCCGAAACCTCAGGATGGGCGTCGGATGCGGACTGTCCCGAGCTGGGCGATCACCGTGCAGCCCGCCAGCTCCTCAAGCCGGTGGCGCGCCAGCAGCCCGGTCAGAGCGACCGTCACCAGCGATGGCCGAAGCGCCGGCACGCGGATCACCACCATGCCCGGATGGCTGCCCGGAGCGAACCGGGCGATGTCGGCGAAGTCCAGGTCGAGCGTCAGGAGCATCCGCTCCTCGCTCGTCGCCGCGGCGGCCACGACATCGTCATCGGCGCCGCCCAGCCCCTCGTCCACTACGGTGTCCACGTCATGGCCCTGCTCGGTCAGCAACCGTCTCAGCCGCTGGCCCAGGTTCTCGTCGAGCTTGACCCTCACCCCTCGTCCGGGAGCGGCAGCAGCTCCTCGGTGGCCAGGGCAGCGCCATATCCGAGCGCGGCGCTGATGGCTTCCAGGCTCAGCGTGGGGTAGTCCGCCAGGATCTCTTCGGCGGTCATCCCGTCGGCCAGGCAACCGAGGACGACGCTCACCGGGATGCGGGTGCCCTTGATGCAGGCTTGCCCGTGCATCACCGCCGGGTTGCTGGTCACCTGCTCACGCCATGCCGTTGCCATGTCACTCATGGTAAACCCCGGGTTGCTCGCCCTTCGGCCATCGGCGGCACATCCAGTCCTCGGGGAGCGGGTCGGACGCCGGGGAGCCAATGCGAGGAGCTCCTCGTCGGACATCGCTTCCAGCTCCGTCCGCGACGGTGGCGGCTGCCACGTCGGCTTCGGCATCGCCGCACGTCGCGCGCCCTTGGCGCGCCCCTCTGTCAGCTCCTGGGCGCGGGCCAAGTCGGCCGTTTTCGCAACGCCCCCCGCCCGTGGCGTCAGCCGTAAGGCGGAAAGGGCGTCGCGCGCTCTCGCCGCGACCACGCGCCGGGTAACAACGTGGTCCCAAAATACAGGGTGAGTTCAGACGGCTTCGACGTACTCCACCTGGGTGTGGGGCGGTGGCACCGGCTCGCCGTGGGTGTACAGGCTGTCGATGTGGAGCGGGATGGCCTCGTGCATCAGTTCGCGGACCTCGTCCGCGGCGTCGCCAGCGGTTGGTTGCGCCTTTCGACAATGATCCCAGGGGCCATGAACGGCGCTGGTGAAGTGCCCCTACGCCCAGGCCACGCACCCGGTCGCCGCCACACCGGACGGCGTCAGATAGCCGTTGGGAAACACCGAGCACGGGTTGACCGGGACACCGCCCACATCCACCTCGAAATGCAGGTGTGGCCCGGTGCTGTTGCCCGAGCTGCCGACGAAGCCGATCACCTGGCCGGCGGCAACCATGGTGCCGTCGGGCACGTAGGTGTCGCTGAGATGACCGTAGAGATAGGTGACAGACGTGGTCGCCGGCGCCGCAACCGCCGGTGCCAGCAGGATGTGCAGCCCGAACCCCGTCCCCGAGCGGACGACCCGGATGACCCCGGGGGCGACCGAGAACACCGGAACGCCGTGTGCGGCAGCCAGGTCGATGCCTGTGTGAAAACGCACGGCTGAAGAATGGGCAGCGTCGGGCGGGCACTGGTAAGGCCGCGGGGCCACCGGCTCGGAGCGCAGCGTGGTGCAGCCGAACCCCTGGCTCACCGTGAACCGGCCACGCTCGATCGGCTGCGCGGTGCCGACCACGACGGCCGCGCTGCCCGCGGCGAACTGGTCGACCTGGTTGCCGCCCGCCGCGCCGCCGGTGATGCCCGAGAGCACCCCGCTCATCACAGACATGAGCATGAATGTGGGCAGCGCGACGATGGCCACCAGCGCGACACAACCGCAGCCCAGCCACTTGCGGACGCCCCCCACCGCCAGGAGTCGGGCGGCGACGGCGGGGGCCGCCATCAGCTGGCGGCGCGGGGTGCGAGTGCGGCCATCGATGAGGAGCGCGTGTCGGCGAGCACCATGATGGCCGGGCCGGGGACGACGTCGACAACTGTCCGCTGCGCACCGGCGAGCAGCACCCCTCGCCCCGGCGTCGATGGACAGATGGAGGCAACCTCCTCGTCGCGGAGCTTGAAGACTTCGCGGACGTCGTCGAGCACGGCCTCTTCGGTGCCGAGGATCAATTTCGACGACGAGGTCGCGGCGAGCGTGCGTCCCAGGTCGGTGCGCACGAAATCCTCGACACGCTGCGAGAGCATCCACACCCCCGCGCCGTGCTTGCGTGCCTGGCGCACCAACTGGCCGAGCACCTCGCCGGCGTCGGGATCACAGGTGATCCGATGTGCCTCATCGACGACGACGATCATGCGCATGCGTCGTCGTTCCAGCGCGGCCAGGATCGCGGTCAGCAGGACGGCGAGCGCAGGTGTGAGGTCGGCGCCGTAGTTCATCGCGAACGACTTGAGGCCGATGGCGATCGGCCCGTCATCGACCGAGAACGTCGATGGCCTGTCGAACACCGACGCGCGCATTCCCTGGGTGAAGCGGCGGAGCCGTGCTGTGATGATCCGGCAGCGCTCACGCTCGCGGTCGGTCAACGCTCGGTTCATCGCCGTGCCGGCGAGGTGGTCGACAGCGTCGTGCATCAGGGCGGCCGACATGCCGGCACACGCCCGTGAGGCGAAGAAATCGGTCAGCTCGCCGTGCAGCCAGCCCTGATCCTCGTCGGGGAGGCGGCGGATCGGTCGTCCATCCCGAACTCCGCGCTCATCTCCGGCCATCACCGAGAGGATCGGCAGCACCAGCCCGGCAGCGGTGTCGGGCGACGTCCCCGACGCCACCCCGAGCGGGTTGAGCGCCTCCGCGCCGAGCTCGAGGTACCGTCCGCCGACCGCCTTCATGAGCGACCCGTACTCCGAGTCCGGATCAATGACCACCGCCGCCACGCCCTCCATGACGTGGCGTATCAACATCGTCTTGGCGGCCACCGACTTGCCCGCCCCCGAGCTGCCCACCACCACCAGGTTGTGATTGGGCTGGCTCCAGATGGAGAAGTAGGCAGGCGTTGCGTTGAGCGCGTTGACACCGAACAGCGGCGCTGAGACGTCTGAGAACGGCGTGCCCAGGCACGGGAGCATCCTCGCCGCCACCGAGTCGGAGGTCAGCACCAGGCTGCGTGCCAGCGGGGAACAGCCCGGTGAGAGCGCCAGCGCAGGCAGTAGACCCGGCCCTCCCACCGCGGTGGTGCGGAACCCGTGGGAGGCGAGAACTGCGCCGAGGCGCTCAGCAGCCTCGACGGCGCCACGCCGCTCGCTGTGTGCCACCGAGATGGTGAGCGCGATTCGGCAGGGCGCGAGGTCGCGTTGTGCGAGAGCCGCGACCACGTCGGTGGTCTCCTGCAGGGCGACCTGCGCCTCGACGCTGTCAGCGCCGCGTCTCTGCACGTAGTTCAGCATCGAGGACCGTCGGTGCAGATGTCTCTGCGCCACCGCTTGGCTCACCGGCAGGATGTGCAGGCTGGCGACGCCGAAGGCGTGGGCTCGGGTCATGGCGTCGACCACCGACCCGACCTCGATGACCGCAGGCAGCTGGGTGGTGGTCAGCACCACGTGGTGACGATCGCCGATGTGCAGGACCTCGGGCCCAGCGATGGCGCGCGACGCGCCCAGCGCGGTGTGCGCCAGCAGCGCTGCGATGTCGTCGCGGTCGGCATCCCTCGCCTCGACCGCAAAGCTCGTCGCCATCCGCAGCGCTGAATCCAGGGCCCGCGCCGCCTGCGCGTGGGTGGTGTTTCGAGCGCTGCCGGCGCGCCAGGGCGTGGCGCGATGCGGAACTCCGTCGTCGCCGGCGCTACCCGGCGCCAGCACCACGTAGTGGCAGAGGCCGAGCGTGGTCTCGGCGAGCCTGCTCGCCAGGGCGCGTTCGAGCTCGTACAGGGGGGTCCTGGGCCAGCCCGCGACGCGGCGGTCGAAGGCCTCCCCGACACGGTCGGCGTCGTGGTGGGTCATCAGAGTGATGAACTGAACCGGGCATTCCAGCGACGCGGTCCACCTCAGGACCGCCTGGCACCATTCCAGATAGCTGTCGCTGGAGAGGCTGACCGCGGGGCCCTCGAGCACCAGGACCGCTCGGTCGCCGCCGGGTTCGAGATGGAGCAGCCCCGCCGCCTCCGTCGAGGTCGCCGGCACCGTTGTGAACAGCCGGAATCGTCGCGGCGCCAGGCGCGGCCAGGCCGCCGGCGGACGCTCGGACCCGAGGTGCACCGAATCGCCAACGGCACGCACCCGAGCCCGAGCTTGACGACCACGGACCACAGTCGACGGCAGGACTCGCCAAGCGTGGCCGTACAGCAGGTGGGTTCCCAGCCATACCCCCTCGCGCTCCGGCAGGCCGAAGGACGCGGCGACGGCGAGCAGGAAGCCCGCCGAGGCCGCGCCCCACATTCCCGGGAGCCCGACGGCAAGCAGCACGTACGCCACTGGGCTGACGGCGGCGGCCAGCACCAGGGAGCGCACCGGCAGCAGCATCGGGCCGACAGCCAGGCGAAACTGGGCGTCCACCGCCAGCGGAACCCGGATCGCCCTCCGCTCGGCGCTCACGCGCCGACCCTGGAGCGACTGCGCAGGATGGGGCCGAGGTCGGGCGGTTGGTTGTGCAGCAGGCTGGCCAGAGCTGCGCTGGAAACGGCGCCGCCCAGCCCTGTGTCCGACGCCAGCACCCGGGTGTACTCGGACACCCTGGCTGCGGCTGTGGGGTTGTCGGCGTCGAGGTGGCTGGTGGCGTCGGCGACGACCTGGCGGCCGACCTCGCTGGCCGCGAACCGTCCGACCGCACCTCCGATCGCCCGGTTGAACGCGACTCGCATGGCGGGCTGATCGATAACCGTGCCGGCAACTCCATGCCTGCTGAAGTCGACGGTGCCGGCGGCTTCCATGGCCGCATCGACCTCGGGGCTCTCTCCGGACATGGCGCCTGCTTGACCGGCTGCGGCCGCGGCCACCACCAGGCCCGTCTCGGTGGGCCGGGACGGCCCTGGAATGCCGGCGCCGCGGCGCGGTCCCGAACGGCTGATCGCGCCCATCAGCCCACCGGCACCTGATCCGCGACCCCCTCGCATCAGCGAGGACACGTCGCCGGCCGCGTTCGGAAGGGCCATCACCGCCGTCGACACAGCGGTTGCCGCCCCGGTGATGCCACCGTGGCTGAACCCTCGCCAGGCCAGCCCGTGCACAGCTTTGCCAGTCATCCAGACTCCGCCGAGCACAGTGAAGCAGGCGAGCAGCGTGCGCACCACGCCCTCGGGGGCGCCCCCGGGAGCGAGCACGCCCTGGTTGCCGCCGAGAAAGTACAGGGCCACACCCGCAGTCAGTGACCCGCAGATGGCCAGCACGATCGGCAACAGCATCGCCGAGGCGAAGAGGTCGAGCCACCAGTGCAGGAATCGGTTGCGCGGGTCGTAGACGGCCAGGGCGACGAAGAGCGGTGCCGTGGCCACCGCGAAGACCAGCTGGATGATGCGCAGCAGGTAGAGCGCGAGAATGTAGAGGAAGGCGAAAGCCACCAGCAGGATGGGGATCGCCACCAGGAAGTCGCCGATGCCCGCGAGGCCAAAGCCGGTGGTGGCGATGTTGCCGACAACCTTGCCGAGGTCGAGGTTGGCGGTGAAAGCGGCAGACACGGTGCCGCCGCCCGCCTCGGCGATGCGGCCAGAGGCGGCCGCGCTAAGCTGGAGCGCGGTGAGCAGCAGCGAGTGGTCGGGCGTCGGCGCGATCAGCACACCGGTGGCGACGACCATTCGGACCACGTTGTCGATCACCAGGTGTGCACCGGTGACGTGCTCGTCGAAGAGCGCTCGAACCACCCTGACCACGCAGCAGGTGGCCGCGATCACCACCCCCGACACCGACAGCGAGCTGTACAACCGTGGCCAGCTGTCGGTCAGCGGCAGGTTCTCCGGCTTCAGCTGATCGATGAGCTTCGGACAGGCGGCCTGGGCCCAGTCCGCCTGGCACGCCTCCCAGCCCGGGTCTCCGGGGTGCTGGGGGATCGGGGCCCCGAAGGTGTGGTGATACAGCCACTTGAAGGGGTTCTGGATGAGCTCGAGGGACTGGCTGAACCACTCGCCGGCGCCGGTGAAGAAGCTGCACATGCCGTCGGGCACCACGCCGAAAGGACCGCAGGCGCTGAGCAGCGCGTGGAGGTTGACGGTCACCGGCAGCGTGAAGATCAGCACGGTCGCCCCTTGCATGACGATGGCGTCAGTGCGACGCACGCTATCCAGCGAGGGCGGACGGCTCGCGGACGAATGTCGGGTCAGAGCTCGCGGTCAGGGCGGTCTCGGCGGCGCGAGTGCCGCACCGCCAGGCGCGCTGCCGCCGGCTCGGCGGGTGAGGGCGCTGGGGCGGTCTTCCGCAGTGAACCGTCCTGCGGTCGCGGTTCCGCGGCGGCGGGCGCGGCAGCCGGAAACCGGCGCAGCCGCAGCTCCCTGACGATCAGCTCGGTCACTCCGTGAGCCTGGTGCAGGGCGGTGGACAGGACGCGGACATCGGTTGTCCTCTGGATGTCCGCTCCAGACGGTGAGAGTGGCGTCCTCAGTGCGCCGTCAGACCACCAGGGAGGCACTCCGATGTTGTTCGTCGTCACCCTCTTCGCCCACCTGCTCGCCGACGTTCAGGTGGACCCGAGCCGCGACACGCTGCACGTGTGGGACACGGTGGCGAGCCCGCTGCTGACCGCTGGCGAATATCTGATCCCCGCCGGTGTCGCCCTGTCCAGCCTGCACAAGGTGATGCAGCACCAGGAGTCGAGCTCGGGGTTCCTCGTCGACATGCTGGTCAAGGGGGGCGGGGCGGTGCTGATCATCCAGCTGGTCAAGTCCTTCCTGCACGTGTGAGCGCAAGGCCATGCTCAGGCGCCGTCGCGGAGGTCCTCCCCCCGGAAGTCCAGGTCACGGAGGGAGCCCGATCCGCCCCGCCGCGGCGCTGCCGCCCCGAAGCGGTCGCGGAGGGCGTCGAGGGCGTGGTCCAGCCGGGTGTCGCGCGGCGCGCCTGTGGCCATGAACAGGTCGAGCTGAGCCGAGTCGGCGATGCCGCTGACGCCCATCCCAAGAAGGCGCACCGGTGTCCCGGTCCAGGCGTCCTCGAACAAACGGATGGCCGCGTCAGCCAGAGCTGTGTCGCCCTGCTGGGGGGTCGACCAGGTCATCTGCCGGGTCAGCGTCGAGAAGTCCGAGTAGCGCAGCTTCAGCATCGCCGTTCGTGCGCACCAGCCCCCGCGGCGCAGTTGGCGCCCCACGTCCGCCGAGCACTCGCGGAGCCTGCGGTGCAGCAGGACCCGATCCGCCAGGTCGACAGAGAAGGTCTCCTCGCGTGACACGCTCTTGGGCCGGTCGGGGACCACCACATCGTCGGCGTCGATCCCCCGCGACCTCTCGAGGAGGCTGGCCGCGGCGTGCTCGCCGAGCCGGCGGCGCAGCGCCTCCGCCGGGAACACGGCCAGCTCTCCCAGGGTGCTGAGCCCGAGCCCCGACAGGGCCCGTTCCGCGGCCGGTCCCAGGCCGGGAAGGCGCCGCAATGGCAGCGGCGCCAGGAAGGCCGCCTCGCCGCCGGGGGGAACCACCACCAAGCCACGCGGCTTGCGGAGGTCCGAGGCCACCTTGGCGACCAGCTTACAGGTGGCCACACCGCACGAGGCGTCGAGGCCGCAGACCTCACTGATGCGATCCCGCAGGCCGGCGGCGATGTGCTCTGGGGGTCCCAGCCGGCGGATCGAGCCGGTCACATCCAGGTACGCCTCGTCGAGCGACAACGGCTCCAGCTGTGGGGTCAGCTCGCGCGCCAACGTGAACACCTCGCGGGACGCCCGGCGATAGGCTGCGAAGTCGACGGGGAGAACCACCGCCTGCGGGCAGAGCCGGCGTGCCCGAGCCAGCGGCATCGCTGAGTGGACGCCGTAGCGACGAGCCTCATAGGAGGCAGCGCTGACCACCCCACGCCGGTAGTCGTCACCGCCGCCGCCGACGATGATGGGACGTCCCCGCAGCTCAGGACGGCGCAGTTGCTCCACCGACGCGTAGAAGGCGTCGAGGTCGACGTGAATGATCGCCCTCGGCCACTGCACCCACCCAGTATCGCCCTGGCGTCACCCGCTGACGAGGAGGGTGGAACCGCCTCAGCCGGCCAGAGCCGCCGAACTGCGGCGCCACTCGACAAGGTCGTCGTCGCGGAGATAGCCGGCGGCGAGCATGAGATCGACATAGGAGACGCCGAGGTGTGGGGCGGCACGGCGCAGCACCCACGGTGGTGGGTTCTCCTTGTTCTTGTTCACCGCCTGATAGAAGTAGATCTGATTGAGGTCACAGAGCAGCGCCAGGCGGTGAAGTGAGATGCCGCGTTCGCGGCACCTCTCCTTGAGGTAGTCACGGAAGTCCACCGGTTGGCGCCTCCGCGTGGTGAATTGATTGATGGAGGTCTGCAGGGCTTCGCGAGTATAGACCGGGTCAATCCTTCCACCGGTCATCGAGGGGGTGATCCAGCAGCAGAGGCGGCAGCTCAGCGAGGGAGCTCACCACCGCATCCGGTTTCTCCGGGTCGACGGCGGCCGCCGCCCCGGTGGTTCCCGCGCGCTGCACCAGCACCGCCCGCATACCTGCGCGGTGGGCGCCGGCGACGTCCTCGCGTGCGCGGTCCCCGACGAAGACTGTGTCATCCGCCGCCTCGCCCACCGCCTCGAGCGCGGCTCTGAAGATCCGCGGTGACGGCTTGCGCCAGCCCAGCTCTCCGGAGAAGACGGCCGCGTCCACGAGCGCGTCGAGCCCCACATGGTGCAACTGCTCGCGCATGCTGGCGGGACGGTAGGCGGAGTTCGAGCACAGCCCGAGCCGCAGTTCGCCGTCGCGCAGGGAGCGCAGCACTTGGACCACTTCTGGATAGAGGTGGATGCCGTGGAACCACGCCTCCTGTGCGATGCGGCTGCAGCGATCGCGAAGCTCCTCCTCGAGGTCGAGGCCGATGTCAGCGAACGCGGCGCGCTCGAGTGCGGCGACATCGATCTCCTCGAGAGCGCCGCCGGCCTCGTGAGCCGCCACCTCAGCCTCGACCCGGTCGTGGATCGCCGCCGCCAGGGTCGCCGGGCCAGGAGCCAGATGGCCCGCGCCGGCGATGCAGCGGTTGATGGTGGCCTGCGCTGCTTCGATCGCCGCGGTCGGTCGCTCGAAGTGGACGAGAGTCAGGCCGTAGTCGAAGAGCACAGCTCTGATCGGCCCTCCCGAGAGGCGGGATGCCGGTGCTGTCAACTGGCCGCGGGTCGATCACCGCCACCGCCGCTGGCACCCCCAGCGCCGCTGCCTCCCTCAGCGCCGCTGCCACCCCCACCGCCGCCGCCACTGCCGCCGCCGCCACGGCCACGGCGGCCACGCCGCCGCCTGCCTCCGCTGGAACCGGGCGTTCCCTGCTGCGATCGTGGCTGCCCGCCTTGTCCCCCCGGCCGAGGTGAACCGCCACCCGGAGCGCCGGCGCCTGCGGACGGGCTGGGGGCTGCGCCCGAGCCACCGCCGGTGGCCGCCCCGCCGCCACGACCACGGCGCGAGCGGCGCCGACCCGCGCCGGTCCTTTCGCCGGGCTGGCCGGGGGCGGGCGGTGCCGGCTCTGCTGCGTTGTCGCGGCCACCGACTCCTGCGCCACGACGGCGGCGGCGACGACGAGCTCCATCCTCGGCGGGACCACCACTGTCAGGAGGCGGCTGGCCGCGACCACCGCGGCCGAATTGGTCGAAGAAAGCCAGCGCGGGGTGGCGGGTGCTGGGCAACGTGACCCGTGCGTCCGGCTCGGCCGAGACGCGCTCTTCCAGCTCGACGAGCAGCTCCTCGAGGGGGCGCTTGTTCCTGCCCACGGGCGCGGCCGTCTCCGCCCACGGCTGGAGCTTGGCGGCTGCTCCCTCGGGGACGCTGGAGTCGACAGACCCCGGCACCTGGTCCAGCACGCTCTCGATGGCGCGGGCCACCAGCCGGTCGGCGGCCTCGTCAGACATCGAGGGGGATGCCGGCAAGCGCCAGGCCGGCGATGGTCTTGAGGTCGACCTCACCCTCTGCCGCCATGCGGGAGAGCTGCGCGTGGTCGAACAGCCCCACATCGAGCAGCTCGTCGACGTCAGGAGTGCTGTCGCCTCCGGTGAGGCCCGTGGCGGAGAAGAACCAGATCACCTCGCTCGAGTACCCGGGCGACACCGGGCCGTGACCGAGCTCTCGCCACTCCTTGGCGTGATAACCGGTCTCCTCGGTGAGCTCCCGGCGAGCAGTTGCGTCCGGGTCCTCACCGGGCTCCCGGGTTCCCGCCGGCAGCTCCCAGAAGGCACGACGCATGGCATGGCGCCACTGTCTGACCAGGACCGCGCGCCCGTCGTCAGCGCGGGCCACGATGGTGACCGCCCCGGGGTGCTCGACCAGCTCGCGGCGAGCCTCGTTGCCCTCGGGGAGGCGGACACTGTCCTCGAAGGCGTGGAGCAGCCTCCCGTCGTACACCGACCGGCGGCTGAGCAGCTCCTCGCGCAGGTGACGATCGTCAGAACTCACTGTCCGGGATTGTTCACCATCAGGTGATCCGTGGGACGCACAGACGACCCGTCAGGCGCAGCTCCACTGGTGAGCCTGACCATGGGCGAGCATCTTGGCAGCGATGTCAGCCTGGTCTGCCGCGTCGTAGATGTTGGTCCCGCCGTTGTGGCTGAAGGTCGATTGGAGGAATTGAAAGAGGCCGATGTACGGTCCGCCGGGGTTGTAGGCATTGGTCCGGAAGCCCGACTCGCAGCGGGCAATCTTGACCATCCATTGGCCAGAGACGCCCCAGCGAGCAGCAGCCGCCTCGATGATGCCGATCACGCTGTTGGGGTCCGCCGGGGGGCCGGCGCCCACCGGCGGTGACGGAGCAACGCTCGGCGCGGGCTTGGGCGCGACCGTCGGAGCCGGGGTGTGGGTTGGGCTTGGGCTTGGTGCCACCAGAGGCTGCTTCTGGAGCGACTCGGCGATCGCCCGCGGCGCGGTGCGGACCTGGACACGGCCAACCGTCTGGACGGCGGCTGCGATGGGGTGGACCGGCTGGCTGGCGACCGGCACCGGCTGGCTGCCTGCGACCAGGGTCACGGCAATGACAGGGCTGATGATGAGAGTGGCCATGCCCAGGACCACTCCTCGAATGCGCAGAGGCAACCGCAAATAAACTCTCCCGTGCGACGCTCCCGGGCTCGGCGGTTGTCCGCCGGGGAGTGCCTCGTCTCATTCCACCGCGGGTGGGGCGGTGGGCCGCGGCTCCCCGGGACCAGTGGGACGACCCAATGACGACCGGGATGAGTGAGTGAGCCTTTGCGGTGACGGCCGCGACGGGCGCACCCTACCACAACCCCCCCGGGTGCCCGCAACCGCACGGAGCGTGGCCAGGCGTCAGCGTCCCAACACGCTGCGCGGTGGTTTCAGAAGGCGGCTGACGCTCCCACCTGGCACGAGCTCGGGGGCGCACTGAGGATGGCCGGGACCTGGACCGGCAGCGATCCTCCCGCCTGCGGCCAGGAGGTCAGCACGTCCGGTGGGCTGCCCCCGACAATCGCACCGCTCGCGTTGACGCACCATGCGAAGAGATCGACGCGCGTCCCTTGCGACAACTGCGGACTGCCCACGGTCGCGCTCACGTCCCACTGCCCGCGGCCTCCCCCGCAGCCGTTCTTGCAGGCGAAGTTCACACCGGTGGCGTCGATCGCCGACCCCGGAATGGGGGCCCAGGTCCCGGCGCCTACGGTGACGGTGACGGCCTCCGGGTTGGAGCAGCTGCCCGTGCAGTTGCAGGTGTCGGTGCAGTCCGCGGTCACCGCCAGGGTCTCACCCGGGTACAGGGTGACGGCAGGGGAGTCCAGCGGCGTCGTTGGCCGTCCGGCGCGCGTGGGGAGGAAGTGCACGATCACTCCGCTCACGCCGGTTCGACTGGCCGCATTGTGGAGGATCGCCACCGGCACCACCACGGCCATGTACGCGCCGAGCCCGGTGGTGACCAGGTCGACGCGCAGCGTGTCAGGAGCGGGGGTGGGCGTTGGCCTGGGCGTCGGCGTCGGCTGCTGAGTGGGCCGCGGCGTGGCCACCGCCGGGCTGCCACACCCTGCCGCGGTGGCGGTCGCGAGCAGGCAGAGGAGAAGGCGACGCATCGACGACATGGTAGGGGGACGCGCCAGCCATCGGGCGGCTGACGGCGCGCGTGGCAAAATCGACAGGCAGGTCAATCTGGGAGGCTCCGATGCCGTTCACCGCCGAGCACGACGCGCTGCGCGAAACCGTCAGGGACTTCGTCAGCCGCGAGCTGCGTCCTCATGCCGACGAGTGGGAGGAGGCCGAGTACTTCCCCGACAGCGTGTTCAGACGCATGGGCGAGCTCGGGCTGCTCGGGCTGCGCTATCCCGAGACCTACGGCGGCCAGGGCGGTGACTACTGGAGCGCCATCGTCCTGGCCGAGGAGATGACCCGCTGCGGGTCGGGTGGGGTGGGCATGGCCATCTCGGTGCAGACAGAGATGGCCACCCCGCCGATCCTCAAGTTCGGGACCGACGAGCAGAAGCAGCGCTACCTGGTGCCCGCCATCCGTGGCGAGAAGATCGCCAGCCTGGGCATCACCGAGCCCGACACCGGCAGCGATGTCGCCTCGGTGCGCACCCGCGCCGTCAGGCACAACGGCGGCTGGCGCATCAATGGAAGCAAGCTGTACATCACCAACGGCGTGCGCGCCGACTACATCCTGCTGGTGGCACGGACCGGGGCCAAGGAGGACGGCGCCCACGGGATCACGCTCTTCCTGGTCGACAAGGAAACCGCCGGATTCGCCGTCAGCCGCAAGCTGAAGAAGCTCGGCATGCATGCCAGCGACACCGCCGAGCTGTCGTTCAGCGACGTCGACGTACCCGACTCCGCAGTCCTCGGCGAGGTGGGCCAGGGCTTCTACCACCTCATGTGGGAGCTGCAGGGGGAGCGTCTGATCGGCAGCGCGGGCACCATCGCCGGTGCTGAGGTGATCTTCGAGGAGACGCTGGCGTGGTGCAAGGACCGCGAGGCGTTCGGCCGGCCGATCGGCAAGTTCCAGGTCAACCGGCACAAGCTCGTCGACCTCTACACCGACATCAGCATCGCCAAGAGCTACGTGTACGCGGTGGCCGAGCGCTGGAACAATGGTGAGTACCCGGTGGCGGAGATCTCCATGGCCAAGCTGTTCGTCGGCCAGGTGACGTCGCGCGTCGCCGACACCTGCCTGCAGCTGCACGGCGGCTTCGGCTACATGGCCGAGGCGCACGTCTCGCGCTACTTTCGGGATTCACGGCTGATCAGGATCGGTGCCGGCACCGACGAGGTGATGAAGGAGATCATCGCCAAGACGGCGTTGGGCCTCTGACCCAGGCTCAACATCTCGCATGGTGATGCGACGGTGCGGTGCTGCCGGCGTTCGCCCCTGCCTGAGCGCAGCTGGCGGCCATCTGCCGCCGCGATCGCGCGATGACGGTTCGGCGAGCAACGAATTGCTCAGGGAATGGACCGCGAACACAAGCGATCGCTGACGGAGATGACCCCGGCACTTGACTACAATCCCGAAGGTTCCGTCCGAATCTGGGGGTGCACATCGTGGACGAGAAGATCATCGGGACGGTCATGCCCGTTCTCGAGCTGACGCTCAACCCGGGAGAGGCGATCTTCGCGGAGTCCGGCGAGCTCTCCTGGATGACCTCGACAATCCAGATGACCACCTCGACCCAATACGGCGGTGGCGGCGGCGTCGGCGGCGTCTTCAAGCGTGCCATGGGTGGCGGGTCCTTGTTCATGACTGAGTACGTGGCCCAGGGCGGCCCCGGCATGGTGGCGTTCGCCGCCAAGCTGCCCGGCCAGATCTTCCCGCTCGACGTGAGACCGCAACCGGGCTTCCAGTTCCTCGGCCATCGCCATGCCTTCGTTGCCGGGACCCACGGCGTGCAGGTGTCGATGGGGTTCCAGCAGAAGCTCGGGGCCGGCGTGTTCGGAGGCGACGGGTTCCGGCTCCAGAAGATCGGCGGCCAGGGACGGGTGTGGTGCGAGCTCAGCGGCGAGGTGGTGACGTACGACCTGCGCCCGGGCGAGGAGATCAAGGTGCACCCCGGGCACGTTGGCCTCTTCCAGGACACTGTTCAGTTCAACATCACCACCGTCAAGGGCATCAAGAACAAGATCTTCGGCGGCGACGGGTTGTTCCTGGCGCAGCTCATCGGCCCCGGCCGGGTGTGGCTGCAGTCCCTTCCACTGGCTCGCCTGGCCGCGGCGCTCAACGAGTACACCATGGTCCAGGGCGCCGAGGCCGGTGCGGCGGCGGGTGTGGTGGGCGGCCTGCTCAGAGGTATCGGCACCTGAACCCACGGGTCGGTCACCGCGCCATCACTCGTGCACGGGGAGTGGTGCCAGCAGCAGCACCCCGTTGGTCCGAAACAAGCTGTCGACGTTGTCCAGCCACTCGCGGCGTTCCACGGCACGCTGATGGAGCTGCTGGATGTATGCGTATGTCGACATGTCCCTGCGCAGCGTCGCGCGTGGTGGCGACGAGGGCGCAAGCGAGGCATCGAGCAGTCCCCGCTCGACGAGCTCCTCGCATGCCAGCACGGTGGCCGTAACCAGGTCGTTGACAGTCTCCGCGTGGTCCATCTTGGCGTTGAGCACCGCGATCGTGTCGCGGCCGTCGGGACCCGGCGGACGGCGCTGGCTGATCGCCTCGACATAGTCGCCGAGGCCCAGCAGCGGTTCGATCCCGGGCGAGGCGGCGCCGGGAACGACGCGGTGGCCCTGTGAGCCCACCGTGAACCATTCCGCCTGCTGTGGGCCACGGCGGCGGAACAATGGCATCCTCTGATCCTACGCGGGGGTGGGAGCCGAGAACTCACTGCGCGTGAAGAGCGCATGGACCTGCAGCCCGCGCGCCTCGATGGCCTGGCGACCACCCTCCTCGCGGTCGACCACGGCCAGCGCCTCGACCACATCGACGGGCTCATCCCTCACCGCATCGACTGCTCTGAGCAATGAGCCACCAGTGGTGATCACGTCGTCGACGACCATGACGCGGTCGCCGGGACGCAGCGGCGGCCCTTCGATGAGCCGACCGGTTCCGTGCCCCTTCGCCTCCTTGCGAACGATGAACGCCCGCAGCGGCCGGTCCTGGCCACTCAGCGCGGCCACGCCTGAGGCGATGGGATCGGCACCGAGGGTGAGCCCTCCGATGGCGTCGATGCGCAGCTCGCGGCAGCGCTCGAGGACCAGCAGAGAGACCAGGTACAGCCCCCGTCCCTCCAGGGTCACCTGCTTGCCGTTGAAGTAGAAGTCGCTGCGTTGGCCGCTGGTGAGCACGAAGTCGCCAAAGCTGAAGGCCCGGTCGCTCAGGAGGTCGTGCAACTCGGCGCGGGCCGCTGCCAGATTCGCTGTCACAGCGTTCTAGGCGGTGGGCGCTGCCGACGACGGCGGCGGATCGGCCGACGGCTGCACGATGCCCAGATGCAGGGCGTCGCTCCAGCGCAACACCGGCTTGCGCGCGGCCATGACCTCGTCGACGCGCTCCACGGGAGTCTCATGGGGGGACGCTTGGATGAAGGCAAGGTCGCGCACCGCATCGGCGACGATGGCCCCGCACACGTCGGCGAGCAGGTCGAGGCTCTGCCGGGACTCGGTCTCGGTGGGCTCGAACATCATCGCCTCGGGGACTGTCATCGGGAAGTACACGGTGGGCGCGTAGATGCCGTAGTCGAGCAGCCGCTTGGCCACGTCCATGGCGCGCAATCCGTCGCAGGGTCCCCCCCGGGTGGTGCACACGAACTCGTGCATCGATGCCGACTCGACGGCCATGGGGAAGAGGTCGCGCAGGCGGGCTTGAAGATAGCGGGCATTGAGCACGGCGTCCTGGGCGACGCCGGCGATCTGGTCGCCGTAGGCCGCGATGTAGGCGAAGGCGCGCACCAACATGCCGACGTTGCCGTAATACGATCGCACCTTGCCGATGCTCTGGGGACGCTCGTCGTCGAGGTGGAAACGCTCGCCATGACGTTCGACGGTCGGGGTGGGCAGGAATGGCACCAGCCGCTCCGCAACTCCCACCGGGCCAGCCCCGGGACCGCCGCCACCGTGCGGGGTGGAGAAGGTCTTGTGCAGGTTGAGATGGACGACGTCGAAGCCCATGTCGCCTGGTCGTGCCACGCCCACCAGGGCGTTGAGGTTGGCACCGTCGTAGTACAGCAGCGCACCGGCCGCGTGTGCCAGGCGAGCGATCTCCAGGATGTCCTTCTCGAAGACACCAAGGGTGTTGGGGTTGGTCATCATCACCGCCGCCACCCGCTCGTCGAGGCGGCCGGCGAAGTCGGCGAGGTCGACGGTGCCGTCGCGGTTGCTCTTCACAGTCACCACCTCCAGCCCACAGGCGGCGGCTGACGCGGGGTTGGTGCCGTGAGCACTGTCGGGGATCAGGACCCGGGTGCGCGAGGTGTCACCGCGGGCGGCGTGGTACGCCTGGATCATCCGCAGGCCGGTCCACTCGCCGTGGGCGCCGGCCGCCGGTTGCAACGACATGCGCGCCATGCCGGTGATCGACCGCAGCATCAGTTCCAGGCGCCACATCAGCTCGAGCGCCCCCTGCACGTCGTCCTCGTCCTGGTACGGGTGGAGATCGGCGAAGCCGGTGAGGCCGGCGAGGTGCTCGTTGACCACGGGGTTGTACTTCATGGTGCAGCTGCCCAGGGGGTAGGTGCCGTGATGCAGGTGATGGTTTCTCCGGGCCAGCCTGCCGATGTGGCGGGCGAGCACCGGTTCGGGCACGGACGGGACCTGGGGCGGCTGCCGTCGCAACTGGGCGGCGGGGAGCAGCTCCGAGAGTGGTGCGGCGGCGACCCCGGCGTCGGTCACACGCGGCCCTCCAGTGTAGTCGTCGCTCAGCTCGAAGACCAGCGATTCGGAACCCGCCCATCCCGCCTCGACCGTGCCTACCGGCCTGGTCGTCGGGAGCGTTGTGGCCGGCGCCGCCGTGCTGCCGTTGCTACTCACACGGCGACCTCGGTGAGAGCCGCTGGCAACGCGGTCGCGTCCAGGCTCTCGAGCGCGGCGACGAAGTGCTCGATGGCGGATGGTGGGGTCATCTCCGTGCAGCAGACCAGCAGTTGATCGGCGCGCCTCTCGTCGACCCGACCAAGGGGCAGGCCGGCCACGATGCCCTGACCACGCAGGCGAGCGGCAACGGACGCGGCGTCGCCGGGGCAGCGCAGCACGAACTCCCAGAGAAAGGGAGCCGAGCTGGCGAGCGAGTAACCGCTGATGCCGCTCAGCCGATCGGCGAGGACGTGGGCTCGCTGGGCGCTGAGCGTGGCCACGTTGCGCATCCCGCCCGCCCCCATGTGGGCCATGTACACGGTGGCGGCGAGCGCCATCAGCGCGTGGTTGGTGCAGATGTTCGAGGTGGCGTGCTCACGACGGATGTGCTGTTCGCGTGTCTGGAGCGTCAACGTGTAGGCGCGCCGACCGGCGTCGTCGACTGTGATGCCCACTAATCGCCCCGGCATCCGGCGCACCAACGACTGACGCACCGCCATGTAGCCGACGTGTGGGCCCCCGAAGGAGGCGGGGATCCCCAACGGCTGCCCGTCACCCACGCACACGTCGAAGCCGGCCTCGCCCGGGTCGACCAGCACGGCGCACGCCAGCGGGTCCGCGCTGCAGAGGGCCAGGCCTCCCGCGCTGTGCACGACGTCGGCGAGCTCGGCGAGTGACTCGAGCGTTCCGAAGAAGGTGGGCTGCTGCACGAGCAGTCCTGCGTGACGTCCGTCCAGCGCCGCTCTGACCGCATCGATGTCGGTCACGTCGCCCCGCGACGGGATCACGTCCACGTTCACGGCACGACCGGCGGCAAAGGTCGCGAGCACGCGCAATGTCTCGGGGTGGACAGCACCGCTCACCGCGATGCGATCCCGGCCGGTGGCCTGCACCGCAAGCATCATCGCCTCGGCCGCCGCCGTGGCGCCGTCGTAGAGGGAGGCGTTGGCGACATCGAGCCCGGTCAGCGCACAGATCATCGACTGGAACTCGAAGATGGTCTGGAGGGTCCCCTGCGAGGCCTCCGCCTGGTACGGCGTGTACGCCGTGTAGAACTCCGGCCGGCTGATGGTGCCGCGGACGATCGCCGGGATGAATCGCCTGTACACGCCGGCCCCGAGGAAGTTGTCCAGCCCGCTCAGCGGCCGGTTGCGCGCCGCCAGCCCTTCCAGCTCCGCCACCAGATCCTGTTCGCCGAGCGGCGGCGGCAGCTCGATGGCTGGGTGGAGAAGGGAATCCGGGATGGTGGCGAACAGTTCGCTCACCTCAGCCGCTCCGACGACCTCCAGCATCGCGTCTCGATCGGCATCGCGATTGGGAAGATAGGCCATCGCCTCAAGTATGAAGATGCGCCGGACCTTGGCGCCCTGGCCCGGTGCCGGCAAACCGGCGTCAGCGGGTAAGCTTGGAACGTGGCGACCAAGCGCCCGACCGTGAGCATCGATGATGTCGTGGCGGCGATCGAGACAGCACGCGACAAGGTCATGAGCGACGAGGTGAAGAGCCTGGTCAAGCTCGGCCTGCCCAAGAATGTCGCCAACAAGATGGTCGCCGAGCGTTACCGCCAGCGCAACGAGGGCGAGGAAGGCGAGGGCGAGGCTCCTGGAGCCTGGCCTGACATGTCCTGACCGACCTCGCGACGCTCAGGAGGCCCGGCGGCCTGCGGCGGCCCCCCGTCGGCCCCGAACCAGCCAGGTGACCACGATGGCGACGACCAGCACCGCCAGCACGATCGCGATCAGCTCGATCGGTCCTGAAATCCGCTGGTAGTTGGCGCCCACCGCGTAGCCGCCGACGGCCAGCGCGATGCACCACGGGAGGGCTCCCAACCCCGTGAGGAGGGTGAAGCGAACCGGCTCAACGCGCGCCAGGCCCGCGGGGAAGGAGATGTACGTCCGAATCACCGGCAGCACCCGCCCCACCAGCACTGCGAGCAGCCCGTGGCGCTCGAACCAGCGATCGGCGAGGTCGAGGTGAGCGGCCGAGATGCCGACGCGGCGGCCGGGCCCCAGCAGCAGCGGACGGCCGAACCTCGCGGCCAGCCCGTACGCGACCAGCGAGCCGACCACATTTCCGAGGGTGCCGGCGATGATCGCCCCGGTGAGGCTGATCTGGCTCTGCGCGGCGAGGAAACCGGCAAAGGGCATGATCACCTCGCTGGGGAAGGGGATGCCGCAGCTCTCGGCCGCCATCAGCACGAAGACCAGGACGATGCCGCCGGTGGTGATCCAGTGGGTGATCAAACCGCTCACGGGCGCGCATTGTGAAGGCCGGGACCTTGCAGACGCATTGCGCTTGGTTAGTCTGCCCTGATGAAGCGGCCCTCGCAGCTCGACGCGTGGCCGCGCCCTTTCGATTCGCGAGTTGAGCTGGACTGGGGCGACGCTGCGGTGAGCCGCCGCCTGCTCCGTGAGCATCTCGACCAGTCCCACGACGGAGCCAGCCGCCGTCTGCGTGTCATCGACGGACACCTCAAACGGTTGCTTCGCCTGCTCCCGGCGCCACCCGCCGACATCCTCGACGCCGCCTGCGGGCCCGGGCTCTACGGCGCCCGCCTGGCCGGCGCAGGCCACCGCGTGACCGGTCTCGACATCGGCCCGGCGGTGGTGGCCCACGCCCGCCGGCTGGCGCGCGAGCAGGGCGTGTCGACGTTGATGACCACGCACGTCGGCGACCTGCGCAGGACCGTCGGCGCGGCAGGTCGCTACGACGCGACCATCCTCATCTACCACGTGCTCGAGGGTTTCCCCCGCCGCCAGCAGCCGGGCGTGCTGCGCCGGCTCGGCGCCACGCTTCGGGAGGGGGCGCCGCTGATCGTGGAGATGCGGCTGCGCCCCGACCAGCCGGAGGGGCGCATCAGCAGCTGGGAGGTGGTCGACGCCTCGCTGCTGTCGGACCGCCGCCACCTCCTGCTCGTCGAGACCACATACGACCGCAGGCAGAACGTCTACGTGCTCCGCGAGACCGCCGTCTTCGACGACGGCAGCACTGCGGTCCAGCAGACCAGCAGCGCGCTCACCAGACTCGACGCGATCCCCCAGCTGTTCGCCGGGTCACGGCTGACTGTCGACGCCATCTACGACGGCTGGACCCGCTACCGCGCCACCGCGCTCAGCGACTCAGTGCTGGTGGTCGCCCACCGCCGTCAGGGCGACCCTGCTCGGCTCAGTGGACCCGTTTGCGCGCCAGGACTCCCAGCTGGATCAGCCCGAGGCCCCCGAGCACGAGGAACACCGTCATCGTGACGTCGAGGTCGGTACCGGCCGAGGGCACCCTGCCGGGGGCTCCCTGCCCGCCGCCCGCAGCGTACGGCGTGGTGGTGGTCACAGATGCTGCTGGGACTCCCGGGCTGGAGACGGTGTTGGCCAGGGTGGCGTTGCCTCCGCCCCTGGCAGGGTTCGACGGTGGTCTGACCACAGTTGTGAAGCTGACGATGTCGGTGTCCCCGGGGTTGACCGCGGCGTAGGTCCAGCGATAGTGGCCGGTGGTCACTTTGGTGACGGTTGTCAGCGGTGCGCCCATCCAGGAGGATGCGGTGCCCTGAGTGCCGTCGTTGACCAGGAAGCCGGCGTCACCTCCGAAGGTGTCATCGACAGCCATGTTGACGGCGGGCAGCGTACCCGTGTTGCGGAGGGTGATCGTGTACGTGAGCGTTGTCCCCACCGGTGCAGTCGACCTGTCCACCGTCTCGGCCATGGTCAGGTGGGCCACCGGCAGCGGACGGGTCGCGTAGAAGACGACAGTCCCGGTCTGCCCGAGCGGCACCGTCACGCCGCCGATCAGGCTGGCAGCGGTCCCGTTGTTGGTGATCCCGTCAGGCTGGGCCGGGTTGTCGACGAAGGTCCAACCGCTGGGAGCCGCCGCCGAGACCGCACTGGATTGGCCAGGGGGCACAGGGACATTCAAGAATGGATTGGCGGAGGTCGAGATGCCCAGCGGATTGTCGACGACCACGTTGCCATTGGGCACCTCGGAGGAGGTGCCCACCTGGTAGATGTGCACGGTGAGCACCGCGCCCGTGGCCGCGGTTGGCGCATGGCGGCTGGTGGCGGCAAGGGCCGTGGCGGGGATGGCCGCGAAGCAGAGCGCGACGGCGCCGGCGAGCAGCGCCCTCCCTCTCGTGGTCATCAGGCTGCTCATGCCGCTGCGGGCATCAGTCGGCGCCGGCTGCGTGACGGCGGCGGACGATGATCAACGCCAGAAGCAGTGCATCCACTGCCGCGAAGGCCATGAACCAGTTCCATGGGAGTGCAGCGCCGCCACGTGAGATCGTGTCACCGATGGTCGGCACCAGCACAGGCACCGGGCCGAGCAGGGTGTTGACTATCGATCTTACCGCCGACGGCTCCACGGGAAGCGGGTTCAGCCTCTGCGGGGCTGAACCGGAGGCCTGCGAACCGGATGAGCCGTCGCCGGAGACCGAGGTCCCGGGCAGGCTCACGCCTCCAAGCGGTGCCGTCCCCTGGGGGGTGATGGGGAGGGGCGCGGGAACCTGATGCTGGGTGTTGGGGGCGCCACTGCTCGTCCCTGACCCAGAGGTGCCTGATCCAGGGGTGGAGCCACCTGGCGAGCTCGCGGTGCCGCCCGGTTGGGCTCCGGTGCCGGCACTGCCCGTGCCTGGGTTGCTGGGGCCTGTGCTGTTCCCAGTACCGGTGCCAGTGGTGCCACCGCCGTTGGAACCCGGTTCGCCCGACGCTGGGGCGGGGGTGGGGGCCGGGGTGTGATTCGGGGCCGGGGTGTGACTCGGGGCGGTCGCAGGACCGGGCGTCGGAGTGGGGTTGGTGGGGCGCGACGGCGACGAGTAGGTGCCTGCCGTGGTCTGGCTGGGCTTGGACCAGTCGCCGCGGCAGGCCTTGCTGCCGTTGGGGTTCTGGCTGGCTGAACTGCAGTCGATCTTGCCCCCGCTCTTGGAGTTGTCGGAGTTGTCGGAGTTGTCGGAGTTGTCGGAGTTGGAATCGACCTGCTTGGCGCCAGCGCTGCTGGAAATGCTCCCACCGCCCGCGTCGACTCGTGCGAGCGTCGATGAGGGTGCGGAGTCACGGTTGCTCACGGCGACGGGCTTGACCTGCTGCACCGGGCTGACGGTGCCGACCTCGACGACGTGGGAGGCCTCGGAGTCGATGGTGCGGCCGTTCGGGTCCACCCCGTGAAATCGGATGCTGACGGGATCGGTGGTGTCGCCGGACAGCAGGGTCGCCGAGTACAGCACACCGCCGTTGTGTCCGCTGTCCTTCTTGCCGAGCAGGTCGAGAAGGACCATCGGGTTGCCGTGGCAGGCGTTCGGGGCGGGCAGGCTGGCCAGGTAGCCCTGATGGGCAGTCGTGCTGACCGTTGGGTACCAGTTGTTGTTGCCCGCAGGAAGCGCCACCTCACTGTCGCGAACGCTCAGGGTCACGTTGATCGGCTTGGTGACGCCGCTGCAGAGCACCGGGAACGTCGCCTTGACGTCGGTCACGTGAACGGTGGTGGCCGGATGGTTGCCCGCCATGCTGAGCACGTACCCGACTGCGATGAGGTCGCCGGGAAGGAGGTGATTGCGAGCGTTCAGCTGGCTGGGAGCGGAGGTCACCGCTCCGGTCCCGACCGCGACTGCCTGCATCGGCAACAAAGCCACGCAGCCGAGCACGGCGACGGCGCCGAGAGCGTGAAGCTTGTTGCCGAGATGCCGACGAGCCATCGTCTCCCCCAATACCCCACCCCGAACTCTTCCCCGGGCCGAAGGGTACACCCCCGGGGCAATGTCTCTCTGGCCGGCCATGGCGGAACTCACTCTGTGGGCAGTTGATGCGGCGGGTTCTCTCCCTCCCGTCGTCACAACGGCGTTGGTCACCGCTCCACATGTCACCGCGCCGATCATCGGTTCGTTACAGCGCGGAGCGTGACCCCAAACGCATCATACCAACCAAACCACGCTTTTGCAACAGGTTCGTCATATGCGGTGGCGCGCGGTGGCTCGGATCAAGCCGGTGCGGGCCGAGAGTGCACCTCGCGGTCGAACCCCCAAGCCGGGAGTTGGACCGCCCTACCATTAGCCGGCCAACCGCCTTACGCCGTCGGAGCCTTGATCATGCCCCTTCCAAGCCCTGAGCGGATCCGGACCGTCGCCGTGGTGGGTCACAGCCACGACGGCAAGACCACCCTGTGCGAGGCGCTGCTGCACACCGCCGGCGCCACTCCCCGGATGGGTTCAACGGACCACGGCACCTCGATCCTGGACCACGAGCCCGAGGAGCAGCGCAGGTCGATGAGCATCGCCGCCGCCGTGGCCCACCTCGACTGGGAGGGTCACCGCGTCAACCTCATCGACGTCCCCGGCTTCCAGGACTTCGCGGGAGAGTTGGCAGCAGCGCTGACAGCGGCGGACGCGGTGGTGCTGGTGGTGGGTGCGGGGGGCAGCGTCCCAGTCGGCGCCGAGCTCGCCTGGGACATGGTGGCGGCTCGGCATCTGCCCACCCTGGTCGTGGTCAACAAAATGGACAAGGAGAACGCCGCCTATGAAGCAACAGTGGATGCACTGCGAGAGGCCTTCGGTCGCAAGCCGATCGCCGTGGCGGTGCCGATCGGCAGCTCGGCCATGTTCACTGGCTACGTCGATCTGGTGAACGACAGCGCCCACGCGTTCGGCAGCGGCGGGACGGCTCGGGATGCCGACCTCCCCGAGGCCATGAGCCAAGAGGTGGAGCGGGCGCACGCTGCGCTCGTCGATGCCGCCGCCGAGACCGACGACGCGCTCATCGAGAAGTACCTCGGGGGTGGCGAGCTCACCGACGACGAGGTTCGTGGCGCGCTGCACACCGCCGCGCTGCGCGGCACGCTGGTCCCGATCGTGTGCGCCGCCGCCGCCGACGAGCGCGGGGCCGGGCTGGTGCTGGACTCGATAGTCCGTTACCTGCCCGGCCCGTCGGAGCAGGTGCACCACGGCCACAGCCCCGATGGGGAGCAGGTGGAGATCGCCTGCGATCCAGGCGGACCGCTGGTCGCCCACGTGTTCAAGACCACCGTCGACAGCTTTGGCAAGGTGTCGTACTTCAAGGTGCTGCGCGGCACCATGCGCGCCGACACCCATCCATACGACGTGCAACAGGGCCTGGAGGAGCGCTTCGCCCAACTGGCTCGGCCGATGGGCAAGGCCCTGGTCAACGCCACCGAGGTGGGGGCCGGCGACATCGGAGCGGTCACCAAGCTTGCGCACGCGCGCACCGGTGACGCCCTTGGGGTGCGCGGCGAGGTGCTCACGCTCCCGGCGATGGACATCCCTGTCCCGTCCTACAGCGCGGCGATCACAGCCAGGACCAAGGGTGACGAGGACAAGATCATGTCGTCGTTGGCGCGGCTGGCCGAGGAGGATCCGGCCTTCTCCATCGACCGCGACCCGGTCACCGGGGAGGTGATGGTGCACGGCCTCGGTGACGTCCACCTCGACGTGTCGTTGGAGCGGATCAAGCGCAAGTACGGCGTGGACGCGCTGCTGGCGGCTCCGCGCATCGCCTATCGCGAGACCATCAGCGGCACCGCCCGGGTAGCTCACAAGCACAAGAAGCAGAGCGGTGGGGCCGGACTGTACGGAGACTGCACAATCGAGGTCGAGCCTCTGCCGCGTGGAGGTGGCTTCGTGTGGGAGGACAAGATCTTCGGCGGAGCCATCCCGCACCAGTTCCGCCCCTCAGTGGAGAAGGGCGTGCGCCAGACCATGGAGCAGGGGGCAGTCAGTGGCAATCTGATCGTCGACGTCAAGGTGCGGCTCGTCGACGGCTCGACGCACGCTGTCGACGGCAAGGACATCGCCTTCCAGATCGCCGGTGCGATGGCCATGCGGGAGGCGGTGCAGAAGGCCAATCCCGTGCTGCTCGAACCGATCATGCACGTGCACGCGGTCGTCCCCGAGCGGTTCATGGGCGACGTCATGGGTCTCTTCAACGGCAAGCGTGGCCGCGTCGCCGGCATGAACCCGCTTGGCGATGGGCGCGCCGAGGTGAGCGCACAGGTGCCGCAGGCAGAGATGCACAGCTTTCCGAGCGAGCTGCGTGCGCTGACCCAGGGTCGCGGCCGGTACACGATGACGCCCGCCCGCTACGAGGAGGTGCCGGCGCACGTCGCCCAGGCGATCATCGCGGCGCACTCCAAGGAACACGCCACCGCGTCCGCGTAGTGGCGAACCGGGTCAGGTGCCTCGCGGCGAGCAGATCGGTTCCACGAAGCGGTCGCGACCGATCAGGCGGTGATCGCGCGCAAACGGCGGCCGATGTAGCTGTCGTCGAACGACCTGAGCATGGCCGCACAGTCGTCGTGCACGTCCACCGCTCCGGCGGCGCGGAGCTCGGCCATGGACCATCCTCCCGAGCAGACGCCGACACACGGGATGCCGGCGCGACCCGCCGCCTCGACGTCCCTACCGGTGTCGCCGATGAAGACGGCGGAGCCGGGTCGGAGCCGGAGACGCGAAGTGCGACGACGGCCAGGTCCGGTGCCGGTTTGCTGTTGCCGACATCGTCGCTGGTGATCACGTGGTCGATCAGGGACGCCGTCTCCAGAGTGGACAGGGCAACCCGCAGGTCGTCGGGAGTGCTCGATGTCGCCACCGCCATGGTCACATCGCGTCGATGCAGCTCGGCGAGCAGGTCGGCCGCCCCGGACAGTGCGGGCGTCTCGGGGAGGAAGTGCTTGAAGTGACGCGAATGAGCCTCGTCCAGCTAAGGCATGTCGCGACCGATCAAGGCGGGAACCAGCTGGTCACCACCCATGCCGATCAATCGGTGGATGACCGCCATCTTGGCGAGGATGCCGTACTCGTGGCAGGCACGCCACCAGGCCACCGTGTGGAAGTAGGAGTTGTCCACCAGGGTGCCGTCGACATCGAGCAGGACGGCGAGGGACATGTGGCGCAGGGTGACACGCGGGTACCCTTGGAGGTCGCCACCACCACTGCAACGAGGATGCTGACATGGGCGAGATGATCGAGTTTGCCGGTGACGGTCACGTCGATCGTGGCTACCTGGCCGTCCCCAGCTCGGGAAGCGGTCCCGGGGTGGTGGTCATCCAGGAGTGGTGGGGGCTGGTTGGCCACATCAAGGACCTCTGTGACCGGTTCGCGCGCGCCGGATTCACAGCTCTGGCACCCGACCTGTACCACGGCACGTCGACCACCGAACCGGACGAAGCCGAGAAGGAGATGATGAATCTCGACATCGCCGATGCGGCACGCGACCTCTTCGCCGCGGTCCGTCACCTCCTCGATAGTCCCCAGGCGAGCGGCCGCAGCGTGGGTGTCGTCGGGTTCTGCATGGGGGGCGGCCTGGCGCTGAACATCGCCAGCCAGGAGCCCGAGATCGCGGCGTGCGTGGCCTACTACGGCGTGGGCCCGGCACGGGAGGTGATCGACTTCTCTGCGATGAGAGCAGCGGTGCTCGGGCACTGGGGCGAGCGCGACCATTCCTACGATCGCAGCACTGTCGAAGACCTCCAGACGCGACTTCGCGGCGCCGGGGTCAGCGTCGAGTCCTTCTGGTACGACGCCGACCATGCTTTCTTCAATGACGACCGCCCCGAGGTGTACAACGCCGACGCCGCGCAGCTGTCATGGGACCGAACGCTGGCGTTCTTGGGGGAGCACCTGCGCGGTTGATGGGGACCTCCAGCCGTGCCTCAACCGCCACCGCGGAGGGGGGCTCCCTGAATTCGGCTCCAATACGACCTGCGTCGGCTAGAATGCGGCCGACTTGAGCCGGAGGGGCCCGCCCGCCGTACTCGCATTCGACCTGGATTGGGAGAGGACACATGGCCGTCTCCGGCTACTGCCTCAAGTGCAAGGCGCCCACTGAGATCAAGGATCCTCAGGCGATCACTATGAAGAACGGCAAGCCCGCAACCACCGGGACGTGCCCGACGTGTGGGACCAAGATCTTCAAGATCGGCAAAGCCACCTGACCGTCTGACCGACAGGCGGCGAGGCCGCCGCTGCTCGACGGCGCGGCGGCCTCGCCGTGCCGGGCGCGTCAGCGGGTGACCGACTCCCTGACGCTCTCGACATCCAGCTTGCGGGAGTAGACGATCAGCTCGTCACTGGCCCGGATGACCTCATCAGGGGCTGGCAACACGGGCTCACCAGATCTGACCAGGCACACCACGATGTCACCCTCAGGGAGTTCGACCTCGCGCAGCCGCCGGCCGACCATGTGGGACATGTCCGGCATCCTCACGTCGACGAGGTTGGCGCCAGACGCTCTGACGGCCACGCCTCGCACGGCATCACCGCCGATGATCTCGGCCTCGATGAGGCCCATGAGCAACTCGGTCGCGCTCACCGGCACGTCGACTCCCAGCGCAGTGAAGACGTTGACGTTGACAGGGTTGTTGACCCGTGCGATCGTCCGAGCGACGCCGAACTTGCCCTTGGCGAGCTGACAGGCGACGAGGTTGTCCTCGTCGTCACCAGTGCAGGCGATGACCACCCCGGCGCGCTCGATGCCGGTGGTGGCCAGGAAAGCCATCTCGTCGCCGTCACCCACCATGACGCTGACGCTGCCCATCTGGTGCTCGATCCATTCGGCTCGGGCCGGGTTCTTCTCGACCAGCGTGACCTCGAAGTCACGCTCGATGAGGTGCCTGGCGAGGTAGAAGCCCACCTTCCCGCCGCCGATGATCACCAGGTACGGGCGCTCCGGCTCCGCCGACCCGTTGCTCATCGGTGCGCCGCGACCGGGATGGGAGGCGGCTCCGTGTGGGCCGGATTGGCGCCACCGGTGAAGTAGGTGCTGATCATCGAGCTGACGATGGTGGTCGAGCAGATGGTCTCCATGCCGAACTCGCGATACGTCTGCTCGCGGATTGGGTCGTAGATCCTGGTGATCACCCGCGGAACGTTGAAGACAACCTTGGCCACTTGCGCTGCCATGATGTTGCGGTTGTCGCCGTTGGTGACCGAGGCGAAGCAATCGGCCTTGTCGATGCCGGCCCGGCGGAGCACTGACTCGTCGATCCCCGTGCCCACCACCATGTTGCCGTTGAAGCCCTCGCCCAGCCGGTTGAACGCCGCGACACGCTCGTCGATGATGGTCACCTCGTGCCCGGCCGTGTCGAGATCGCGCGCCAGGGTGGAGCCGACGCGTCCGCAGCCCATGATCACGACCTTCACAACCTCTCCCCTGCTGGCCTGCCTGCGCGGCGCATTCTACGCGGCCGGTGCTGCGCGACCGAGCGCGCCTCGGGTAGCATCCAGCCGCCATGGTCGGCTTCACTCCGCATCGCATCCTGATTCCGATCAACGGTTCCCCGACGGACGATGAGGCGGTGCGGTTGGGCTGCAGGCTGGCCCGCCGCGGCAAGGCCAAGGTGATGGTGGTCACCGTCCTGGAGATCCGCCGGAGCCTGGCGCTCGGGGCCGTGCAGGATGTCGAGATGGACCGCGCGGAGGGGCTGATCGAGCAGGCCGAGAAGATGGCCCGCCAGCTGGAGACCGACATCGAGACGGAGCTTCTCCAGGCACGCGAAGCCGGGCCCGCGATCGTGGAGGAGATCACCCACTGGCAGGCGGACCTGGTGGTGGTCGGGATGCCCTTCAGGGAGCGGTTCGGCGAGTTCCACATGGGCAGGACTGCGCCGTACTTGCTGCGCCATGCGCCGTGCCGGGCCTTGCTCTTTCGCGAGCCCCCCCAGTAATCGAGGGGGGAACAGATCCCCCCGCGCACCGCGCACCCCCTCGTAATCGAGGGGGGAACAGGTCCCCCTCGCGCACCACCTCGTGGCGGTGTCAGCTGCGGCGACGTGAAGTCGCCTTCGCTGACGGGGCTCTTCTCGTCGTCAGGCGTCGAGGGTGCCGGCCTGGCCGACGCCGGCGATCGAGGCCACGCGGTCCCCACCCTCCATCCGCATGATGATCACGCCGCGGGTCTGGCGGCCCGAGACGCGCACCTGGTCGAGCGGGATGCGGATCACCTGCCCGGAGGTGCTGATCACCATCAGCTCCTCTGACAGGTCCTCGACGACGTGCATGCCCACGATCTCGCCGATCTTCGGGATGGCCACCTGGTCGACTGTGTAGACACCCTGGATGTTGCGGCTCTTGACTGGGTAGTCCGCCATCGGGGTGAGCTTGCCGAAGCCGTTCTGGGTCACCACCAGCACGTGGCTGTCCGGCTTGACGATGTCGAAGCCCGCGATCTGGTCACCGGGGCGCAGCCTCATGGCGCCGACGCCCATGGTGTCGCGCCCCATCGGGCGCACCTCCTTCTCCGTGAACCGCACGCCCTTGCCGCGCCGGGTGACGATCAGGAGCTGATCACCACCTGACGACCGTCGCACCCAGTTCAGCTCATCGTCTCCCTGCAGATTGATGGCGATCAGCCCGTTGCGGCGGACGGCGGAGTAGGCCGCCGCCGGTGTCTTCTTGATCTGGCCGAGCTTGGTCACCATCACCAGGTACTGCTCGTCACTGAACTCGTCCATGGCGATCAGCGCGGTCACCCTCTCACCATGGGCGAGGTCGATGAGGTTGATGACCGGCAGGCCCTTGGCCTGCCGCTTGACGTCGGGGATCTCGTGGGTTCGCAGCCGGTACACCTGTCCGCGGTTGGTGAAGAAGAGCATGTCCGTGTGCGTGTTCGCGTTCGTCGAGTGCGCGATGTAGTCCTCGTCGGTGGACCTGCGCGCACCCACGACGCCCTTGCCGCCACGGTGCTGCATGCGGTACTGGTCGAGCGGGATGCGCTTGATGTAACCCCTCTGCGTCAGGGTCACGAAGACCTGTTCACGCGGGATCAGGTCCTCCTCGTTGAGCTCCACCTCGCCTTGGTTGATGACCGTCCGGCGTGGATCCGCGTACTTCTTGCGGATCGTGGCCAACTCCTCCTTGATGATGGCATCCACCTTGCGAACATCGGCGAGCACGTCCTCGAGCCGGGCGATCTCCATGATCAGCTCGCCGTACTCCTCGCGGATCTTGCCGGCTTCGAGCCGGGTGAGCCGGCCCAGGCGCAGGTCGACGATCGCTTTGGACTGGCGATCGGTCAGCTCGAAGCGCTGCTCCAACTGCGCCTGTGCCGCCTTCTCATCGCTGGCGGCGCGGATGATGGCAATCACCTCGTCGAGGTGCTCGAGGCACTTCATCAGCCCCTCGAGGATGTGTGCACGCTCGCGGGCCTTGGCGAGCAGGAACTGGGTGCGCCTGGTGACCACCACGCGACGGAAGTCGATGAAGTGCTGCAGCATGGCCTTGAGGCCGAGCACCTGCGGGCGTCCGTCGACCAGCGCGAGCATGATGGCGCCGAAGCTGAGCTGCAGCTGGGTGTGCTTGAAGAGGTTGTTGAGCACTGTGTGCGGCCGCGCGCTCGACTTCAGCTTGATCACGATGCGGGTGTTGTCGTTGCGGTCGGACTCGTCGTTGAGGCCCTCGATGCCCTCGAGCTTGTGGTCCTTGACGAGGTCGGCGATGGTGGTGAGCAGGCGAGCCTTGTTGACCTGGTAGGGCAGCTCGCGGACGATGATCTGCTCCTTGCCGTCCGACGCCTCCTCGAAGTCGACCTGGGCGCGCATCACCACCCGGCCGTGTCCTGTGCCGTACACGGTGGGGAGGTCGCGCGCGTAGATCATTCCTCCGGTTGGGAAGTCCGGGCCCTTGATGACCTTGGTGAGGTCGTCGGTGGTGGTCTCCGGGTCGTCGATGAGCCGGACCAAGCCATCGCACACCTCGCCGAGGTTGTGGGGTGGAATGTTGGTGGCCATGCCCACCGCGATGCCGCTGGCGCCGTTGACCAGCAGGTTGGGGAGCAGCGTCGGCAGCACCGTCGGCTCCTGGGTCTCTGCGGAGAAGTTGTCCTGGAAGTCGACGGTGTTCTTGTCGATGTCGTCGACGAGCGTCATGGCGATCGCCGCCATCCGCGCCTCGGTGTACCGATAGGCGGCCGGAGGATCGCCGTCGACCGAACCGAAGTTGCCCTGGCCATCGATCAGCGGGTAGCGCAGGACCCAGTCCTGGGCCATGCGAACCATGGTGTCGTAGACCGATGCGTCGCCGTGGGGGTGATAGCTCTTCAGCACCTCTCCGACGATCGCTGCCGACTTCTTGTAGCGTGCGCCGGCGGTCATACCCTGGTCGAGCATCGCGTAGAGGATGCGGCGCTGCACCGGTTTCAAGCCGTCGCGCACATCGGGCAGGGCGCGGCTGATGATCACGCTCATCGCGTAGTCCATGTAGGACGAGCGCATCTCCT
>JAEKNN010000038.1 GCA_016464795.1 Candidatus Amunia macphersoniae | reverse complement strand
ATCACAGGGTACACGTGTTCGCCGCTATTGTGTAGCTCTATTTTAAGCGCGGATCCTTAGCGAGTTCGATGAATGGGTAACCGCAGTCGATCTGCTGCCGATCGGTGCACCCCGCCGGGACTGGCGGCGGACGCTGCTGTCTGACGGCTGGGTGATGGTGCGGCATCCGCAGCTGTCGAGCTGCATCGAAATCGCCGACCGATTCGCCGCCGATCTACAGCTCTACGCGGGCTGATTGCCAGGCGAGGTGGCGATGTCGGCGGAGCGGGGCCGCGGGCCGTCCAGGCGCAACTCCTCGACGAGGCTGTCGACGACGTCGACCAGCGTCCCCCCGGCGGCGACCACCTCGCGCTGGCGCAGGTAGCTGGGACCGCGCTCCACGATCGCCAGCACATCCTGCAGCTCGGCCGCGCAGTCGAGGCGGCGCGCGATCGGCGTCAGCTCCTCGACCAGCTCGCTCAGCGCGTCGCGGAGCGGAACGGTGTCACCCTCGTTGTCGACGATGATGGCGGCATCGACGCCGTGTCGCGCGGCGCGCCACTTGTTCTCCCGGACCACCCAGGGCACCGGGTAAGGGATCCTGTAGCCGCGGTCGATGAGCATGTCGAAGCGCTGCACCAGGCACTGGCTCAGTGCCGCCATCGCGGCCACCTCGCGCAGCGTCGGCAACCCGTCACAAATGCGCAGCTCGATGGTGCCGAAACCGGGATGGGGACGGATGTCCCACCAGACCTCGCGGATGCTGGCGATGGTGCGTGCGGTGATCAGCGTGTCCATGAAGCGCTCGAACTCGGCCCAGCCGTCGAGCTGCCACGGAGGGCCGGCGGTGGGCAAGCCCTCGAACACCTTGGAACGAGTGGATGCCAGACCTGTGTCGTGGCCCATCCAGAACGGGCTCGACGCGCTCAACGCCAGGAAGTGGGGGATGTATGCCGACATGCCGTTGACCATGGCGATCGCCTTCTCGGCGCTGCGCACGCCGACGTGGACGTGGATGCCGAAGATCTGCATCTGTCGCGCCGGCCACTGCATGTCGTCGATCAGGCGGTGATAACGATCGTTGGGAGTCACCTCCTGGACCATGGGGTCGGTGAACGGGTGGGTGCCGGAGCACATCAGCAGCAACCCGGCACGATCTGTGTACTCGGTCAGCTCAGTGAGGGTCGATGTGAGGTCGGCGCGCGCCTCACCGATCGTCTGGCAGACCCCGGTGATGATCTCGACCACAGACTGCAGCAATTCCGGTTTGGCCTTGGGGTGGCTGCCGTTGGGATGCTCCCTGCCCATTGCGATGAGCAACTCGTGGGCGCCCTTGACCAGCTCGCGGGACGTGGGATCGATCAGTCCCAGCTCCATCTCGACGCCGACACTGGCCCGCGGGCTGGACGCGAAATGGATGGGCATGGCTAGGCCGTCGCCGTCACGTGCTGGTCGTGCGCCCACAGTCCGAGCAGTCCGCGGAAGTGGGCCAGGAACATGTCGCGCTCGTGCACGGGATAGGTGGAGACGACTGTATTGACCAGCAGCCTGTCGAACTCGTCGCTCTCCACCCACTCCACGCTTGCCTCCTCGACATCTGCGAGGTGCCGCGCGCAGAACTCCTGGTAGCGATCGACGTCGAGCTGGCTGTCGGCAAGGCGTCGGTACTCGCGAAGCTTGGCCGGGTAGTCGAGGTCATCACGGTCGGCGACATCGAAATAGCTCTGGGTGTTGAGGTCGACGGTGGGGCGGCGACCAGTGACGCAGCAGAAGATCACCCACTTCAGCAGGGTTCGGATCGCCCACGGAAAGTAATAGTGGAGGCTGGTGACTGCCAGGTCCGGCGTGGCGTTAGCGTAGTCGATCGGGTACACCGTGCCGTCCTTGATCAGCGTCTCGCAGCTGTTGAGCTCCCAACGGAAGAAGGCGTTGACGGTGCGTCCGATGGTGACCACCTCGTCGCCCTCGGCGGCGCTGAGGAAGCCATGATCCACTGAATATCGTGAGTGCATCGGGCGCGACGGGTGGAAGTGCATCACCATCGTCTCGGCGCCGATCCCGAGACTGCGGGAGAAGACATCGAAGTCCTCCACAGCCGCCTGCAGGTGCATCAGCCGTTCCGCGGACTCGTTGTACGCCCGATGCAGCGATTCAGCGTCCTCGATGCGGGTCACACCCACCCACGCGCCCCCGTCGAACGGCTTCATGTACAGGGGCATGCCCACTGCCTCGGCAACATTCTCGAGCTCGAACTGGCGCAGGTATCGTTCGGCGGTGGTGGCCATCCGCGGGTTGTTCGGCGGGATCTTGTTGGGAACCATCCAGGTCGGCGGCACCCGCAGTCCCAGGCGCATCATCGCGCAGTACGCCGCGTGCTTCTCCATCGACTGGAAGGTGAACGGGTTGTTGAGCAGGTGCACCTGATTCATCAGGGCCACCTTCTTCAGCCACTCCCGGGGAAGGTTGTACCACCAGGCGAGCCTGTCGATGATCAGCGAGTGACGGGGCACAGCGCGCAGGTCGAACGGCTCGATGGTCACCCGCTCGACGGCGAAACGATGCGTCTCACCATCGAGATCGATGGCGGGAGCGACCCGCTCCATGAGCGACTCGAACGCGGCCGGCCAGTCTTCCTCCGCCCCGAGGAGCAGTCCGATCACATGCGTGGTCGCCATGGGAGGAGGAATACTGTCATGCAGGGCGCCAACTGTGCGTGGCGCCGTCTTCGGCGCTCATCGAAGCGCGGCGGCGATGGCCGACAATACCGGCGTGATCGCACCGACCTCCCCACACCGGGTCGAGTGGCACGGCTGGCTCGACCGCTGGGAAGCGCAGCAAGGGTCGTACATGCCCGACCGCGAGGAGCGGTTCGACATCATCATCGACGCCGTGCAGGCCCTCCAAGGGGATGCGGCGCACATCGTCGACCTGGGCGCTGGCCCCGGCTCGCTGGCGCGGCGTCTCCTCGACCATATGCCGGGTGCACGGGTCACCGCCGTCGACATGGACCCGGTGCTGCTGGCCATCGGTCGCAATGCTCTGGGTGACCAGGGAGGCCGCCTTGCCTGGCTCGACGCGGACCTGCGCTCCGAGTGGGGCGCGGCGGTGGAGGGGGCAGTGGACGCGGCGGTGTCCACGACGGCGCTGCACTGGCTCCAGCCCCACGCGCTGGCCGGTCTCTACCGCCACCTGGCCATGGTGCTCTCGCCGGGCGGTGTGTTCGTCAACGGCGATCGTCTCAGCTTTCCTGAGGCGTCGCCGCTGATCGCCGCAGCCGGCAGGGAGATGCGCGGGCTGCAGGAAACGCGCCATCCCGCTGAGCCCGTCGGGGATGGTGAGTCTTGGGAGGAGTGGTGGGCGGCCGTCGCGCAGGACCCCGGGCTGGCCGCAGAGGTCGCCGAGCGCGCCCGTCGCCACCACGACCATCCGGACCACCACCACCAGGCGGATCTGGCGGTGCACGTCGGCGCCCTCCGCGATGCCGGCTTCGCGGAGGTGGAGACTGTCTGGCAGCACCTCACCGACCGGGTGCTCGTGGCGGTCCGCTGACCTGGCATCCGCAGCAGCGGCTCGCGACGCGACCGGTGCGATGATGACGCAGATGACTGACCAGATCGATCCGCCGGCGCCCGGGGCGTACCAGTGGACCCCTGACGGCTACAGGTGGATTCCCCGTCCGGTCTCGAGTGACACCCCCCCACCGCCACCTCCGGCCCTGGTTCCGTCCGGCGACGGGTACACCTGGCGGGCTGCGGGAGCCGCGCCTGGAGCTCTGACGCCGACGTCGGCGCGCCCCGCCTCGACCGGCACCCAGCAACGGCGCGGCGGCCTCGTCGGCGGCCTGATCGCCGCCGTGGTCGGGTTTCTCAAGTGGGGGGCGGTGCTTTTCAAGTTCGGCAAGCTGGGCGCGACCTTCATCAGCTTCCTGGTGTCCGTGCTGATCTACATCGGCATCTTTGGCTGGCAGTTCGGGGTTGGCGCCCTGCTGCTCATCGCTGTGCACGAGAGCGGCCATATGATCTTCGCCCGCGCCGAGGGGCTCAAGGTGTCCGCGCCGATCTTCCTGGGGCCGTTCGGCGCCCTGGTCACCACCAAGGGATTTCGCGATCCCCGGCAGGAGGCAGTGGTGGCCATCGGCGGACCGATCGTGGGAACCGCGGCCGCGCTTCTCTGCTACGTGTTCGCGCAGTCACTCAGCCCCGGTTATGCGCACTACCTCTTCCTGGCGCTCGCCTACTTCGGCTGCCTCGTCAATCTTTTCAACATGCTGCCGATGTCCCCGCTCGATGGGGGGCGGGTCGCCAGCGCCGTCTCAAAATGGGCCAACGTCGCCGGCATCGCGCTGCTGGCGGTCATCGTCGCCGGCTCCTACGCCAGCGGCAATCACGTGAATCCCTTCTTGGTGCTCATCCTGCTGATCGGCATCTACAGCACCTGGGGGCGGTTTCGCCGCGCCCGTCGGGGACAGGAACCGCCACCGCTGCCGGCCCGGACGCGCATCGGCATTGGGCTGGCCTACGCCACGCTGGTGATCGTCTGCGCCGTGGGCATGTCGGTGGCGCACAGCGCTCTGCTGAACGTGGGGTACGGGCAGCCGATCGTCTGAGATTGGCCTGGCGCGGGCGTCAGGTTGGCGACGGGGCCGGTGCCGCTGGGGCCTGGCACTGAGGGAACGGGAACGTCATCGAGTTGTAGAAGTCGCTGAAGACCTCCAGCTCTGGGGCTGCCGTGTAGTTGTAGTCCAGCGCCAACGCGTGGCTGGCATCTAGGCGCAGCCGGAGTTGCGCGAGCAGCCCGAGAGGTCCGGCGGTGCCCGGTGTGGGCGTGGACGGTGGCCCTCCGCTGTGCGTGTACTGATCGAGGTCCCCGGTGACGCCGCAGACGATGACGGTCTGCTGACCAACTCCTGCGTAACCGGAGCCACCCGGTGGACCGAAGTCAGCCGTCTTGGCACCGCTGCGCACCACGATGGTCTGGGGACCGTTCAGCGGGTGGATCACGGTCTGGGTGGGGTCTTCGGCGAAGGTCCAGTCCTGAGGGTAGTACGCGCTCACCCCGCGAACTGTCGACTGGTACTGTTGAAATTGACCGGACGCGGTCAGGCCCGGGTCGGCGGTGATCCATCCCGTCACCGTCTGTCCCTGCACCTTGTACCAGCCGCCGTTCTGGTCGCTGTGGCCGACAACCGCGAGCACCGCCCCCTGCGCCGCTGTGCCCACCCGAGTCGCGCTGACCGCCGGGTCGCTGTGGATGTTCAGGCCGAGCGGGCTCAGCACGGTGCGCACCCCGGCTGCGGAGGGCGCCGAGGGATTGCCGCCAGGGGTCCCCCGGCCGCCGCTCCCCTGGACAACCGGATTGGTGGCGACCCCGGTCGGAGCTGAGCCGCCGTCACCGCACGCCGCGAGCAGGACGGTGGCGAGTGCAGCGCCGATCCAGCAGGAGGGCATGGCCACAGCACCGTAGCGCAACCTGATCACGCGCGCATCAAGACGTCGAGAACGGCATGCGTGGAGGCGGCCAGAGCCTCGAGGTCGTAGCCGCCCTCCAAGACCCACACGGTGCCGGGGGACGATGACAATCCTCTCAGCGCCACCAGGCGCTCGGCAACTTCGGCGTAGGTCTCCGTCTCCAGTCGCAACTCCGCGAGCGGATCGTCGCGGTGGGCATCGAACCCGCAGCTGACCACCACCAGCTCGGGCTCGAACGCCTCGACAGCGGGGAGGGTCACCGTGTTGAACTCCGCGAGCCAAGCCGACGCCGAGGTGCCCGCCGGCAGCGGAATATTGACCGTGAGCCCGGCCGCCTCGGGACCTCCGCGATCGGCAAGCGCGCCGGTCCCGGGGTAGAACGGAAACTGGTGGAGGGAGGTGTACAGCACACCTGGATCGTTCCAGTACGTGGCCTCGGTTCCGTTGCCGTGATGCACATCGATGTCGACGATGGCAACCCGCCGGAGGCCGTGCTCTGCCCGTGCCTGTTCGATGGCAACAGCCACGTTGTTGTAGAGACAGAACCCCATCGCCCGGCTGGCGGTAGCGTGGTGCCCTGGCGGCCGGATCACCGCAAACGCAGCGTCGTGGTCTCCATCGAGGACGGCATCCACAGCTGCCACTGCGCCGCCCGCGGACAGCCGGGCACACACATCGGACGTTGCGGTCGCGTAGGTGTCCTGGTCGAAGGAACCACCCCCGCGGGCACAGAGAGCTGCGACGCGCTCAAGGTGAGCCCGAGAGTGAACACGCAGCAGGCTCTCGTCGTCGACCGGCACCAATGAGAGCCGCGGTAGCTCCGCGAGCGACGGCACCGAGGCGAGGTGGGTCCGGATCGCTTCGACACGGTCCGGCCGTTCGGGGTGACCGAACGAGTTGTGCGTGAGATGACGACCGTCCTCGACGATGGCGACCCGGCTCACAGTGCTCAGCCCGCGGCGCGCACCGCGGCAATGCGTTCGCGCAGTTCTCGGGCGGCAGCGGCCGGCCCCTGCGCGGCGCCCGCGATACCTCGGCTCACCGGGACGACGACCCCCGCGCGGGTACTGTCGAGACCGGCGGCAACAGCTGCCTCGAGCGGTCCGCCCTGGGCACCAACGCCAGGCAGGAGCAGGGGGGCCGACGGTACCCTCCGGCGCACCTCGGCAATGGCCGTGGGGACGGTCGCCCCGACAACGAAACCGATGGCTCCGCCCCCCGAATCCCACTCCTGCGCTTGGTCGACGATTCGCTGGTAGAGCACCTGGCCGTCGCGCCCCGCGGGTTGGTCGAGGAAGTCCTCCGCGCCAGGATTGCTGGTGCGCGTGAGGATGAATGCCCCACGTCCAGGACGAGCCAGAAAGGGAGCGACGCTGTCCCCCCCGAGCAGCGGGTTCACCGTCACGGCATCGGCGCCGAGCACGTCGAACAATGCGCGAGCATAGGCGGCCGCGGTGTTGCCCATGTCGCCGCGCTTGGCGTCGAGGATCAGCAGCCGATCGGGCGGGATGGCGGCCCGCAGACGTTCGAGTACCGCGTACCCCGAGCTCCCATATTGTTCAAAGAACGCGAGGTTGGGCTTGACAGCGCAGACGTGCTCGAGTGCGGCGTCCAGCAACACGTGGCAGACCCTCTCGGCGCCAGCCGCATCGACGGCACCATCAGGGTCCAGCCCAAGGCAGAGCAGGGAATCGCTCACGCTGATCGCCTCGGCGAGGCGATCGGCGAATGTCGCTGTCGCCCCTACCAAGCGTCGCGACTCGTGCTCGGCTGGATGGCACCCTGGTCGATGCGCGGGGCGTATTGAAAGTCGATGCGCTTGGTCTCACGCGAGGAACAGCGTGGACAGATCCGTGCCATGTATCCGTCGAGGATCACTGCCGACAGCCGGTAGATCGGCGTTGGCGTCCCGCAGTTGTCGCAGGGGATGGTGACGGGCACGGGCACCTCATGTGTGACAAGAGCGACCACCGACAGTATGACAGGCATCCGGGCGCGCTCGAAGCATGACTCAGCTGAAGATGGCATTGATCCGCTGTAGCACGTCTCCAGAGATCTTCTCGAGCGCGTGCAAGGCGCCAAGATTCTCGCGAACCTGCTGCACGCGGCTGGCCCCGGTGATCACCGTCGACACATGCGGGTTGGCGGCGCACCAGGCAATCGACAGCTGGGACAGGGTGATCTCAAGCTCGTCGGCGATCGATTTCAGGAGCCGAACCTGTCGGTTGGCATCCGGATCGGTGAGCTGATCGCGCAGCCAGCCGTACCCGGGTAGCGTGGCGCGGCTACCCTCCGGTACGCCGTCGAGGTACTTGCCGCTGAGCAGGCCGGATGCCAGCGGGCTCCAGGTGGTGAGCCCGAGGCCAATGTCGTCGTAGAGCTGCGCGAGCTCCACCTCCACCTTGTGCCGCTCGAGCAGGTTGTACTGGGGCTGCTCCATGACAGGGCGACGGAGATGGTCCCGCTCGGCCACGTCCCAGGCGGCGCGAATCTCATCGGCACTCCACTCGGACGTTCCCCAGTACAACGCCCGCCCGGACTCGATGATGTCGTGCATCGCCCACACGGTCTCGTCAACCGGCGTCTCAGGGTCGGGGCGGTGGCAGAAGATCAGGTCGAGGAAGTCGAGACCGAGCCGTTGCAAGGATCGATCGACTGCGTGTAACAGGTACTTGCGGTTGAGGGTGTTCTTGGTGTTGACCGAGTCCTCGATCCCCCAGAAGAACTTGCTGGAGATGACATAAGTGTGCCGAGGCCAGCCGAGCTCGCTGATGGCGCGGCCCATGATGGTCTCCGAGCGGCCACCCGCGTACACCTCAGCGTTGTCGAAGAAATTGACCCCGGAGTCATACGCGGCTGCTAAGCATTCGCGCGCGCTGTCGCCGGCAAGCTGGGGCCCAAAGCTCACCCACGATCCAAACGAGAGAACGCTGACCTTCAGGCCGGACCGTCCCAGCCGACGGTACTGCATGTCCATGGCCAAGAGGATACGTGGTCGGGGAGACAGGACTCGAACCTGCGACCCCTGGTCCCCCAGACCAGTACTCTA
>JAEKNN010000040.1 GCA_016464795.1 Candidatus Amunia macphersoniae | reverse complement strand
CGTTCGTGGTGTGGGGTGGATTCCGCGGCGCCCTGTCGGTGGCGCTGGCGCTGTCAGTTACCGGACGGCCCGGCATCGACGCCAAGGTGCCGATCCTCGCCTATGGCGTCGTCGTTCTCAGCCTGTTGTTCCAGGGGAGCACGATTCGTCCCCTGGCTCGGTGGCTGTCACGGCAGGCGCCGTCGCCCTAAGCAGTGCGGTCCGCTTCAGGTGTTGTCCGTGTATGGGCGGCGCCCCAGCTGGCCAGGCCATCAAGGATCGGGCGGAGTTCCCGCGAGACGGCTGTGGCCGAGTAGCGGGTGGCCGGCGGCGTGGTTGAGATCACGCGGCGGTCGACGAGGCCCATCGTCTCCAGCCGGTCCAAGCGTCTGGCCAGGGTGTTGGGCTGATTCCCACCAGGAAGCGACAGAGTTGGTTGAACCCCATCGGCTTCCACAGGACAGCGTTGAGGATGCGCAGGTTCCACTTCTCCTCCGCGAAGAGAAGGCCCGCCTGAGCATCCGTCACCGACAGGGCCGCGCGACGCAACCGCCGGACCTGCAACGCCTCGTCACCATCGGCTGATCATGACTGGGGCAGCTATTCACCCCTGCGCATCGCGCAGCCCTGCTTGCATGACCTCGGTGAGCGGGTGCCTGGTCCTCCCGAAGGACGCTGAGCTTGCCGTTGGCCTCGTAGAGGACGTATCGGATGCGACTGAGGGTCGAACACGCCGCGCTCTCGAAGCTGCGCGTAGAGATCCCGGTCGGTGAGGCCGCATCCTCGCAGCTGGTCGCCGCGGACGCGGCCCTCCCCGACACTAGGACCCGGACAGGGTGATCCGTCACCCGAGCCCATCCATGGCGAATCGCACGATGCTGAGGATGCGGTGGCCGGCGATGAGCACCGCCAGGGCGACGGCCCCCGTCAGCAGCGACTGCGTCCCCGCGATGGCCATCCGGCCGATGACAGCGCCGATAGCCACCGCGACCGCGAAGTCAATGGCGGTCCACTGCGCGAGCGTCCGTCGTTCACCCATCCGGAGCAGCAGCACGGCGATGACGTAGATCCCGGCTGCCTTGGCTGCCACAAGCCCAAGGTCCGGCCACTCCCCCTTGAGCCATTCCATCGCAGACCCTCCACTCGTCCGGCAGACCGAGCTCTCGGCGGATCGTCAGGCAGCCGTCATGGGAATCGCCATGCGCTGGACCTACGGACCCAGCTGGGGGATCGCAGCGGCCGCTGTCTCCCGTTCACCCAGACGAGGCCACGTCATTCGACGTGGCCTCGTGCTCGGGGGAGTGATCACCGCCCTCGAGCTGTTCATGCTCCCCGCCGTGCGAGCCACCCCACCCCTGGCGGAGTGGGGTCGTGGCCAGATCGTCTGGGATGCCGTCCCTCTTTCCTGAACGCGACGTTCGGGACCAGTTATCGCCAACCTTGGCCGCTACGGTGGCCATTTGGACCCCCCGACGCACGCCGGTCGAGGCGTGGCTGACATCGCCGACCGTGGGGGCGGATGGTATCGTCCAGTCATGCACATTCGACGACTCGCTGAAGCGGCCACCTACGAGCGAGATGGACTCCAATCTCACGTACTGCTGGATGCTGGCGACTTCGGCTCTAAACGGCTTGTCGTCACATGGGTCGTAGTGCCGCCAGATGGTGGCCAGCGCCCGCATGTCCACGACGCGTCGGAACAGGTTTACATCATCGTCCGAGGGCGAGGCATGATGACCGTCGGCGACGAGCAAGCGGCGGTCGAAGTAGGTGACTTGGTACTTGTTCCCCCGCAAACATCGCATTCCATCGCCAATGCGAGTGAGGACACTCTCATATACGCCTCGGCCACAGCACCACCGCAGTCAATGGCGGACCTATACAGCACCGGCCTAGCCTGAGGACAGTCCAATCCTGCTCCTCGAGGATGTCGGCTTCGCTGACGTACGGGTCGCCGCCGGCCACGACGAACCGTTGCGCGTTCATTCCCATCGCATAGTGTTAGGGTCGGAGGCGTTGCACCAGAAACGCCGGCATTTCGTCTCGGGTGGCCACGGTGGGTTCACCCGCGCGGTCGATGGGGTGTGCCGTAACGACGCCATGCGGACTGGCCACCTCAGTGACCGGATCGTGACTCCGGACGGAACCAGCACATCGTGATCGGCGTTGGCCTCGCCGCCATCGCTGCAGTGGCGGTTAGCGGAGGATACCCAGTCTGATTTTGGAGCGGTTGGCGTGTCGGCTGATGCCCGGTGGCCAACGGCGCATCACCAGCGAGGGAACTCCACATGCCGGCGTGTAACCCCCGTGAAAATTGGCGCTGGCTACGGTCCCAGAGCCCGAGCGCGAGGTTGAGAGCGCTGTTTTCGCCGCCGTGGCGAGGCTCCGCTGCGTAGTCTGGATGGTTCGGGTACAAGCGGTCAGAGGCGGCCGATCTCCGGAGAGGACAGATCGCACCCATGCCTCATGAAGGAACTGACGCACGTCGTGATCCATGATGAGCCTCCATTGCTCGGGCCGAAACAGTACGGCGAGGCATCGGTCTTCCAAGCGCAGAACCTCCTGCGCGAGGGGCGACGACAGCGAGGCCTCTCTGAATTGCCTGTGCCCGAGATCTGCGTCCTCGATCCGGACGGTGACGTCGTCCGCCATCTCCGCGCCGCTGGACTGGCGAGCCGCCACGCGGGCTGGGCCTGCTACCACTCCGAACTATGGGTGACGCACCGCACGAGCCGGAATATCGGCATCGTGCCCTGCGCCGTCGGCGCGCCCTACGCTGTGCTCGTTGCCGAGGAACTCCATGCGTCAGGCTGTGATCTCATTGTGTCGGTGACGTCTGCGGGCCGCATTTCGCCGCTTGGTGACCCGCCGTACTTCGTGCTGATCGAGCGAGCGTGGCGCGATGAAGGCACCAGTCTTCACTACCTGCCTCCTAGTAAATGGGCGCACCTCGCGCCCGACCTGGCTTCGCTTCTTATCGGGGCCTTCGACGATCTCAACGAGCCCGTGCACGCCGGCGTATCGTGGACCACTGACGCGCCGTTTCGCGAGACGACCACGGCCATCGCCGAGGCGAAGCGCGCGGGAGTCCACGCCGTGGAGATGGAGGCCGCCGCGCTGTACGCGTATGCCGCCTCCCGCCAACGACATGTCGTGTGCCTCGCCCACGTGACCAACAACATGGCAACAAGTGGGGACGATTTCGAAAAAGGGAAAGATGGCGGCACTCAACGGGTGCTTGCCGTCGTCGACGCCATCGCGGGCGCTTGGGCGGCTCATCCGATTCAGCCCTAGAATCTGGGCCCTCAACCGTCCTCGTGACCGAGATCTCGAAGAACCGCGTCGGGCCGCGCGTCGGCGCCAAGAGCACGACCCGACCTCAGCCGGATCATCGTCTGGCTCTCATTCTGCCTCAATGGATTCGATGGAGTCGGGCTGAACCCATACATCGCTGATGCCGTCGGGAGTGACAGCGGTGATGCGGATGTACGTCGTGCTGGACAGCGCTTGGGCGTTGCCCGGATGCACTGGACGATCGGCCCGCGCTGGTTTGGTTTGGCTGTTGAGGCTTCCGTCGCGCGCGACCAGGGCAGCGCGCAGCTTACGGGATGCCTCCTCGCGGGTTTTTCCGTACACCGCCGGCCGGCATGTGGCGGAGCGAGAGGGATTCGAACCCTCGATCCGAGTTGCCCCGGATACCGCATTTCCAGTGCGGCGCCCTCGACCGGACTAGGCGATCGCTCCGCCGCCGATTGTACTGGCGCCTTGCCGCGCCCCCCGCCCAGCCGCCGCATTGAGCACCCTGTTCGTATATCGTCTCGCCCGTCGGAGAGGAACGGGAGGGGGCCATGCGCGAACCACGGTCGTCCGTCAGGTTCGTCCGGGCCATCGCCGCCGCCGCCGCCGCGCTGCTCGTCGGAGGCGCCACCCCCGCCACCGCGCTGTCGCCGTCGACGCTCCCCAACCCCTCGCTGTACAGCGGCGCGGGCCCGCGACCGGGGCCCGACATCCTCTACCAGCCGGTCGCCACCGCCCCACAGTTCGACAACGCAGGCGTCTGGACCGCTCCGCCCATCCTCGTCTCGGGCGCCAGCGCCTACCGCAATGGCGAGTTCCTCAGCCAGGATTTCCTCTACGACGACCACGGAGCGGCCAAGACCGCCGACCCTCTCGACCAGCGCGCCACTGGCAACTCCTTCTCGAGGCCGGACGGCACCTACACCTATCCCACCAACCGCGCGTACGCCAACAACGCCGCCGATCTCGTCGAGTTTCGAACCCGCACGATCCCCGGCGCCACAGCCTTCCGGATCACCCTGAACACCATGAAGGGCCCCTCCCTGGTGGCCTTCTCCCTTGCACTCGGCGGCACCGACGGCACCGTGTTCCCATTCCCGCACGGCGCCAACGTCGTCTCCCCCGCCAGTCTCTTCCTGACCGTCCACGGCTCGTCGACCGGCATGGTCGCCGAGCTCGTCCAGGCGCTCCCGCCCAATCTCGCGCTGGCCGCGCCGACCGCCACCGTCAACGCCACCACACACCAGGTCGAGGTCCAGATCCCGCACTCGGTGTGGAATCCCGGCACCTCCGTGATCCGCATGGCCCTCGGCGTGGGGCTGTGGAACGCCGCGACCGGCAGTTACCTCCTCCCCCAGCCCGCCCAGGACGCCGCCCACCCGGGCGGCTCCGGGCTGGCGCTGAACCCGCCGGCATTCTTCAACGTGGCCTTCCGCAGCAACGCGCAGGAACCGATGCCCGCCCCCACCGACCCGCTCAACACAGCAACCAATCCGGCATGGTGGCGCGATCAGGCCCAGGGGGCCGCTCTCACAGCGGGCGACATCACCCCGTTCAAGGCCCAGGTGGATTTCGGCAAGCTCGCCGCCGCCACCAACGACGAATCGGACGTGCCGGTCAATGGCCCCATCGACCGCATCCTTGCCAGCCACTTCCAGCCCGCCCCCGGTGCCGACTACTCGGTCACCTGCTTCCCGGCCGCCGTCAACGGCGGTGCCAACTGTCCCGGTCAGTACCAGGGCAACCTCCAGCCCTACGCCATCTACGTCCCCCACCAGCCCATGCCCGCCAACGGGTACGGCATGACGCTGCAGCTGCATTCGCTGGGCGCCAACTACAACCAGTACCTGAGCTCGCGCAACCAGTCGCAGTTCGGTGAGCGCGGGCCGGGCTCGATCGTGATCACCTCGGAATCACGTGGTCCCGACGGTTTCAACGACGGCCTCGCGGGCGCCGAGGTCTTCGAGATGTGGGCCGACGTGGCCGCGCATTACAAGCTCGACCCCGCATGGACGGTGATCACCGGCTACTCGATGGGCGGCATGGGCACCTTCAAGCTTGCCGAGCAGTTTCCCGACCTCTTCGCCAAGGCACAGCCGACCGTTGGCTACAGCGCCATCAACGCGCTGGTGCCCTCGCTGCGCAACATCCCCGTCCTGATGTGGAACATGGCCACGGACGAGCTGGTCCCGCCCGCCTCCTACGGGCCGACCGCGCTGGCACTGGACGGCGCGGGTTACCAGTACGAGCTCGACGTCTACGCCCCCGGCGAGCACCTCACCCTGGCCGTCAACGATCAGTACGCACCGGCGGCAGCGTTCCTGGGCACGACCACTGTCGACCGCAACCCGGCTCATGTGACCTACGTCGTCGATCCCGCCATCGACTATGCGAACTACGGATTCGTCGGTGACCATGCGTACTGGCTGTCCTCGCTGCGGGCGCACGGTGCGGGCAGCGGAACCATCGACGTCCGGTCGCACGGTTTTGGCGTGGGTGATCCCACCCCGTCGGCCACCCAGCACGGCGCCGGCACACTGAGTGGCGGCACTGTGCCGACGATCCCCTACGTCAGCCAGTACAAGACCCTGGCTCCAGCGCAGGCCGCCACTGCGGCGGACAGCCTCGACATCAGTGCCACCAACGTCTCCGCCGTCACCGTCGACGTCGGCCGCGCCCACGTCGACTGCAACGTCAGCCTCGCCGTCACCACTGACGGTCCCCTCACCGTCACCCTCGCCGGTTGCCCGGCGTCGACCACCGGGTCCTTCACAGCAATCACTCCGGGAACTCCGGGAACCCCGGGGGCACCGGGGACGGCGGGATCTCCGGGGGCGGCCGGGACTCCGGCAGCACCCGGACCGCCGGTGCCGCCCACCGGCGGCAGGGCCACGGCGGCTCGGTGACAGCCCCCTTAACCCGGCCTTCCCCCGTCAGCATCTGCCTGCTTCCTACACTCCCATGACCATGCAGGCCCGACCAAGCCGACGCGATGTCCTCAAGGCTGGCGCAGCTGCCGGCGGCGCCGTGGCATTCAGCGGCCTCTCCCCCGCTCTCATCGAGGCGCTGGCCGCGACTCCCCCAGTGGCCGGCAGTCTCAGCGACGTGAAGAACATCGTCATCTTCATCCAGGAGAACCGCTCGTTCGATCACTACTTCGGTCGTTACAAGGGAGTGCGCGGCTTCGACGACCGTTCAGTTCGTATGAACAAGGCCGACGATGGCAGCGCCGTGTTCAAGCAGAGGTACAGGGAGGGCGCCATCGCCGGTGCCCGTGATCCGCTGCTTCCCTTCCACATCAGCACCGCCGAGCCATCGACGAGTCAAGGCGAATGCACCAACGACATCGGCCACCAGTGGGCCGATCAGCACGCCATGTGGAACGACGGGAAGCTGGACCAGTGGATCGTCCGCCACCTGCAGAGCGACCCAGCCGGCAACGGCAGGTTCGCCGCCATCACCATGGGCTACTACGAGGGCTCCCCGACGCGGAACCACACCGGCGACGTCGACCTCTACTGGGCCCTCGCCGACAACTTCACGGTCTGTGACAACTACTACTGCTCGGTCATCGGCGGCACCGACATCAACCGCCTCTACTCGATGACAGGCACCGCCGATCCCGACTGCTGGGATGGCGGCGGACAATTCTTGGACACCAAGACCGGCACGATCGAGAAGCCGGGCGCCGATCTCGGCGCCGGCCACAGATGGCGGCCATACCCTGAACTGTTGAGCGCCGCCGGGATCAGCTGGAAGGTGTACGGCACTCAGGACGCCCACACCGGCGACAACGTGCTCCGCTACTTCCCGCAATACCGCCCCACGTCGGGCAACTTCTCGCTCAGCAGCAAGGCCTTCGGGTCCACCACGTTCCCCGTCGACTTCGAGGCCGACGCACGGGAGGGAACCCTGCCGCAGGTGTCATGGGTCCTCAGCAGCCTGGTGGACACCGAGCACGCCCCGGCACCGATCGAGTGGGGCCAGGACGATACCGAGAAGGTCGTGCTCGCCCTGCTTGCATCGCCACAGTGGCCGAGCACCGCGCTTTTCATCACCTACGACGAGAACGGCGGCTTCTTCGACCACGTGCCGCCACCGGTCCCGCCAGCAGGGACAGCTGGAGAATTCTTCGATGTCTCCAAGCTGACCGGCACCGCGCCGAAGGAGGGTAAGGGGTTCCTGGACAAACCCGTCGGACTCGGCTTCCGAGTGCCTGCGCTGGTGATCTCGCCGTTCAGCCGCAACGCCGAGCCAAGCGGCGAACCGCTGGTCTGCAGCGACACCTTCGACCACACGTCACTGCTGCGCTTCGTCGAGGCCGTCTTCAAGGTGCCCGTGCCACGACGTGATGCCACCACCAACACTCCCGGGCTCAGCCCGTGGCGCGAAACCACCACCGGCGATCTCACCAGCGCCTTCAACTTCGCCGCTGCGCCGGACACCTCCGCGCCATCGCTGCCGATGACCAATCGCCTCGATCCCCGCGTGTTGAGCGAGTGTCCCGCGCCGACGGGAACGCTGATCAGTTCGAGCTTCTCGCCGGGCTACCCAGTACCCGAAGACCCCCGCATGCCTACCCAGGAGCGGTCTGGTCCGGTCAAGCGGCCGAGCGGGCTCACGGGCGAGCGCCCACCCTCCGCTCTTCCCGAGAGCGGACTGGCCGGGGCGTGGGCACTGCCGTTGCTGGGAGCGCTCGCCGTGGGCGCCGCAGCGTTTCTGAGACGCCGAGGAGAACGGCGCCCAGCCTGACCGTCAGCTCGGAGCGGCGGCGCGTGGCCGATATACTCCCCGCCCGGAGAGGTGTCCGAGTGGTTGAAGGTGCCGCTCTCGAAAAGCGGTGTGGTTAATAGCCACCGTGGGTTCGAATCCCACCCTCTCCGCCCAGTATTCAAAGCTCACATCACAGCACTCAGCAAAGCAGCCTGGTGAGCCCAGTCCATGGTGGCCGAGTGGGCCCCGCCCGAAAGGCGTCAAAACAGAGCGATTCCATGAACATGACGCCGCCGCAACCTTCGAACCCGCCGGTCACCTTCGGCATCGCGACGGCCCCCCAACAGGTCAGCTATGACGACATTCTGCTGGTCTGGCGGGAGGCGGACACGATCCCGCAGATCGAGCACGCATGGCTGTTCGACCACCTCCTGCCGATCGGTGGCGATCCCAACGGGCCGATCTTCGAGGGCTGGACACTGCTGTCGGCCCTCGCAGCCCAGACCGAACGGGTGCGCCTCGGGCTGCTGGTGACCAGCAACCGGTTCCGGCCGCCGGCAATGCTGGCCAAGATCGCCGCGACCGTTGACATCGTCTCGGATGGAAGGCTCGATTTCGGCATCGGCGTGGGCTCCCGCCCCAATCCCCCGGCGGCCCGGCGCGAGTACCCGGCGCACGGCCTGCCCTACCTTGACTTCGCCGACGCCGTCCGAAGCCTCGCCGAAGCCTGCACAGTCATCCGGCGCCTGTGGACCGAGACCGAGCCGTTCGACTTCGATGGCACCTACATCCATCTGGCCGGAGCCTTCTGCAATCCCAAACCCGTCCAGCGACCCCATCCGCCGTTCATGATCGGTGGACGCGCGAGTGCGACACTTCGCGTGGTCGCCGAGCACGCCGAGCTGTGGAACA
>JAEKNN010000007.1 GCA_016464795.1 Candidatus Amunia macphersoniae | reverse complement strand
TCAGCCAGGTCGCGAACAGGCCGAGCTGCTGGCGGTAGTAGCGGATGGTCGACGGTTGCTTCTTATCGGCGCGGCGTTCGAGGATGAACAGCTCGATGGCGTCTCGCACGCCCTGCCAGTCGGTGCGACGCGGTGGGGGAGGAACAAGCGATGGAAGCGCGGCGATTGCGGTCACGACGGGGTCCTCCACGCGGCGAGCATGCCGCGGTTGGCGGTGGCAGGGCCCGTTCAAAGCCTGTTGTTTCCATAGGTTCCCGACGCCCTCCCGCTGGACTCCCGGTCAGCTCCCGCGAGCTTCCCTCTGAACTCCCGCTGAGTTCAGCAGCGACCGGGTAAACTCACGACGCGCTGGCCGGCGTAGCTCAGTGGTAGAGCAGCTGTTTTGTAAACAGCTGGCCGTCGGTTCGAATCCGTCCGCCGGCTACGCAAATTCCATTGGCGCAGTTCTGGGGAAAGATGAACCGATCGGTCTGGCTGTCGCCGACAGCCTCGTTGAAGCGCCCGTCATTCGGATTCGTAGGCTGTCCCTTCACCACCTGAACCGACCCACCCGCTCCAGCGGACCCGGCGGTGCCTGCAAATGGAGGCTGCGGAATCGCTGTCAACGGCGCGGACGTTGGAGTGCTCGGCGCCACTGTGGAGGTCCCCGGAGTGGAAGCCGCTGGAACGGGCGCCACTCCACCGCAGGCGACCAGGGCCACGGAGGTGCTCGCGACAGCCAGCAACGCCCATCGGCCTCGGCCAGATGCCACCATGCGGCCGGACGGGATGGAGGTCATGGGCATTCCCAGGATCGATCTCGGGGACTGGCGTAGTCGACTGAAGCAACCATCGAGCTCAGGCGTCCCGGTTACTGCGGTACTCGAGGTTCGCTCTCAGAAGTCAGTGCTGGCAGCCCGGCACCTCAGCTCCTCTCCGCGAAGAACTCCCTCATCACCCCGAGCTGGCGGTGCACAGCAGCGCTGTTCCAGCCATGACCCTGCTCGCCGTCGACGTACAGGTGGATGTTTGGACGGCCGGCGATCAGGCGCCGCAACTGCTGCACATCGACGATTCGATCCTGCTCAGCGACGATCACAAGGGTCTGCCCGTCACGCCGTTCGAGCGCTTGCAACCCGCCGTAGCCCGATCCGTCGCGCAGCCATTCGCGCGCAGCGCGCGGATGAGCGCGTCGCTGGTTGTCGAAATTGGCCTGTGCCGTCTGCCGGTCTACATCGCCCTCCACGATCACGTAGCGCTTGTACAGGTCACTGACCAGCCGGCTGCGGCTCAGCGCGATCACCGCCTGCCACAGCGGCGGCAGTGTCAGCAAACGCACCTGCTCGCGGTAGAAACGGCGGACCAACGCGGGCGCCAGCAGCGGCGTGTGCAGGACCACGCGGTCCACGCGCTCGCCGCAGCGCTCCACCAGAGCGCAGGCGACCGAGGCGCCAAGGCACAGGCCGGCGACGTCGAACTCGTCGATGTCGAGCCGGTTCAGCAGCGATTCGAGCGCCGCCGCCATGGCCTCCACGGTATGCCGGCCCGCGAGGGGAGAGGACTCGCCGTTCCCCGGCAGGTCGGGGATGATCAGCCGCCGGTACGCGGCCAGCTCGATGAAGCGGCCGCCGAACTCCTCGGCCGAGCTGAGAAACCCGTGGCACAGGAGCAGCGGCCGGCCCTCCCCGACGCTCAGGCATCGAATCGTCCGACCGCCAGCGCGGAGGTGAAGCTCATCCATGGCGGCGGGCGCCGTCGTCGTGGTCATTCTGGAGCGGCAGTGTACGGATGAGGGCGGGTGCGGCAACGCTGCCGATGCGCGCCATCGGTCACAGCCACCGCCGCCCCAGGCTCACGACCATCTCGACCTGTTCCCGGCAGGATACCGGCTACCCGGCAGCGCTCACGTCGACGGGCTCGGGAAGTTGCTCGGGAAGTTGTTGATGATGTTGTTGAAGTTGTGGATGCTGGTGCCGATGACAGTGAAGAGCAGGATGATGTAGAGCACGGTGAGGGCCAGGAGGATCCCGCTCACGATCAGACCGGCGAGCGCAAGGCCGTCCCCCTGCTCGCCAGTCTTCTTGATCTGCCCCCGCGCGATGAACCCGAAGATGAGACCGAGTGGTGAGCACAGGAACGCGCAGATCAAGGACGCGATGGCGAACCCGTTGGTGCCGGTGTTGACCGGAACTGGGTAGTACCCCGGCGCCTGCTGCTGCGGGTAACCGTAGCCCTGGCCTGGCGGTGCCTGTGGCGGCCCCATCTGCCCACCGCCTTCGGGCGGCTGCTGGTTGTGGCCTGCGTTGGGATCGTACTGGCTCATCAGCGTGTCCTCTTGATGGCGCGGGTGTGGCAGAACAGTCGATGCGGCGTGATCAGCCTCATTGCAGATGAACCGGGAGCAGGCCGTAGCGGCCCAACTGCCACAGCTCGGACGCGGCCAAGCCCAGCACGATGAACGCCCGGCGCGCCCGGCGGTTACCCCACCAGGCCGGCTTGGGAATGATGTCCAGGAACGGAAGCGAGGCCAGGAGCAGGACCGCCAGCGGCGACGCCACCAGCGCGCCGGCGAGATCTCCATGGCCCAGGTGAACCGCCGCGGTGGTGCCGCCACAGAACGGGCAGGGGACGCCCGTCAGAGCACGAAGCACGCACACAGTCGGTGGTCGCCCCGGGATGTGCACGGCTGATGTCGCCAGCACTGCCGCCGCCACCGCGCCCAACCTGAGAACCAGTCGAGTCACGGAGGCGTGCAGCCAGCCAGAGCCGGCCAGGACTCCGCGCGGCGCGGTGAACCGGGGCTGGACTGATGCCATGCATCACCTCCACAGGGCCGCCAGAGCGCGGTTGACGTGGCGGGAGTATGAGCGCTGCGGTTCCGCACCGCAACGACCAGTCAGGGACGTGAGAGCACCTGTCCGGCTGACCGTCGAAGCGTGTCGATGGTGGGGCTGGCGGTTCTGGTATCACATGGGCCGGGCAACCCGCTCACGTGATCGCCAGAGGAGTCGTCAGGTGGCCGCAGGACGATCAGCAGCCAGGCAAGGCATTCTCGGCAGGCTGGCGTCATCAGCCTCGCTGGAGATCCGCCGGCGCATCCCCAGGGCCGACCTCGATGAGCGCGATCCCGACTACATCCGCGACCAGCTGCCCTTTCTCTGGATGCTCTCCAGCCTGTACCTGCGCGCCGACATCCGCGGCATGGAGAACATCCCCGAGGACGGTGCGGTGCTGCTGGTCGGCAACCACTCGGGCGGCAACATGATCGTCGACACCTTCGCGTTCACTCTGGCGTTCGAGACCCGTTTCGGGGTCGAGCGCGCGCATGCGGGTGGGCTCGGCCGATGTCGGCGGCGAGGTGGAGTTGGTCGAATACCAGCCGGGCGCGGACCTGGCCTGGACGGGCGTCACCGGCATCGAACAGCGTGGCCGCTGGCGCCTGCGCGAGCTGGACCCAGGGGTGACCAGGGTGACGCTGCGCATCGCCTACCAGTCACCGGGCGGCCTCACTGGCGTGCTCGCCGACCGCCTCTCGTCCGGCCAGGTGCGCAAGCACGTGCGGCGCACCCTCGAGGGTCTGCGCAAGCGCGTCGAAGGGGGCCGGCGGCCCGCGCGCCTCGGGCCTCGGCGGCCCCGCCGGTTTCTTCGTCCAGCAGATCCGCGCGGCCGCCGTCTTCGGGGGGGCCGGGCTGCTCCGGCCGGTCCGTCCCGACCGGCTGCTCGCCGCCGGGCTGGCCCTGCACCGTTGGGGTCTGTCGCTCCCCGGCGGCTATGCGGCAGCCGCCGCACTCCAGCCACAGCGGATCGCGATCGTCGACGACGCCGGAGAGCTCAGCTTCGGCGAGGTGGAACAGCGCACCACCGCGCTGGCCGCAGGGCTGGGGAACGCCGGTATCCGCGAGGGCGAGCGCGTCGCCGTGCTCTGCCGCAACCACCGGGGCATCATCGAGGCGAGCGTGGCGTTGGCAAAGCTGGGCGCCGACGTGCTGTTTCTGAACACCGGATTCGCCGCGCCGCAGATCGCAGCGGTGATCCACAGCGAAGGGGCCGTTGCGGTCGTCCACGACGACGAGTTCACGCCGCTGGTGAAGCGGGGCGCTCCCCGCTGATCGCCGCTTCATTGCCTGGACTGACGCCGGCCGTCCGCCGCGCGCCTCGCTCGAGCGCTTGACGCGGGCTGCGCGGACCTCCGAGCCGCCGCCGTCGGAGCGGACCGGGCGCATCACCACGCTCACGTCCGGCACCACGGGTGCTCACAGGGGCGCCTCGCGTGGCCAGCCGCGAACGGCCGATCCCGTCGTTGCCGTCCTCTCCCGGATCCCGCTCCGGGCGGGGGGGACGACGCTGATCGCATCTCCCATCTTCCACTCGTGGGGCCTCGCCCACCTCGGCCTGGGAGCGATCCTCTCGTCGACATTGGTCCTGCAGCGCTGGTTCGATGCCGAGGCGGCCCTGGCGGCGATCGAGCGCCACCGGGTGAGCGCGCTCGCCGGCGTGCCCGTGATGCTCCGCCAGATCCTCGAGCTGCCCCCCGCCACCCTGGCGAGGTACGACACCAGCTCGCTGGAGGTGGTTGCGGTCAGCGGGTCGGCGCTGAGCGGGGAGCTGGCCACGGAGTTAGTGGTTGCCTTCGGCGACATCCTCTTCAACCTCTATGGCTCCGCCGAGGTTGCCTGGGCCACGATCGCGACGCCCGAGGATCTCCGCGCCGCTCCTGGCACCGCCGGGCGCCCACCGTTCGGCACCACCGTGCGGCTCCTCGATGAGGCCGGCCAGGACGTGGCCGCTGGTTCGACGGGCCGAATCTTCGTGGCCAACGAGATGCTATTCGAGGGCTACACCGGCGGGGGAGGCAAGGACGTCGTCGAGGGGATGATGGCGACCGGCGACCTCGGCCAGGTCGACGCCGAGGGACGGCTGTTCGTCGACATCCTGCCGCGCAATCCCACCGGCAAGGTGGTGAAGGGTCAGCTCGAGGTGGCGGCAGCATCCAAGCCGAGATCTCGGACTCGCGCAGTCCGCAGCCGGTGAGCCAGCCGGAACTGCTGGATGGCGCTGTGGAGCCTGGGGACGTTCCAGTTGAGGCACGTGCCCGCAGTCGAGCACCAGCTGGCGCGCCTCCGGTAGCGCTCGCTCCACGTGCCGAGCGAATGCGGCGGGGACGAGGCGGTCACCGCCTCCGGCTCGGGATCGTCGCCCCGCACGCTACCGTGTGCGCCCGTGGTCTGCCTCTCCGCGGCTGTCGCATGCACAGAGCCCTGGCTGTGCTGACAGTCGACTTCGCTCGGCTGCGGCTTCAGGCGGGCGCGAGGGTCCTCGACATCGGCTGCGGCAACGGCCGTCACGCCTTCGAGGCACTGCGTCGAGGCGCCCAAGTGGTGGCCACGGATCTCGATGACGCCGCGCTCGTCGAGGTCGAGCGGATGGCCGCGGCGATGGCACTGGCGTGTGAGGTTCCCGCCGGTGCCGGCCTGCGCACGGTTCGTGCCGATGCCCGCCACCTGCCGTTCGACGAGGCCGAGTTCGACGTGGTCATCGCCGCCGAGGTGCTCGAGCACATCGACGAGGATGCCGTGGCCATCGCCGAGCTCTGCCGCGTGCTTCGACCCGGCGGGATGCTGGCCGTCACCGTGCCCCGCTGGTGGCCTGAGAAGGTGTGCTGGGCACTGTCGCGCGAGTACCACGAGGTGCCGGGCGGGCATGTGCGCATCTACCGGCGGGGCGAGCTCATGGAGAGGTTGCGGCTGTCCGGCTTGGTGGTCGGCACCACCCACCACCACGCGCACGCGCTTCACTCGCCGTACTGGTGGCTCCGCTGTGCCCTGGGCATGTCACGCGAGCAGGCGTGGGCAGCGCGGCTGTACCACCGATTCCTGGTCTACGACCTGACGCAGCGGCCGCGCTGGACTCGCCGCCTGGAGGGGATGCTCAACCCTGTGCTGGGCAAGAGCGTGGTGATCTATGCGCGACGGCCCCGATCGCTGGTCACCGGCGACGCATGATCCCCGCCTCGCTGACCGGCAGCGACCTCACCGCCACAGTGGACGCCATCGCCCGCGTCCAGCGACCAGATGGCAGCATCCCCTGGTACGCGGGGGGGCAGGTCGATCCGTGGAACCACGTCGAAGCCGCGATGGCGCTCGACGTCGGGGGTCGCCACGACGAGGCCTCCCGCGCCTATGACTGGCTGGTGCGCATGCAACGTGCCGACGGGTCCTGGCACGCGGCCTACCGCGATGGAGCGGTGATCGATGCCACGCTCGACACCAACCTCTGCGCCTACCTCGGCACCGGTCTCTGGCTGCATCAGCAGTGCGGGGCGCCGGATCCCGAGGTTCGGAGCATCTTTGCCTGCCTGGAGCGCGCACTCGGCTTCGTGCTCTCGCTGCAGGGCGACGACGGCACTGTCTGGTGGGCATGCGACGCTGCCGGACGGCCCTGGCGACGGGGGCTGGTGACGGGCTCCTCCTGCGTCCACCTCAGCCTGGCGTGTGCGGCGCGAATCGCCGACACAATCGGCATTCCCCACCCGGAGTGGGAGGTGGCGCGCCGTCGCCTCGGGTGGGCCCTTCGCACCGCCCCGGGGAGCTTCCAGGACAAGCGACGCTGGGCGATGGATTGGTATTACCCGGTGCTCGGCGGGGTGATCTCGGGCTCCCAGGCACACGCCCGCATCGCCTCGCGCTGGGACGACTTCGTGGTGCCCGGGCGCGGCGTCCGCTGTGTGTCGGACCGACCCTGGGTCACCGCCGCGGAGACGTGCGAGCTCGCGCTGGCGCTGGTCCGCTGCGACGATCGCGATCGCGCTGTGGAGCTCCTGGAGTGGGCGCAGCACCTGCGCGGTGACGACGCCGCCTACTGGACGGGCGCCAACTTCACCGATGGGTGCATCTTCCCTCCTGACGAGCAGCCCACCTGGACGACCGCCGCAGTGGTGCTGGCGGCCGACGCCATCAGCGGCGGGCTGGTCGCCACAGTGCTCGACGCCACCCGCTGACCGCGGCGGCCTCAGCTCAACGCCGCAGCACCCGCAGGCTGCCCTCGGCCGCCACGTCGCGGAAGCCCTCCTCGAGCGCACGGCAGTAGACGTGGAAGGGTGCCTGGCCACCATCGGCGGGATCCCCGAAGACGTCGTGGATCAGCAGCCAGCCGCTCCCGTCGAGGTGGGGCACGAACCCGGCGTAGTCGGCGTGCGCGGCCTCCTCGGTGTGGCCGCCGTCGATGAAGAGCAGGGACAGCGGGGTGCACCAGTGGCTGGCCACCAATGGGGAGCTCCCCACCACCGCGACCACCCATGCCTCCAGGCCGGTCTCCTCGATGGTGCGCCGGAAGTGGGGCAGGCTGTCGACCTTGCCGGTTTGCACGTCGACTACGGCGGAGTCGCAGTAGAGCTCGCCGGGCTGGTTCTCCTCCGAACCGCGATGGTGGTCGACGCTGAAGAGCACTCCACCCCGGTGGCGGGCCGCACTGCCGAGATAGACAGCTGACTTGCCGCAGTAGCCGCCGATCTCGAGCATCGGTCCACCGCCGGCAGCCAGCGCAGCGCGGTGGAGCAGCAATCCCTCAGCGTGAGGCATGAACCCTCGGGCAGCGTGGGCGGCCTGCAGATCCGCGCCGGTCATCGCCGAGTCCTCGGGGATGGCGTCGGCGAGGTCGGACATGAAACCGGACCATAGCGGGCAGGGCAACTTCGCCTCGCCTGCCTGTCACGCACTAGCATCGCCCGCCGTGACCGACCACTCGTCCCTGCGCATCGCCCTCCTTGCCTACCGTGGCAATCCGTACTCGGGCGGCCAGGGAGTGTACGTCCGCCAGCTGTCGGCAGCCCTGACGCGCCTGGGGCACCGGGTCACCGTCTTCGCTGGCCAGCCGTATCCTGAGCTCGTCGCCGGAGTGCCCATGGTTGCGGTGCCCAGCCTCGACCTGTACCGCGCCGACGACCCCTTCCGCACCCCGCGTCGCGCTGAGTTCCGCGACTGGATCGATGTGTTGGAGTATGCCGCCCTGTGCACCGCGGCCTTCCCTGAGCCGCTCACCTTCAGCCTGCGAGCACGCCGCCTCCTGCTCGCCCGGCGTGCCGACTTCGACGTCGTCCACGACAACCAGTGCCTCGGCTGGGGGATGCTCGGCCTGCAACGCGCGGGCATGCCGCTGGTGGCCAGCGTTCACCACGCGGTGGTGATCGACCGCGATCTGGAGCTGGAGCGGGCGACGCATCTGGGCCGCCGACTGGTGCTGCGTCGCTGGTATCAGTTCCATCACATGCAGGACCGCGTGGCCCGGCGGATGCCCCGCGTGATCACTGTCAGCACCCAGTCTCGGCAGGACATCGTGCAGAGGATGCGGCTCGACCCGGCGCGCATCCGAGTGATCCCGATCGCGGTGGACACAACAGTCTTCGCACCTCAGCCGGAGGTCGCGCGGGTCCCCGGCCGGATCTTCGCGGTGGCCAGCGCGGACATCCCGCTGAAGGGCGTGGTCCCACTCCTGCACGCTGTCGCCGCCCTCCGCCGCCACCGTGAGGTGGAGCTGGTCCTCCTCGGCGAGGCACGGCGCGGAGGTGCGGTCGAGAAAAGCCTCGCCCAGCTTGGTCTCGCCGGCAGCGTGCGCCTGGTGCGCGGCATCGACGACGCCGCAGTGGCCCGGCACTACGCGGAGGCGGAGGTGGCGGTGGTTCCCTCGCTGTACGAGGGATTCTCGATCCCGGCAGTGCAGGCGATGTGCTGCGGTGTTCCCCTGGTGGCGACCACGGCGGGGGCGCTTCCGGAAGTTGCCGGTCGTGACGGCGAGAGCGCTCTCCTGGTTTCCCCCGGCGATGCCGCCGAGCTGGCGCGAGCGATCAGCAGGCTGCTCGACGATCCGGGGCTGCGCGCCCGTCTCAGCCAGGCGGCGCTCCGTCGGGCCGGCGAGCGCTACAGCTGGGAGGCGACGGCGCGCGCCACCGTCGAGGTCTACCGCGACGTCCTGCGCGCGTACCATCCGACCATGAGCGAGGAGGAGACCACGCCGCACCACCACAGCCTCCGCGAGCGTCTCGACGCCGCCGAGGCGGCGGCGGACGAGGTGGTCGCGGAGGAGAGCGGTCAGCTCGGCGGCGAGGTCAACGCCCTGGCCGTCCCGTTCGAACAACTGGCGGCAGCTGTCCGCGCCGCGATCCATCCCGATGAGCTCGCCGCGCATGAGGTGGTCGGCAGTGGCGAGGAGACCACCGTCGACGCGCCGGCCAGCGAGGGCGACGCCGTAGCGGACGTCGCCGGGGAGACACCCACCAGGCCCTGAGTTCGACTCCGCCGTCGGGGGAGGGATGGAGCCCAAGGTGGGAATTGAACCCACGGCCTACGCCTTACCAAGGCGTTGCTCTACCTCTGAGCTACTTGGGCCCGCG
>JAEKNN010000006.1 GCA_016464795.1 Candidatus Amunia macphersoniae | reverse complement strand
ACGGCAAGGCCGACCTGGTGGCGGTGAACGCCGACAGCACCTATGTGATGCTGTCCTCTGGGACCGCGTACGGGCCTCCAACCCGCTGGTCCTCCACGCCCTTCTACGGCAGCAAGGCGACCCTGCTCGGCGACGTCAACAAGGACGCGAGCGCTGACCTGGTGGCGGTGAACCAGGACAGCACCTATGTGATGCTGTCCATGCCCTAGGGGCATCCCCGAGAAGGACCCGGGCGCCCGCCGACGGAGGGTGCCGGCCTCGACGTGAGGCCGGCACCTCTCCCTGTGCACAGCCCGGTGGTGGCGTCGTAGGTCCCGGTAACGCCCGGCCTACGAACCGCCGGCCCCCGCGGTGATCCCGGCGTGCCGTCTCCAAGGTGTGGCCCATGGGCTCCGCCACCACCACCCTGCGCGCCGTCCGGCTGCTCGCCGGCCTGGCCACCGCGTCCGCGCTGCTGCTGTCGCCGGCCGGCATCCTGCCCGCCGCGGCCGCCCCCACCACCGCTCCCACCGGCACGGCCAGCAGCATCGGCCTCTGCGGCTCGCCGCAGCACGCCCACCGCACGTGCCTGGTGCGCGCGCTCACCGTCAACGGGCAGCGCTATGCCCGGCCCTTCGCCGCTCCCTCCTTCGGCTACACCCCTAACGACATCCGCAGCGCCTACGGGCTGCTCGGCGCCACCGGCGGTGCCAACCAGACGGTGGCCATCATCGACGCCTACGACAACCCCAACGCCGAGTCCGACCTCGCCGCCTACCGGGCGCAGTGGGGCCTGCCGGCGTGCACCACCGCCAACGGCTGCTTCCGCAAGACCGACGAGCACGGCGGCCAGAGCTTCGTGCCCGCCAGCCGCAACAACCCCAACGACCCCAGCTACGGTTGGGCCACCGAGATCGACCTCGATGTGCAGGCTGTGTCGGCGGCCTGCCCCCTCTGCCACATCCTCCTGGTGGAGGGCGCCAACTCGTCCGATGCCAGCTTGATGAACGCCATCACCACTGCAGCCACCCTGGGCGCCACCGGGATCAGCCTCAGCTTGGGCGGCTGCGAGCAGGCCCCCGACCAGCAGTACTTCGACAGCGTGCTGCACAACACAGGGCTGCCGATCACCGCGGGCAGCGGTGACTCCGGCTTCCTCTCGGCCAACAATCCGTCCCAGCAGGACCCCAACCGCAGATGCGTCGGTCCGAGCGGCACCCCTCTGAACGGAGCGCCCTCTTTCCCCGCGTCCTCGCCGTACGTCACCGCGGTGGGCGGCACCACCCTGACCCACGCCAACAGCCCCCGCGGCTGGAGCGAGACCGCCTGGGCCTACTCGGCCACCAAGCAGTCGGGCGGCGGCAGCGGCTGCAGCACCAGTGAGCCCAAGCCGGCGTGGCAGCACGACAGCGGCTGTGCCAACCGCATGGTGGCCGACGTGGCCGCCGACGGCGACCCCCAGACGGGCCTCGCCGTGTACGACACATGGGACGCCAACGGCTGGTCCGCATACGGCGGCACCAGCCTCTCGGCACCGCTGATCGCCGGCATCACCGCTCTCTCCGGCGGCCTGCCCGCCGGCACCAGCGCGGGCCAGGCCTGGTACAAGCCGGGTGGTGCCGTCAACGACGTCATCCTGGGCAGCAACGCGCCGCTGGCCACCGACTGCCTGCCCCAGCCCTACCTGTGCAACGCCGGGCTCGGCTACGACGGCCCCACCGGCGTGGGCAGCCCCGCCGGCGTGCTCACCCCGGTGGCCCCACCGGCAGCGGCCGGCGTATACACCCCCACCGCTCCCTTCCGTCTCGCCGACACCCGCGCCGGCTCCGGCCGCCAGCTCCAGGGACAGTCGCTTGGCCAGGGCCAGAGCGTCAACGTGCAGCTGGTCGGAGTTGACGGCGTGCCCGCCAACGCCACCGCCGCGGTGCTCAACGTGACCACCACCAACACCTCCTCGGGCTCGTACCTCACCGCCTACCCCGGCGGCACCAACCCGCCGCTGGCCAGCAACCTCAACTTCACCGCCGGCCAGACGGTGGCCAACCTGGTCACGGTGCCGATCGGCGCCAACGGCGGGGTGGGCATCTTCAACCAGGCGGGCAGCGCAGACGTGATCGTCGACCTCGAGGGCTACTTCGTGCCCGGCACCGGACCGGCCGGCCTGTACAACCCGCTCAGCCCGGTGCGCGTCACCGACACTCGGCCCGGCTCGGGCCAGGCCAACACCGGCAGCACGCTGGCGCCCGACGGCACCCTGGCGGTGCAGGTCCTGGGTGTGGGCGGGGTGCCGCAGAGCGGCGTGTCAGCCGTGGTCCTCAACGTCACCGCGGCCAGCCCCAGCGAGGCGGGCTATCTGACCGCCTTCGCGGACGGCACCGTGCGCCCGCTGGCCAGCAACCTCAACTTCGCCCCCGGCCAGGTGGTGCCCAACCGAGTCATCGTGCCCGTGGGCGCCGACGGCAAGGTGTCCATCTACAACTGGGTGGGCAGCACCGACGTGATCGTCGACACCGGCGGCTGGTTCACCGATGCCAGCAACCCGCTGGCCACCGGCTCGCGGTTCACCCCGCTGGCCCCCACCCGGGTCGCCGACACCCGTCGCGGATCGGGTCTGCCGATGGCCGGCGCCACCCTGAACGGTGGGGACACCCGATCGGTGGCGGTGGTGGCTCCTGCGGGCCTGCCCGCCGGCGTGATGGCGGTGGCTGTCAACGTCACCGTGGCCGGGCCCAGCAGCCAGAGCTACCTGACCGTCTACCCGGACGCCACCGCCCAGCCGCTGGCCTCTGACCTCAACTGGGTCGCCGGCCAGGTGGTGCCCAACCTGGCCGTGGCTCGCCTCGGCTCCAACGGCGCGCTGGCGGTGTACAACAACCTCGGCCGCGTGGACGTGATCGTCGACGTGTTCGGCTACTGGTCGTAGCCGAGCCCCATACACAGGGCAGCTTCTGTGGCGAGGCCGCTTGTATGAGAAATCGGCCTCTTTCCTCTTCGCGGATGCTCCCGCGGGCGCAGCCCAGGGTCGCGCACCGCCCGCTGAGGAACACGCCCGGCGCATCGTCGCTGGCGAGAATGGCGCGGTGAGCGTCGTTGAACCGCGCGCTTCCCGTCAGCGTCACTGCCGTCGACGCCGTGCCGGCCACCTCCTGCTCTTGCTGCTGGCCGAGCTGCCGCCCTGTGGCAGCAGCGCCGGCCCGACAGCCGGGCCGCCGGCACCGCTCCGGCCACCGCGGTTCTTCAGGGCGTGCCTATGCGGCGGGCTGTTCGCCGTTCGCCCGCGCGAGGCGCGCGACGTTGGCCGCGATCACCTGGATCGTGTGGTCCAGGTCGAACGAGCGACCGTGGTCGGCGGCTGTCGCTGTGGTGGCGGTGATCTGCTGACTGCCAACACCATCGCCAGTCATGCGCATCCACTCCTCACCCTGCACCCCGCGGGTCATCTGGACACCGATCGGCCGGCCATCAACCGTCAGGAACTGAAGGTCGACGCGCTCGACACCATTCCCCAGTCGCTTCCGGCTGCCTGACCAGCCTCGCCGTCGTCGCCCCGACTTCGACGCCCGCGACCGCCCGCCGCGCGTTGCCGATGGATCCGACTCACCATGCGGCGTCGCGATGACCGCAAACATCCCATCGTGGTGGCGGTGATGATGAAACCGGCACAGCGACACCAGGTTGGGCACCTCGGTGGGGCCACCAAAGGCCCAGTGGTCGACGTGATGCTCCTCAGTGTCGCGTGCCGGCACCGTGCACCCCGGGTAGCGACAGCCGCCGTCACGGATGTGCAGCAGGCGGCGCATCCGCGGCGAGGCGAGTCGCCGCGACCGACCAACATGCACGGGCACGCCATCCTTCTCGATCACCGCCACCACCCGGGCATCGCAGCCGATGCGGTGGGCAACCGACACCGCCAGGGCTGGCCCATCCTCGAGATGGCACCGTCCCTCCGGCTCCACGCCGATCAAGGTCTCAAGATCGACATGCACGACCAGGGCGGCATCGCTGCCCGTACCGGTGGCACCGGCGCCGCCACCCAACCAGCCCTCACACACACGCACCAGCGCGTCGGCCCGCAGCGCACCGTGGATGGTGTCGGGCGCCGCTTCGGCACACGGATCCGCCGCCTCCGCAGCATCTGCAACCGACGCAGCATCGGCCACTGACGCAGCATCCGCCACAAGCGGCCGCACCACAGCCGACTCGATGGCGTTGAGCACCAGCCGGCCCTCCTCGGGTGGGAGGACTGCGTACAGCGCGAGCATCCCGTCCTCGTCCAGCCACCACGAGGTGACGCGCCGCCGAGCCCGCTGGGTAGCGGCACGCTGCGGATCGTCGACGGCGATGGCGCGACGAAACTGCCGGCAGATGGTCGACAGCTGCGACCCGGACGCCTCCAGGGCGACCTCCAGCCAGAGGGAGTCGTCGGTTGCGGTGGCGACGTGGGTGAGGGCGCGCACCTTGTCGAACGACAGCCGTCCCTCGGCGAACGCCTGGTGAATCAGCGGAAGCTCACCCAGCGCGTGTCCAACCCGCACCAGCTCGCGTGCTGTCGGCACATCGATGCCCGTGGCAACGCTCAACCAATGCGCACAGCTGCGCATCCCGATGCCTGCCCACTCGTCACTGCCGTCAAACTCCGCGGCCATGTCGGCGAGGCGCGCGGTGGCGGCATGCACATGTGCAGCGAGCTCACCGATCTGCTCGTCGAGCGTGCCGTTCATGGTGCATCCATTATACCAAACATATGTTCGCGCTGTCACCCACCCGCAAATTTGCAGGCCCGGGATGCGGTCAACACCGCTCCCAAACCACAACAGGAGCAACGGATTTGCGCGTTCAAGCCGTCAGCGCAACGAGCTCTGACATCTTCTGGTACGGCGTGCTGTAACCGATGGCGTTCTGTACGTCGTAGGTCTCCACTAGCATCAATCCGGTATGCCGTGGATGCCAGCGTCGGTCGGGACTTCTCGGCTCGGACGGCGGCCGGAATGTTGGCTGCGCACCCATGTCCCACGGATAATGGCCATCTTGGCGGCCGCATTTGCCGCCGGCTGCGGCTTCGCTGCCAACTCCACGCCTACGGCGCCAGTCGTTGGATTCGATGGACCCTGGGTGACGCGGACCGCCGGTTTGGTTGCGTTGTCGGTGCCCGCGGACTGGCACATCGGCGAGCCATGGCTGAGACCCGGCTCGTTCGCTAACCTCGTCGGCAGCTTCAGCAACCAGCCTCTCTCACACCCCTGCTCCACGGGGCCGAACTCAGTAGCGTGTGGCCCACCCCTCGGATCGCTTCAGGCAGGCGGGATGCTCGTAGAGATCTACGAGAATGGTTCACCGCAATGGACGCTTGACCATGAGCCGGGCACGCCCACGATGGTGTCGGGATTGGCGGCGCGAATCGCCGTTCAAACCACCGACCACGGCGCTTGCGGTGGAGTGGGGGCTGACTCGGCTCGGACGGAGTTCATCGCGCTACCGACGGCCGCCAACTACGTCGAGATCGACATCTGCTCGCGCGGTCTGAACAGCAGCCAGTACGCGGCCGGCACCAGGATGCTGGCGTCCATTCGGGTCACCGGGCTTATGCCATCCGACGTGCACTCAGCGCCACGTCTCGGTGCCTGGACGCGAGTATCACCTGCCTCGAGGGGTTGGTGACCCGGCGCGTTCATCCGGCGTTCATGTGAACCGCGCAGAGTCGGCGCGTGCGGGTTCTGCTTGTCGAGGATGACGCCCGCCTCGCCGGGACCGTGAGGCGCGGCCTCCACGAGGTGGGCATCTCCGTCGACATCGCCGGCGACGGCCTCGACGGCCTGGCCGCGGCCCGGGGCACCCCATTCGACGTGGTGGTGCTCGACGGCATGCTCCCCGGCATGGACGGCTTCCAGGTGTGCCGAGAGCTGCGCTCGGCGAGCGTGCGGGTGCCGATCCTGATGCTCACGGGGCGCGACTCCATCGACGACCGCATCGCCGGGCTCTCCGCCGGCGCCGACGACTACCTGGTCAAGCCCTTCGCCTTCGCCGAGCTGCTGGCCCGGATCCGGGCGCTGACCCGGCGCCACCTCGACAACCGCTCGGCGCTGCTCGAGGCCGGCGAGGTGCGCCTCGACACCGACGCCCGCACCGTCACCGTTGCCGGCCGCACCGTCGAGTTCACCGCCAAGGAGCTGTCGATCCTCGAGTACTTCCTGCACAACCCCAACCGCGTGCTCACCCGCAGGCAGATTGAGGACCATGTCTGGAACTACGACTTCTCCAGCGAGTCCAACCTGGTGGAGGTGTACATCGGCCGGCTCCGCCGCAAGCTGGGCGCGGAGGGGGTGTCCGACCTGATCCAGACGCTGCGTGGCACCGGCGGCTACAGGCTCACTTGCCCCACCCCGTGAGACGCTGGCTGCGCGGCACTCGCGCCCGGCTGACCATCACCTACGCAGTGATCTTCGCGCTGGTCGCCGGCCTGGCGGCAGTCGCCTTCTCCATCTATCTGACCCGGCTGGAGGCGGGGGCGATCGACGACAGCCTCACCGCCCAGACCCAGGCGGTGGTGTCGGGCATCGACTCAAGCAACGGCCGGCTCAGCTTCCAGGGTGGCGACGTGCTTCCCGGGCAAACTGCCGAGGGCATCGCCGTCGACGCCATCCTCATCGACGACCGCGGCCACGCGCTCGACCAGTCGGGGCAGGCGCTGCCGCCGGCGGCGGTGGCTCCGTTCGCCCACGACGCCCTGGCCGGCTCGCAGCCGGTGTTCGGCACCATCTCCATCGGCAACGTGCAGCACCGGGTGCGCGCCCAGCGGGTAGGCACGGGCGGCGCCAGCGGCCAGAACGTGGCCCTGGTGGTGACCCGCTCGACGGCCGAAGAGCAGAGCTCAGTACGGCGCACCGAGCTGCTGCTGATCGCGGTCGTGGTGGCGCTCACCACCGTGGCCTCGATCCTTGGCTACGTGGTCGCCGGCCGGGCGCTGCGCCCGGTGCGGGTGATCGCCGCCACCGCCCGCGACATCAGCGAGCGCGACCTGCACCGCCGCATCGACCTGGCCCTGCCGCCCGACGAGCTCGGCGAGCTGGCGGCCACCTTCAACGAGATGCTCGGCCGCCTCGAGGCCGCCTTCGCATCGCTGCAGCGCTTCACCGCCGACGCCGCCCACGAGCTGCGCGCGCCGCTGTCGGTGATGCTCGCCGAGGTGCAGGTGAGCCTGCGCCAGGAGCGCAGCGCCGAGGACCACCGCCGCAGCCTCCGTCAGGTGGGCGAGGAGCTGGAGCGGCTCAGCCGGCTCGCCGACCACCTGCTGGTGCTGGCCCGCGCAGACGCCGGTGCGCTGCGACCCCGCCTGGAGGCACTCGACCTGGCCGACTTCCTGGAGGAGCGCGTGGACCAGTGGCGTCCCCTGATCAGCCAGCACGGGCTGACCGTGGCCACCGAGCTGCCCGACGTGGGCCGGCTGGCCGCCGACCCCGAACTGCTGCGCCGGCTGGTCGACAACCTGCTCAGCAACGCGGTGGCGCACACCCCGTCGGGCGGCACCATCTCGGTCAGCGCCGCTCGCGAGGGCGACTGGTGGGGCATCGAGATCGCCGACACCGGTCCGGGCATCCCGCCGCCGCTCCGCGTCGACCTCTTCGAGCGCTTCACCCGCGGCGACCCGGCGCGCGGCCGCGAGAGTGGCGGCGCCGGCCTGGGCATGGCCATCTGCGCCGCCGTGGCGCACGCCCATGGGGGCAGCATCGCGCTCGGTCCCGGACCGGGGGCACGGTTCATCGTCCGCGTTCCGGCGGACGGTCGTGCCAGGATCGAACCATGATCGACCGTCGGAGGCGTTCAGCCCCCGTTCATCCCCAACCATCACGGTGATGGCATGAACCAAGCCATCCTTCGACATCGCCGCCTGCTCGGGCGTAGCACCCTGCTGGTGCTCGGCGTGGCCGGAGCCACCGTGCTCGCCAGCGGGTGCGGCTCCGACGCCACCAGCGGGAGCGCCTCGTCGGCGAGCCGACCCGCCAGCAGCGAGAGCGCCGCACCGGCCGACAACGGCGGCGGTGAGGCGGCGCCGACCCGCTTCGTCAGCAGTCGCTTTCACTACCGCGTCGACGCGCCCGGGGCGATGACCGAGGCCACCGACGGCAGCGCCACTGCCACCCGCGGCACCGAGAAGCTGGTGATCAGCGTGGTCACCGGCGCCCAGGCGGCCGATCCGGCCGGCTACGCGCGCACTGACGTGGCCACGCTGCGCGCGCAGAGCCCCGCCTACAAGGAGGTGATCCCGGTTGGCCCGGTGTCGCTGGCGGGGCGCACCGTGCAGAAGGCGGCGTACTCCTGGACCAACGGCAACAACGCCGTCACCGGCAATCCGCAGCAGCTGGTCACCGCCGTCTATTACATCCCCCGCGACGGCTCGACGATGGCGGTGGTGAGCTACTCGATCGCGGCCAACCAGTACGACCCCCAGGGGGCCGACGACGTGGTCTCGACGTTCCAGTGGCAGTGAGCGCGCTGGAGAGCCTGCCCGAGTCCCTGGCGGTGACCGAGGCCCCGGTCGCCGAGGTGGTCGATGTCTTCAAGGTGTACCGTGAGGGCGAGGCTGAGACCGTGGCCCTGCGCGGGGCCAGCCTCCAGCTCCACGCCGGCGAGTTCGTCAGCCTGGTTGGGCCCTCGGGGAGCGGCAAGTCGACGCTGCTGTCGATCATGGCCGGGCTCTCGCTGCCCACCGCCGGCCGGGTGCTGGTGGGCGGGCGCGACCTCAGTCGCCTCGACGAGGCCGAGCGGGCCGCGGTCCGCTCCGAGAAGGTGGGGCTGGTGTTCCAGCGCGGCAACCTGGTGCCCTTCCTCAGTGCCGAGGAGAACGTGGCCCTGGCCCTGGAGATCGCCGGTCGGCCACGCGGCGCCATCGCCCGCGCCCGCGAGCTGCTCGACGTGCTCGGGCTCGACGGCCGGCGCCGGCAGCGCCCCAACCAGCTGTCGGGCGGTGAGGCGCAGCGCGCCGGGATCGCGGTGGCGCTGGCCAACCGGCCCGACCTGCTGCTCGGCGACGAGATCACCGGCGAGCTCGACAGCGAGTCCGCCGCCCAGGTGATGGAGCTGCTGCTCCGGTTGCGCCGCGAGACCGGGCTGACCCTGCTGGTGGTCACCCACAACCCCGCCCTGGCCGCCTCGGCGGACCGCCAGCTGGTGATCACCGACGGCAGGATCGACACCCGATGAGCGACTGGGCGGTGCGCGCCTTGCGCCTGCGCCGTGCCTACCGGACCGCGGCCGGAACGGTGCGCGCCATCGACTCCATCGACCTCGAGATCCCCACCGGCCAGCGGCTGGCCATCGTCGGTCCCAGCGGCTGCGGCAAGTCGACCCTGCTCTCGGTGATCGGCTGCCTCGAGCACGCCGACGGCGGCACCCTCGAGGTGCTCGGCACCGACGTCGCCAGCCTGGGCGAGGAGCAGCGGGCCCGGTGGCGCCGCCAGAACGCGGGCTTTGTCTTCCAGGCGTACGACCTGGTGCCGTTCCTCACCGCCACCGAGAACGTGGCCCTGCAGAGCGGCATCTCCGAGCGCGACAACGGGGTCTCGCCGCGCGAGATGCTCGCCAAGCTGGGGCTGGCCGGCCACCAGGACAAGCTCCCCGACCAGCTCTCCGGTGGCCAGAAGCAGCGCGTCGGCATCGCCCGCTGCCTGATCCACCGGCCCGCGCTGGTGCTCGCCGACGAGCCCACCGGCGGCCTCGACACGGTGACCTCGCGGTCGGTCGTCGATCTGCTGCTGGAGGCCACCGCCGAGATCGGCGCCACCACCATCGTGGTCACCCACGATCCCGCGGTGGCGTCCCGCTTCGAGCGCATCGTCTCCCTGCGCGACGGTCACGTGGTCGCCGACAGCGGCGCTGATCTGGCTGGAGCGGAGCGCGCCCATGCATAGGTACGTCCTCCGCGACCTGATGCGCAATCCGCGCCGCACCCTGGCCTCGGTGCTGGGGATCGCGCTGGCGGTCGGGCTGTTCTCCGGGGTGTCGTTCTTCGTCGACTCCTCGTCGGCGCAGATGACCGCGCGGGCGATCTCCCCGGTGGTGCTCGACATGCAGGCCGGGCTCACCAACCCGCTCGGCACCGCGCCCACCAGCCCCAGCCCGGTCACCAGCAACGCCCCGCCGCCGCCCACCCAGGCGCAGCTGATCGCCGCCGTGGCCGGCGTCGCCGGGGTGCGCGCCGCCGAGGGATTCGCCAGCGTCGAGCTGCCCGCCGGCTCCGTCCGAGGGCCGTCCGGCCCGGTCACCGGCGCGATCACCCTGATGGGCTTCAACGCCTCATACCTGCAGAGCTTCCCACTGGTGCGCACCATCGCCGGCCAGTACACCGCCACAACCGGGCTGGTCAGCCTGCCCACCTCCGACCTGGTCGGGGCTCGGCCGGACAGCACCATCACCGTCAGCCTGCCCGGCCGCGCCGTGCCGCTGTCGCTGCGGGTGGGAGCCACCGCCGACTTCACCCGGGCCACCCCGCTCTTCCTGAGCCGCAGCCCCGACACCCAGGGTGAGTTCGTCGCCTCGCCGTACGTGGTGGCGGTCGACCTGGCCACCTTTCGCGACGTGGTCATCCCCGCATTGCGCGCCGACGCCGCCGCCACCCCGCCGGTGCTCAAGGCGCCGCCGATCGTCGAGGTGCACGCCGGCATCGACCGCACCGCGCTGGCCGCCGACCCCGCCACCGCCCTGGTCACCACCGAGGGGCTGCGGCGCACCATCGAGCGGCTGGCACCCGGCGACATCACCGTGGTCGACAACCTCAGCTCGACGCTGACCGGCGCCCAGCGCGACAGCACCCTGGCGAAGGTGCTGTTCATCTTCCTCGGCCTCCCCGGAGTGGCCCTGGCCGCCTACCTCTCGCGCTACGCCGGCAGCCTGCTGGCGGAGGCCCAGCGCCGCGAGCGGGCCACCCTACGGGCGCGCGGGATGCGACCGCGGGCGATGCTGCGCGCGCTCGCGCTCAACACCCTGGTGCTGGCGGTGCTCGGCTCGGTGGTGGGGCTGGCGCTCGGCTTCGGCGCGCTCGCCCTGCTCTTCAACGGCGTCAACGGCGACGGCGGCGCCTACGCGGTGTCGATCGGGCTCTCGCTGGCGGCAGCGGCGGTGACCACCGCGCTGGCGCTGTACCTGCCCGCCCGGCGCTCGCTGCTCGGCGAGGTCAGTGACGAGCGCCGGGAGATGGAGGTCACCCGTCCGGCCGGCTGGCTGCGCCATCGCGTCGACCTCTACTTCCTGGCGGCCGCCGCGGTGGTGGGCCTGGTCACCTACCTGAGCGGCGGGTTCAAGCCGCCGGTGACCGCTGCGGCTGACACCCAGAGCGTCTCGCTGTCGTTCTACCTGCTGCTGGCGCCGGCGTTCCTGTGGATCGGCGCCACCCTGCTGGCGGTGCGCGGGCTGCTGGCGCTGGCGGCGCGGCTGTCGACTCGGATCAGCACCCAGAGCTTTCGCAAGCGGCTGGTGGCGCGCACCGCCCTGCTCAGCGTGCTCCGGCGGCCGCGCGGGGTGGCGGCCGGGATCATCGCCCTGAGCCTGGCGATCGCGTTTGGGATGAGCGTGTCGATGTTCGCGCGCACCTACCAGGCCGAGAAGGTCACCGACGCGCGCTTCGTCAACGGCGCCGATGTGCGGGTCACCCCGACGTCGTCGCAGAAGCAGCCGGCCGGCTTCGCGTCGGCGCTGAGCGTGCCCGGGGTTCGGGCGGTGAGCCCGGTGATCGAAACGGCGTCGGTGTTGGTTGGTACCGACAAGCGCACCCTGGCGGCGATCGACCCGGCGACCTTTCCCAGCGTGGCCACCATCAACCCCAGCTTCCTGGTGGGGATCACCCCGGCTGCAGCGCTGAGCACGCTGGCCTCCAATCCCGCAGCGGTGCTCATCGACCAGGAGCTGGCCCGCACCTTCAACATCGCGGTCGGCGACCACGTGCGGGTGCGCCTGCCCAATCCCGGCGGCGGAGCGCCGATCCCGGTCACCCTGCTCGACGTGGGCTCGTACACCAACTTCCCGGGCTTCCCGCAGGGAGTGGACATCGTCAGCTCGATGGCCGGCTACCACGCGGCCGTGCCGGCGGCGACACCCACGCTCTACCTGCTCGACACCGGTGGCAACGACACCACCTCGACGGCCGCCGCAGCCGCGCTGCGCTCCGGTCCCGGGCGCACCACGCCGTTGCTGATCGACACCATCAGCACCGCTGTCAACCGCGACCAGTCGACGCTGTCGGCGTTGAACATCGACGGCCTGGCCAGGCTCGAGGGCCTGTACACGGTGCTGCTCAGCGCGCTGGGCATCGCGATCTTCGTCTTCGGCCTGCTGTTGCGCCGCCGCAAGGAGCACATCACCCTGCGAGCGCTGGGAATGCGGATGCGCCAGCTGGTGGCGCTGATCGTCGCCGAGGCGCTGCTGGTGGCGGTGGCGAGCATCGTGCTCGGCGCCCTGGTGGGCACCGCGATGGCGCTGATCTTCGTGCAGATCCTGCGCCCGCTGTTCACCATCCCGCCGACCGGTGTGACGGTGCCGGCGCTGTCGGTGACGGTGCTGCTCGCGCTGGTGCTGGTGGTGGCGGTGGCCGCCTCCCTGGTGGCCGGGGCGGTGCTGCGGCGCACCAGGCTGGTGGATGTTCTCCGCGAGGAGTGATGACGCCGGGAATGAGCACCGCACCACCACGGCAGCGACAATCCACTCGGTGCCGCTCCTCAGTCATCACCGCCGCCGCCTCCCACCCTCCCCAGACCGACGCTGCGGTGGCGCCCTGCCGGTCAGCCGACGCCGCGGCCGCCTCCGGTTGGTCTCGATGCTGCTGACCGGCGCGGCCGTCTCAGCCTGCGGCAGTCCCGGCTCAGCCAGCCCCACACCGTCGGCGGTGCGGTCATCGGCGGGGCCCAGCAGCACCCCGGCCGCAACTGCCTCTTCGACCCCGTCTCTGCCCCAGGTGACGCTGGCCGGCTGCGGCCCCCCGCGTGACGCGCACGCGCTCCAGGTCGTGCACACGTTCGCTGTATCACCCGACGACATCGCCGTCGGCGACGCCGGCCGCCTCTGGGTCACCGCTCGCGAGGCCAACCAGCTGATCGGCATCAGCGCCAGCGGCGGCACCGACCGAGCTGTCACCACCCAGACGGTCTCCGGCGGCCCCGAGGGTGTCGCCAGCGACGGCAGCACGCTGTTGGTGGCGCAGCAGGACCGCAACGCCATCGCGGTGGTCACCCCCGCGCCCTCCTCCGCGTCGCACACGCTGGTCAGCTTTCCCAACCCCACCAGCAACGCCGGCATCGACGGCATCGCCATCGACGCCGCCGGCCACCGCCTGCTGGTGCCCGACAGCCCCACTGGACAGCTCTTCGCGGTGAGCCTGGCGGCGCCGGCCCCTGCCACGACCGGGCCTGCCCTTCCGGCGACAGCCGCGTCAGCTCCCAGCTCACCTCCGCAGCTGCTCGGCAGCGGCCTGGGCCGCCCCGTCGCCGCCGCCACCGACCCCGCCGGCAACGTGTACGTGGCCAGCGAGTCGACCCCCGGCCTGTCGGTGATCTCGCCGTCGGGCGCCAAACGGCCGCTGGGCCACTTCACCGACCTCGACGAGGTCGTCTACCACGCGGGCCTTCTCTATGTCACCGAGCTCGACCATCGCGACGTCCTCGCCGTCGACCCCTCCTCGGGCGCCTCCGCCGCGGTGTCGGTCAACCTGCCGTCGCCGCAGGGCCTGGCGGTGACCGCGTCGGGGACACTGGAGATCGTCGACTCGATCACCAACACGCTGTACTCGATGCCCGCCTGCGGGGTGCCGGGGTGAGCGTCCGCTCCCGAAGTGCCCGCCGGCGCAGCGTGGCAGCGGCAGCTCTCGCCGGCCTGATGCTGCTCACCGGATGCTCCTCGGCGCCGCCGGCCAGCCTGCCCCAGGTCGTGCCGTCACGCGCGCCCGCCACTGCGACGCCCGTTCCCACGCCAACCCGCACGCCCGCCCCGCCCGGCTTCCTGTTGCCCGGCGAGGCGGCGGCGCTGCCCGCGCTGCCGGCCGGCGTCCCGTTCACCGGCCACCTCCTGATCGCCGAGAGCAGCAGCCACAGCCGGCTCACCGAGATCGACCCCAGCGGCAACATCACGTGGACGTTCCCCACCACCTCGCCGCCGCTGCTGCACCCACTGGGGGCGCCGGACGACGCCTTTTACAGCACTGACGGGTCGTCGATCCTGCTCAGCTCCGAAGACGGCCAGGGCGCCATGGCCATCGACCGCACCAGCGGCGCCGTCCTCTGGCAGATCGGGACCTACGATCGGCGCGGCAAGGACAGCACCCACTTCAACAATCCCGACGACCTCGCCCCCGCGGCGGACGGCAGCGCCTGGATGGCCGACATCAACAACTGTCGAATCCTCCACCTCAGCGGGAGCACCGGCGCGACCATCTCCATCCTCGGCGGCAATGGCTGCCGCCACAACCCCCCGCAGCAGTTCGCCACCCCTAACGGCGCGTTCCCGACCCGGGACGGGTCGGTGGTGGTCACCGAGATCGGCAGCCGCTCGGTGAACTGGATCAACCCCGACGGCACCCTGCGCTGGAGCCATCGCGTTCCCGCCGGCTACCCGTCCGATGGGATGGCCTACCCCGACGGCTCGGTGCTGCTCACCGACTATTCGACGCTCGGTCAGGTGCTGCGCATCGGAGCTGACGGAGCCGTGCTCTGGAAGTACGCGCCGCGCGGCAAGGAGCAGCTCAACCACACCTCGATCGCGATCCCCCTGGCGAGCAACCGGGTGGCCATCTGCGACGACTTCAACAACCGCATCGTCGTCGTCGACCCGACCACCTCGACAGTGGTCTGGCAGTGGAGCGGCAGCGGCAGCTACCACCTGGCGCGTCCCGATGGGATCGACTACCGCCCGTTCTGAGGTCGCCCGCGTCGACCCGTCGACGACGGAAGCCGCCCCTGACGCGAGCGCGCCTTCCGAGCGACCTGCATTCGGGCAGCCCCCATCGACCGATCAGTCTCTGAGGCGTTTGCCAGCCGATCCCCCGGTCCGCCTCAGCGTGGCGGGATGCTTCTCCCGAACCGTTCACCACAGGAGGACATCACCATGGCGACTGACATCGACAGCCCAGGTCCGGCAAGGATCGGGGGTCTCAAGCGGAGGACAGCGCTCGCGGCCCTTGCGGTACTCGAACGACCTCCGCACGCTGCCGGGCGGCACGCTCCGGCTCCTCGATCGCCACCGCGCGGCGGAACTCCCGGCAGATCCGCGCCAGCTGCGCCCCCGATGCCTCCAGGGCCAGCTCGAGCCACAAGGACTCGTCGACTGCAGTGACCACGTGGGTGAGCACCCGCACCTTGTCGAACGACAGCCGCCCGGCCGCAAAGGCCTGGTGGATCAGCGGCAGCTCACGCAGCGCGTGTCCAATCCGCACCAGCTCGCCCGCCATCCACAGGTCCACTCCGGTGGCGATGCTCAACCAGTGAGCACAGCTGCGCATCCCGATGCCCGACCATCCGCCACTGCCGTCGAGCCACCGGCAACGGTGGGCCGCCGTTCGTGAGGTGGGTGCCTATCCGTGACCAGGTGCCCTGCGGACACCTGCAACGGACTCACAGCCCGCAGGCGATCGTCCAGCGCTGAGGGTGACGGGCCTGGCTCTCACAGCGTGGTCGCGTCTCCCCGGGACTCAGCCTGAATCCGCAGTTCCCTACTTGGCGCAGTTGGGCAGGTTGGACTGACCCGCGACCGTGTGGAACGCCGTGTTGGCGGTGGAGAAGTTGGCGAACTCCGCCTTGTACGCGCTGACATCGCCAACCTTGGCGGCCGAGTCCGCACCCGCCAGTGTGGTGATGACATCGCCGAAGGACGCGTTGACAGGCGCTGCATCTGAAGCTGCCTTCAACGCTGCCTGCTCCTGTCGAGCCGCAACCAGAACCATGTCCAGCCACGACGCGATCGCGGGAAGCGCGGTGGCATCAGCTGGCGCAGCGGGGTTGAGCGGGGCGGGGATGGCATTGATGTTGGTGTTGTAGTTGGCACAGATGGCGTCGGCACCGGATCCCGTTGCTGCGGCGGATGAGGACGATGACCTGGCCGTTGAGCTGGCCGCGTTGGTCGGGCTGGACGGCGCGGTGCCGCCACCTCCACATGCGGCAAGAGCGACGACGAACACCGGGGACGCGAGCTTGCGAAGAGGCGAACCCATGGTGCGAACTCCACTGTCGACAACGAGGGGACGCCACTGTATCCGCAGAGCCAGAAGAGCAAGCTGGTGCGCGCCCGAGTGATCATGTCGGTCCGGCTCACGGTGATCTGTCAGCGCGGCGAGCCTTCACGCCTCCGCCTCTGTCGGCACCACCTCGACAAGTCCGTCCAGCTCGGCAAAGTCGGATGGGTTGCGCGTGTACAGCGGTAGGCGTGCGGCCAGCGCCGTGGCGGCGATCAGCAGGTCCAGTGCCCGCCGTCCGCGCGCCTTGCGGCCGCCCCTGAGCACCGCGGCGTACACGCGACCGTACGCTCGCGCGGCGTCGTCATCGAAAGCGATTGGCTCGAATGCCGTCACCGCCCGTTGCAGTCGATCCTGGCGCCGTGACCGTTCATCGACATCATCGGTCGCGTGTGGTCCGGCGGCGAGCTGCGCCATCGAGATGGCCGAGACCGCGATCTCCGCTGGGAGGTCGCGGGCATCGATTCGGTGCAGGTCGATGACGACCGACGTGTCGATCAGCCCGCGGTGATGGCGCGCCTCACGCACGAGGTCCAGGATCCTGGTCGACCGCAATATCCAGATCCGCTCGGAAGCGATCGGGGTCGATTGGCGGAGCGTCCCTGAAAGCGGCCACCACCGCCACGGCTGGGACGAAGCGTCGACGCCGAATCGGAGTCATGTCGGCAACGGGCACGCCGTTGCGGGTTACGACGAAGGAGACACCAGCGTCCAACGCCCTCATGACCTCACCACTGTCATTGCGTAGCTCTCGCTGGCTGATCTCCCTGGTCACCCAGACGCAGTGTAGCACACGTGCTACATCGGAGCCCAGCTGCACCCCGCTGACACCGCCGAGATTCCTACGTGCGAGTGAGCTCACAGCAGCTGCCGGCGCACCAGCGTGTGCTCGCGGTCAGGCCCGACCGACACCACGTCGACCTCCGCGCCACTCAACTCCGCGACCCGCTCGATGTACCCCCGGCAGGCAGCTGGCAACTGGTCGTACTCGCGGCAGTCGCGCGTCGGCGCCATCCACCCCGGCATCTCCTCGTACACGGGCTCGCAATGCTTGAGGTGGGAGATGTTGGCCATGGGGTGGTCCCAGTACTCACCGCGCCACTCGTAGCCTGTGCAGATGCGCAGCGTGGGCACCTCATCGAGCACGTCGACCTTGGTGAGCACCATCGAGTCGATGCCGTTGGTGTCGACGGCGTAGCGGGCCACCGCGGCGTCGAACCAGCCCACCCGGCGGGCCCGCCCAGTGGTGGTCCCGAACTCGGCGCCCACCTCGCGGATCCACTCGCCGAGGGAGTCGGTGAGCTCGCTGGGGAAGGGACCGTAGCCAACCCGCGTGGTGTACGCCTTGAACACGCCCACCGTCTTGTCGATGCGTGACGGCGGGATGCCGCTGCCGGTGCAGGCACCCCCGGCGGTCGGCGCTGACGAGGTCACATACGGGTAGGTGCCCAGGTCGATGTCGAGCATCACCCCCTGGGCGCCCTCGAGGAGGATGCGATCGCCGCTGGCCACGGCGTCGCGGATCAGCGGGTGGATGTCGCGGATCATCCCGTGCAGCCGCTCCGCGTAGCCGAGGTACTCGTCCAGGATCGCCTTCTCGTCGAATGGCGGCGCGTCGTACAGCTTGGTGAGCGCCTCGTTCTTGAGCCGAAGCACGAAGCGCAGCTTCTTCTCCATGAACACCGGCTTCTGGAGATCGCCGATGCGGAAGCCGATGCGGCGCACCTTGTCCTCGTACGCGGGCCCGACCCCGCGCGCGGTGGTGCCCAGCCGGTCGTCGCCACGCTGCACCTCGCCGAGCCTGTCGAGCTCGGGGTGGTAGGGCATCACCATGTGAGCGCGCTCGCTGATCAGCAGGTTGGCGGTGCTGATCCCCTGCGCGTGGAGGTTGTCGACCTCCGCCAGGAACACCTTGGGGTCGACCACGACGCCGTGCCCGATGACGCACACAGTCGACGGGTTGAGGATGCCGCTGGGGATGAGGTGGAACTTGTATTCCTTCCCCTGCGCGACGACTGTGTGGCCGGCGTTGTTGCCACCCTGGGAGCGCACCACCATGTCGACGCGATCGGCGAGGAGGTCGATGACCTTGCCCTTGCCCTCGTCGCCCCACTGTCCGCCCACCAGGATGGTGACGCTCATCGCGGCGGCAAGCCTAGCAGAGGCCCGGCCGAGGCTCGCCGGGCGTCCTGAGCCTCCCAGCGGACGGAGCTCCACGCCCCGATCGACCATCACAACCGCCGGCCCGGAATCGACACGGCCGTCACCGGCGAGTTCGGCGGCTCGCAACAACCGCACTTGTCTTTGCTTGGCGTAGCCGACGCGTACCGGGACGACCACTGCTCCGTTTCGTGCGTTGGCTACGTTTGCAGTGCCCGTTACGTCCTCACATGACCGGGCTCGATACAGCACTTTTGGAGACCCGCCCGTGATTCGACCTGCCACCTACCTGAAGACCAAGACCAAGGGCATGAAGACCCTTCCCCTGGCCCTCCTCATCGGTGGCACCGTCGCCACCGCGGGTCTGATCGGCTACGGCGGCCTCGCCGCGTGGACCGTGACCACCCAGAACAACGGCAGCACGTTCGCCACCGGCACCGTGCACCACACCAACCTCGCCAAGGTCGGCGGCGCCGGCGCTGGCGTCTCGTGCACCGACCTCACCTCGCCCGGATCGTGCGGGATCATCTTCACCCTGGCCGCGGGCAAGCCCGGCAGCTCGACCACCGGCACCGTGCAGATCACCCACACCGGCTCGCTGGCCAGCACCTTTCAGCTGACCCTGGCATCGGCCACCGGCGGCACCCTGTGCACCAGCCTCAACGCCTCGATCGTGGACAACGAGGGAACGCCCGCCTCGGTGTACAGCGGCTCGCTGTCGGCGATGACCGCGCAGAACCTCAAGCAGAGCGCCGGAAGCGCCACCTGGAATACCAGCGACACAGGCACCTACAGCTTCACCGTCAGCCTGCCCAACAACAGCGCCAACGCTGACATGGGCCAGACCTGCACCGCGGCGTACACCTGGACCCAGACCAACAGCTAGTCAGCTCTCGTGAACTCGGAGGGGCCGGTCCGTTGGGCCGGCCCCCTTCCGCTTCCCCCTCCCTTCAGGAAATCACCATGACCACCACAGCCTCGTCCTTCTACATCCTGGGAGCGCCCGCGACCGTCCCGGCAGCGGCCGTCGCCGCCGCCACGCCCGTGCCCGCCGTCCGGCTGGTCAGATCCACGGTCGCCTTCGGTGCATCCCTGCCCGTCGCCGCGCCGAGCCCCGGCCGCGGGGTGGCCGGCGCCGTGCGCCACGGGGCCAACCTCGCGGCCGCGGCCCTGGCCGCGGTGCTCGTTCTGTTCATGAGCGCCACCGCCTTCGGTGTCATCACCCGGCACCACTCGGAGCAGGTCATCACCGGCAGCATGGTGCCGACCATCCCGATCGGTTCGCTGGTGATCACCGAGAAGGTCGGCGTGAGCAGCCTGCACCAGGGCGACATCCTGGTCTTCGCCAAGCCCACCAACGCCACCGAGGTGGTCGTGCACAGGATCGCGCAGATCTCCACGGCGAGCGATGGCTCCGTCCAGATCCACACCAAGGGCGACGCCAACCGTGTGCAGGACCCCTGGGTGATCACCCAGAGCAGCCACGGGCTCGCCGATCGCGCCACCTACATCGTTCCCGCGGCGGGGACCGCCATCGCAGTCGGCCGCAGCGTTCTGGTGGTGCTGCTCCCGTCCCTGCTGATCGTGGGCCTGGTGGCCTGGGCACGGCGTCAGTTCCTGAGCATGGTCAGGAGCGAGGACTGACCGTGCGCAACCGGCGGCGGTGGGTCACCGTGATCGCCGCCACGTGCGCATCGCTCTCCTGCGCACACATGGTGGAGGCGGCATGGGCCACCACCACCAAGAACACAGGCTCCACGTTCGCCGCCGGCAGCATCGCCGCGCCCACTGGCCTGATCGCCACCCAGCCCAACGGGCCGAACTCGAACCAGCTGAACTGGACGCTGCCGTCGAACCCCAACCAGCGGGGCTCCGCGCAAACGGTGTCGTCGAACCTCGACGGCGGCGGCTACTCGACGATCGCGACGCTGACCGGTTCCGCCGTGACCGACACCGACAACAGCGTCCTGGGCGACACGACGTACTGCTACCAGGTCACCACCACGTACTCGGAGTGGACCGCTCCCACAGGTCCCACGTGCACCCTGCCAGTCGCCCCGCGGGCCGCCGTCAACGCGGGCGGCGGGGCCACCGGCAACTACATGGCCGACACCGCGTACTCAGGAGGATCGACCGGCTCCACAACCGCGGCCATCAACACCAGCCTGGTGCCGAACCCGGCTCCGCAGGGCGTGTATCAGACCGAGCGCCGTGGAAACTTCACCTACACGGGTCAGGGCCTCACGGCTTTTGCGGCGTACACGGTGCGCCTCCAGGAGGCGGAGATCACCTGGACATCGGTTGGGCAGCGGACCTTCAACGTCAAGATCAACGGCACTCAGGTGATGACCAACTACGACATCATCCAGGCCGCCGGCGCCAAGAACAAGGCGATAGCACTGACCTTCAACGCCACCGCCGATGGCAATGGCAACATCACAGTCCAGTTCATCAGCGTCAAGGACCTCGCCAAGCTCAGCGGTATCGAGATCCTGTAGCGAGGCGGCGGACTAGCTCTTCGGTCCCCGCTTGCGCTTGCCGCCCGTCCCGCCCGCGCCTTTCCGCCCCAACTTGGCAGCAGCCGCGGCGCCACCCGCCGCCGCGGACTTCGCACGGGCCCTGGCGCTCGGTTTGGCACCTCCCGGGGTGCTCGCCGTCGCACCACCGGTCGCGGCGGCCGGCTTGCCACGACCCGTCGCAGCCGAGCTCGCTCCTGCTTGCGCCGCCGCGCTCGAGGCCGACGCGGCAGGCGTCGCTGACGCAGCCCGGTGGGCCGGCAACCACGCCCCGAGCAGTGAGTGCAGCTCGTCCTGGTTGCGGTCGACGATCCAGTGGCCGGCGTCGAGCACCTCGAACCTGTACTCACCGCTGACGAACTGCTCGGTCAGCTCCGCCGCGCGTCGCCCCAGGAACAGGTCATGCCGTCCCCAGATGAACAAGGTGGGCGCGGTGACCGGGCGCGCCGGTCCCCGCGGCGGGGGGGTGCCGCGATACCAGTTCAGCGGTCCGCGCATGCCGCCGACCCGGCGGAGCTGGGCACGGTCCCGCTTCCACGCCGCATTGGGCAGCCCGGAGATGCGCAAGCCCAGGCCGAGCTGGGAGAAGTCGCGGAGCTGGAGCAGCAGCTCGGGCACACGGGGGATGCGGAACAGGCCCATGTAGCTGCTGCGCAGCATCTGGGTCGAGCTGCCCATCGCCTTGCGCAGCGCAGCGGGGTGCGGCGTCGACAGCACTGTGAGGCTGAGCAGGCGATCGGGATGGACCGTTGCCACCATCCAGGCCAGGGCGCCCCCCCAGTCGTGTCCGACCAGGTGGAATCTGCCCACCCCCTCGGCGTCGGCGATGCCGATCACGTCCGAAGCCAGCTCGCCCATGGCATACGCGGCGGCGTCGGGCGGGTTGGCCCCCGGTGAATACCCACGCAGGCTGGGGGCGAGAGCGCGATAACCCTGTTCGGCCAGCCAGTTGACGGTGTCCGACCACGACGAACCGCTCTGCGGGTAGCCGTGCAGGAGGATGACGGCCTCGCCGTCCGCCGGGCCGGCCATCAGCGTCTCGAAGCGCAGCCCGTTGGCCTCGATCTCCCGCTCGTGAGCGCGTGGCATACGCCAACTGTAGCCAGCCGGCGCGGCGCGCGTGCCGGCCGCCACCCGCTGTCACGCCGGCGCGGATGCCGAGCCCAGCCTGAGCAGCTACCCGGCGGTGTCGGCCCGGCGTGGGCCGGCCCGGAGCTCGCGCTATTGGGCGAGTGTGGCGCGTGTGCCGTAGAACGGCGAGCCGAACCACACAGCCGGGGCGGTGAAGCCGGATCCACTGGGCTGCATGGTGTAGACGTTGCCGTCATTGATCGCGATGAGGCTGGCTCTCCCGGTGCCGGTGACATCCGCTGCGATGGTCGTGCGACTGCCGTAGAACGGCGTGGTCGACCATAGGACGGGAGGCCCAAATTGACCATTGCCGGCGGCGGTCATGACCCACTGACTGTCGCCGTTGACCGCGACCAGATCCGCGTTGCCGTCGCCGGAGACGTCCGCCACCAGAGTCGTCGCTGACCCGTAGAAGGTCGACGATGAGCTCAGGAAGGGAGCGCCGAATCCGTTGCTGCCGTTGGACGCCATCACCCAGACGCTGCTGCCGTTGACCGCAACGAGGTCAGCGCGCCCATCACCGGTCACGTCGGCTGCCATGGTCCCGAGGGCGCCATGGAAGGTCGACACTGACCACTGTTGCGGCGGATTGAAACCGCTGCCGTTGGATGTCATCACCCACACGCTGTTGTCATTGACGGCGATGAGGTCAACTTTGCCGTCACCGTTGACATCGGCGAGAAGTGTGGCTCTCGACCCGTAGAAGACGGATGTCGACCACAGGCGTGGTGACGCGAAGCCGCTCTTGCTGTCGTTCGGTGTCATCACCCAGACATTGGTGCCATCGACAGCCACAAGGGAAGAGACGCGAGTGCCGGTGACATCGCCGACGAGTGTGGTGAGGGACCCGTAGAACGGGGTCGACGACCACTCCGACGGTCCGCCAGGCCCTGTGCCATTCGCGCTCAGTACCCACGTGCTGCTGTCATTCACGGCCGCGAGAGGAGCCGGTCTGGCGCCTCCACTGGGCGGCGTGATTCCGGGCGGAGCGGGCAGTTGCGACGTGCTGGGCAGGACCAGGGCCGAGGTGGGGCCGAGGGTCAGCGCCGTCACCACCGAGTCGTCGGGCATGCGGTGGGCGCCGTCCAGGATGAACGTCTGAGAGCTGTTCGCCGACGGATTGACGAGCACCGTGCCACCCGAGAAGTGGCGGCCCCAGCCGACGCCGACGGGGTAGCGATCGCCAGTCGGTGTGCCCACGTTGGTCGTCCACGCCTCGTGGTTTGGATCCACCAGGTCTGGATCGGGCCGGTAGATCAGCGCGCTCGCCGTGGTGCCGTTCCACGCCAGCAGAAAGCTGGCCCTCGCGTACCGCATGGCGGCGACATCGGTGAGGCTACCGTAGGTGACAGTTGTCCACGACGTGCCGGTTGCCTCGATCGCTTCCTGCATCCGAATGGATGACAGCCACGCGTTGCCCGTGAACAGAGGGCTGCCGGCCTGCCAGCGCTGCCAGAACTCGTGGTTGAAGATCGAGAGGTTGGGCGCCATCTGCTCGGACTGGGCCAGCGCGGTGGGGTCCCACGGGTTCGCCCCGCCCACGTTGGCGGCGGCGACCAGCCCGGCTCCCTTGAGAGTGGGGCCGACTGCAGCGACGAATGACTGCACAGCAGCGGCGTACTGCGCATCGGTGTACTTCGCCAGTGTGCCGTTGGTGCCGTGGCTGGGCGACAGGTTGACGTCGTCCATGATCATGCCGTTGAAACCGTCACGATTGGCCATGGCGATCTCGTTGGCGGCCCAGGCTTGCTGGTATGAGGCGGACCCCATGTCCATCATGTAGTAGCCGTTGTCGAGGTACTGGGCTCGCCGGCCAGAGGCGTTCAGCAAGAACCATTCAGGGTGGTACTGGTTCGCATAGCAGTAGCTGACCCCCCACGACGGGTGCGCGTCGTACTGGCACGAGTTCAGGCCTTCAGTCTGGGTCTCCGCGTACGCGATGACCTTGGTGGATGATTGGGCCGCGTGGACGGCAGCGACACGTCCGTACTCATAGTCGTTGAGCTCGACATAGGCATAGCGGCTGGTGTCACCGAGGTGGGCCTCCTGGCCCGAGCTGAGGGCTTCCTCGGCGACAGTCGAGACGCCGGATGGTGCGCTGTGCCCAGAACCGAGGGCGTTCACGCGCACGCTCGTGACTGCCTGGGTCACCGCCACAGGGACGACGAGCAGGGTCGCCAATGCAGCAATGCGCTGACCGTGCCGATTCCCGACTCGAGATGCAGAAGAAGTGAAGCTCATGCGGCGGACGATCAGGCCCCCCTGCAAAGGGTGCCCTCACCCTCCAGGGGTCCGAGTCCGAGCCGTTACCAGATCATCGGCGTCTCCAGAAGCATCGCGACAGCCCTTGCGCAGCAACATCGTGCCGCGCTCGAGCAGGCGGTGTGGTGCCGTCGCGGAGCACCCGCCCTGGGTTTCAGCGAGGTCTAGGCCACGTCGACACCGGGTTGACAGTGGGCGCCCGCCTGCACAGCGGTGATCTCTGCATCGACGCGCCGCACGAAGGTGGTCAGTGAGAGAGGGCCCTGGGCAGCGGCGAGGGCGGCGGAGGCGAACCGGGCAGCGTGGGCCGGCTGAGCAAGGCGCTGGAGGGCTTCGCTCAATCCTCGGGCGTCGCCGGGGTGGACCAGCTCGCCGCAGTCCTCGTCGACGTAGTCCTCCGTGCCCTGCGCACGGGTGGCGACAACTCCGCGACCTACGGCGAAGGCGTCCAGGATCGCCAGCTGGCCGGCACTGACGTCGGGGCTGCGCAGGGGCACCACAACTCCCGCCGCCGACTCCATCAGATCGAAGAGCCGCGCCCGCGACACCTGGGGGATCAGTGGAAGGTCGAAGCAATCGCCGGGCGCTGGTCCGATCACGCGTACCTCCACACCGGCCAAGCGAGCCGCGCGAGCAAGTGTTTCCCAATCGCGGCCCTCGCGCCCGACGGCCAGAAGGTGCGTCCCCGGAGGCGCCGGTCGCTCGCGGCGAGCGCGGACGCCCAGCCGGACGAACGCCAATCGCTCTCGAGGAAGTCCCATGGAGACGGCCGCCTCGACGCCCGCCCGGCTGGACAGCAGCACCCGGTCAGAACGTGCGACTCCAGTCCGCAACAGCGACTGGGCAATCCCCGAACCAGACGCGCGCAGCAGGGGGTTCACGAGCAGCAGTGGGTAGGTGGTCCGCCTGCTGGGACGGAGCAGAGCAGCGAGGACGCCCGCCAGCGGCTGCCAGGCGACCAGCGGCCCCCCTCCGGCCCTCGACAGGCCGGCGACCGCCAGCCATGCGTAGGATGGATAGCTGCGCATGCGGTGCCACCTGGTCCCGACACTGGGACCGAGCGGCGGCACCCGAACCACTCTGGTCGCCAGCCCCGCCTCGCTCCATGCTGTGCGGGCGTCGGCGTCCTCCTCATCGGACCAGTCGGTGATCCAGAGGGCCGGAGAGCGACTCATCGGCACCCGACCGATGCGTGCACAGCGACTCCGCTCACCAGGCTGAACGTGCTCAGGCGATGGGGAGCACGAGGCCGGAGCCGGGGCCCAGCGTCACCGACGTGACCACCGACCCGTCGGGCGTGCGGTGGGCGCTTCCCAGGGTGAATGTTTGGCTCCGGCCGGCGGAGGGATTGACAACCACCTGACCATGCGTGAACTGACGCGTCCAACCGATGCCCTGCTGGTATCGAGGGCCGGTCGGTGTGCCCAGGCTTGTCGCCCAGTTCTCGTTGAATGGATCCACCAGGTCCGGGTCGGGCCTGTATGTCAGCGCACTCGCCGCTGAACCGTTCCAGGCCAGCAGAAAGCTGGCTCTCGCATAGCGCATGGCGGCCGTGTCCAGCGCATCGCCGTACATGACAGCGGTCCAGGCGGTACCTGTCGCCTCGATTCCCTCCTGCATGCGAATCGATGTCAGCCACGCGTCGGCGGTGAACAGGCCGGTGCCAGCCTGATAGCGCATCCAGAACTCATGGTTGTAGATCGAAAGACTCCGCGCCAATCGTTCGGACTCGGCCAGCGCAGCGCCGTCCCACGGGTTCGAGGCGCCCACGTTGGCGCTGACGATCAATCCGGCGGCCTTCAGGGTGGGGCCGACGGTGGCCACGAATGCCTGCACCGCGGCCCGGTACTGGGAATCGGTGTACTTCGCGAGGGTGCCGCTGACGCCGTGTCCTGGCGACAGGTTGACGTCGTCCATGAGCACGCCGTCGAAGCCGTCGCGCTTGACCGTCGCGATCTCGTTGTGAACCCAGGCGTGCTGGTATGAGCTCGAGCCCATGTCCATCATGTAGAAGCCGTTGTCGTGGTATCGCGCTCGCTGCCCAGAAGCCGTCAGCAAGAACCATTCGGGGTGGTACTGGTTTGCGTAACAGAAGCTCACCCCCCATGACGGATGCCGATCGTCCGTGCATGAGCTCGACCCTTCAGTCTGGGTCTCTGCGTAGGCGATGACCTTGGTCATCGGCTGAGCCGCGTGGATGGCTGGGACGCGTCCAAACTCATAGTCGTTGAGCGCGACGTAGGCGTAGCGACTGGTGTCACCCAGGTAGGCATCCTGGCCCTGGCCCAACGCTTCCTCGGCAAGTGTGCGGACGTTGAGGGGATCGGCGGGACGAACGATGCGCGGGCTGCTCCCGGCCGGCGTTGATCTGGGAGTGGATGGCTCGCCCGGGGCGAGTGTCGGCCCTGCTGCCGGAACCCCCCATGGCGAGAGGCCCGGAGGTGGCGCGGCCGGCGGCGTGGCCGCCGGGTCGAGTGCGTTGACGGCTGTCCGGTCGCTCCTCTCGGGCGAGTTCATCCGCACGCTCGTCCCTGATTGAGTCAGCAAGAAGGCGACAGCCAGCATGAGCATCAGCGCAGCAGGATGTCGGCGACGCTCAGTCATGGGTCTATCCTCGCCGATCTCGGCGTCATCGGCATCACCGGGCTGAACTCGCGAGCCAAGCAGGCCCGAAGCGTGCGGATCGACCATGCCTGGTCCCTTCTGCCGGTGCGGCTAGCCTGTGTTCACTCGGAGGGCGTCTGCCGCACGCAACACGTTGAGCCCGCCCCGGACGGTAGCCCGGAAGGTGGAGAGACCGACGTCCGCGACAAAGCTCCTGGGGACGCACAGCGGATCACGCCCGGGGCGCGCCCAGCCACGCCGGGTGGTGATCGCAGTGGTGTACCCGGCGCTGGCAACCGCGTCACGAACGCGCCCGTCGACGTGCCCAAAAGGGTACGCGAACCCCGTCACCGGTGCACCGAGAAGGTCCTCGAGGTCCTCGCGACAGCCGCGCAGCTCACGCTCCAGGCTGGCGTCATCGCAGCGCCGCAGGTCCGCGTGGCTGCGCGAATGGCCGCCGATGCTGATCCCGGCGGCGGCGCACTCACGCACCTGCGCGTGGGTCATGTACTCAGCGGTCCCGAGCAGTTCGCTGGGAACGTACAGGGTCACCGGGATCGCCGCCCGGCTCAGCACCTCCAGCCCGTTCTCGTACACGTCCGCCCAGGCGTCATCGATGGTCAGAGCGACCCCCCGCCATGGCCACTCCTCGGCGCCGGCGGCCGCATTTTCGACGTCGACGACGGGTGGTTCAGCGCGGTGGGCAGCCAGCCAACCGATGTGCGCTGCGAAGGTCGACGGCCGTACTGTCAGGCCGTCGTCCCGCTCCGCGATGCGGTGGTAGCCGAGCACCATGAGCGCGGGCCCCCGTGGCAGTGGCATGCGCGACCAGGCGCGGACGGTACGCTGCACGGCTGGCCTCATCGCCGGTGCGCCCCCCGGCGGCCTGCTCTCCAGCGCAGTGCGCGCGCGATCACGGCACAGTGGCCGTGGTGGCCGCCGCGACGACTCCCGGTGCCGGCCGTAGCGCCAGAGCCCGCACCCGGCGCAGGTCGCCTGCCACGCCGGGCAGGACCACTGCTAATGCCAGCACATAGCTCGCGAAAAAGGTGATGCCCAGGAGCAGGAGCGCGCCACGAGAGCTGGGATCAGACAGCGCGCCAACCCCCTGGCGCACAGCCAAGGTGGCGGCCGCAGCGATCAACGCGGCAACGCCGCACCGGCTGATGTCCGCGATGATCGGCGTGATCGCGACCCGGGCCAGCCGGCGTGTCACCACCAGGTACGCGGCCAGGAGCGCGGCGGCCACCACCATCTGGATCGCGCCGACGGTGGTGATCGAGGTGCGTCCCAGTGTGGTGATCAGGGCGATCAGAAGCAGCACCCAGGCCCCCCTCAGAAGCGCGTTCGCGACCGGGCTGACCACCCGCAACAGCATGCTGATCATGAAAGCTGCTGATCGAAGGCAGATGTAGATCCCGAGCAGGCGTGCGACCGGGACAGCAGGGGCCCAGCGCTCGCCCAACACTTCGACGGACGGAGCCAGGGTCGCTAGGCCTGCACCCATGAGAAATACCAGGCTGCAGCACGCGCGCATCGACAGCTGCAAGAGGCGTTGCACCGCGGCGGGGTCACCCACCAGCCGTGCATAGAGCGGGAAGGCCACGCCTCCGATGACGTAGGTGACGATGAGGAACGGAAGGATCGCCAAGCGAAAAGCGATGGTGTACAGGCCGAGCGCGACGGGGCCGAGCAGCAGCGCGACCAACGCATAGTCGACGTTCTGCAGCGCGAACTCGAGGAACGATCCAGCCAGAGCGGCACGCCCGTACCGCCACAACCTGCGCGCCACCGCCCCGTGCCAGCGGGGAAGCATCCCGCGGCCGGCGACGGCGAAGCCGATGGCCAGCTGCAGCGCGCTGCGGAGCACGTCGCCGACCACCAATGACCAGATGCCCGCCCCGCCGAGAGCGAGTCCCACCGTGACGATGCTTGCGCACACCGAGGGCACCACCTCGGGGAAGAATCGCTTGCGGAAGGCCAGCTCGCGGGTGAGCATCCCCAGATAGGCGCCCGCTGTGGCATCGAACAGGATGGCGACGGCATAGACGCGCAGGAGCGGGGTTGCGTCCGGAGCGCCGAAGACACCCGCGATCGCCGGGGCGCCCAGGGCGAGGACACCACCGCCGATCGCGCCCACGGTCAGGCAGCTGAGGAGCGTTGTCTCGGCTGCCTCGCGGACGTGTCCGGGCCACCAGACCAATGCGTCTGCCATACCGCCGTCGTTCAGCTGCAGGGCGACGTTGGCGGCGAGCGCGGCCACAGCGAGGACTCCGAACTGGCGGGCGTCGAGGTTTCGGGCCAGAACGAGCACGACCAGGAGAACGAAGAGGCGGTTCAGCCAGGTGGCGATCGCGACCCATGCCGTGCCCCGCGTGGCTCGTCGGGCAAGATCGGTGTTCACCAGGCTCCTCCGTGGGACCGTCCGGACCAACGACGGATCAGCTCACCGTCGCCCGCCACTCAGCGGACGGCATCGTCCTCGGGGGCAGGGTACGAAGGAATTCGTCCGCGATGTGGATGCGGCTCGGTCGCGTAGCCCTGGACTGTCGGCGTCCCCGCGGCCGCCGAGCTTGCGGCGCGGACGTTCTCCGGCGGCATCGGCGGCACCGCCGGGGCGGCCGCCGGCACCCTGGCCCGGACGCGCGTCCGCCGTTGGTCGGCGAGCAGGGCCATCAGGACGGCCAGGGCGATGCCGACGATGGCGGCGACACCGAGCGTGAGGGCCGGCCGCGGCCAGGTGACCTCGGGTTGGCTGGGGGCGTCGATGACGACGATGCTGATGCCGGCCACGCCCAGCTGCGACGCTCTGAGCCGCCGGCTCAACCCACCAACCACCGCAGCCGCGGAATCGTGGGCGGCAGTCGCGGAGCCGCTGCTGGCATCGACCTTGAGCACCGGTGAATTGGTGAAGGTGCGCACGGAGATGTCGGCCAGCGGGGTCGAACCGAGGTCGTTCTGGGCCACACCCAGGGTCTGCGGCGAGGTCAGGAGCTCGGAGTACAGCGGCGCCAGCGAGTTGCTCTGCCCGAGAAAGGCGTCGTTGGTGCCGGAGAGCTGCAGCGTCTCAGTCGACTGGTACACCGGCTTCTGGACGACCAGGTAGGCTCCTGTCGCGATCAGCACGATGGCAAGCGTGGCCAGTGCCACCAGAACGTGTCGCCTGACCGCGTGGACAAGGTCGAGCAGTCCGATCACTCGGCTCTCATCGCATCATCTCTGCCGGCCGGGCAGGCGAGGTGGGGCATCGGTGCAGCATGCCACAGATGATTCCATTGGTGCGTTAGGAACGTGGGCCGCGGCGGGTGTGATCGCGGCGGTCGTGCGAGTGGGTAGAGTACCACCCCGTGACCAGTGGCGAGCACCAACAGTCCGCTCGGGCTCCGGTCGCGGCCGAGGGGGGTGCCGGGAATGAACGCAATGGGGCGTGGCGCATCCTGCTCCCGTCCGCGGTGAGCGGCGCCGTCGCCCTGGTGGATCTCGACCCCGGCACCGCTGCCGCCTTCCGCCGGTCGTACCCGCAGGCGATCACCGTCAGCGTGGATTTCGCCGCCCTGAAAGGGGTGGCCAATGGGGCGAGCTGGGACGGACGGCACTGGCCGCTGGCGGATGGCACGCTGGCATTGTTGGTGGCCGACGAGCGGCGGACCGATCCGGGCGCGCTGGCCGGCGCGCTGGCCCCGGGTGGGATTCGTGCCGCGATCGTTCCCGCGCACCGCCGTCACGGCGTCGTCCCCTATCCTCACCCGGAAGCGCTGGAGCGGATCCTCAGTCCCTCCTGGCCGGCGACCACGCGTGCGCCGGGGCAGTGGTTGCGCCAGCATTTCGCCACCTCACCTCTGTGGCGGCTGACCGGTCGAGCCGGGCTGGCGATCGACGGCGACCGCGACGGGCTCGTCGACGATGTGGTTGCGGATCTGGGCCTGACCACCAGCAGCCCTGCCCGACTTCGCGGTTTCCTCGTCAGCGGAGGCGACAACGTGGTCCTGCGCGTCGCCCTGGCGACCGAGGAGGCCGCCGTCAGGCTCTCGCTGACCGACCTCGGTGCAACGCGGCTCACCCACCAACGCCAACTCCTGTCCGGAATCGACGCGGCGCTGACGGCTCCAACCCTGCGGGCGCACATGCCCTCGGAGCTGGCCCTGGGCACCACCCATGGGCTTGCCTGGCGCGCCGAGACCTGGCATCAGGGACACCTGAGCCCACGCGGGCGACGCTGGCGTCGGCAAGCGCCGGCATGGGATGCGGCCCACGGGCTGGCCCGGCTCCTGGCGGACACAGCCCCCACCGGGCGCGCCGGCCAGGGTTGGGCGCAGTCCTGGGCCGAGGAGATGGACCAGTTCGGCACCGAGGTGGCGGCAGCGGTTGAGGCTGCGCTGGGCCCGATCGAGGAGCAGCGCCTGACCATGGCCTGGTGCCACGGCGACCTCTGGCCGGGAAACATCGTCCTGAGCCGCCGCGGGGCGGTTGTCATCGATTGGGAACAGGCCCGGCCCGATGCGCCCGTCGGCCTCGACGGCGTCTTCCTGGAGTTGAACCGTCTGAGGCTCAGCTCGCGAATCCCCATCGGCGTGGCAGCCGCCCGCGCTGTGCGAGCCCCTGACGCATTGATCGCGCCACCGGCCATCGGGGGCGTCCCATGGGTCAAGGCAGACACCTCCCTTCGTGCTGCCCTCGTCGTCGCCGCCATCGTGGTCCACGCCCTTGGACCCAAGGGCGATCGTCGCGGCGCCGCCTGGGCGCAGAAGAACATCCTCCCTCTCCTGTCAGCCCTGCCTGGCAGACCCGCCTGACGCCCTGGTTTGGCTGTGCCCGGCCAGCAGGATGAACGCGCTGCCCAACTCGGCAAGCCTGCCGACGCCCAGGAGGCGCCGCTCGACGCGGTGGCGCATCTCGGCAAGCATCAGGTGAGAACCGTCGCGCCGGTAGGGCAGGTAGCTGTAGCCGCGCACTCGCCGCACGGTGAGGCCGTGGGCGGCGAGCAGCGCGCAGGCCTCTGTCACGCCCACCATCCTCACCTCGGACGCGTGGCGCAAGCGGAGATAGCCGCCGCGGAGGCTCTGCGGGTTGAGATGAAAGTTGACGATCACCACGCCGGACGGGGCGAGGCGGTCGCGCATCCAGTCGAGGGCGGCTGCCCGCAAGGGCGGTTCCGCGTTGAGCAGAAAACGGAAGGCCGTGATCACATCGGCGCTGTCCGTCAGCAGCTCAGGGTCCAGGGTGACATCGCCCTCGATGAAGCTGGCACCTGGACAGCGGCGGCGCGCAATCTCCAACATGGCGGAGCTGACGTCGACCCCGATCGCCTCGGGGACGCGCTCGGCCAAGAACTCGAGCACTCGACCGGTGCCGCACGCGAAGTCGATCGCGACCTGCGCTCGGCTCTGATCCGCCAACAGGTCGTCGAGGATCTCGCGCTCGAGCAGCCACTCCAACCCTCTGGCGGCCCCAGGATCCCAGAGGTCGCGATCGTACCGGCTGGCCGTCGCCGAATCCATGTGAGAGTCACGATACGATTGACGCGAACCGTCGCCCATCGGATGGCATGATGCCAGGCGGCCAGGCTGTCATGCGGGTTGAGCTCCTCGCCGCGCTCGGTCCCCACGCTGACGCCTGGGACGCCCTGGTCGATGGCATGCCCCTGCCGTCACCGTTCCTGCGCTCCTGGTGGTTGAGCACTGCCGCCGGGGCTGCGCCGCACCTCGCCCTGGTGTTCGCGGGTGAGCGATTGGTCGGCGGGTTGGCTCTGGAGTGCGACCGCCACCTCGGCGTCGAGCGCTATCGCGTCCTCGGATGTGGACGGCTGTGCCCCGACCACCTCGATGCTGTCGCCGCCCCTGACCGGCCTGGGGCTGTGGCGTCCGCGTTGCGTGACTGGCTGGGTCGTTCCGGGGACCGGCTCATCGATCTGGACGGGGTGGTCTCCGGCTCCATGATGGCGGCGGCGCTTCCCGGCCGCGTTCGCCGCGACCGCACCGACGTCGCTCCCTACGTGTCGCTCTCGGGCGGCTTTCTCGCATCGGGCTCAGCCAAGCTCCGCAGCACGGTCAATCGGACCGAGCGCCGGCTGGGCAAGGTGGCCGGAAGCCTTGTTGTCAGGCGCGTCGAGGACACCGAGCTGGCCTTGGGCCTCCTCCGCCGGCTGCATGCTCTGCGATGGGCCGGTGCTTCTGCATTCCTCGACGACTTCGATCGCTTCGGCGCCGTCTGTCGAGCCGCCGCCCTCCGTGGCGAGCTGGCCATCTGCGCCCTCTTTGCGGGTGAGGAGGCCATCGCCGTGGTCGCCGCCTTCGAGGTGGCGGGTCGGATCAGCTACTACCAGAGCGGACGCGATCCCGCCCCGCGCTGGCGCCGCTCGGGCACGCTGTTGCTTGCCCGCAGCATCGACGGCGCCGCCGAACGCGGCCTGCGCGAGGCTGACCTTCTGCGTGGCGACGAGCAGTACAAGTTGGAGCTCACCTCCGAACGACGCCAGCTCTGGCGACTGCGCTGCACCACCGGGCCGAGGTCCACGCTGGCGCTGGGCATCGACGTTGCCGCGGAGCACGGACGGCACCTCCTGGGGCGCACGCGGCGATGGCTGCGCACCAATCTGCCCTCGAGACGTCCGCCTGCTCCTCAGCCGTGAGAGGAGGGCTGCTGCCGACGGAGCAGCCGGTGCCGCATCCCCCAGAGCCGCATCGCGGATGCTTTGGCCCCATCGACGGCCTGCGAGCTCCCTGGCGGCCGTGGGTGGAGATGAAGCTGTCGCAGGCGTGCGTTGAACGCTTCGACAAAGAGCTCGCGCTCGGAGTCGCGCGTGAAGTAGGTGAGCGTCATCGAGACGGAGACCTCGTCACCGTTGTGCACCCAGTGGGGACAGATCGGTGGCAGATACACCCCCCGGCCTGGGACCAGGTCATGTGTGGCAATCGCAATGGGGAGGTCTTTGACACGTCCCAGGGAGCCGCTCCAGTACCGCTCCCGCTCCCCATGCCGGGTCTCCTGGGTGGCGAATCGTCCGACGGTGACCTGCTTCTGACCCGAGATCTGAAGCAGCAGGCTGTGTTCGAGGTCGAAGTGCGCCGGGGTCACTGAGAGTGGCGACGAAACGAAGATGAACCCCGCCCTGCGCCGCATGTCACCAGGGCGTCGCTCGACCATCGCGGCGACGTCATCGAGGCAGGCGTCCATGAGCTCCCGATACGGAGGTTGCTGCTCGATGTTGAGCAGGGTGAGCCATGAGCGGCGGGTGTCGAGGTGGCGGATCACATCGCCGGGGTGAGCCACCGAGCCCCGGGCGGGACCGCTGGCGACGATCAGCGGCTGGTCGGCCGTGTCGCAAAGGATCGAGGTGCGCGGCAGCCGGTCCGCCAGGTCAGCAATCGCTTCGAGGGTGAGCAGCGGATGACCCGCCAGCCGATGATCGATCGCGGTCGGGTCGAGCGCCTGGTGAGCCTTGGCGAACTCCCCGTCCACACACAGGCGCCGCTGCGCATTCGCCGTGGATGCACCGGTCATTGGCTGCGCCATGTCGACGTCCCCCAAGCGCTGGCTGCGCGAGCGATTGACTTTTCCGATTCGATTGGGCATATTAGCGGAAGAGTTAAGGGGCCGTGTTCCGGCGTTCTCAGCGGGCCTTCGTCATCGTCTGGATGGGGCAGCCGACTGTCGGTTGATGTTAATCCGCCTGCGTGTTTCATCAGCATCGCACGGGGCAAGTTTCCGGGGGAGGGGAGTGGGGGCCTCGCAAGACTTCAGGTGGTTCCGACCCCAAAAAACGGGTCGGAAGAGAATCGGAGCGCGTCCGGCTCTGCGCATCGCGTTCAGCGTCTCTGAGGCGATGGCACTCGTCGCTGTGCTCGTCGCGGCCCACCGCATCACCATTCCCTGGCTGCTCTGGGCGGTCGCTGTTGTTGTCGCCCTGGCGGATCCAGACCGGCGTGCCGCTGTCCGGGTCTCCCCGCGATTGGCGGACGACGCCGCTCCAGTTGCCGAGCGCTTGGCCCTCGCCCTGCTGCTGGTCATCCCGTTCGTGCCCATCCATTCCCGAGCGGACCCGATCGTGCTTGGTGTCACGCTGGTCCCGGCCCTGCTGATCGCGCGTGGCCTGGCGGTCTGCGCGGTTCGCGCGGCCTGTCGCCGAGGCTGGCTCGAGCATCGTGTGCTCATCGTCGGTTCGGGTGAGGTCGCGGATCGCCTGGCACGCGCCATGCTCGAGCGACCGGAATACGGCATGCAGCTGATCGGCACGGTCGATGACGACCCCGCCGCAGCGGTTGCCGATGTCCCGCGCTTGGGTTCCGTCAGTGACCTCGAGGCTCTGGCTCGGCGTGAGCGGGTCAGCCGGATCGTCCTGGCCTTCTCGTCGATACCCGAAGCCCAGATGGTCCGCGTCTTGATCGCCTGCGAGGGACTGTCAGCTGAGATCTACGCCGTCCCCCGGTTCTTCGAGGTCGGGTTCGATGCGTTCGCTCCTGACCAGATCCTGGGAATCCCGCTGGCGCTGCTGCCGTGCCCCTTGCGGCGCCGTTCGGCAAGCCTGCTGAAGCGCGGCTTCGACCTCATCGTCTCGCTGATCGCTCTCATCCTGTTGTCACCCGTGCTGGCCATCGTGGCCGCGGCGGTTCGCTTCTCCGGCCCTCGCACCTCTGCCGGGCGCCCACCCGTCCTCTTCCGTCAGAGTCGCCTGGGACTCGACGGTCGGCAGTTCACGATGATGAAATTCCGCACCATGGTGCCCAACGACGACGGTGATCACACCTGGTCCGTCGAGGGTGATCCGCGGGTCAGCAAGCTGGGGGCTTTTCTCCGTCGCACCGGTCTCGACGAGGCGCCTCAGCTCTGGAATGTGCTCCGCGGCGACATGTCACTGGTAGGACCGCGACCCGAGCGACCGCTGCTGGCCGACGTGTTCGCTGCGTCCATTCCCGAGTACGAGGCTCGTCACCGTGTCCGCGCCGGCATCACAGGCTGGGCTCAGGTCAATGGGCTGCGCGGCGACACGTCGATCATCGATCGAGCCCGGTTCGACAACTACTACGTGGCAACGTGGACGTTGAGCCGCGACATCGCCATCTTGCTGCGCACCGCCGGGCTGCTGCTGCGACACATGGTTCCGCGCCGCACGCCGCGCGCCGCGGTGGTGCAGCCGTCAACCCCTGCGGAGATCGACGCGCCGCTGACCGAAACGATTCTCGCGCCGTCGTCGCTGCAGGCGTCTGCCGCGTTCGGTGGCTCGAGCGCCACCACGATCCCTCCCGTCGTCCGGTGACAATCGCTGCGGTAGCTGCCCCGCGCCGACCGCTGATTCGCGCGCCGCTGCGGACCGCGCTCCCGGCCACCGTCGCGACCTTCGCTGCGGCCATCGTGATCGCGATCACCACGACGTGGTGGCCGCTCCTGGTGCTGACCACTGCCGCCGGGCTGGCACTCGGTGTGGCTGTGTCGATACGACTCGACTTCTCGCTGATCCTCCTGGCCGCCGCCGTGCCGCTCGAGTATTCGGTGTCACTGGGGAGCAATCCTCAGATCACGCTGGTGAAGCTCGCCGGCGGCCTGTGCTTCATCAGCTTCATCATCCATGTCGCGGCGGGCAGGGCGAGGCTCCGGTTGGACTCGACGCATCTCATGCTGTTCGGGATCCTGGTGTGCACGCTGGTGTCGACGGTGACCGCGCGGTCTCTCGACAGTGCTCTGCCGGTCGCACTTCGCTACGCCAGCTATGTCGGCCTCTTCGTCGTGCTCACCGCCTTCGCGGGCGACTACCGCACCTTGAAGCGCGTTGTGTGGGTGCTCTCCATCGCCTGCGCCGTCGCGGGCGCGCTGGCGATTCGCAATCTGCTGACGGGGTTCGCCACCCGAGCCACGCCCAGCTACGGCGACGCCAATGACCTCGCCTACATCCTCTCCACGACACTCCCCCTGACACTCTGGTTGCTGCGCGGCCGCGGGCTGCAACGGGTGTTCGTCCTCGGCCTGGTCGCGGTGATCAGCCTTGCCGACGTGCTGACCTTCTCGCGCGGCGCAGCATTCGGGCTGGGCTGCGCGCTGGTCTGGCTGGCGGTCACGCGCCGTCGCCAGGTCCGCGCAGCCCTGGCGCCCCTGATCCTGGTCGCGGTCCTGGTGGGTGTGGTCGCCGTGGTTCAGCCGGCGCGCCTGACCACGGCGGTGACCCAGAAGGCGGCTGTGGCCGGCGTCAACATCTCCCAGCGCTTCGGCGCCTGGCGATCCGCGTTCGAGCTGATCGCGGCACATCCGCTCCTCGGCGTCGGACCGGGGAACTTTCAGTTCCAGAGCGCTGCGGTAGACGGCCGGCCACCCACCGACGCGGACCCGACGGTGGTCCACGACACATACCTCGACGTCGGAGCCGAGGTGGGATTGCCGGCGCTGGCGCTGCTCGTGGCCTACCTGGTGACCTGCTTCGAGCGGCTGCGCCTGGTCATGCGTCAGCGGGTGGGGCCGCCATCGTTTGCCGTCGCCGTCGCCGCCGCCCTGATCGTGGCCATCATGTCGGCGCTGACCCTCAGCGAGCAGTACTACGCACCACTCTGGCTGGTGGGAGCGATTGTCACGTGCATGTGGCAGGAAGTGAGAACCAGGCCCACCCTCGTGCCCGTCGAACCCAACCCGTGAGAGTGCTGTACGTCAGCACCCTACCCGACGGCGGCCCCGTGTCACATGTGCTCAACCTCGCCCCGCGCGTGGCCCAGGCAGGAGCGACGGTGCGCTTGCTGTGCGCCACCCCGGAGGTTGCCGCCCAGGCCCGCCGTCTGGGGATCGATGCGGTGTCCAACCCGCTGCGCAGCAAGGCAGACGTCGCCAGCGCTGCGCGGTTGTGGCCGCGGCTGCGCGGTGCCGACATCGTCCACACACAGGATCGACGCGCGCTGCTGCTCTGCGGACCGGCGGCGCGGGGCGTGGCACGGACGAGGCTCGTGCACACCTACCACGGCTTGCCCGAAGAGCTGGCCGGCCTGCCCGGCCGCCCTGAGGCGCGGCCCGTCGGTCCACCGTTGCGCACGGCGTGGAAGCTGCACGGTCATCTCCGGCTCGAGGCGCTCCTGGTCCGCCTCGGCACCGTGGTCGTGCCCTCACATGCCCTCGCCAGCTTTCTGATCAGCCACGGCTTCCCCACGGCGCGGGTGCATGTTGTGCCCTCGCGCATCGACATCCGCCGTGACGTACCGGGGCCGCCACATCGCCCGGTTCGGCTGGCGACCGCCGCACGATTGGAGAGACACAAGGGCGTTGACGTCCTGCTCGACGCGTGTGCGCGGCTGACCGACTGGACCGGACAGGTGCACCTCGACATCTACGGTGAGGGAGCGTGTCGCATCGAGCTCGAGCAACGCGCCGCCGCCCATGGCCTGGACGTCACCTTCCACGGCAACGTGGCGAATGTGCGCGACCGCCTGCTCGAGGCTGACATCTTCGTTCTCCCCTCGCGAGGCGAGAATCTGCCCATCACCATCCTCGAGGCGATGGCGGCAGCGCTCCCGGTGGTCGCAACCCGCGTGGGCGGGGTCGCCGAGCTGGTCGAGGATGGGGTCAGCGGGCGACTCGTAGAACCCGACGACGCCGCCGGCTTGGCCGAGGCGCTGGCAGGACTCATCCTCGATTCCGAGCGTCGCGCGGCCATGGGGCGCGCCGGGGTAGCCCGCGTTGCTGAGCACTTTGACGCCGCTGAAGCCGGCCGCGAGATGCTCGACCTGTACTCATCGCTGTGCGCATCCTCCACGTGATCCAAGAGCTCGGCCCGGGGGGCGCCGAGCATGTGGTCAGGCGGCTCTGCTCGGCGTCAGTCGCCGGTGGTGATGCGGTCGCTGTCGCCTCCGCTGGACCTGTGCTGGCGCCTCCCGGGGTCGTCTGGGCGCCGCTGCCGATGGTGGGTCGTCGTCCCGAGCGAGTCCTGTCGGCATCCTGGCGGCTGCTTGGCTTCGCCCGGCAGTGGAGACCAGACGTCATTCATGCCCACAACCCGGGCATGGCCGTGGTCACAGCTCTTACAACAGGGCGAGGATCTGCCTGGCCCAGCGCGGTCACCCTGCACGGCGTCCCGCCCGCCGCCGACGTGGCCACCGCGCGGCTGCTGCGCTGGGCCGGTCTGCCCGTCATCACCTGCGGAGAGGGTGTGGCTCAGGCGCTGCGCGAGCACGGATTCAACCCGCGGACCACTGTCAACAACGGCGTCTCGCCGCCCCCGCCGGCCGCCGACGCCGCCGCCCTCCGCGTCGAATGGGGGCTTGCACCGGAGCTGCCCCTGGTCGTGGCCGCGGGACGCCTGGTGGCGCAGAAGCGCCACGATCTGGCGGTCGCTGCGGCAGCACACCTGCCCAGCACGGCGTGGGTGATCGTCGGCGAGGGGCCGCTGCGGCCCGCGCTGGAGTGCCAGATCGAGGCACTGGGGCTGAGCTCACGGGTGCGGCTGGCCGGCGCTCGCCCAGATGTCCGTGCGCTCCTTGGCGCCGCCGACGTGGTCGTGCAGCCGTCCGACTGGGAGGGATTGCCTCTGGTGGTGCTCGAGGCCATGAGCGCCGCCCGACCAGTGGTCGCCAGCAACAGCCGTGGGCTTCGAGAGTTGCTCCACGATGGCGTGGACGGCCATCTGGTGCCCGCGGGCGATGCTCGAGCGCTGGCCACCGGCGTTGCCGGCATCCTCGGAGACGACGACCTGGCTCGCCGGCTCGGCGATGCAGCGGCGGCGCGTGTCGAGCAGGAGTTCAGTGAGACGGCGATGGTCGGTGCGTACCAGGCACTGTGGCGAACCTTGGCGCCGAGGGCGCGGCATCGCTGACGGCCGCCTGACCGCAAGGGCTGGAACGACTCGCGTCCTGATCGTCGCCCAGCCACTCGACGCCGGGGTTCCCCGCCACGTCCTCGACATCGTCGACGAGCTCGCCGGAAAGAACTTCGAGCTCACCGTCGTGTGCCCCCGTGGCTCCTTTCTTTGGGAGCGGCTGTGCGGTCGCCCGGAGGTTCGGCTGGAGACGTTCACGGGGCGCCGCGAACCCCACCTCACGGATCTGATCTGGGTTCTGCGGCTGGTCCGGATGGTGCGACGCAGCGATGTGGTGCACGCCCATTCCAGCAAGGCTGCGTGGCTGGCGCGCCTTGCGGCCCTGATCGCCGGTCGGCGCTGGTCCTGCGTGGTCACTCCCCACGCCTGGTCCTTCTGGGCGTTGTCGGGCCGTTCCCGTCAGGTGCTTGTCGTACTGGAACGGCTGGCTGCGCACGCCTGCGCCGCCATCGTCGCGGTGAGCCGGTACGAGCAAGAGGAGGGATTGCGACTGGGGATCGGACGGACGGCTCAGTACCGCGTCATCCTCAACGGCATCGACCTGGAGCGATTTCGGGCCAAGCGCACACCGGACGGCGATCTCGTGCTCATGGTCGGTCGGCTGGCGCCCCAGAAGCGGCCGGAGCTGGCGATACGGGCTCTGGCGTTGGCCAGGAAGCAGCGGCCCACGATGGAGCTCGTCATGGCCGGCAGCGGTGACGTCGGCGGCGACCTGCGGCGGCTCGCGCATCAGCTCGGCGTCGGCGAGGCGGTGCATCTGCTGGGGCCTCGCAATGACGTGCCCGACCTCCTGTCCCGAGCCGGCTGCGTGCTCGCCACCTCGGTGTACGAAGGCTGTTCTCTGGCGATTCTCGAGGCGATGGCCGCAGGCGTGCCGGTGGTTGCAGTTCGATTCGGCGGGGTCGACGAGCTCGTGGAACACGACGTCACCGGATTGCTGTGCAATGACCGGCCGGAGGACGTGGCGGCTGCGCTGGTCCAGGTCTGTGGTGACGCCGAGACGGTGAGTCGCATGGGCGAGGAGGGCCGTCGGCGGGCGTGGCAGCGGTACTCGCGACAGCGGATGGCCCAGAGCCTCGCCACTCTGTACGAGTCGCTGGCGCGAGGTTGATCGAACGCTGCATCCTCCAGTCCGGTCGACGACTGCGGCGGGCGCGACATCCTGGTCCGCGGGACACGCGGCGGAGTGACCCCGCTATGCTCGGCGGCCGACGAACAGCCGTTCAGGGGAAGCCAATGTCCAGAGGCAGATCGGTCCCCCTCGTACTCGTGGTGTACCTGGTGATCGGCGGAATCGTGGCCGGAAGCCACCACTACTTCGACAGCCTGGGTTCGATCGGTGCCGTCCTCTCCGCCGTGCTCGCGGTGCTGCTCTGGCCGCTGATCGTGGTCGGGGTGAAGATCAACATCACCACCTGATCGCGGAGTCACAGCGGCCGCCCCGCCGGCGTCGGCTATACACACTCAATGCACACAGCCCGCACGCCGCTGACCATGCGCGGCTGGTGGGCTTCGTCGGCTGCGCTCCTGATCACCGCGGCCGCGCTGGCGGTGACGCTGCTGCTGCCGCGTCTGTTCAGCGACCCCGTGGGCGTCGACCCCTACGTGCTCCGCCTCAGCGCCGTGGCCGTCGCGCTGGGCGGGGTCTCCCTGCTGTGGCGCCGTCTCACCGGCGCACGCCCGGTGCTGCTCGCCGTCGCCGCGATGACGGTGTCGTACAGCGTCTTCGCCGGCGGCCCCCAATGGATCGCGAACCTCAGCGGCACCCGCTTCGACTTCAACACCCAGGTGCTGCTGGCGTCGATCGGGCAAGCGCTGGTGACTCTGCTGATCGCCATCCCCGCGGTGCGCATGTCGCCACCGTCGCTGCGTCCGCTGTTGCGCCTGCGACGGTTCGGAGCGGGCGCGATCATCACCAGCGTGCTCGGCGTGTTGGCGTTCTTGGCCCTGGTGATGCTGCTGCCGGCAACAGCACTGGGGCGGCAGGGGCTGGCCCCCATCGCCCTGGCTCGCGACCTGCCGGTGCAGGGGCCGGCAGACGCGCTGCAGGCGCTCGCGCAGGAGCTGCAGTTCCGCGGGCTGCTGCTCGGCGCGCTCGACCGGGTGGCGCCACCATGGGCGGCCAACCTGGGCCAGGCGTCCTTCTTCGGGCTGGCCCACATCGCCGTGCAGTACCAGGGACCCGCCGGCGCATTCGTGCCGGTGACCATCGCCCTGGGGTTCGTGTTCGGCTGGATCACCCAGAGGACGGGCTCGCTGTGGCCGGCGATCATCATCCACGCCATCGCCGACATCGCCGTCACCGCCGGCGTGATCCCGGGCCTGTATGGCTACTGATCGCCGCCGCGCCCTGCGCCTGCTCGCCGCCCTCCCCGCCTTGCTGGTGCTGGCACATCCGCACATCGCCGACGCTGACTCCGCGTGGTGGCAGCCGCTTGCCTTCGCCGGCCAGCGCATCACGGCGGTCAGCGTCGCGCAGGGACGGCTCACCGTCGACAGGCCGGACGGACACTCGGTCTCGACCGACGGTGGCAGGACGTTCGCACCCACCTCTGACCCAGCCACAGCCAGCCTCCCGCTGCACACCACCAGGGCTGTCTGGGACATCCGCAGCGGCGTCGTCGTCACCGCCGCGCAGCTGGGCCCGACCAGCATCCCCGTCTACCATCCCGATCCGAGCGCTCCCTACCTCGGCGCGGGGGCGCACCTGCTGGCAGCTCCCGCAGCCCTTCCCGGCGTGGTCATCGCCGTCGGCAGCGACAACCACGTCTGGCGGCGTGCGCCGTCCGGATCGTGGTCGACGGCATTCGTCCTGCTGCCCGCCGGCGGATTCGCGGGCACGCCGACGGTGACGTCACTGGCGTCGTTCTCCGAGCCGCTGAGCGTCGCCGTGTACATGGGCGTGGACGGATACGGGGTGCTGCTCACCGAGGACGGCGGCGACGACTGGATCCGCGCCGACCCTGGCCTTCCCGACCGGGTGCTGGGCCTCGCCACCGACCCTGCCGCCAAGGCGCTCTACGCCGCCACCGACTCGGGCCTGTACGTGCACCACCTGCAGTCGTTCCCCGCGCCCCCGGTGTACGTCGATGCCGCTCTCTCGCTGCGCTGGCTGGGCATCGCCGTGGTCGCCCTGGTGGCCACGGCCGGCGCGCTGCTCGGCCTGCGCCGAGTGATGCCGGCACCGGGCCGGTCGGGCTCCCGCCGCCCGCCCGCCTGACTCGCAAGCCCGTGATCCAGGCTCCGGGCCTTCCCCGTATCGAGGGCAGAAGCACATGCCGCCATCATCGCCAGGTCCGACCGGCTCGCCGTTCCCCGACTCCGACGTCTCCGCTGATGCCAACCTCATCGGTCGGGCCGTCAGGGAGATGTGGCAGCGCAGGATCGCCGACGTGCGCGAGCGCGGCGCTCGCTCGAGGATCCGCCGCCAGGTGGCGGCCGTCGATGCGCTGGTGACCCTGCTCGAGGAGCGCAACCTCAGCGGCAACCGCATCTTCGACAGGCCGCTGCGCCAGCGCGTTCATCAGCTCCAGGAGGAGATCGGCCTGCCCCTGCCGCGCAACGTCGTGCGGGCGCGCAACACCGTGCGCCTCCATGCAGCGCTTCTCGACTGGCAGGAGAGCCTGCTCGACCTGCTCATCCCCCAGCGCGCGCATCTCCCCGACGCCCACGACTCCAATGGGGACGAGGCGACGCCGGCGAGCTGATGCCCACCTCCTCGAGCGCAGCGGCCACCACTCGGGCGGCGCGCGCCGCGCACCGCGGCGTCGCGCCGGCCAGCCACACACCCTCCGCCCACCTGCGCGGATCGAGCGCAGCGCGCGCCGGCCGCATCCAGGCGCCGGAGATCTCGCGCTCCGGGGTGTCGAGCACCACGCGCACCGCCGCCACTCGGCAGCCCGCGGCCGCCAGCAACGCCGTCTCCATGTCGACGGCGGCGAAGCCTCGTGCTGCCCATGCCCGTCGCGCAGCGGTGCCCGTCACCAGACCGGCCGCCGACAGGAGCGGCGACGTCACAGTCGGGTAGCCGAGCCTGCGAGAAGCTCCTTCCAGCGCCGCGCTCCAGGCGACGTCCGTGGCCAGCAGCTCGCCATCCTCACGCCCCACCTGCGCTGGGACCACCACTGTCCCGCTGCGCAGCTCTGTCGCCAGGCCGCCGGCGACGCCGACGCTGAGGACCACCTGGGTGACCAGCTGCGCTCGATCCAAGCTGCGGAGCCCGATGCCGCCGACCAGCACGCGCGCCCGGGGCACGAGACGCCGCACCGCCAGGGCCTCAACGCCTGTCGCGACCACGATGGTGAGATCACCGTCGTCGTGCGACGTCGTCTCGCCTGCTATTGAAGCGCTCATCGACGTGGTGACGCTAGCAGCAGGGAGACCCGTTGTAGCTCACCACCACCACGCTGAGCAGGCCCTCAGTTCTGGCCGCGCACCGTCCGTCTGCCGTCTGCTCACTCACGCTGGCACCGGCCCGGACCGGACGCCGGGCCTCCTCCAGCGACGAGCTCACGACCCGATCGGGAGCCGGGAGCGATGATCCTCGACGGCGGCCTCAGACCCCTCGCCGTCCGGCGTTTGCCGGCTGTGCTCCCCCGGCGCTGTCTCCTGACGCCGGCCTACCAGCACAGCCTGGCCGCCGTCACCGCGCTGGGGGCGGTCGGCGCGCAGGAGCCCCACCACGGTTGCCGCGGTCAGCAGCAGGATCCAGATGTCGAGCCAGAGCGACCAGGACTGGATGTAGGCGCGATCCAGCTCCAGGCGCCCGCTGATCGACGTGGGTCCGCGGAAACCTCGCACCTGTGCCCAGCCGGTGATCCCGGGGCGGACGCGATGGCGTTCGGCGTACCCGGGCAGCTCCCGCGAGAAGCGCTCGACGAACTGGGGGCGCTCCGGCCGCGGCCCGACCATGCTCATCTCTCCGCGGAGGACGTTGACGAGCTGCGGCAACTCGTCGAGGCTCGCTGCCCTGAGGACCCGGCCCACCACCGTGCACCGGTCCTCCCCTTCGATCCCACCGGGTGCCATCCCCGGGACCGGCTCGAACCTGAGCAGCTTGGTGGGCTGGCGCATGGTGCGGAACTTGAGCATCACGAAGCCGCGCCCGTTCTCTCCGATCCGCTGCTGGCGGAAGAGGACAGGTCCGCGCGACGTCGCCTTCACCAGGACGGCGACCACCAGGAGCACCGGCAAGAGCACCACCAGCGCCAGCAAAGCCAGGATGTGATCGAGCGCGTACTTGAGCCGAAGATGGCGGTCCCGCCGACGCGGCGCCGGGACCCCTGGCGCGACCGGCCCGACCAGCATGCCACCTCGAGCTTCGATCTCATTGACGATGTCCGCGACAGTCCGGCTGTCCGTGCGGTCGCCGACGAGCACAGGGCGCGACGCGTCGCCAAAACCAGGCGTGACCCACCTCCCGGAACCGTTCCCCCCGCCGCAGAGCGAGGACCCTTGTGGCCGTCTGATGCATTCTACGTGGTCGCAAGCTTTGGCGCAATCGCCTCGTTGCGTCCATCGGGGCTCGACTCGATCCGTAGGTGCTAGGTGCCCCTTCCATCACCTATATAACTACAAACCCCTCAATCGCCGCTGGTCTCGGCGAGATTGACCGTCTGATCGGCGCCGTCCACCGTCATGTCACAGCCGTCAAAAGCGAGCGGTGCGGAGGATGTCGTTGGGCAGCCGGCCCCAAGTTGTTCCTGGCAATCTTGGCCGCCGACCTCAGTCCCCCGCCGGGAAGGTGAAGGCGGCCGGCGGGACGTTGCCGTTGACGTCCAGCTGGATGAGGTTGTGCGCGTCCAGCGGGATGGTGCGGGGGTCGCCCGTGACCACGTGACCGTTGAGATAGGCGACCACGGTGCCGGTGGCGGGCCCGACGTGGGTGCTGTCCAGCGCGATCGCCCAGATGTCGAAGTAGTTGCCGAGCGTGAAGGTGCGCTGGACTGGCGACTCGATGTGAATGATCCCGTCGGGGGTGTGGGCGTGCAGCCAGTAGTAGCAGGATCCGCCGCTGACGAAAGGCCCCTGCGCGCTCGCCGTCTCCTGGCGCGGAGGCACGATCCCGATGCCCTCGGGAACCACCCGCGGCGAGCCGTCGACGTAGACGGCCAGGTGGGCGTGGATGTGGAAGAGCACCTGCTCGGAGCCCTGGCACTGGATGCCGTCGACCGGCTGACCGGTCACGGTCCCCCCGATCGGGGCCAGCGGGGTGGCGGCGCTGGGCGAGGAGGATGTCGCCGTCGCTGCCCCCGTCGCCGTTGGGACTCCCAAGGGCGTCCCAAAGGGAGCAGGGGCCGAGCCCCGGTTGTGAAGGGTGAAGACGATGACCACCACGATGCCCACGCCGGCCAGGGTGAGCAGGAGATAGCCGGCCGCGGAGAGGGGCCAGAGCCGGCTCCACAGCGTGTCCCGGGCGGGAGCAGCTGGCCGTCGCGAAGGGGCCTGGCGCTGGCCGGGCCGCATCCCGGCGGCCCGTTTCTCGGCTGCCACTGCCGACTTTGGTGGCCTCGGCGGCCCCTTGGGCGGTGGTCCCGGCCGGGGGCGGCGCGCCGGTGGTCGGCGGCGGCGGCTCACGGTGTGCAGGCCGGGGGCGCCGACGGCGCGCTCTCGCCGGCTACGGTCACCCTCTCGTCGCTGAGCAAAGTCCCGATGATCCAGAGGGGCCACACCGGGCCACCACCCACGAGATGCGCGAGCGTCGACAGCGTCACCGCAGCATCATCGCCAGTGTCCCGGCCCCACGCACGACGGCCGACGCGGTGGTCTCGACCAGCGGCTGGGCGAGCAGCCAGAGTGAGGTCATCGTGTAGCCGACCATGGCCACGATCCAGGGCCACTCGCTGCGCTGTGCGGCGGCCTGGCTGCGCGCGGCGTGTCCGAGGTAACGGTGCGCCTGGACCACTGCGACGATGTGCACGAAGACGATCAGCACCACCTGGGCATACCAGACCACCGACGACGGCAGCAGGTTGGGGTTGATCTCGTAGCTGTCGTTGAAAGGCGCCGGCAGCAGGTGGACGCCGACGATGCCCGCAGGATTGCCCAGCAGCGGGATGAACAGCTGGCCGTTGATGACGATGTACTCAGCGTTGTGCGCGACCAGGTAGCCCAACGCGATGGGCAGCAGCGATGGCAGCAGGCCGGAGAGGACGGTGAGCGTGGAACCCTCGAGATTCCCCACCCGGCGCACCAGGGCCGCGAAGCCCCCGAACAGGCACCACGCCGCCAGCACCAGCCCCGCGAACGCGGCGGTCTCGAACAGTTCGAAGCGGACGCCTGTGAGTGGGATGGCGGTGCGGAACGACCTCCACGCCGGGGTCGAGAGAAGTCCGTCGAATGACACCGACACCAGCAGCAGCAGCACGAACGTGATCCGACTCGCGTCGGCAGTGAAGGGAACCCGAAGTCCCCCGCCCAGGCCCCGCCTCCCGAGGGCGCCAAACCGGAGCCAGCCCAGCCGTCCCCAGGTCGCGAAGAGCACGGAGAAGGTCTCGCCGCGGTCCGTCCAGGTTGGCGCGCCCACGAAGAACCCCGCCACCGAGCTGAGCAGCGCGTACACCAGCAGACAGGTGGCCGTGAAGCCCGGCCTGGTCGCGTCTCCGTTGTAGACCAGCTCTCCGCACGCCATCGCGAAGAACAGCACCGCCGCGGGCCACCAGCCGAGCCATTCCGGCCAGGTCACCACCTCCTCGCTGCCGAGCAGGACGCGGCGAAGCTCCGGGCGATCGACGACCCGTGCCAGGGCCGCAAAGGGGTTGACCGGCCGAGTCCAGTCGCCGATCACCCCGCACGAGATCGGCACGGCCACCCACACCAGCAGCCAGAAGAAAGAGGGAACGATGTTCTCCGCCACCGCCTGCGAGCCCACCAGGCCGGCGGCGATCAGCCCGACGGTGACGGCGCCGGCGATGATCCAGCGAATCGGCGACGGCGCGCGCAGCTGGCTGCGGTCGGCGTACTGGGACTCGGTCGTCCTCACTGGGGCGACCGCCCGGGGCAGCACCAGCAGGAACGACAGAAATACCACCAGCGCGCCACCGAACACGAACAACCACAGCGGCACCGGGAGGTCGTATCGCTTGCCGAACGCGTGGCCGATGATCGGCAGGAACACCCTGTGAGTATGCGAGCCGACGCGACCGACGCTGTCGAGACTGACGCGCACGGCGGCCTGCGCGGCCCTGGTAGTACTCTGCGAGCGCGTTTCGCGCGCTCACCCCATGCCCAAGCACACCCGCCGCGTGGTCGCGCTCGGCGCCGCCGCGCTCATCACAGCCCTCGTCAGCGGCTGCAGCCTGCAGCCCGACGTGTCCACGCGGGTGCCGCCCCAGAGCCACACCAGCCAGCCCGCTCCGCCGCTGTCGGGGCCATCGCTCAGCGGCGGCCACGTCGATCTGGCGGCGCTCCGCGGTCACCCGGTGGTCATCGACTTCTGGGCGTCGTGGTGCGGGCCCTGCCGCGCCCAGCAGGCCGAGCTCAACGGCATCGTGTCGAAGTACTCGGCCCGCGGCGTGCAGTTCCTCGGTGTCGACATCCGCGACGACACCGCCAGCGCCCGGGCGTACGTGCAGGAGCTCCACGTCACCTACCCCAGCCTGTTCGATCCCGCGTCCGACAGCACCGCGGGCTTCAACGTCGACGCACCGCCCACCACCCTTGTGGTCGACGGCGCCGGCACCATCAGGCTGCGCGAGCTGGGCACGCTGGTGGACGTGCCGCCCACTCTCGACCAGCTGCTCGGCGCCTCCTGACCATGGCCACCGCCACCGCTCCGCCGACGCCCACCCGCGGTTCCCCACCGCCGCTGCCGATCAGAGCAAGGACGCGCCTGTGGCTGGGCAACTTCTGGCACCAGTACACGCGCATGCGCACGGCGATCTACATGCTGATCGGGGTGCTCGGCATCGTGCTCATCGGCACCTTCGTGCCGCAGGAGTTCACCTCGTCGCAGGGCAAGGTGGCCGAGTTCCTGGCCGCTCACACCGAGCTCAACGGCCTGACCAGCAAGCTCGGCCTGCCGCTGACCTCGGTGTTCGTCTCCCCGCTGTTCTACGTTCTGCTCGGCAGCATCTACATCGCCCTGCTGTCGTGCGTGATCAACCGGGGACGGGCATTGGTGGCGCGCACCCTCCGAGGCTACCCGCGGACACCGCAGTACTGGGGTGAGTGGGGAAGCTGGCTGTTCCACACGTCGTTCTTCCTGCTGCTGATCGCCGTGGTGTGGGGCAAGGCGACGGGCTTCGACGGCATCATGACCATCACCGAGGGGCAGCGCGTTGCCGAGACCCGCGCCAGCTACGACACCCTGCAGGAGGGCATGCTCTTCAGCGGTCGCCACGCCGGCTATGAGGTGCAGCTCAACCGGTTCGCCGCCCCGCTCCAGGCCAACGGCGTGCCCGAGGACTTCGTCAGCAACGTCAGCGTCTACGACGCCGGCAGGCCGGTGCTGACCAAGGACGTCCGGGTCAACGATTTCCTCGGCTACCACGACGTCGACTTCTACCAGCAGGACTACGGCTGGGCTCCGCACATGGTGGTCACCAATCCCTCTGGTGAGGTGGTCAGCGACAGCGCCATCCAGATGCTCGGCGGCGACAAGACGGCGTCGACCGGCGTGCTCAAGGTGCCGGCCTTCAACTACGTGATGCCGGGGGAGACCAGGCCAACCCAGATCGGCGCCCACCTGGTGCTGTACCCGGATGCCCAGGCACTGCCCACCGTCGGCGGCTCGAGCAACGCGCTCAACATCGACTTTGCGGCCGGCAGTGCCGCGGCCGGCAACCCGGTTGTCGAGGTGCAGCTGTTCGTCGGCAACCTGGGCCTCGACAGCGGCGCCTCCCAGGATGTGTTCAGCCTCGACACCGGGGGAATGCGGCCCTACTACCAGAGCGCCGCCGCGTTCGCCCTGCCGCTGCACCAGTCGGTGACCCTGCAGCTGCCGGCGGCCAACAACAGCACCGCCGGCTTCACCATCTCCTTCCCCGATCTCAAGCAGTTCTCGCTCTTCCACGTCAAGCAGGACAACGGGGTCCCGCTGGTGTACGCGACGTTCATGCTCACGATGGTGGGCCTGCTCACCAAGCTGTATCTGCGACCATTCCTGGAGCGCCGCCAGCGCGCCCGCAGGGCCACACTCTCGCCTGTGGGTGCTGGTGCCGGGGTCCGGCCGGGGGCGCCCCCACAACCAGGCGTCCGAGAGGAGGTGCTGTCCCGATGAACCCGACACCGCTCTCGCTGAGCCTGTTTGGCGTCGCGGTGGGCTTGTACGTGGCCGGCCTGGTCGGGTTCATCGTCCACCTCCCGTTCCCCCGTCGCCGCATCGCCAACTCGGCCGTGGGCCTGGTGGCCCTGGCCTGGCCGTTCCACCTGGCGTCGATCCTGACCAGGGCGCTCGAGGCCGGCCACTGGCCGCTGGGCAACATCTACGAGTACTCGACCGGGATCTCGTTCGTGGTGGCGACGACGTTCCTGGTGATCTCGCTGCGGGCGGGCCAGCGCCTGCTGGGGGTGCCGGCGATGATCGTGACGGTGGCGCTGCTGGCGGTGGCCTACATGCTCTACGTGCCGCCCGGCGACCTGGTGCCGGCGCTGCACAGCTACTGGCTGACCATCCACGTGACCTCGATGGCCACCGCCAGCGGTCTGCTGGTGTTCTCGAGTCTCTTCGCGATGTTCTTCCTGGCGCGGCAGTGGGCTGACGGCTACGCGCTCGCCACCTCGGGGGGTGCGGCGTCGAACTTCCGCGGCGTGGCGGCGAGTGGCGGCGGAGCGGCGGTGATGACCGGTGGGGGAGGCGGTGGCGGCGGCGTGATGCACTCCCTGGCCGGCGCGGTGCGCAAGCTGCCATCGGCCGCGACTCTGGACTCGTGGAGCTTCCGGTTCGTGATGATCGGCTTCCCCGTATGGACCTTCGGGGTGATGATGGGCGCGGTGTGGGGCGAGCACGCCTGGGGCCGCTACTGGGGCTGGGATCCCAAGGAGACGTTCAGCTTCATCGTCTGGGT
>JAEKNN010000023.1 GCA_016464795.1 Candidatus Amunia macphersoniae | reverse complement strand
CCTGCGCCGCGCCATGGAGGCCGGCGCGTCGGGATTCTTGGTGAAGGACGGGCCGGTGGAGGATCTGGCTGCGGCGATTCGGCGCGCCATCGCCGGCGAGCGAGTCATCGATCCGGCGCTCGCCGCCGCGGCGCTCAGCGAAGGGCCCAACCCACTGTCCGCGCGTGAGCGCGACGTGCTGGCGGCGGCAGTCGATGGGTCGGCGGTGTCGGGCATCGCCGGTCGCCTTTTCCTGTCGGAGGGAACGGTGCGCAACTACCTGTCATCGGCGATCCAGAAGACCGGCGCGCGCAACCGGATGGAGGCCGTGCGCGTTGCGGAACAGCGCGGTTGGCTGTAGCCCAGGTCTTTATCCCCGATCCGGCGCGCGGCCGGTCACGCTGCCCGGCCGGCATGCAGCTCTCTTGTGCGGGGTGGTTGGGTGCCCCGCGCGTCAGCAAGAGAGATGACGCCAACTTTCACAGTCGGCACCGTGCTTGTGGACCTCCTCGAGCACTTGTTGGAGGACGAGGCGCAAGCAAGGAAAGCATCCTCAGCTTCCGCGGCTTCTAACTTTGTTGTCCACGCCGTGTGGTTCGAGTCGCCGGGACCATCACCGCCGACGTGCACCGCCCCCTCCGCGGTCCAACCGCAATTGGGCGAGCCAGATCATAGAAGTTGTTAGGGCGGCGGTCGACGAGGAAGACGCGCCACGTCTTGGCGATGTGGCACCCCGGTCACCCACTTCCAGCCGCTTCTGACCGCAAGTCGGCGACCATAGGGCTCGTGCCACCCACTTCGACCACCATGTCCCGCCGCGCCGACCTGCGCAACGTGGCCATCGTCGCCCACGTCGACCATGGCAAGACCACGCTTGTCGACGCGCTCCTCAAGCAGTCTCGCGTGTTCGCGGCCCACGAGCAGGTGGGCGAGCTGATCATGGATTCCAACGACCTGGAGCGGGAGAAGGGGATCACCATCCTCGCCAAGACCACCTCGATCCGCTATCGCGGGGTCAAGCTCAACATCATCGACACCCCCGGCCACGCCGACTTCGGCGGTGAGGTGGAACGCGTGCTGGGCATGGCCGACGGCTGCCTGTTGTTGGTCGATGCCGCCGAGGGCCCGATGCCGCAGACCCGCGTGGTACTGCGCCAGGCCCTGGCGCTCGGCCTGCGCCCGATCATCGTGGTCAACAAGATCGACAGGATCAACGCCGACCCGGCGCAGACGGTCGAGCTCACCCACGACCTGCTCCTCGAGCTGGCGACCGACGCATCACAGCTGGACGCGCCGGTGGTGTACACCAACGGACGCGAGGGCACAGCCACGCTGGCCCTCAACAATCCCGGCACCACCCTCGAACCGCTGCTCGACACCATCCTGAGCCACGTGCCCCCGCCGCCGGCCGATCCCGACGCACCCTTCCAGATGCTGGTCAGCAACCTCGACCACGACAACTACAGCGGCCGGCTGGCGCTGGGCCGCATCAACAAGGGTGTTCTCCGCGTCGGACAGGCGGTGGTGGTGTGCACCGCCGACGGCATCGGCGCGCGTCAGCGAATCAGCACAGTGCTCACCGTCGAAGCCCTGCAGCGGCTTCCCGTCGAGGAGGTCGCCGCCGGCGAGATCGTGTACATCACAGGCCTCGCGGACGTGGCCATCGGCGACACGGTGGCCGACGCCGACGACCCCGTGCCACTGCCGCGCCCGGAGGTGGGCGAGCCCACCCTGCGCATGCAGTTCTCGGTGAACCAGTCACCGTTGGCCGGCAGGGAGGCCACGTTGAGCAGCACGTCGCGACAGCTGCGCGCTCGCCTCCAGCGCGAGCTGCTCACCAACGTCGCGCTGCGCGTCGCCGACGGCCCCACCGCCGACATCTTCGAGGTCAGCGGTCGTGGCGAGCTGCACCTCGCCATCCTCATCGAGACCATGCGTCGCGAGGGCTACGAGTTCGAGGTGTCACGGCCGGCGGTGATCACCCGTGAGATCGACGGCCGCCGCCACGAACCGGTGGAGGAGTGCATCATCGATTGCGACGCCGAAGCGGTCGGCGCCATCGCCGAGACGCTGGGGTCGCGCGGCGCGCACATGCAGTCGATGCGCACCGACGCCGCCGGCCGGGCGCGACTCACCCACCACGCTCCCACACGCGCGCTGATCGGCCTGCGCAGCCAGATTCTCACACTGACCCGCGGCACCGGCGTGATGTCGACGCGACTGCTCGGCTGGGAGAGGTGGCGCAATCTTCCGCCCACCACCCGCAACGGTGTGCTCACCGCCAGCCAGCCGGGCACCGCGGTTGCGTACGGGCTGCTGGGTCTGCAGGAGCGCGGCCAGCCCTTCATCGGGCCCGGGACAGCTGTCTACGAGGGCATGATCGTGGGCCTGAACCGTCGCCCCGGTGACCTGCACCTCAACGTCACCAAGCAGAAGCAGAAGACCAACATCAGGTCATCCACCGAGGACGCCACGGTGCGCCTGGTGCCGGCACGGACGATGTCGCTCGAGGAGAGCCTCGACTTCATCGAGGACGACGAGCTCGTCGAGGTCAGCCCCAAGGGCATCCGGCTTCGCAAGCGGGTGCTCAACGCCGACGAGCGCAACAAGATCCGCAAGCGCGACAAGGTGGCCGCGGGCTGAGCGCCTGACCGGCGCTCGGAAACAGGAGGCCGGTTACCGCACCGACGACGGACGCGGCCGGCGTCGGTGGAATGTGCTGGCGTTCCCCGGACGCTGTGGTCGCGGGCCCGGTCGCCTGTCGATCACGCCCAGCGGTGGTGCGGCGATCAACCTGATGTCACCGGTGTTGAGCAGGTGGTCGGTGTCGGCACCTGGCAGCTCGGGTGCGCCGAGCCGGCGCAGCTTGCGCCACTTCTCGCCGTCCTCATTGGTGATGAACGTGAAGGCGCGGCCGGCGGCGCCGTTGCGCGCGGTGCGTCCGACGCGGTGCGTCAACCACTGGGGCGTCTCGGGTAGTTCGTAGTTGACCACCATGGCGACGTGGCTGATGTCGAGCCCGCGAGCGGCGACATTGGTGGCCACGAGCACATCGGCCTGGCCGCTGCGAAACATCGCCACAGCGCGATCGCGCGCGTTCTGCGACAGGTTGCCCTGCAGCTCGACGCTGCGGTGGCCGCGCGCATTGAGGTCGCGCGCCAGCCCCTTGGCTCCGTGCTTGGTGCGGTGGAACACCAGAGCGGAGCCGCTGTGGCGGCGCAGCAGCCGGGACAGCGTGTCGACCTTGTTGGCCCGCTCCATGTGCAGGATGGCGTGCTCCAGAGTGGGCTCACCCTGGGTGGTGACCCTGATGATCGCCGGCTCGAGCAGATGGCGATCGATCATGCGCTGCACCCAGGACGGCATCGTCGCCGAGGTGAGCACTGTCTGACGGCGGTTCGGTCCGCTGCCAGGCGTCATCGCGATGATCCGCTCGACGTCGGGAGCGAAGCCCTGGTCGAGCATCTCGTCGGCCTCGTCGAGCACCAGGTACTCGACCTTCGACAGGTCTGCCTTCCCCTGAGAGGTGAGATCGAGGATCCGACCCGGACAGCCGATCACCACGTCGGGGCTGAAGCGGAGCGCGTTGAGCTGGCTGCCGTAGCCGACGCCGCCGTAGATCATGGCCACGCGCAGCCCCTTGTCCACGGTGCGCAGCACGGTCCCGATCTGGTTGGCCAGCTCCCGCGACGGGGCCACGATCAGCGCGCGCGGGCCGGCGTCACGCCGGTGGCCGGCGAGCCGCTCGACCATCGGGATGAGGAATGCCAGGGTCTTGCCGGAGCCCGTTGGCGCCTCGGCCACGGCGTCGCGGCCGGCGAGCAAGACGGGAATCGTCTCTTCCTGGATGGGCAGCGGGGTGGTGATGCGAGCGTCCTGCAACGCCTGGAGTGTGCGCGGACGCACACCCATCTCAGCGAACGATGTCATGGAATCTCCTGAGCCCTGAAGGCTCTGCGCTTCCCCTCGAAGCTCTGGTCGATGGCCTTGGCTTGGGGAACCCGTGTGACACGGGGAGAGGAACCGCAAGAAGGGCAGCGGCGCGTCTGTGAATGCCGCAGTCAACCCGCACCCTACCATGCCGGCGCGATGTGGCGACGAACGCCTCTGTCGCAACGTCACCCGTGGAGGACCTGGAGCGCCGTTGGTCGTTCGTCAGACGGACTAATCCTGGCCCGATCGGCACTGTGAGCGGTCGGTTCCATTCCCCTCCCGGGTACGCTCTCGAAAACCAATTCAGAGGAGTTGTGTGAGCAAGTACTGGGCGTACCGGGTTGCCGAGACGCTTGCCAACCGGGTGCCGCAGGCTGTTGCGTATGCGCTTGCCATAGCTGTTGTGCACGTGCTTTTGGTCCTGTCACCGGGTCGCTTCGCCGGGCTCCGTTCCAACCTCACCCACGTGCTCGGCGGCGACGTGTCATCGCGCCGGCTGCGCGCTGTAGTCCGCGCCAACGCCCGCAATCTGGGCAGGTCATGGGTGGATGTGCTGCGCATGTCACGGCCCAGCCCGTCTGCGCGTCGCCTCGACATCGATGGTCTGGACATCGTCACGGCAGCGCTACAGCGCGGACGGGGGGTGGTCATGGTGTCCAGCCACCTGGGCCCCTGGGACGCCGGGCTGGTCGCCTTCAATGCAGGCATCGGCAATGTCGCCGTGCTCGCCGAGGTGGTGCGGCCACACCGGCTGTTCGACCATCTGCGCGGCGGCCGCGCCCGCCTCGGCGTCACCGTCATCCCACTCGACGTCGCGGCCATGCGCGAGGCTGACTCGTCGCTGGCCGCCCGGCGCATCGGGGCTGGTGCTCTCCGCCAGGTGTTCTCCGTGCTGCGAGGCAACGGCACGGTCGCCATCGCGATGGATCGCGACCTGGCCGGGACCGGCGTGCCTGTCGAGTTCTTCGGCATGCCCACACCCATCCCGATCGGGGTCGTCGACATCGCTGTGCGCTGCAATGCCGCGCTGGTGCCGGCATGGTCGCTGCGACAGGGAGGCCGGCTCTGCCTTCACGCGCTGCCCGAGATCCCCTACGACATTGAGGCGCCGCGCGACGCCGAGGTGCGCCGGGTGGCTCGCGCCGCCCTGGCGGCGTTCGAGCCGGTGATCACCCAGAACGCCGACCAGTGGCACGTGCTCGAGCCGATCTGGACACCCCAACCGCCGGTGCCCACCCGCTTGGCGGCGCTCCGCTACCTGGGCCCGCTGGTGATCAGCCTCTTCTGCGCCGCGCTCGTCGCCGCCGGCCTGAGCGGCTGGGGGCTGGGCTTGACCTCGGTGACCATCACCCCGGACTGGTGGGTGAGGCCGGCTCTTGGGTCCGGCCTGGCCGCGCTGGCACTGCTGGCGCTTCCGCACGCCCTCTTCTGGGCACGCGTCAACCGCGCCGCTTCCTGGCAGGGCTGGGCCGGGTGGCGATGTCGCTGACCACGGCGGCGTTGCTGACCGGCTTGAGCGGGATCCTGGTGGGCGCGCTCCGCAACTGATCGACTGCCCGGGATGGCCTGGCGACGCCGCCTCTCGGTGGCCCCGTTGCAGAGTCCGTCAGCGATGGCAGCCGTCCTCGCCCTGGTCTCAGCGATCTGCTACGGCGTCAGCGACTTCAGCGGCGGGGTCGCATCGCGGCGCTCGCCGGCGATCGCCATCGTCCTGGTGAGCAACACGCTGAGCCTGCTCCTGGGGCTGCTTGCGGTGGCGCTGCTGCCCGGTTCCACATACCGATCAAGCGATGTTCTCTGGGGGTTGGCCGCGGGTGCTGTCGGCCTGCTCGGTGTGGTGCTGCTGTACCGGGGCCTGGCCATCGGGCCGATGTCGGTGGTGGCCCCTCTGACCGCAGTGCTGAGCGCGGTGGTTCCGGTTGTTGTCGGGGCGGCCCGGGGTGAGCGCCCCGGCGCCCTCGCCGTGGGTGGCATCGCGCTGGCGATCCCGGCGATGGTGCTGATCGGTCGCGAGTCGCGCGCCGCCACAGGCCCGCCCATCGGCCGGCCCGCTCTAGTTTCTGCGCTCGCCGCCGGGTTCAGCTTCGGTGGCTTCTACGTGCTGCTCGCCCAGACCGGGTCAGACGGCGGCGCCTGGCCGCTGGTCGGGCAGCGAGCAGCCTCGGTGGCGATCCTCCTGGTGCTGACGGCGGTGTCGCTCCTACGCGGCATCCCGGGGCTGCCCCAGGGCCGCACCCTGGGGCTCGCCGCGGTGGCCGGTGTCACCGATTTCCTCGCCAACCTCGCCTACGTGCTGGCCACTCACCGCGGGCTGCTGGCACTGGTGGCGGTGCTGAGCTCGCTGTACCCGGCGACCACTGTGCTGCTCGCCCGCGGCATCCTCGGCGAGCGACTGGCGCGCCAGCAAGTGGGCGGCCTGGCCCTGGCCGGCGCGGCCGTCAGCTTGATCGCCGCCGGCTGAAATCGCAGCGGCGAGGTGGTGCCCGACTGTGCCCTATTGAAGGGAACCCACGGAGGTGGAGGGGGCGGGCGGGAGCGAAGGGAGCATCCGCAGCGGCAAGAAGACAACCCGTCGGTTGGCTTCGCAGCGCCCGCGAGGACAGCGACCGAAGCGCACGCCCGCCCCCTCAACCGTCGCACACGGGGAACCCGTGCAGGTAGGTCCCCGCGCGAGCAACTGCCGTCGCCGTCGGTCAGCGTGCCTGTGCGAACGCCTGCAGCGGGATGCCCCGGCTCTCATCGTCGCGGTCCGCGGGAACCGAACCGCGACCGCCGGTGAGCTGTGAGCGACCGGCCACCAGGTCTGCCATCTCCTCGCACCAGAAGGCCAGGCCGCAGAACTGGTATGTGAAGAATCCCTTGGTCAGAGAAGGGTTGTTCTTCTCGAACACCTTGTGACCGAGGACCTGCAGCGTCCAGCCGGCAAGGAACATTGGCACTCCGAGACGCGGCCGTGCTGCCACCAGAGGCAGCGCCGCAGCCACGGTGGGGATGCCCACAAGGTGCGTCGCCCGCACCCCCTGCGTGGTGTGCTGCGAGCGGTAGTAGGCCATCTTCTCCTCGAACGGCGCGCTCCGCGGTGGGACGTCGGTGTCGGTGGCGGTCGGTGTCATCTCCATCACGGCGAACCAATCCCTCCTGGGCTGCAAGTGAAGCTGTGGGCCGGGCGCATCGCCACGCCGGGGGCCGGCGCCACCTACGGTGATTGTGCCGCACCGACGCCTGGGCGGTTCCCGGCACACCCACCAACTGCCATCATCCCCGGCGATGCGAGCTCAGCGGATCGAATCGCTCGACGGTCCCGACGGCCTCCGCCAGGCTGATGTTGCCGAGCCCCAGGGTGAGGGCCAAGTGGTCATCGACGTGGCCGCCGCCGGCGTCAGCTTCCCGGATGTGCTGATGAGCCGAGGCCTCTACCAGATGAAGCCACCGCTGCCCTTCGTGCCCGGCGTGGAGGTCGCCGGCACCGTGCGGAGCGCGCCCCCAGACAGCGGTTTCGCACCCGGGGAGCGGGTCATGGCGGTCACCATGCTCGGCGGTTTCGCCGAGGTGGCCGCGGCTCCGCCGGCGCTGACCTGTGCTCTGCCTGCCGGGTTCAGCGTCGAGCAGGGCGCGGGGTTCATCCTCAACTACCACACAGCGCACTTCGCGCTGACCCGGCGCGCCGCGCTGGTCACGGGCGAGACCGTGGTGGTGCACGGCGCGGCCGGTGGGGTGGGGACGGCCGCCATCCAGGTGGCCACAGCGCTCGGTGCGACCGTCGTGGGGATCACCAGCAGCCGGGAGAAGGCTGACATGGCGCGCGCCGCCGGCGCCGACGGCACCATCGACAGCGGTGGCGACTGGGCCGCCGAGGTGCGCGCCCTCAACAACGGCCGCGGCGCCGACGTGATCGTCGACCCGGTCGGCGGCGACCGATTCGACGAGAGCCTGCGCTGCCTCGCCCCCGGTGGCCGCCTGGTGGTGGTGGGTTTCACCGATGGTCGCATCCCCACGGTCGCGGCCAACCGCCTCCTGCTACGCAACATCTCGATCGTCGGAGCGGCGTGGGGCGCGTGGCTGGGTGGTGACCCCGGTCTGTTCGCAGCCACCGCTGAGGGTCTGCAGCCGATGATCGATTCCGGCGCTGTGCGACCGGTGGTGGGTGCCTCCTATCCTCTCGCCGATGCCGCCGCGGCGCTGCGCCTGATCGACGAGCGCCGTGCCATCGGCAAGGTGGTCCTCAGTCTCGACGGGGCCACTGAAGCCCGCGACACTCCACGCTAAGGGCTGCTCCCCTGGAGCGTGGCAGTGAGATGTTCCTCTTCGTCGCCACCACCTACTGTCTGATGGGCGCGGTGGTGTCCTTCGTCCCCCGAAGGCGTCCCCACGGAAGGCGCGAATCCAACCCGGGAAGGCCGGGGGCGAAAACGAGAGCGAGCAGGATGACGGGCTCGAACAGGTAGTCATACGTCCAGACACCCGATCCGAGCGCGAAGACGAAGGTTGAGAACGCGAGGATGAACCCGCCGGCAGCGCTGACCTGGCTCAGCAGTCCGAGGATCAGCCCCAAGCCCACCGATATCTCGCCGACCGTGAGCAGCCACTGCAGCACATCCCAGTGATCGACCACCACGTTGCCCAGGTCGTGCAGGAACCCGGGGGCTTTGACGGTGTTCGAGCGCTGGATCCCGAGAGCATCGGTCCTGTTGATGAGGTACGACTTCCAGGGACCGATGGTCAGCGAGTGAAGGCTGAAGAGCTTGGCCAGTCCGTTGCTGAGATAGACGATCCCGAGAAAGGCTCGCACCGTCACCAGCACGATGCGGTAGCGGTGCAGCAGCGCCGACGCGCTCAGGGTGTTCAGCATTGTCTACCTCCTCAGGCACACGGGAAGAGCTCCGCCGCCGTTGCCGCGCTCTCCCGCTGTGTATCGAATCTTGTTGATACCAGGTCGATCGCTGCCCGCAGCGGCAGGATGGCTGTGGTGACCAGCATGTCTGGATCAGTGGCCGCCACGGGGTGCCAGTAGACCCCTTCAGCGGTGACGGTCACCTCTGGGATGACTGCCTCCTGGGTCACGACGGTCCCGTGGTCGGCGTTGCCGCGCTGTGCCCAGGGCCGGATCAACCGGTCGTCATGAGCTATGGCCCACTCATCGAGCAGTTCGTGGAAGCGCGGCTCGTCAGCGACCGCCTGCTTGTCGGCGGGGTCGACGGTCGCGGCGATGCGCACCCGGAACCCCAGCTCGAGCACAAGCTGGATGCCCTCTACCGTGCGCAGCCACGAACCGGCGCCACGGTTGCGGTCGTGGCGCTCGGGGGTGGGCGAGTCGAGGCTGATCTGCAACGCTAGGTTGGTGCGCGGCAGCGACTTGAGCACCTCGAGCCGGCGCCCCTTGAACAGCATCGCGTTGGTGAGCACGGTGGTGGGCAGGCGCTCCGCGCAGGCGCGGATGGACTCGCCGATGTCGGGAACGATGAAGGGCTCACCGCCGGTCAGGTAGATCTCCTGCACGCCGGCGTCCACCGCCTCCAACGCGAGCTGGGTGATGAGCTCAGCTCCCAGCGCGCGCCGCGCCGCGCGAGGCGAGGAGCGCACGCAGCAGTACGAGCATTCCAGGTTGCAGTCGAAGTTCGTGTAGATCCACAGGCGAACGCCGGGGCGGCGAGCCGCCGGCACCGGGGCCGCGGCGGACGTCGCCCGGCCGCGTTGCACGGTGAGCCATCCGTCGTCGGCAGCCACCAGCGTGTTGCCCGAGCGCTCACACCAGGCCCGGGCGTGGTCGATGTCAGCTGCTGAGGTCATCGAGACGCGCGTCCGCATACCCTCCGCGAGCGGCGCCATCTGTTCGACGAGGTCGAGAATGATCGCCATCGACTACCACCGCACCGGGATCTGCTGCTCGTTGACGGCGTCGAACAGCGAGGCGTAGCCCTCCAGGCGCGGTGTCACCCACTGCCGCAACCCCTCCATCTCGAGGACGCGACGATGTTCCGGCACGTCCCAGCTCATCGCCATCAGGTGATCCACCCAGCGCTGGGCATGCTCCTCGTCCAGATTCGGCAAAGTGGTGAAGTTGCAGTGCGAATAGATCGGCGACGTCCAGAACACCTCAAGCGCTCCGGGCATGAGCTGGTCGCGTCCGATCGCATCCCAGGTTGTGATGCCGAGTGCCGCGGCGTCCGCTTGGTCGTCGAGCACGGCGCGGAGGGCGTCCAACTCACTGCGGCCGGTATCACCGTGTTTGCCCACGTCGGTGTTGAAACGAAGGATCTCCACCTGGCCCGAAAGCCCGGCATCGGCCAGGAAGTGCATGGGCAGGATGGCGGCATGCGCGGAATCACGCGAGCCCAGCGCGAGCCGCTTGCCGCGGAGCGCGTCGATGCCCTCGAATGCGCTGCCCGCCCTGCTCACCAGGACGGTGCGGAAGGCAGCATCGATGTCGCGCATGGCCAGCGCGCGGCATGCGCCCTCGGTGATCATCGCGGTCCGCACCCACGCCAGGTTGGTGTTCCAGGCGATGTCGATGTGCCCGGCGAGCAGCGACTCCACCTGCCGCTCGTAGTTGGAGTAGAGGACAAAGTCCATCTCCGCGGGGCTGTCACGGAAGTACTCACGCATTCCTTCCCAGATGGGCACCACGTTGGCGGTGTAGGCAACTGCTCCGACGAGCATCGGCTTGGACATCTCCGGCACCCTCAGAACAGCGGCCGGCCGGTGATGGCCTTGCCGTAGAAGTCGTACAACGCGTCGGCGGTCGGGGCCATGACGAAGCCGGCACGAGCGTCGCGGAAGTAACGGTCGACGGCGAGATGCTGCGAGAACGCGGCGCCACCGCACACCCGCATGGCAATGTCGGTGATGGTCAGGGCGGCCTCGTTGGCTGCCGCCTTGCTGGCGAGCACGCGCAGCGGCGTGGTGTCGTCGGGTGCCGCCACAGACGCGGCGACCGCACGCAGGTAGGTCCGCTGGGTGTCCAACAGGATGTGCATCCGCGCCAACTGGGCGCGCACCGTCGGCAGATCGGCGAGCGCCTGGTCGAGGTGCTCGAGGCGGGCGCCGGTGCAGTGCTGCACGGCCGCGTCACACGCCGCCTGCGCGAGTCCCAACGACACCGCCGCGTTGCCGATGTTGAACCACGGGAGGATCACCTCCATCATCAGGCGGAAGCCCTCGCCGGGCTTGCCCAGGCGGTAGTCGTAGGGGATGGTGGTGTCGAGCGCGATTGGTGACGAGGCATTGCCGCGCAGTCCCATCCCCGTCCATGGTCCGGCCACGGTTACCCCCGCGGTCGCGGTCGGCACGACGAAGAGGTCACTGTCTGCAGACCCGGCCTCCGAGACCAGGCACGACGCCACGATGACGTCGGCTTCGCCGGCGGAGGTGACCCAACTCTTGTCAGCCTCCAGCCGGACGCTCCCGTTCTGACGTGCCTGGCGGGAGACCGGTGCCCAGAAGTGGCTCCGCGACCCCTTCTCGCTCAGGGCGAGACTGGCAAACTTCTCACCGGTGGCCAGTTGCCGTGGCAGGTCGGGCAAGCCCTCGGGCGTTGCTACCAGCACCGGCATCATCGCCACCACGTGCATCAGGTACACCATCGCGGTCGACCCACAGGCGCCGGCAAGGGCGCTGACCGTCTCGATGAAGTCCCCGGGGCCTCCACCCATGCCCCCGAGTTCGGTGGGGGCGGTGAGCCCGAGCAACCCGGACGACCTCAGGGCGGCCACCGCCTCCCGGGGAAAGCGGCCGCTGCGATCAACGTCGAGAGCGTTCTCCCGGGCAGCATCGAGGACGGGTTGTAGGTCGGTGCGCGTGACATCAGTGACGGACATGTGGCTCTCTCCCAGTCGGTTGTGCCGTGACCAAGCTCACGGGGCTGTTTTCGGGCGCGAACGGCTCGGCCCGGTCAGGCCGGTGAGCATCATGCAGGTTGGGGGTACCGCATGCGAAGCCACGTATCAAGCGCGGCCACCCTGACCACCGATGGTCGCGGAGGAATCAGGTGCCCGACGCCACGGTGGCGCCGGTTCTCACGTTCGGTGGGGATGCCGGCGCAACCGCGCAGCGGGTCGAGGCGCGCAGGCGCAGCAGGAGTGTCACCGCCAGCAGAAGCACGGACGCCAGGCTGATCAGGGCGCGATGCGGGGTGAGGAACGTGAGCGCCCCCCCAGTCCCCAGCAGCGGGATGGCGAGAGGGCTGCAGACCGGGCAGGCCATGGCGATCGCACCGATCGTCCCCACGGCACCACCTCCCGCGCCGGCCGCGATGCGCCGTCCGGCGCGCACCACGAAGGTTCCGGCGATGAGGCCCAGGAGTACCGCGGACATGACCAGTGTGAAGTAGTTCCACCACTCCACCGCGTACGAACGTCCGTGTGCGGTGTTGGGCAGCGTTTGACCCACCTCGCCGATGAGCACGAACGTGACCACGGCCACCGAGGCTGCAACGGCACGCTGGCGACCAGACCACCAGCGAAGTTGCGCGAACGTGCCGGGCGGAATCAACGACCGCGGGCGGTTGGGTGTGAAATTCATGGTGAGATCATATGGGGCGGCAGGGAAACGGGGCCCTCTGGCGTTCCCGGACGGCCCGCGCATGGCCGCGCGTCCCAGCCCCTCGCTGGGCGCCGCGGCGCCGGCCACGGGCCGTTCGGCATCGCCATGGCGTCCGCACTCCACTAGGTCCGAAAACCGCCAGCAGAGCCGCTGGACAAGGCCCATGCTGGGCCCCATGCACGACGACTTCGAGGCATGCTACCGGGCGATCGCCAGCCGCGACGACCGTTTCGACGGCAGGTTCTTCACCGCCGTGACCAGCACCGGGATCTACTGCCGTCCGGTCTGCCCGGCTCGGACTCCCAAGCGGGCCAACGTTCGCTTCTACGCCAGCGCGGCTGCGGCGGAGGCCGCCGGGTTTCGCGCTTGCCTGCGCTGCCGCCCCCACCTCGCTCCCGGCTCGCTCCAGCCCGGCGGCGGGGAACGTGTCGCCGATCGCGCCCTACGGTTGATCGCCTCCGGAGCTGCGGACGGCGGCGCCGGCGTGGCCACGGTGGCCCGCTCTCTCCAGGTCAGCCAGCGTCACCTGCACCGCGTGTTGTCCGAGGCCGTCGGGGCCGGGCCGCTGACGCTGGCGAGGACGCGGCGGCTGCAGACCGCCCGCACTCTGATCGAGCAGACCCCCATGCCGATCACCGACGTCGCCTACAGCGCAGGCTACTCGTCGCTCAGGCAGTTCAACAGCGAGGTCCTGGCCGGCACCAGCGGTACACCCACCGAGCTGCGCCGCGGTGGCACCACCGGGCACGATGGTGACGGCGCCATCGTGCTCCGCCTGGGGGTTCGCCCGCCCTTCGACGGCCAGGCCCTGCTCCGGTTCTTCGCGGCCCGGGCTGTCACCGGTGTCGAGGTGAGCTCCGCGACCGCCCTCACCCGCAGCCTGTGGCTCGCCCACGGCGCTGCGGTGGTCGAGCTCCAGCCCCAGCCCACCCACCTGGTGGCGCGACTCTGGCTGGATGATGTTCGTGACCTCGGTTGCGCCGTCGACAGGTGCCGGCGGCTCTTCGACGTCGACGCCGACCCGGAGTCGATCTCCGATGTCCTCTGCGCCGACCCGCTGCTCGCTCCCCTGGTCGCTGCCCAGCGCGGTCTGCGGGTGCCCGGTGGGGCGGACGCAGAGGAGATCGCGATTCGGGCTGTGCTCGGCCAGCAGGTGTCGGTAGCGCGGGGCAGCGCGCTGGCCTCGCGGCTCAGTGCGAGGCTGGGCAGGCAGCTGCCCCGGAGCAGGCACGGTGTGGATCGTCTCTTCCCCACGGCGGGGTCGATCGCCCCCGCCGACCTGGGCTTCCTCGGGCTCACCTCAGAACGGGCGGCAACTCTGCTACGTCTCTGCGAGGCCGTGGCCCGGGGTGACCTCGACCTGGGCGCCGGCGGGGATGCCGATCAGCTCACTGGCCGGCTGCTGTCGATCCGCGGTATCGGGCGATGGACAGCCGCATACATCGCCATGCGCGGCCTGCGCCACCCCGACGCCTTCCCGACCGGCGACCTGGGGCTGCGCCGTGCTTTCGCCGCTGTCGGCGGAGGCGACAGCGCGGCTCTGACAGTCCGCGCCGAGCGCTGGCGTCCCTGGCGCGCCTATGCCGCCATCCACCTCTGGAACAGCTCAGCTCACCCAACCCCCGCATCCACCAGCGCATCCTTGGAGACATCGCCATGACCCTTCTCGTCACCACAGTCGCCACCCCCTTTGGGGACATGTCGCTGATCGGCAGCCAGACGTGTCTGCACGTCGCCTCTTTCAGCGCTGACCTCGACCAGTTGCGCGACCGTCTGTCGCCCGACCTACGCGACCAGGCAGTCCGCCGTGGGGAGATGCCGGCAGCGGTGGCCCTGCGCAGGTACCTCGCCGGCGACGTCGGCGCGCTCGACGAGGTTCAGGTGAGCCAACCGGGTGGTCCGTTTCACAGCAGGGTGTGGGCGGTGATGCGCAGCGTCGCCCCGGGGACGACTGTCAGCTACGGCGAGCTCGCCGCCCGGGCCGGTGCGCCGCGTGCGGTGCGTGCGGCGGCGTCCGCCTGCGCGCGCAACGCCATCTGCCTGTTCATTCCCTGTCACCGCATTGTGCGCGGCGATGGCACGCTGGGTGGTTATTACTATGGCCTCGACATCAAGCTCCGCCTGCTCGAGCACGAAAGCTGTCGGTCGACAGCAGCTGGTGGCGCGCAACAGGCCGTCTGCGCGTAGGATCGAGCCCGGCGGCCCATGGAGGCAGGACGATCAAGAAGCGCGGCGCGGGAAACTGGAACGGTGTGCTCGCCCGCGTCCTCACCCGGCAACACGTGCGTGCCGTGTACCAGCCGATCGTCCACCTGGCCAACCGGTCAGTCGTCGGCTTCGAAGCGCTGGCCCGTCCCGCCAACGTTGCCGACGACGGCAGCGTCGAGGAGTTCTTTCGCACTGCGCGCGCCCAGGGTGTCACTCGCGATCTCGACTGGCTGTGCCGGCGTGCCGCGCTCGACGGCTCGCGTTTCATGGATGTCGGTCCGTTCCTGTCGCTGAACCTCAACCCTGATGCCTTGCAGAGCGCAGATGCCGATGCCGAGGCGCTCGTCCAACTGCTCGTCGACGCCGGACGTTCGATGGCGGCGACCGTCGTCGAGGTTGTCCGTCCCGCGTCCGTGCCTGACGTCGGGGCGCTCATGGAGCTCCTCCAACCATACAGGCGTCGGGGTGTTCTGATCGCCGTCGGGGTGGAGGAGTCCGACGAGGATGTGCTGAGCTCGTCGGTCGAGCAGCCCGACTTCGTCAAGCTCTCGCGGACTGTGGTCGCGGCCATGGCAGACCCGGCGCAGCGGGGACTCGCGGAGCGCACTGCGGCCCGCGCCCTTCGAGGTTGGCCCACCCCGATCGCGGAGGGCATCGAGCACGAGGGGATGGCCCAGATCGTCGTCGCGACCGGCATTCGGCTGGGGCAGGGCTACCACCTGGGTCGACCGGCGGCGATGGATCGCGAGGGCAGGCTGCTCCATTCCGACGCAGCTCTGCCGCAGGCAATCCAGGGCAGTGGGTGAGCGGTTCGCGGATGCCTCGACTCGGTTCTCGCGGTGGCACCGCAGCCGCGAGGAATCGCAAGGATGCAGAACCGGCACCAAAACCGTCACTCTGTACATGAGGGGAAAGCCTCCGACCGCCGGTGGGAGCGCGGGAACGAGGGAGAGAACATGCCAACCGCAACGCTGACGCAGGCGCGCGCCGCGGGCGCGGCGGTCGACCCATTGGTGGGCGCCGCCGAGGCCCTCATCGTGCGCGGCAAGGAACACGGGGAGATCCCCGCCGACGACATCATCGCCGCGTTCCCGGACCTCGAGCTCGAGCCGGATTCGCTGGAGCGATTGTTCGACTCGTTCCGGCAGATGGGCATCGCCATCGCCGGTGAGGCGGATGCCAATCCCGACGAGGAGGAGGACACGCCGGCGCTGGTCGACGTCAGCACCGCGGTCTCGCTCGACGACCCGGTGCGCATGTACCTTCGCGAGATCGGCGAGGTCGCCCTTCTCACCAAGGACCAGGAGGTTCTCTACGCGCAGCGCATCGAGGCCGGCGATGACGACGCCAAGCACCTGCTGGCGGCCGCCAACCTTCGGCTTGTGGTCAGCATTGCCAAGAAGTATTTCGGACGCGGCATGCCGTTCCTCGATCTCATCCAGGAGGGCAACCTCGGGCTGCTCCGCGCTGTCGACAAGTTCGACTACCACCGCGGCTACAAGTTCTCGACGTACGCCACCTGGTGGATCCGCCAGGCGATCACCCGCGCCATCGCCGACCAGGCACGGACGATCCGCATCCCGGTGCACATGGTGGAGCTGGTCAATCGACAGGCGCGTGTGGCCCGCCGGCTGGTGCAGGAGCTCGGTCGCGAGCCCGACGACGAGGAGATCGCCGAGGAGCTCGGCCTGACCCCCGAGCGAGTCAAGGAGATTCGCCGTGTCGCCCAGGACCCCGTGTCCCTGGAGACACCGGTGGGCGATGACGGCGATGCGGAGCTGGGCGAGCTGATCGAGGACACCGGCGCCATCCGCCCCCAGGACGCGGCGGCGAGCACCATGCTCGGGGTGGAGGTCGAGGACATCCTCGACACCCTGACCCCGCGCGAACGTCGGGTCATCCAGCTGCGATTCGGCCTCGTCGACGGCCATCCGCGCACCCTCGATGAGGTCGGCCGTCGCTTCGGCGTCACCCGCGAGCGCATCCGGCAGATCGAGGCCAAGGCGCTGCGCAAGATGCGCCACCCGTCGCGGAGCCGCCGGCTCGCCGACTTCCTCGACTGAACGCGAGGCTACACTTCCTCGCGACGGCGCGGACGGCGCCACGTGGAGGGAGATGACATGGCCACTGTCCGCGAAGACGTGATCCCGAGCCTCGAGCGCAGCCCGCTGTTTGCCGGCATGGAGCGCGAGCAGGTGCGCACCGCCGCGGAGCGGTTCGACGATTCGACATATCTGGCCGGCCACGGCGTGCTCACCGAGGGTCTGTCGGGCCCTGATTTCTTCGTCATCCTGGAGGGGGAGGCGGACGTCATCGTCGACGGCAACATCGTCCACCACCTGAGAGCGGGAGATTTCTTCGGCGAGGTCGCAGCCCTGGACGGCAAGTCCCGTACCGCCAGCGTCAGGGCCACGTCACGACTGCGCTGTCTGACCCTCGGCGACGGTAGCTTCCGGCAATTCCTGATCGAGAATCCGATCATCGCCGTCAACCTCCTCCCCGAGATCGTGCGACGGTTCCGGTCGGTGGCGCCCAACGCGCCTCCCCTGGCGGACGAGGGGTCACAGACCGCGGGTTGACCGCAGGCGCCTCGCTCAGGTCGCCTCGCTCAGCGGCACGTGGCCATCGCCAGCGCCGCGTCCACCTCGTGCCGCACCCCGGCCGCATCACCTGCCGCTCGCACCACGGCGACACCCGCGGCGCCGGCGCGGATGCAGTGTCCGGCGTTGTCGGCATCGATTCCGCCGATCGCCACCACCGGGATGGTGGTCAGCGCGCAGATGGCCGACAGGCCGTCGAGGCCGATGGGCGACCCCGCGTCCCGCTTGGTGGGTGTGCGCCACACCGGGCCAGCCCCGATGTACGTCGCCCCACGCGCCTGCGCCTCCTCCGCCTCATCCACGTCGCTGGCACTCAGGCCCAGCCACAGACCGGCCGCCAACGCCCTCTCCGCACCGCGATCGCTCTGGCCCAGATGCACACCGTCAGCGCCGCAGAGCAGCGCCGCCTCGACATCGTCGTTGATGACAAGCATGGCCGAAAGATGCCGCAGACGGAGGCCCATCTCCACACGCGCGACTGTTCCCGCATCCTTGAGCCGGACCTGAATCACGGTGGCGCCGGCCGCCACCGCCGTCTCGGCAACACCGGCATCGGACACGATCGCATGCAGCCTCATCCGACGGTCACCCTGGCGCGAGCGTCGATGCTGTTCGGTGAGAGCGCGGCCAGCGCGTCGTAGAGGGCGACGTGGAAGCTTCCCGGACCGCTGCTGCACCCGGCAGCATCCTCGCCGGCAACCCCGAGCGCCACCAGCGCCTCGGTTGCCGCCCGCAATGGCTGAGCGCGGTTCACCGCCGCAAAGCACCCGGTGATCGCCGAGGCGATGCATCCGGTGCCGGTGACCGTGGCCAGCATCGGGCTGCCGTTGGCGACGAGCAACGTGGTGGTGCCGTCGCTGACAGCGTCCACCGGGCCGGTGACTGCTGCTGTGCACCCGAGGGTCCGGGCGGCGGCGACGGCCAGGTCGGCGATGCCATCGCCAGTCCCGATGGACTCGACGCCGCGGATGTCCGCGCTGCGTCCGGCCAGAGTGGCCACCTCGGCGGCGTTGCCGCGCACGATGGTCACCGCCACCTCGTCGAGGATCCGTTTCGCGCTCTCGGTTCGCAGCCTGGTGGCACCCGCCCCCACGGGGTCGAGCACCACCGGGACCCCGGCGCGTTCCGCAGCCCGGCCGGCCACGATCATCGAGTCCACCCACTCACGGGTCAGGGTGCCGATGTTGAGCACCAGCGCTCCGGCCACGGCGGCCATCTCGGCGACTTCCTCGGGCGCATGGGCCATGACCGGCAGGGCTCCGATCGCCAGGGTGGCGTTGGCGGTCTCGTTCATCACCACGAAGTTGGTGATCTGGTGCACCAGCGGCCGGCTGTCGCGGATGCGTCGCAGCGAATCGCTGGTGGCGATCTGGAGATGGTCGGCGGGAGCACCGGCGTCTGCGCTCATGCGCGTTGTCCGCTGCTCAGAGCCGGCTGTGGCGCCACCCGGCTGCGCACGTCGAGCACGTCGACAGGACCCTCGCCCTCGCCGATCTCCTCGAGCCCGTGGGCGACCGCGTCGCCGGCGATCGCGGCTGCACGCCGTGCAGCCTCCTCGAGCTGCCACCCCTGGGCGAGCAGCGCGGCCAGGGTCGCCGAGTGGGTGCAGCCTGCGCCGTGGGTCGCCGCCACCTGATGCCGTTTCACCTCGATCTCGAGATGGCGCCGTCCGTCGAACAGATGGTCGACGGCTTCAGCGCCGTGCCCACCGGTGACGATCACGGCGCCGGCTCCCATGGCGTGCAGACGCTCCGCCAGATCGCGTCGCGATCCCTTCCCGCCACACAGCGCCTGAGCCTCCAGAAGATTGGGGGTGATCACCGCCGCCAGCGGGAAGAGTCTGCGCACCATCACCTCGACGGCCTCCTCGTGCAGCAGTCGCGAGCCAGAGCTCGCCACCATCACCGGGTCGACGACCAGAGGGACGCGGTGGACTGCGAGAAAGCTGGCCACGGCATCGATGATCGGGGCCGAGAACAGCATCCCTGTCTTGGCGGCGTCGACGCCGATGTCGGAGAAGACGGCGTGCAGCTGACTCTCCACGAAGTCGGTCGGCACGGGGTGCACCGCAGTCACCTCGCGGGTGTTTTGTGCGGTGAGGGCGACGACCACGCTGCTGCCATGGCACCCTGCCGCCGCAAAGGCGCGCAAGTCTGCCTGGATGCCCGCGCAGCCGCCCGAATCGGACGACGCAATGCTCAGAACTCGCGCGACTCGACTCACGTGCACTCCCTACGCTGGCATGACCCAGATCAGGTTCGCGGGTGTGATCTCAGCCCCTCGTGGGGCACCCCGGTCGTGTCAATCTACCATCCCGGACACTGGCGCAGGGTGGCGCAGTGATTCCTACAGCTCGAGCCGCGCTCGAGCCGCCCGCAGCCTGCGCACACTGACCTCCACGCCGATGAAGGCCATGGCGTCGAAGACCGGGACGCCCTGGGCCCTGCCGAGGATGGCGATGTACAGCACGCGAAACCCATCGCGTGCCTTGACGCCGTGGCTGTCGAGCAGGGCTGTGAGCCTCTCACGCATGGCGGTGAGGTCGTCCAGGCCACCCGACTCCACCTCCGCACAGGCGGTGTCGAGGAGTGCGATCGCCGTGTCCCCGTCCACCTTGCGCGGCGGGAACACCACGTCATCGTCCCAGGGCGCGTCGCCGAGAAGGGGGGCGGCAAGGCTGGTGGCGTCGCGCATCACCACCATGCGTTCCTGGAGCAGCGGCACCAACCTGCGCCGCGTCTCCTTGCTGGTGCCGAGCAACCAGAACTCGAGCTGCTCGACCAGCTCCTCGACGGAGAGGCGCCGGATGTGCTGGCCGTTCAGCGAGTCCAGCCGCTTGGGGTCGAACACCGCCGCCGAATCGTGGACTCGGTCGAGCGAGAAGCGCTCCACCAGCTCGGCCGGTGTGAAGAGCTCCTGCTCGGTTCCCGACGACCAGCCCAGCAGCGCCATCGCGTTGACGATCGCCGCCGCCAGGTAGCCCAGCTCACCGTACTCGAGCACGTTGCGAGCCCCACGTCTCTTGCTGAGCTTGAGGCGATCCTCACCGAGGACCGGCGGCACATGGGCGAAGCGCGGCGGGGCCCAGCCGAACGCCTGGTAGAGACCGAGGTGCTTGGGCGTCGAGGGGATCCACTCGTCGCTGCGGATCACATCGGTGATGTCCATCAGGTGGTCGTCGACGACGACTGCCAGGTGGTAGGTGGGGAAGCCGTCCGACTTGAGCAGCACCTGGTCATCGATGTCGGCGTTGTCGAAGGAGATCTCGCCGCGGACCACGTCGTCCCAGCGTGTGCGACCCGGCTCGATCCGCTGGCGCAGCACGGCAGGGACGAGTTCGTCGCGCTGCCGGCGCACCTCGTCCTGGATCGCCAGACAGTGGCGGTCGTACCTGGTGGGCTCACTCGCTGCGCGCTGGCGTTCGCGCATCTCGGTGAGGCGTTCCGGTGAGCAGGTGCACCAGTAGGCGGCTCCCCCCGTCACCAAGCGTTCAGCATGCTCACGGTAGATTGCGGTGCGCTGGGACTGGACGTACGGACCGTGAGAGCCGCCCACCTCGGGGCCCTCGTCCCACGTGAGACCCAGCCAGAGCAGGGTCTCCATGATCAGCGCCTCGCTGTCCTCCAGGTAGCGCTCCTGGTCGGTGTCCTCGATGCGGAGCACGAACTGCCCGCCACTCGCCCGAGCGGCCAGCCAGGCGAACAGCGCGGTTCTCACCGACCCGAAGTGCAGAGGGCCGGTGGGGGATGGTGCGAAGCGGGTCCGCATCGGGGTGCGGCCGTCGATCACCTCGGGGCGGCGATGAGCAGTGCCACGATCGTCCAGGCGATGAGCGCGCCGACGATCAGCGGCGCGTCGATGTTGCGAGTCACCACGTTCATGACGCGAACGGAGCCACCGCCGCGGGGTTCATCACCCACGTTGGCAACGTTGCCGGCGCCGGGACGGCCGATGTCGCCCATCCCCCAGGGCGGAGGCAGGGACGGCGGTCCCTGGCGCGGGGTCACGTGCAGACGCGCCTCGCGCTCGCGGGCCCGGGCGTCGAGGACCACGCCGGCGACCACCATGGTGCCGAACCCGCCGGCGCCAAGCCCGAGAAGGATCAGCATCACGCCGAGCGCCACGTTCAGGTAGTCGTTGTAGGCGTGCGGACCGACGAGCACCAGGATCCCGCCGACGATCAGGGCCGCGGCGGTGAGCCCGAAGCCGACCATCTTGCCGGCGATCTCTCGGATGGACATGTGGGTTCCCGCAAGCGGATGATGACGCCGCCGAGTATAGGCAACCACGCCTTGCCAGTCGTGCAGCGCGACCGATCAGGGCGGTGCGGCGGCTTAAGATTCGCCAGCGCGCCCGCATCGTCTAGCGGTCAGGACACCACCCTTTCAAGGTGGTAACCGGGGTTCGACTCCCCGTGCGGGTACGCCCACACGGTGGGGCGCACCCGCACGGGGGGCCCCGTGCCTTTACAGAGGGGCGATGCGCCCCTCTCGGCAGTCGGGCCGAGCCCGACTGCCTCACTCCCCACTCGGCGCGACTCCGCGCCGGGCTCGCTGGCGCTCGCGACGGACTCGGGCACACGCGCGGGTCGAGGAGCTTGAAATGATGACGGGCAGTACTGAACGAACGCACATCAAGGAGGGGCCGTGCCCACCGACCCGAACCTCGAGCATGGCCGCCACCCGGAGCGCGGCGTGGCCGATGGGGCGATCATCAGGGCGATCCTCGAGTCGCAGTTGATCTGCCACGTGGCCTTCACCGTCGACGGCTGGCCGTATGCCGTGCCCACCGTCCACGCGCTCGACGGCGACCACCTTCTGATCCACGGATCGACCCTGAGCCGGATGCTCGGTGGGCTCGCCGAGGGCGTCCCTGCCTGCGTCACCGTCACTGCTGTTGATGGCATCGTCGCCGCTCGCTCCGCGTTCAACCATTCCATCAACTACAGGTCGGCGATGGTGTTCGGCACCGCCACGCCGATCCGCGACCATGACCACAAGGTCAGCGCCCTGCGCGCCATCGTCGAGCACGTGCTCCCCGGGCGCTGGGCGGAGGTGCGGCCGCCCACCGTGCAGGAGCTCCGCGCCACGGAGATCGTGTCCATCCCCCTGGGGAGGGCCACCGCCAAGGTCCGCGGCGGCGGTCCTGTCGACACCCCCGCCGACGGCAGACGACAGGTCTGGTCAGGGGTCATTCCAGTACAGATGCTGCTGGGGACGCCGACGCATGTGCCCGACGACGTCGCCAAGCTGCCCCTGCCCGACAGCGTGGCGTCGGTGATCGAGTCGACCGGACAATAGACAGGCGTGCAGGTCACCCGGCAAGCGGAGTCGACCGGGCGGCGGTGGCCATCGACAGCAGGTGGTCGACGGCGGCGACGCTCATGGGGCGGCCGAGTTGGTACCCCTGCCCCAGCACTCCGCCGAACCCGGCGATGAGAGATGCCTGGGCGGCGGTCTCGATGCCCTCTACGATCACACTGAGGGATAGGATCGCACCCATGCGGACAATGGTCTCCAGGAAGGCGGCAGCGACAGGGTCGAACGCGATGGAGTCGACGAACAGCTTGTCGACCTTGATCACATCCACCGGAAGACGGCGCAGCAGCGCCAGCGACGAGTGACCGGTGCCGAAGTCATCGATGGCCAGCGACACGCCCAGCTCGCGCAGAGCCGACAGCCGCCGGATGGCGGTCTCGACGTCGATCATCACGGCGCCCTCAGTGATCTCCAGGACCAGGTCGGTGGGATCGAGGCCCGATTCATCGAGGGCGTCGGCGACATCCTGAACGAACCTGCTGCCCTGGAGCTGGCGCGGTGACACGTTGACCGACACCGACAGATGACTGAGGTGATCGTCGATGCGCTGCCAGGCGCGCGCCTGCTGGCAGGCCTGCTGCAGGATCCACCGGCCGAGTGGCGCGATCTGTCCTGTCTCCTCGGCGAGCGGGATGAAGTCGAGCGGGCAGATCAGGCCACGAACAGGCTGGTGCCAGCGGATCAGCGCTTCCAGGCCGACGACCCCGCCGTCGAGCAGGTTGACGATCGGTTGGTAGTCGAGGCGCATCTCGCCGCGCAGCAGCGCACGACGCAGATCGGCTTCGAGATCGATGCGCGCCAGCGCTGCCGCATGCATGCTCGGCTCGAAGACGACGAAGCTGTCGCCGCCGCTGAACTTGGCCGCGTACATGGCGGTGTCGGCGTCACGAAGCATCCCCCCGGCGTCGGCGTGGCCGCCGCGATCCAGCGAGATGCCCAGGCTGGCGGCGGCTGACACGTCACGGTCGTCGATGGCGAACGATGGTTCCATGGCTGTCAGCACGCGTTGGGCGATCTCCACAGCACCCTCGCGGTCGCAGTGCGCCAGGATGGCGAACTCGTCGCCGCCGAGGCGGGAGGCGGTGTCCTCGTCTCTCAGGCAGTGGCGCAGGCGCTCGCCGACCCTGACCAGCAGCTGATCGCCGGCGGTGTGGCCGAGGCTGTCGTTGATGGTCTTGAAACGATCGATGTCGAGGAAGAGCACAGCCACATGGCCGCGCCGCCGGCGGGCCCGGACCAGGGCCTGGCCGAGCCGCTCCATGAACAGACCGCGGTTGGGCAGGCCGGTGAGCTCGTCGTGAAAGGCCAGCTGCTGGATGTGCTCGAGGCGCTTGGCGTCGATCAGCGCCAGGCTGGCGTGCTCAGCGAAGGCGGTGAGCACCTCCTGCTCGATGGGCCCAAATGTGTGGTCAGACCTCGAGGTGGCCACCAGGATCGATCCGGTCACGCTCTCGCCGTCACGCACCGGTGCCGCCATCACCCGCAGCAGCTTCTGGCCTACCAGAGAGGGCCGCGCTCGGGTGATCGCGGACTGGTCATCCATGACCACCAGCCGATCTTCGGAGACTGCCCGGCCGCTGGCGCCGTCTCCGATGCTGGTTCGCTTGATCGCGGCAGCGACGCGGACAGGCAGTCCATCCTGGGCGACCATCACCATCTCCCCCGGCGACGAGGGGTCGATGAGCCGCAGGGTGGCGACCTCGACGTCGAGAAGGTCGCGCGCGTTGATGGTCACAGTGCTGAGCAGCTCGGCGAGCGGGACGCGCAGGGTGATGCCACGCTGGATGTTGGTGAGCCGTTCGAGAAGCGTCTGGCGCTTCTGCAGGTCATCGCGCATCGCCCGTTCGGCTGCCAGCGCACACAGCAGGCGCAGGGTGAGGGTCAGCGACCGCGCCGCCGCTCGGAGCAGGCCGATCTCCTCGCGACTGAAGGGGTCACTGCCAGCCCGGGCAACCACCAGGTCGACTGCGGACTCCATCTCCAGCCTGGTCGATGCCAGGCGGCAGAGACCGATGCCGGCAACCTCCAGCACCTCGGATCCGCTGCTGATCGCCGTCGACAGACGATCGTTGGGGATCTCGCCGCGCGGGAAGCCGACCGATGCCAGGGGCACGCCGGCCTCGAGGATGACCCCGATCTCGGCCTCCAGCGCCTCGGTCGCCCACTCCACCGCGCGGCTCGCGGCTGACTTCTCGTCGGGAGCACCGGCGACAGCAGCAACGAACTCGGCGAGGCGGGTGGTGGACCACCGGTCAGCTGATTCCATTCCTCGCGTCAGTCCTCACGCCAGCGCGAGGACGACCAGCGTCTGATTGTGAAAGCCGTTGACGCCACGGGTCCGGGCGATCTCCCCGTACGTGTAGAAGCCGGCGACCGGGGAGCCATCCGCATGGGCGGCAATGCGGTCGACCTCTCGCTTGATCCCCCCGTCACCGAGGACTCCGCGACGGGCTATGCAGTCGAAGGCGAGCATCCCGATCGGCGTGCCTCCGCCGAGAGCCGCGATGGCCTCCTCGCAGGCGGCGTCGGTGGCGGCCAGCACCGAAGCGCTGTCGCCTTCCATCATCCACACAAGCGCGCCCTGAGGCACTGACGCGATGCAGTTGAGCGAGCGGTCCGCGAGATCGGCCCCGGCGATGAAACGCACCTCCTCGCCGCTGCGACGGCTCAGACCGAGGGGGTGGGTGAGCGCGAACTGGGTGAAGTCCTGGGCAGACCGATGCGCCTCGGCCGGCGGGCTGAGACGCTCGAGATACACGTCGAGAGCCGGCTGGTCGTCGAGTGTCAGCACCTTGCTCCCCTCGGACCCGGTCACCAGCATTGGTTCGCCGACGCGGCTCCAGCCGTGCTGCACGCCGATCCCCAGGGGCGAGTCGGAGGCCAGCCACGCACCCACGACGGCATCGTCGAGCACCTCACCGCCATACAGCTGCCGGGTGCGCTGCATCTGCAGGTCGTCGCCGGCACAGCCACCGACCAGCGGGGTGGCGGCGCCGACCACCGCATAGGCGCCGCGCACGATCTCGGTTTGGTCGCCCGACAGGCCGTCGCTGAACAGCAGCAGCGCCTGGTGCGCGTGCTCCGGGGCCGTCCCAGCGCATGCCGCCACCTCGGCACCCGCATCGCGGAGCCGAGCGGACACCCCCCGGGCCACGGCGGTGCGCACCACGAAGCCGGGACCGCCGAGGGCGATCACCACCACTCCAGAGTCACCGGGGCCGTCCGACGCGATCTCGCCCGCCGTGGAACAGCCGACCAAGGGGGTGTCACCAGTCTGCTCTCTGATGCTGCTCAGCAGCGCGCCGAGATCATGGGTGGCGGACGCGAAGACCATCACCAGCCGCGGATCCTCCCCGCGCAGTGCACCCGATGCGGCCTGCTTGCCGGCCCGTGCCGAGTCGGTCTCGGCCGACCTGCCCACACCGAACCAGCGCGTCGTGGTCGCCGCGACAGCGTGCCGGGGGTCACTCGGGGCAGCGCGAGTCGCCATCAGACTGTCCTCGGTTGAGCGGTACGACGCGTTTCACCGAGTATGTGCCTGCACCTCGCCGCCAGCGATCGCGACCCCGAGACTTGGTCAGCTTTGCGACAGGGGTCACGGCGCTGTGACGAGTTGCGGATCAGCCCTCAGGCGCCGGCTGCGGCGATGGTTCGCTCCACCTGCAGGCGCCGCTCGCCGTCGATCTCGCTCGCGGTGCGCTCGTCGTCGCTGATCAGCGCATCGAGATCGACGTCGCTGTAGCCCAGCACGCCCATGTCTGCGAACGCCGCGCGGACCCGGCCACCGAACAGGCCGATGTCCTTCAGCGTGGGAGCGATCCGGGTGAAGAGGAGGCTGCGGAACTGCATCTGTGCCTCGGACTCGTTGACGAACCGCAGACACTCGGCGACGGGCAGCCCGAGGGTCTCCCACACCTCCTGGGCCAGGAAGCGATCGCGCATCAGGTAACAGGCTTCGACACAGAACTCCTCGCGTTCGTCCCGCTCGCGTTCGGACAGCTGCGGATAGAAGTCGCGCAGAGCCAGGCGGCCGAAGGCGACGTGCCGAGCCTCGTCCTCCATCACGTACGCGGTGACCGCGCGCGCCAAGGGGTTGCCGGCGATGTCGCGGATCAGGCCGAAGGCGGCGAGCGCCAGCCCCTCGATCAGCACCTGCATCCCCAGGTAGGTCATGTCCCAGCGCGGGTCAGACACCACGTTGTCGAGCAGTGACTTGAGGTGCTGGTTGATGGGATAGGCCAGCTCCAGCTTCTCGTGGAGGAATCGCGAGTAGGTCTCCACGTGGCGCGCCTCATCCATCACCTGGGTGGCTGCATAGAACTTGCTGTCGATGTCGGGAACCGTCTGCACGATCTTCGAAGCACAGATCAGCGCCCCCTGCTCGCCGTGCAGGAATTGCGAGAACTGCCAGGAGGCGAGGTGGTGCACCACCTGGGCACGGTCACGCTCGCCCATGCGCTCCCAGACCTCGCTGCCGTAGATGGGGATGTAGGCCTCGGGCGCGTCGAGCGGATTGTCGGGATCCACCTCGGTGGCCCAGTCGATGCGGTCGCGGCTGTTCCACTGCTTGGCCTTCCCCTTCTCGTACAGGTTGAGCAGTCGATCGCGACCTTCGTCGTACTCCCAGTTGAAGACCGTCTGCGCGCCCCCGTCGACGTGCCACTGGGTCTGTTCGACGGGAAGCGTGTACAGGCGAGTGCTCATGGATCCTCCTAGGCAGTGGCCCCGGCGGGCTCTGGGGTGATGTCGAGCCAGCGCTGCATCTCACCACGAACGGCCCGCTGATGGAGCAGCGAGAGCAGGCGATCGGTCAGCGGCAGACCGAGGTGCACCAGGTCCCGGAGCGTCTGCGGATCATGGCGGTGCAGCACCGGTTCCACGATCCGTGCCAGCTCGTCCGCGACCAGTCGTTCCACGGCGTCGCGGTACACAGCGAGGCTCTCGATGGCGAACCCCGACTCCTCGGTGAAGCCTGAGGCGCGCATCGAGGCGACCAGGTCGAGCAGGCGGAGGTCACTGCTGCTGATCGCGCCCGAAGTGTTGACGAGCCCAAGTCGCTGCAGGCTTGCCAGATCCGCCGGCGCCAACCGCTGGCGGGCTGAGGCGAGCTCCGCGGCCTCCGCCGCTGGGTCGGGCTCGTCGAGCAACGCGCCCAGCGCTTGGAGCCCGCGGATCTCCTCGACCGGGAGCTCCCCACGCATCTGCAGGACCTTGGCGATGCTTCGCAGAGAAAGATTCAACTCGGTCTGCAGGGCGCGGATCCAACCGATTCGGGTCACCGTCGAGTTGGTGTAGAGAGCTTGATTGCCGGCGGTCTTCCGCGGCTTGGGGAGCAGCCCCTGCTGAGCGTAGAAGTGAATGGTCGGAGCGCTGACGCCGGTCAGCCGAACCAGGTCGCGCATGCGGTGGGCGGCGATTCCGGTCACGTCGATCCATGGTGCAGTCCCCGATACCAAGTGTCAAGTGACACTTGGTATCAATGGGCTGCTCCATGTGGTGCCCGTGCCTACCGTAACCCCGAGCGGTGGTACTGCGTTGTCCCCATACGTGATACTCAAGATGTACTGTTAGGGGAGGCTCGACATGTTGACCAGCACGCGTCCGCTCCATCGATCAGCCACCACCGGACCCGGCCCGAAGGTGGACGGCGAAGTGACCCTTCGCGGCCGTCGCCAGCGGGTGCGCCGTCGCCGCTTGGTGATGCGGTTGCGTGACTGGCTCGGGATCAGCGTGATCGCCTGCTTTTCACTGACGCTCTTCGCAGTGACCTTCTTCAGCCTGCTGGGCCGCTGACTCCGGCGCGCCGCTCTTGGTTCATTCCGAAGGCCAGGCCACGTCGCCGAAGAACCCGGAGGGCTTGGGGGAGCGCCGGTAGCCGGCGACCCCTCGCCGGCTGGCTTCGATGGTGGTGCTGGCGCCATGGCCCGGCAGGACCATGGTCTCCGGTGGGAGTGGCAGCAGACGGGACTCGATGCTGGCGATGATGGTCTCGACGTCGCCGGCGGCGAACGTCTTTCCCGGCCCGCCTTTGAACAGCGTGTCCCCGCTGATCAGCGCGCCGCCGACCCGCAGCGAGATGCTGCCGGGGGTGTGCCCGGGTGTGAACAGCACCTCGACCCGCAGCGAGCCCACCCGCACCTCCGCGCCGTCGTCGAGGCGGCCATCGATGCGTTCCTCGGGGATGTTGATCTCCGCGGCCCCGACGTGGACGGGTGCTCCGGTGGCGGCGCGAACGGCGTCATACGTCGCCCAGTGGTCAGGATGCCAATGGGTAGCGATCACCTGCTTGACACCACCCTCGGCGGCGATCGCGGCCAGGAGCGGCCCCTCTTCCAACGGCATGTCGACGAGCAGGGCCACGCCGGCAGCCATGTCGCGCACGATGTAGGCGTTGTTGCCGTGCGGCCCCATCGGTCCCACCGTCACGATGCGAGCGCCGGCGTCTTCGTGAACGGTGATCTCAGCCACGGCCCGTGTCTCCCTCGGCTCGCAGAGCTGCCTTGTGGGCGCGCTTGCCGGCCTGGTACCTCTCGCGCTCCGCAACCGTGTGGACGTCGGCGAGGGTGGGGTAGTCGGGTGCCAGCTTCTCCCAGCCGTGGGGACGCACGCTGAGGTGCTTGGCCACGACACCGAGCACGATGCGCGCCTTCATGTCGCCAAAACCGGGGAGCGCGCGCAGCCGGGCGAACAGCTCGCTGGCCTCGCCCACGCCAGTCCAGATCGCCGACGCGTCATTGCCGTAGTCGCCGGCGATGGTGGCGCACAGCGCCTGGACGCGCCCGGCCATGCTCGCCGGGAAGCGATGGATGGCGGGTCTCTCACGGAAGGCGGCTTCGAATCGGGCGGGGTCGATGGCCGCCAGCTCACGCGCGTCGAGGGTGCCCAGCCGGCGCACCATCTCGAGCGGCCCGAGGAATGCCTTCTCGACAGGAATCTGCTGGTCGAGGCAGAAACCGATGAGCAGCGCCAACGGGTCCTGGGCGACCAGCGCGTCCGCCTCCGGGTTGCCGGTCCATTCCATGCGCCGTGCGGTGGGGGAGGCTGTCCTCGTCGCCATGGGGCGCAGCCTACAGGCAACGGCCGGACAGCCGGCGCCCGGTGCCACCGAGGGGGCCTCGATGCGAGCGCTACACTCGCGCAATGTCCTGGCTGGGCCGCCTCTTCAACCCTGCCCCGCCGCCACGACCACCATCGCCACCGCCCAATGCGGTGATCATCCCTGATGACATCGCCACTGAGCTGGGCGGCGGCGACGCGCCGTTGCAGGCCACTGTGGAGGAGGCGCTGCGCAGCTTGGTGGAGATTCGTCGCCGCGCCGCCGAGCACGATGCGGAGGGGCTTCCCTTCTGGCTGCGGCGCGAGGCTGGGCAGAAGGGCGAGATCGACGAGTCACTCCGCGACCGTGTCACCCAGCGTCGCGCTGCCGAGACAGAGACCTGAACACCCCCGGTGGGCTGCCGGCACCAAGGAGCAATCGATGCGCGCACTGACATTTGCGGACATCGGACGGGTGGAGATGGCCGATGTCCCCCGACCCACCATCGAGGAACCCACCGACGTCCTGGTGAGGGTCACCACCACCGCCATCTGTGGCAGTGACCTGCACGTGCTGCACGGTCGCATCCCCGGGATGACGCCGGGCGGCATCCTCGGCCACGAGTTCGTCGGCGTGGTCGAGGAGGCGGGACCGGACGTGACCAGGGTCAAGCGGGGGGATCGCGTGCTGGCGTCCTTCATGATCCCGTGCGGCGCCTGCTGGTTCTGCAACAAGCGCCTGTTCAGTCGCTGTCCCGACCAGCGCGTCTTCGGTTACGGCATGTTCCTCGGCGACCTCGATGGCGCCCAGGCCGAGTACGTGCGGGTGCCCAACGCCGACATCTGCTTGCGACTGGTCGACGACGCTCTCAGCGACGAGAAGGTGATCTTCGCCGGCGACATCTTCACCACCGGCTACGACTGTGCCGTCGAGGCTCGCATCGAGGAGGGCGATGTCGTGGTGGTCCAGGGGTGCGGCCCCGTGGGATTGATGGCCATCCAGGCGGCAGGCTCGTTCAAACCGTCGGTGATCTACGCGGTCGACACAGTCCCCCAGCGTCTCGAGATGGCCCAGGGATTCGGGGCTGTGCCCGTGAACGCGGCGGCGGTGCACGTCCCGAGCCACATCCAGGACCACACGGGCGGTCGCGGTGCGGATGTGCTCCTCGAATGCGTGGGCGCGATCCCGGCCCTCGCAGGTTCCATCGACATCGTGCGCGCGGGCGGAAGGATCAGCGTGATCGGCGTGTACTCAGAGCCGGAGATGGACTTTCCTCTCAATCTCACGTTCGTCAAGGGAATCGACCTGAAGTTCTGCGGCACCGCCAACATAGTGGGGCGTTGGGACGATGCCATGGCGCTGATCACGGACGGGACAGCGGACCCTGAATCGATCATCTCCCACCGGCTCCCGCTCGAGGACGCCGTGCACGGTTACGCACTGTTCGCCGCCCGTGAGGCGATGAAGGTTGTGCTGACGCCCTGACCTCGCTCGAGGCGTCCCAGGGGATGGACTCGAACCATCGATACACGGTTTTACAGACCGTTGCCTTAACCAACTTGGCTACCCTGGGTTGCTTGCAGTATATGGGGTTTCGCGTTCGCTGGTTCAGCCCTGGCGCGGCGGACATCGTCAGTGACGCCACTGACGAAGTGGTACGAGTGGAGCATTCCTGAGCCACCAGCCCGCCGTCTGCGCGGCTGACATGTGCGAGCCCGCTGATTGGCATACTCACGACATCGACGACACGCGCTCGGCGTGAAGGACAGTCGGTGGTCACGTCGGCGGTCTGGCCGACTCCACGCACAGTGATGATCCCGCGAGACGGCGATGAGCTGACCCTGCTGAAGGCGTCCCCTGGATTACCATCGCGAGACCTTCGGTTTGAAATGTGCGTCGCCGAGGCCGCGAGCCTGGACGCGAGAGGGGCAGTCGAGCGCAACGGCGGCTACACACCTTGGTGGCTGATGCTCCGGATGATCGCCGAGTACGCCCAGCACGCCGGCCACGCGGACCTGATGCGGGAGGGGATCGACGGCGCCGTGGGTGCCTGAGTCGGCGCGGCGGAGGAGCGGCGGGCTACGACAACGAGAACACCGAGTGGCGCCGCTGCAGATTGCAGTAGATGCCGGCCTGGATGATCTCCCGCACCTGATCGGAGATGGCCAGCACCCGTCCGGGGTCGGCGGTCGCCTGGTCACCGTGAGCCGGCACCGCGATGGGCGCGTGAAACTCGATGATCCATTGCGACGGGAGCGGGATCAGGCCGGCGGCGCCGAGCAGTGGAAAGGTGGGTGTGACCGGCGCGTAGGGAAGGCCAAGTAGCCTTGCCAGGATGGGGATCTCGGCGAGGTTGGGGTGGATCTCCTCGCTGCCGACAACGCTGATCGGGATGATCGGACTCCCGGTCCGCAACGCCATCTCGACAAACCCGCCACGGCCAAACCGGCGCAGCCGATAGCGGTCCGCGTAGGGCTTGCCGGTGCCCTTGGCACCTTCGGGAAACACCATCACCAGCTCGTCGCGTTCGAGCAGCATGCGCGCGTCCGCATCGTGGGCCAGCGTGTTGCCCGTCCGGCGCATCAGCCACGATGTGCCTGGCATGGTGAACAGCCCGCTCAACACTAGGGCGCGCGCGTGCCGTGGCCGGCTGTGCTCGAGGAGCAGGGCGGTGCGGATCATGGCGCCGTCGTACGGGATCACCCCGGCGTGGTTGGAGACCAGCAGGGCGCGTCCGCTTGCGGGCACGTTCTCGACCCCGATCGCCCGGACTCGCCACCAGTTCCTGTACGCCCATGCCGAGAGGGGCAGCAGCGTCTCGGTCCATTCCCTGTCGAAACCGAGGTCGTCGACAGCTGTCTGCCCGCTTCGTCGCCGGCGCGACAGTTCGGCGCGGCGCAAGATGGTGGCTGACACGGCGCGAACAGCCCTGGCGAGGTCACTGCCGTCGATCCCGGCGAGGTGCCGCATCGAGCGTGCGCCGAGGCCGGCGAGATCGGGCAGGCTGCCCCGCAGTGAGCTGAGACTCTCGATGTCGACCGGGACGGTGCGCGCCGGTTCGAGGTCGGCCTCCGCACGGCGGCGCTCCAACTCCTTCTCGATCGCGTTGAGCAGGCGGTGCAGGGCGATGCGAAGGCCGGCGTCCTCCGCGCTGGCGCGTCGGTTCCGCGAGGGCGGGGCTGTGGGGGTCACCGCGGCATCTTCTCAGCGCCGCGCCGGCGGAAGGGTGGCCCGGAGGTCGTCGCTGGCGCGGTAGGCCTCGACCGTGGCGAGGATCTGCTCCGGGTCGCCGGCCAGAGCATCGACGAAGTAGCCGCCGTCGAAGGGACGCTGAGCCGCGCGCAGCAGGGCCGCCGCCGGCTGCCGTCGGGGCGGTGGGATCCCCGGCGCCAGGCGGTACGCAAGCACCATGCGATTGCCGGCCCTGGTGATCCCCATCGCCTCGATCACCTCCCACCGGGTCAGGCTGGTGAAGGGGTACTGACGCTGGAGGAGCCCGTCGCGGGTCAGCTCCAGGGTGGGCCGGAGGATCAACCCAGTGGCCAGCAAGGCCACCGCCGGAGCGGCACACACGAACCAGCCGATGGTGGCGCCGTTGAGGATGAACAGCACTCCGGCGGCCTCGGTGACCGCGGCGAGCGGAACTACCAGCGCCGCCGGGCGGCGGGCGCCGAACACCACCCGACCACCCTTGGGGGCGATCACCGACACGTCGCGAACAGGTGCGGCAGGCGGGCCTGGCTCACCGCGCCATCGTACGCAGCGCCCGTGGCCCGGTCGCTCTGGCATGGTGGGCAGGTGCCGCCGCTCGCCGTCTCGCCAACTGACGTGCTGCTGGTCGTCGGCCTGGGCGCTGCCGGGTTCGTCGTCGTGACCCTGGTGTGCGTCGGCGTCCTGGCCATGCTTCAGCTGGTGCTTCCGTCCACAGATGCGGGCGCCGCCGAGCTCGACCGCACCGATCCACCGCCGGATGCCGAGCAGAGAGGCGGCCGCGCCCGGCTCGACGCAGAGGGTGATGCATAAGGTATCCTTTATCAAAGGAAACGTTATGCAAGTGCCCGCCCGCGCCTCAGACCCAGCCCGCCGCCCGGCTCGGCGAGCCATCCCCGGCAGCATCGCCGCCGGGGTGAGCGACCTCTCGGTCGCGTTCGAGGGCCTCGCCAACCCCACCAGGCTGCTCATCGTCGAGAACCTTGCCGGCACCGCGGAGATGAGGGTGAGCGAGCTCGCCGAGCTCTGCATGGTGTCGCAGCCGCGGATGAGCTGGCACCTGCGGATCCTGCGCAGGGCGGAAATCATCCGAACCCGACGTGACGGCCGCGAGGTGTTCTGCCGGCTGGATCGCGATGCCATCGCCCAGCACCTGCGCGCCTTCGTCGGCCTAGTCTCAGCGCGCCCCGATTCGAGCAACGATGCGATCACCCAGAGTCTACAACCAGTCAATGAGGGAATCTCATGAGCAGCAAGGTCAGAGTGGCCATCATCGGCGTGGGCAACTGCGCCTCGTCCTTGGTCCAGGGTCTCGAGTACTACAAGGATGCGGATGCCAATGACGTTGTCCCCGGCCTGATGCATGTCGATCTCGGCGGCTACCACATCAGCGACATCGAGATCTCGGCGGCCTTCGACATCGATGTGGAGAAGGTCGGCAAGGACGTCAGCGAGGCCATCTTCAGTGGTCAGAACAACACTGTGAAGTTCAGCGATGTTCCCTTTCTCGGTGTGCCAGTGCAGCGGGGCATGACCCACGATGGCCTCGGCAAGTACCTCTCCGAGGTGATCACCAAGGCACCTGGTTCCACAGTGGACATCGTCGAGGTGCTCAAGAGCACCAATACCGACGTGGTCGTCAACTACCTCCCCGTGGGCAGCGAGGAGGCAACCCGCTGGTACACCGAGCAGATCCTCACCGCGGGATGCGCCATGGTCAACTGCATGCCTGTCTTCATCGCTCGCGAGGAGTACTGGCAGAAGCGGTTCGAGAAGGCCGGCAGCTGCATCATCGGTGACGACATCAAGTCGCAGGTGGGCGCCACCATCATGCACCGGGTTCTCACCCGTCTGTTCCGCGACCGCGGCGTCGAGATCGAGAACATGTATCAGCTGAACTTTGGTGGCAACACCGACTTCCTCAACATGCTCGAGCGTGAGCGCCTGCAGAGCAAGAAGATCAGCAAGACCAACGCTGTCAAGTCACAGCTGGATCATCCGATCGCCGAGCGGAACATCCACGTCGGTCCGTCGGATTACGTGCCGTGGCTGAACGACCGGAAGTGGGCGTACATCAGGATCGAGGGCAAGTCTTTCGGCGATGTGCCGCTGAACATGGAGTTGAAGCTCGAGGTGCACGACTCCCCCAACAGCGCCGGTGTGGTCATCGACGCTGTGCGCTGCTGCAAGCTCGGTATCGATCGTGGTCTCACCGGCTCGCTCGAGGGCCCGTCCAGCTACTTCATGAAGTCGCCACCACGCCAGGTGTCCGATTCGCTGGCGCGTGAGCTCACCGAGCAGTTCATCGCCGGTGCCCCGGACACCGCGAGCAATGGCCGCACCCGCAGGGACGTGGCCCCCACCGAGCCGGTCGCACAGCCGGTCAGCTCCGTCTCCGACTGAGTCGGAGACCGACGGTGGTCGAGGCGGCCCGGGAGTCGACGCTCCCGGCCCGTTCGCGTCTGTTCCCCTGGCGGCAGCGCCGCGAGTCGATGCTGCCGTACCACGGCTACCGGATCGCGTCAGTCCTGGTCCGGGTACTGCCGCGCCGGGCCAGCTTCGTGCTCGCCGATCGCGTCGCCGACGTCCTGCTGGCGGCGGCGCCATCGAAGTTCGACGCCCTTCGCGACAACCTCCATCACGCAATTCCGGGGACCAGCGAGCGCGCCATGCGCCGAATCGTGCGTCGCAACGTGCGCGACCTCACCCGCAGCTGGGTGGACGTGATCGCCATCCCGCTCGATGTGTCGACCACCACGCGTCGGCTGCGTGAGGTCGACCTTCATCACTACACCGACGCCCTGGCTCGCGGCAACGGCGTGGTGGTCGTGTCCATGCACTTCGGCGCGTGGGAGGCCGGCCTGGCAGCCTGGAACGGCGGTGGTGGCCGCTTGGCGCTGCTCGCCGAGCAACTTCGCCCCCAGAAGCTCTTCGATGCGATCGCGGGTGCGCGCGGAGCGCTCGGTATCAAGGTCATCCCGATCGACATCGAGGCCATGCTCCAAGGCGATGCTCAGACGGCTCGCCGAATCGGTGCCTCGGCGATGCGCGAGGTGTTCAAACACCTGCGCGGCGGAGGCGGTGTCGCCATCGCCATCGACCGCGACCTCAGTGGCACGGGCACCTTGGTGCCGTTCTTCGGACAACCCGCCCCCATCCCGCTCGGCGTCGTCGATGTCGCCATGCGCAGTGGTGCCGCGGTGGTGCCGATTGCCTTGCTGCGCACCAGCTGGGGGGTGGAGGGCATGGTCTTCCCAGAGATCACCTATGACGTCGGTGCCCCTCGCGAACAGGAGACCGAGCGGGTGGCTCGAGCCATCCTGGCACGGTTCGAGACGTTGATCCGCCAGCACCCCGAGCAGTGGCACGTGCTCGACAGGGTGTGGACGGAGCCCGCTGCGTGAAGGTCTGTCTGGTCTCCCCGTACGACTACATGCACCCTGGTGGCGTCACCGAGCACGTCAGGCATCTCGCCGACACGCTCCGCGAGCGCGGCCACCAGGCCACCGTCCTGGCCCCGTCGAGCAAGGTAGGCGATGACCACGGCATCCCCGGCTACGTGCGCATCGGCCGAAGCGTCCCGGTGAAGTCGAATGGCTCGGTGGCACGCATCGCTCTCAGCTTTCACCTGGTGCGCCGCGTCCGCGCCCTGCTTGACGATTGCGACTTCGATGTCGTTCATTACCATGAGCCCCTGGTGCCGTCGCTGCCGATCACCGTGCTGCGCTTCCATCGCGGCGCCAATGTCGCCACCTTCCACACCAGCGCGCGTCGCAACCTCGGGTACTACTACGGCCGACCCTTTCTGGGCAGGTATTTCAAGCGCCTGCACGCTTGCATCGCGGTCAGTGCACCGGCGCGTGAATTCGTCTCGCGATACTTCCCAGGCGACTACCGCATCGTCCCCAACGGGATCGACACCACTCGCTTCCGTCCCGGGCATCCACCCGTCCCGGAGCTGCGCACAGCCGGTATGAAGACCATCCTCTTCGTCGGACGGATGGAGCAGCGCAAGGGGTTCGGCATCCTGCTGGAGGCGTATGCCCAGCTGCGGCGGCGACGTTCGGATGTGAGCCTGGTGGCGGTCGGGGAGGGCCCTCAACGCGAGGGATACGAGCGTCAGGTGGATTCCTTCGGCATCCCCGACGTGCTCTTCTCCGGCCGCGTCAGCAACGAGATGCTGCCTCGCTACTACGCCTCCGCTGATCTGTTCTGCAGCCCTGCAACCGGAGGTGAGAGCTTCGGGATCGTGCTCCTCGAGGCGATGGCCAGCGGCGTCCCCGTGTTGGCGTCGGCGATACCGGGCTTCACCGCAGTGATCGGCGGCGGCAGGGATGGGCTCCTGGTGCCCCCCAAGCAGCCTCGCGTGCTGGCCCAGGCGATCGATGCGCTGCTCAACGACGATGGGCTCCGCCGCTCGATGGGAGCGAACGGGCTGCGCACCGCGCAGCCGTACGACTGGCATCGCGTCGCGGACTCGATCCTCGACGTCTATGAGGAGGCGCGCGGGCGAGCCCGCGTGCACATGGTGGCTGCCGGTGTTCACCGACAGGTTTCAGGAGTGGGTTAGGGCCGGGGCGCGGCGCATCGTGCCCGCGCTGCGGCTCCTCGGCTTCACCCCCAATGCCCTGACGCTGATCGGCCTGGCGATCTGCGCCGCCTCGGCGGTGCTGGTTGCCACCGGCAACCTCGTGGTGGGCGGTGTGCTGCTGCTTCTTGCCAGCGCCTTCGACATACTCGATGGAGCCGTCGCCCGCGTCACCGGCAAGGTGTACCGTTACGGGGCCTTCCTCGACTCCACAACCGACCGCTACGCGGAGTCCTTCACGTACATCGCGCTGCTCTGGTACTTTACGATCACTCTGACCGGGCACCACGTAATCGAGCCGATGCTGGTCATCCTGGCGCTGACCGGCTCATTGCTGGTGTCCTATGTGCGAGCGCGCGCGCAGTCGCTCGGTTTCGTGTGCGATGGCGGCATCTTCGCCCGACCTGAACGGGTGGTGCTGACAGTCATCGGCCTGCTCGTCCCACCGGTGCTCTTCGGTTGCCTGGTGGCTCTGGCCGTGCTCACCAACCTCACCGCTGTGCAGCGGATCTGGTTCGTGTGGCGGCAGTCGCTGAAGACAGCCCCGGCCGACACGTGAGCCCTCTGCTCAGCTGGTGCCGATGGGAGTTCGGCCGGCGCATCGAGATGAACGGTGTCATCGTCTACCTGATCTGCGAGCGCCTGGTCAAGGCGACTGTGCTGATCGCCGCGGGCATCGTGCTGCTGGTTGCGGGCAGCCACACCAACCTCCATGACGTTGCCGAGGAGGCGCAGCGCCAGCTCAGCCTCTCGGGTGGAACGTCGCTGTGGCGGCGTCTGTTCGATCGGGTGCTCGCCCTTGTCGGCAATCACGGCAGCTCGATCGCCATCGGCGCGATCGCCTACGGCGTGCTCGAGCTGACCGAGGCCGTCGGCCTGCTGATGCGGCGGCGCTGGGCGGAGTATCTGGTGCTGCTCGCCACCGTGGCGTTCCTGCCGCTGGAGCTCGACGAGCTGATCCGTCATCTCTCGGTCCTGAAGGTGCTGACGGTGACCATCAACCTCGCCATCGTCTGGTATCTGGTGCAGCGCAAGCAGCTGTTCCTGACCCGGCAGAGGAGCACGCCCCAGGACGCCTGACACCAGGCTGTCGGTGGTTGTCGCATCGCCGCGATGGATCGGGCGGCTGCACCAGTCAGGGGTCAACAGACGGCGGTCGCGCCCAGGATGGCGAGGATGCCCACCAGGTTGAACAGTCCGTGCACGATGGCGCCGGGGATCAGCGAGTGCGAGTACTCATAGAGCAGGGCCAGGATCACCCCGACCGCGAACAGTGGCAAGGCAAGCACCACCACCAGATGGGCGGCGGAGAACAGCGCCGAGCTGACCAGCACCGCCGGTATCACAGGCAACCGGCGTCGCAGCCAGCCGTACAGGAAGCCACGGAAGATGGTTTCCTCGCTGAGCGGCGCGATCAGGCACACCAGCGGTATCGCCACCGCCACGTACCCACCGTACTCGTCCCTCACCGCGGTGCACTGCGTGTTCGGTGAGTTGGGCAGCACCTGGGTGGCGAATGAGCCCAGCCAGTCGGCGATCTCGAGCGCGACACCCGCGCCGACCACCCCCACTGCCAGCCATGGCAGCCATCCCAACCGCCCCAGCGCTCGCGGCAGGCACCACCCCAAGTCGCGGATGCGCAACCCCCGCCGCATTACCACCAGCACCACCAGAGCGGCCAGCGCCGCTGCGTACGACGCTGCCTGACCGGCGAACGACTCCACAGCTGTCCGCGCCGACACCTGCAGCGACCGGTCGAGGGCCTGGGTGAGCCCGACCAGCACGCTGGCCGTGACCAGCACGGCGCCTGCGGCCAGAGGAAGGAACGCGGCCATGTCCGTCCAGTCCCAGCCCGCCCTGAGCGCCTCGCGGCCGGTGGCGCCGGGGGCAGGTCCGGCGTCTGCTGTGATTCGCAAGCCGACCCAGACGAGCACCAGCGGTGAGATCAGGGCGAGCGCGATCAGGATCACGCGGACGCTCACATTGGTGGCGCTGGGACTCGACGCCAGGAAGGTGAAGAGCGCCAGCGGGGCGGCCGCCCACATTGAGTAGCGCGCGGCATTCACCCGCGCAGGCAGGGTGACGGAGGATCCGCCCCGGGGGGCTGGGGACAGGGGCACGGGCGCCCAATTCTGCACAATCCCTCGATGGCCGCCTCTTCCACTGTGATCGGCCATGAGACGGTCCGCGGCCGGCTGCTGACCGCGCATCGGGACGGCCGTCTCGGCCACGCGGTGCTGTTGACGGGACCCTCGGGGGTGGGCAAGACCGCTCTGGCGTGCGATTTCGCCTCAGCGGTGCTGGACGCGAGCCGCTGGCCTGGCGGACTTCTTGCACATCCCGATCTCTGGCTGGAGGATTCCGACGCCGAGCGGATCGGCATCGACAGAGTGCGCCCCGGCGCCCCTGCGGAGACCGGTCCGAGCCTCCAGGACGCCATGTCCTTGCGGACCTACGCGGGTGGGGCACGCATCGCGGTCATGGCCCGCGCCGAGCGACTCACCGAACAGGCTGCCGATGCGTTGCTCAAGACCCTGGAGGAACCACCTCCGGACACCGTGATCGTGCTGTGCGCCGCCAATCCGGATGCGCTGCCCGCCACCATCCTCTCGCGCGCACAGCACATCGGGGTTGGACGGGTCGGCGTGCCCCGGATCTCGGCTTGGCTCGAGGAGCAGGGGCTGGAGGCTCGCCTGGCGGGGCTGGCGGCCGCGCTCAGCGGAGGCCGCCCCGGGCGAGCCAAGCGCCTGGCCACCCAGCCAGGTGCGCTCTCCGCCGAGATCGAGGCGCTGCATTCGTTCCTGGCAGTGGCAGGCGCAGGCATGGAGGGTGCCCTGCGCGCCGCCACCGAGCTGACCCCGGGCGCGGGAGCGGACGGACGTGAGCGGGCGATGCTGCTCCTGTCGGTGTGGGCCTCGTTCGTCCGTGACGCCATGTGCGAGGCAGAGGCGGTGCCTGAGATGAGGCTGTGGAAGGACTATGCGGACCCGCTGAAGCGATGGGCCGAGAGCCTGGGGGCGGCTCGCCTCACCGAGATCCTGGGGCTGCTGATGCGCGCCAGCGGCGACATCTCGAGGTACGCACAGCCACGGCTCACCTTCGAGACGCTCTTCCTCGACATCTTCTCTGGCCCTGATGCCCCTCCGCCGGTGGTGGCGCCGTCGCTGCCGCTGGCTCTGGCGGATGCCCCCGCGGCGCCCGCCACCACGCGAGCACCGAGGCCGGCGACGGGACGCTCAGCAAAGCGGCGCTGAGCTACCGGGTCGGTCGCGCGCGCGCCGCCAGGAAGAATCCCAGCAGACCCAGGAAGCCAACCGCCAGCAGCCACGGCCGGTCCTCGAGGGCATCGCGCAACGAGCCGTCGCCGGCAGCTTCTGCGGACAGCATGATCGGCGCGGTGGTCACGACCCGCACGGTGCCAGGCACCGGCGCACGCAGAGCTCCGTCGGTTTGCCCCGCGTTCTCCCGGCTCACTCGTGCTCCCACTCACCCGACCCCGACCGGCGCATTATGGCCGCCCCGCGACGACGTCGGTGGCGCTGCCGGGAGGTCTGGACGACCGCCACCCAATCATGAGTAAGATGGTCGGGTTTTCACCGCCGCCATCGGGCCTAACAGGGAGGGCACCAGCACATGGCCGACTACGCGCATCCGGGGGCGCTCGTCACCACCGAGTGGCTCCAGGACCACCTCACCGACGACAACGTTCGCGTCCTCGAGGTCGACTACGACCCCAGCAGCGCGTACCAGCTCGGCCACATCCCGGGCTCGGTGCTGGTCGACTGGAAGCGCGACATCAACGACACCCTGCGTCGCGACATCCTGTCCCACGAGCAGTTCGAGCAGGTGCTCGGACGGGTGGGGGCGACGCCCGACACCACCCTGGTCCTGTACGGAGACATGCGCAACTGGTTCGCGGCCTTCGCATTCTGGACCTTCACCATCTACGGCCACGCCGACATCCGCCTCCTCAACGGTGGCCGTCGCAAGTGGTTCGAGGAGGGGCGCCCGACCACCGAAGAGGTTCCCGACGTCGCCCCCACCGAGTACAGGGCCCCGCAAGCCGACACCAGCCTCCGCGCCTTCCTCCCGGATGTGAAGAAGGTGCTCGGTCGCGACGATTTCAACCTGGTGGACGTTCGCTCGCCGGCGGAGTTCAAGGGTGAGATCTCGGCTCCGCCGGAGTACGCCAACGAGGGTGCGCAGCGCGCCGGCCACATTCCCGGTGCCGCCAACATCCCCTGGGCACAGGCGATCAAGGACGACGACACCTTCAAGTCCGCCGACGAGTTGCGCCAGCTCTACGCGGCCCAGGGGGTGACCGGCGACACGCCCGTGATCACCTACTGCCGGATCGGCGAGCGTTCGTCGCACACCTGGTTCGTGCTCCGCTACCTGCTCGGCTTTCCCACGGTCAGCAACTACGACGGCTCGTGGAGCGAGTGGGGCAACTCCGTCGGGGTGCCGGTGGAGAAGGAAGTGCGCGAGCCGGCGGTCGCGAGCGCGTGACCTCGTCGAGCACTGGGACGATGGGAGCGGACGATGTGTCTGCTCCTATCGCCGTCCTCGACCTTGGCGCCGCTGAGCAGGAGTGCGGTGACCCGGCGCTGGAGCGCGTCCGCCGCGGCTACGCCGGCCTGGGGCCCGGTCAGGTGCTCGAGGCCCGGTCGCCGATCGCCGAGCATGCTTTCGCGGTCCGGGCGTGGGCACGGCAGGCAGGCGCTGAGCTGATCGGTGACGAGCGCGTCGGCCGGCTCGCCGTGCTCCGGGTGCGCCGGCCCGCCTGACCTGCCGACTACATTCCGGGCGTGACGCGCCGCCTGCCCGACGACTTTCTGATCGGCTGCGCCACCGCCGCGCACCAGGTCGAGGGCGGCCTGGACAACGACTGGAGCCGCATGGAGCGCGAGCATCCCCAGCGCATCAGGGATGGCAGCGTCTCGGGCATGGCGTGCGACCACTACGCACGCTACCGAGCTGACCTCGACCAACTGGCCGGCATGCACCACACAGCCCACCGGTTCTCCATCGAGTGGTCACGCGTCGAGCCCCGCCAAGGGATCTTCGACGGCTCCGCGTTGGACCACTACCGAGATGTCGTGCGCACCTGCAGGCTGCTCGGCGTCGAACCGGTGGTCACTCTGCATCACTTCACGCTGCCCACCTGGCTGGCCGACCGGGGAGGCGTGCTCGACGCCGACGCGCCGCGTCTCTTCGCCCGCTTCGCGGCGGCATGCACTGAGGCGTTGGGGGATCAGGTGGGGTGGTGGATCACCATCAACGAGCCCGCGGTGCTGGCGGTGTTCGGATATATGTACGGTGAGTGGCCGCCGCTGCAGCGGTCCACGCGTGCCTTCCTGTCGGCGCTGGGTGGGATGGCCCGGATGCACGCCGCCGCGTACACGGCTGTGCACACGGTTGCGGCCGCACATGGTTGGACGGCTCGCGTCTCATTCGCCCACCACGATCGTCCGCTCCGGCCGCTCAACCCGCGCTCACCGCTGGACCGAGCGGCCACGGTGGCGCCCAACGCTCTCTTCAACCGATGGTTCCTGCGCGCCTGCCGCAGCGGCCGGCTGCTCCCTCCCGTCGGCCGGGGCCAGGCAGTGCCGGGTCTCGGCAGATCACTCGACTACCTGGCGCTCAACTTCTACTGCGAGGAGCGGGTGCGCTTCAGCCGCAGGCACCCGCGGGGAATGTTCGCCGAGAGCGTGCCGGCTCCGGACCTTCCGCTGTCATCGTTCGGGTGGAGCATCGACCCCGACGCCCTGCGCCGCGCCCTAGAGAGGCTGTGGAAGGAGTTTCGACTGCCCGTCCTGATCGCTGAGAACGGCGTCGCTGATGAGAACGACGAGCTGCGTTCGCGCTTCATCGTCGACCACCTCGGCGCTGTGTGCGCGGCCATGGCCTCCGGTGTGGAGGTGCGCGGATACCTGCACTGGAGCTCGATGGACAACTTCGAGTGGGCCGAGGGATACTCCAAGCGCTTCGGACTGATCGCCGTCGATCGCGCGACCATGCAGCGCACTCCCAAGCCGAGCGCGGCGCTGTTCGCGGAGATCTGCCAGACCAGGGTGGTGCCCTCGGCGGTGCCGGTAGTCGGCTGACGGATCGCCGCGGGCGGCACGGACGAAGCCAGCCTCCATCTCAGGCGGGAAGCACAGGAAAACAGGGATATTCGGCGGCGAGATCGCTGCATCAGTCTGTACCATGGTGAAAGTCCCATTTCAGTTGGGCGGCGCGCCTAGGAGTGACAGCAGATGGTGTCTCGATCAATCGCTGCCGACGGTGCCGAGGGGCGCGAGCTCGTCTCCCGCATCACTGACGCCGGAGTTGGTCAGGTTCATCTCCAGTTCAGCGACGTGCTTGGCACCGTCAAGACGGTGACCATCCCGGCATCGGGCCTGGCGGCGGCGTTGGAGCATGGAGTGTGGTTCGACGGCAGCTCGGTCGAGGGCTTCACCCGCACCGCCGAGAGCGACATGTATCTCATCCCCGACCCGGGAACCCTGCAGGTGCTTCCGTGGGCCGCCGAGCCGACCGCCCGACTCATCTGCTGGGCCCGGACCCCCGACGGCGAGCCGTACAGCGGAGACCCCCGGGGCGCGCTGCAACGCGCCGTGGACCATGCCGCCGGGTTGGGATACGAGTACCTGGTGGGCCCGGAGATCGAGTTCTTCCTCCTCGAGCGCGACGCCGGCGGCACGCCCCGAGCGCGTCCTGACGATGGCGCCGGCTACTTCGATGTCACCGGCGTCGGCTCCACCGATCTGCGCCACGCGATGCTTGCGGCGGCCGCCTCAGCGGGAGTGGAGATCAACAGCGCCCACCACGAGGTGGCCCCCGGCCAGCACGAGGTCGACCTCGGGGCCGGGCCGGCCCTCGCCGCCGCCGACGCGGTGGTGACCTTCCGGCTGGCGATGCAGGCAGTGGCCCAGCGAGCGGGCCTGATAGCCAGCTTCATGCCCAAGCCTTTCAACGATCAGCCAGGCAGCGGCATGCACGTGCACCAGAGCCTGGCCCGGGTGGCAGGGGGCAACGCGTTTGCCGGCGCCGACGACTACGGCCTCAGCGACGTGGCCAAGCACTTCATCGCCGGCCAGCTACATCACGCCGCGGGGATGTGCCTGGTGCTGGCCCCCCTGGTGAACTCCTACAAGCGGCTGGTTCGTGGGCTCGAGGCACCCATCTTCCTCTCCTGGGCACGAACCAACCGCGGCGCTCTGGTGCGCGTTCCCCACGTCTCGAGAACCCAGGCTGCCCGAGTCGAGCTGCGCAGCCCCGATCCGTCGTGCAACCCATACCTCGCCTTCGCGGTGATGCTGCGCTGCGGTCTCGACGGCATCGAGCGCCGCCTGCCGCTGCCGCCGCCTGTGGAGGAGGCGCTGTACGGCTTTGACGAGGTCGAGCTCGAGCGACGCAACGTGGGCCTGCTCCCCGACAACCTGAAGGACGCGGTCGATGCGTGCGCCGATGACGAGGTGGTTCGTGACGCACTTGGTGACAACCTGGCAGACCGCTTCCTGGAAGCCAAGCGGGCCGAGTGGCGTGAGTACCGTGGGCAGGTCACCGGCTGGGAGCTGGAGCGGTACCTGGAGCAGGCCTGATGGGCCGGCGTCACGCGCACCCCATGGGTGCAGCCTGATGGAGAGCGCTGTGATCACAGTGCGCGATGTTTGGCGTGCGGCGCTTCCCGAGGGGACCGAGCTTCTCGGTGGCGGGGCAGGGCTCGACCGCCGCGTCGAATGGGCGACAACCCTGCGCACTCGCCCGCCCGCCTTCGAGGCCATCAAGGGGGGCGAGATGGCCCTGGTCACTGTCGCCTCGATCCGGCTGCTCGACGAGCGCCTGGACCTCGCCGATGTGATGAACGGTCTTGCGGAGAAGGGGGGTGTGGCGGTGGCCGTGGTCGGTGACGCGTCGCCGGCCAGTCTGGGTGTGGCTGAACGGCGGCTGATGCCCTTGCTTCGCCTCCCCGACGGGGCGCATGTCAGCGAGATGCAGCAGTCGGTGGTGCGATTCATCGTGGAGCAGCGCACAGTGCTCCACGAGCGCGCCCAGCTCCTGCAGATGGAGCTGATGCAACTCGCTCTTGGCGGCGCCGGAGCCGACGCCATCGTCCGCCGTCTCGGCGAGATCACCGGTCGCGCGGTCGCCTGGCACGATGGCAGCGGCAGGCTGCGCTGCGTGGTCGGCGATCTCCCCAGCGGTGTCCGCGACGCCCTTGGCAATGGCGAGGAGCTCTTGCGTTGGGCTGCCGGACAGACCGTGCCTGCCGCGGACCCGCCGGTGAACGAGTTCGGCTTGCCGCGTGGGCGCAGCCGGCTGGTCGCTCCCATCCCGGGTCGCGACGGAGTGCACGGCTTCGTGTCGTTGATCGCCGAGGAGCATCAGCTTGGGCAGCTCGACCGCGTCGCGGTGGCCCGCGGGGCGTCTGCCTGCGCGATCGAGCTCGACCGCGAGCGTGCGGTGCTGCGCGCCCGCGACGACCTCGAGGGAGAGCTGGTGGCGGCGCTGCTCGACGGGTCATACGGGTCCGAGGAGGGTGCCGCCGAGCGAGCCCGACGCCTCGGCTTCGAGCTGGGCCAGCGCTTCAGCGTTCTGGTCATTCGTGGCCGCAATGCGGGGACTGCCGCGCTTGACACCGTCACTGTCACCGCGCGCCGCTGTCTGGCCCGGAGCGCCTCCGGCTCCCTGCTCGCGAACCACGACGGCGCCGTGTGCGCGGTTGTTCTCGAGGCTGTCACCGACGGTGAGGATCACACCAGGCTGGTGGCGGAGGCGTTGCGTGCCGACTGCGCGGCCGCTCTGCGCGATGAGGTCATCGTGGGCGTGGGCCGAGCGCGGAGCGGGGCGCAGGGCGTGCGCCAGTCCCATCGCGAGGCCGAGCATGCGTTGCGCATCAGCACACGTCTCAAGGCGCCGAGGTGGGTGGCGACCTTCGCCGACCTCGGCCTTCACCGCGTCCTCGTGGCCATGACCCAGCACTCTGAGATGGAGGACTTCTACCAGCAGACCGCCGGCGCTCTGGTCGCATACGACGAGCGCACCGGCTCAGGCCTGATGGAGACGCTCGATGCCTTCTTCCACTGCCACGGGTCGCCCACCGACACCGCCCAGCGGCTTCACCTGCACCGCAACACAGTGCTGTACAGGCTGCGCCGCATCGAGGAGATCGGCGGCCTGCGACTGGACGACGCGGCCGTGAGGCTCAACCTGCACCTCTGTCTGCGCATCCGCGACGTGCTTCCCGCGGCCACCGGATCGCGAGCGGCCGCTCGCTGAACTGGCCTTGTGCTTTGCGCACAAGACGTCGGGGCCCAACTTGTGGCGGCGCGTGTCTCGAACCCCCGGAGGCGGCTTCCTAGGCTTGGGCGACTCGACCAAAGCCGAGAGGAGGATTCCGTTGCAGCGCCGAACCCGAATCAGACTCGCCCTGGCCGGCGCTGCCGCGTTGAGCGCGCTACCGGTGACAGCCCAAGCCGCTGACACCACAGCCACGTCGGCTGCAGGAGTCGCCGCTGACACGGTGTGGGTGGTCGTGGCGGCTTGCTTCGTCCTCTTCATGCAGGCCGGTTTCGCCATGCTCGAGGTCGGGTTCGTGCGCATGAAGAACGTCGGCACCGTCATGGCCAAGATCGTCGTCAACCTCAGCATCAGCTCGATCGTGTACTGGATCTGCGGGTTCGCCTTCGCGTTCGGCGCGGCCACCGGGTTCACCAACAGCCTGATTGGGGTGACCGGCTTCGCCCCGTCCTTTCACCCCGGGTCGGTGATGGATCTGCCTGCCCTATCAGCATCGACGGCGCCCGCCGCAGCCAAGCTCTTCTTCGAGTTCGTGTTCTGCGCGGTGTCTCTGGCGATCGTCTGGGGCACCATGCTCGAGCGCACCAAGTTCATCGTCTACATCCTGTTCGCGATCCCCTTCGCGGGTTTCATCTACCCCTTGATCAGCCACTGGCTGTTTGGCGGCGGTTGGCTGATGACAACGTTGGGGGCGCAGGACTTCGCGGGCTCGACGGTGGTCCACCTCACCGGCGCCACCGCCGGTTTCGCCGGCCTGCTCCTCCTCGGGCCGCGGGTCGGCAAGTATTCACGCGACAAGAAGCCCAACGCGATCCCCGGCCACAGCATGCCGCTTGCCCAACTAGGCGTGATCATCCTCTGGTTTGGCTGGTTCGGCTTCAACCCGGGCTCCACCTTGAACGCAACCAACCTGCACTTCGCCGACGTGGTGATCACCACCAACCTCGCCGCAGCCGCGGGTGCAATCGCTGCGATGGTCACCATCTACAGGGTCCAGAAGGCACTCGACGTCGGCATGATCGGCAACGGTGCAATCGCTGCGCTGGTCGCGATCACCGCGCCGAGCGGCTATGTCCAGCCCTGGGCGGCAATCATCATCGGCGGTGTGGCCGGGGTGATCGTGGTGTTCGGCGTCCTGGCCATCGACAAGTGGCTCGATGACCCGATTGGTGCTCTCAGCGCCCACGGGCTCGCAGGCATCTGGGGGACCCTGTCGTGCGGCCTGTTCACCGACCCGGAGTTGGCGACGTTCAACGGGGTGGGTCAGGGTGGCCTCGTCTACACGGGAAGCTTCAAGCAGCTGGGTGCCCAGGCGGCCGCGGTCGGCGCCAGCTTTCTGACGGTGTTCGGTCTCAGCTATGGCCTCTTCTGGGTCATCAAGAAGACAGTCGGCCTGCGCGTCAACGACCGCGAGGAGATCGAGGGCCTGGACATCAGCGAGCACGGGATGTGGGGCTACCCGGAGCAGTTCATGCCGGTGCCAGGCGGGGCGTACATTCACCCCGACGCGGTTGCCGAATCCAGTCGCCACCCGGTTGCGGTGGGCGGGGCGGCCGTTGAAGGAGGCGGGACGTGAAGAAGGTGGAGGCTGTGATCCGGCCTGACAAGCTGCAGGCGGTCCAGGACGCGTTGGATGCCGTCGGGGTGTCAGGTCTGACCGTCACCGAGGTCCTGGGCTGCGGCACGCAGAGGGGGTACACCGAGACGTACCGGGGCGCCCGGGTGAACATCTCCCTGCAGCGCAAGGTGAAGGTGGAGGCGGTGGTCACGGAGTCGCTGGCGGAGGTGGTGGTGAGCGCCATCTGCGGCGCCGCTCAGACAGGCGAGGTGGGCGATGGAAAGATCTTCATGACGTCAGTCGACGACGCGGTCAGGATTCGAACCGGGGAGCGTGGCGACGCCATCGTCCGACACCTGGAGCCGGAACGCTGGGGGCATTAATTAGTTAGCGGCGACGTCTCGACCGCCTCGGCTAAACTCGACTGTCCATGACCTACGTCGTCACTGAGGCCTGCATCGATCTCAAGGACAAGTCCTGCATCGAGGTGTGCCCGGTCGACTGCATCCACGAGGTCGACGCCGACCGCATGGTCTACATCGACCCTGACGAGTGCATCGACTGTGGGGCCTGCGTCGACCCTTGTCCGGTTGACGCGATCTACGCCGAAGAGGACGTGCCAGCTCCGCAGCAGCCGTTCACGCTGATCAACAAGGTGTACTTCAAGGACAAGGGCGCCGCGCAGGCCCGCGTCGACGAGATCAAGCCGCCGGCTTGACCGCTGCCGTTTCTCGTGGAGCTGTCTCCCTGGTGGCGATTTGCGTGGCCGTTTGTGCGCCCTTCACAAGAGTCAGCGGCCCCTGCTCAGGTGCAGCGCACATGGTGGCAGCGCACGACGCCAGGCTAGCCTGAAACCCGACAATCCGGCCACGCCCAGCGATCCGAACCCGCGCGTGGCCGCCAGCCGACCACCCAGGGAGAAGCGCATGGCGATCGACGAGTCGGTAGCCGCCAGGTTCACAGAGGTGTCGTCCACCATGTCCCCGACCGCCGTGTCAGCGCCCAGCCCCAAGCAGGTCATCAGTCGCGCCAAGGAAGTGGGCGTGAAGATGGTCGACTTTCGATTCACCGACCTTCCCGGGTCCTGGCAGCACTTCAGCGTGCCGGTCAGTGAGCTCACCGAGTCGGTGTTCGAGGATGGGATCGGGTTCGACGGCTCGAGCATCCGCGGGTTCCAGAAGATCCATGAGAGCGACATGCTCCTGTTCCCGGACCCGACGCGCAGCTTCGTCGACCCGGTTCTCGAGGTGCCCACCCTGGTGGTGGTGTGCGACATCGCCGACCCGCTGACCCGGCAGCCCTACAGTCGCGATCCGCGGTTCGTGGCCAAGAAGGCAGAGGAGTACCTGCGCCAGTCGGGAATCGCCGACACCTCCTACTGGGGACCGGAGGCGGAGTTCTACATCTTCAACTCGATCAGGTATGACCAGAACACCCATGAGGGCTATTACTTCATCGACTCCGATGAGGGCATCTGGAACAGTGGTCAGAACGGCACCGCCAACCTGGGCTACCGCCCCAAGCTGAAGAGCGGTTATTTCCCGGTCCCGCCTGTCGACAAGCAGCAGGATCTGCGCAGCCGGATCGTGCTCGCCCTCATCGACTCCGGCATCGACATCGAGGTCCACCACCACGAGGTGGGGACGGGGGGCCAGGCGGAGATCGACATGCGTTTCGACACGCTGGTGACGATGGCCGACAAGGTGCTCCAGTACAAGTACATCGTCAAGAGCGTGTGCCAGCGAGAGGGGTATACGGCAACCTTCATGCCCAAGCCGCTGTTCGGTGACAACGGCAGCGGGATGCACACCCACCAGTCGCTGTGGAACGGCGATGAGGCGCTCTTCTACGACGCCAATGGCTACGCCCTGCTCAGCGACACCGCCCGCTGGTACATCGGCGGCCTGTTGAAGCACGCACCGGCGGTGCTCGCCTTTGCGGCGCCCACCACCAACAGCTACAGGAGGCTGGTGCCGGGCTACGAGGCACCGATCAAGCTTGCCTACAGCGCGCGCAACCGCAGCGCCTGCGTGCGCATCCCAACCTACAGCGACAAGCCTGCGGCACGGCGCCTGGAGTTCCGCTCACCGGATCCGATGTGCAACCCCTACCTGGCGTTCTCGGCCATGCTCATGGCCGGCCTGGACGGCGTCCAAAACAAGACCGAGCCGCCGACTCCGGTGGACGCCGACCTCTACGAGCTGGAAGGTCGCGAGGCCGAGCAGGTCCACGACCTTCCCGGTTCGCTCTCTGAGGTTCTCAACGCATTGGAGGACGACCAGGAGTTCCTGCTCCGCGGTGGCGTGTTCACCCCGGACCTCATCGACACGTACATCGCGTACAAGCGCGAGAGTGAGGTCGACCCGATCGCCCTGCGCCCGCACCCCTACGAGTTCTTCCTGTACTACGACGCCTAGCCCGGATCTTTCACGAGTGATCTGAGGTCGCGGCCCCGGAAAGAACAAAGT
>JAEKNN010000052.1 GCA_016464795.1 Candidatus Amunia macphersoniae | reverse complement strand
GCCAAGATGGAGGCGGACGAGGCGGAGGACGTCGAGGAGCTGCTCGGCTACGAGGACGACACCGCCGGCGGCCTGATGACCACCGAATTCGTGGCCGTGCCGGTGACGCTCACCGCCCAGCAGACCATCGACCGCCTGCGTGAGCTCGAGCCCGACGCGGAGTCCATCTATTACGTGTACGTGGTCGACCAGGAGGAGCGGCTGCTCGGCGTGCTCTCGCTCCGCGACCTGATAGTGGCCCGACCGGAGACGGCGATCGCAGGGATCATGATCAAGCGCGTGGTCGCGGTCCCCGTCGACGCCCCCCCCGAGGACGTGGCCGCGGTGATCGCCAAGTACAACCTCCTGGCGGTCCCGGTTGTCGACGACGACGACCGCATGCAGGGGATCGTCACCATCGACGACGCCATGGACGAGGTGATGCCAGCCGGCGTGCGACGCCGGGCGAGGGCTCTGTAGTTGATGCGCAGGCGGCGTGGACGTGAAGACGGCCCCCCGTCAGACGAGCGCACTGCGCCGCCGTGCCGCGGAGGCAGCCGCCCAGCGGCGTGAACGACGCACGGTGCGGCCACGCCGCCTCGGCGGTGTGTGGCGCTATCTGGCCGTCATCGGGCCCGGGATCATCGTTGCCAATGCGGGCAACGACGCCGGTGGTGTGTTCACCTACAGCAACACCGGCGCCAAGTACGGCAACCACCTGCTCTGGGCCTTCCTGCCAATCCTGGTCGCGCTGATCGTCACCCAGGAGATGGTTGCCCGTCTGGGAGCTGTCACCGGCAAGGGCCTGATGGATCTCATCCGCGAGCGGTTCGGGGTGCGCTGGACGCTCTTCGCGGCGGTGGTCGTGCTGATCGCCAATGGCGGCACCACGCTGGCTGAGTTCGCGGGGGTGGCTGGAGGACTCGGGCTACTCGGGGTGCCCCTGCCGGTGGCCGTGCTCGGTGCCGCGGTGCTCATCGGTGTGGTGGTGATGCGTGGCAACCGGCGGGTGGTCGAGCGCGTCTTCCTGGCGCTCGGCCTGACGTTCGTCTCCTACATCATCACCGCTGTCACGGTCCACCCCGACTGGGCGGTGATCGCGGGCGGGGCGGTGACTCCCGACTTCACCCACCCCTCATCGGTGACGTCGGGCGCCTACCTGGTGGACCTCATCGCGCTGATCGGCACCTCGATCACGCCCTACATGCAGCTGTTCCTGCAGTCGTCGATCGTCGACAAGGGCACCGGCGAGAAGGACCTCCGGCTGGTGCGCAGCGACGTGATCAGCGGCTCGATCTTTGCAGTGATCGTGGCCATGTTCATCGTGATCACCACATCGGCGACCTTGTTCAACCACCCTTTGCCGGGCTACCCACACGGGTTGGCGGGCACCGGGGTTGGTTCGGCACAACAGGCGGCCTCCGCGCTTGCCCCACTCGCCGGTGTGCATGCCCAGCAGCTGTTCGCGATCGGGCTGGTGGGCGCGTCGCTGCTCGCCGCCGCGGTGCTGCCATTGAGCACCGCTTTCGTCATCTGCGAGGCGTTCGGGGCCGAGCGCAGTGTTCAGAGCAGCTTTGGCGATGCTCCGCTGTTCTTCACGCTGTTCATCGGGCTGCTCGCATTCGGGGCTGGCATCCTGCTGATCCCGGGGGTGCCGATCGCTGGCGTGGCCATCGGCACGCAGACCCTCGACGGCATCCTCCTGCCAGTGATGATGGTGTTCATCATCCTGCTCGCCAACGACCGCAGGCTGTTGGGCAAGCGGCGAAACGGGGTGATCTACAACCTCATCGCCGTCACGCTGGCCACGGTGCTGGGGTTGCTCACCGCGGTCCTGGTGGTCGTGACGATCTTCCCGGGGCTGATCGGGGGCTAGATCGCCCCACTGTTCTCATCGGGGCGAGGCAGATCCTCGCCCCCTGAGACCGGTCGACGTCAGGACGTCGTCCGCTCTCGCCCCACTCCTCGCGGCACTCGCCGCCGGCCTTCTTCTCAAGTCCTCCCCTCGGCAGCACTCGCCGCCGGGTTTTCCACCAAGCCGCTGACGCCGAAGTGCGAGATGGCTGCTGCGGCGCGTTGCAGGCCGGCGTCCAGGGCGGTGGGGAAGAAATCGGCGTCGGCGCGTTGGGCAACGGCGCAGGCTGCGAGGAATCCGCCGGCGAGGGCGTCGCCGGCGCCGGTGGGGTCGACCACCTGGCCGCCCACCGGGGCGGCGGGACGGGAGATCACCCCGTCCTCGGTGACCAGCGAGGCGCCGGCGGGGCCACCTTTGACGACCACGGCTCGAAGCCGGCCGACCCCGCACATCGCGATCGCCTCCTGCCGCCAGGTGGTGGTCGGCGCCCTGGTGAGGCTGGCCAGCTCGATGCGGTTCAGGAAGAGCACATCGCAGGCGTGGACGACGTCGCGCACCGCCTCGCGCTCGGGGACTGTGTAGTCGGTCATCGAGTCGGCCCCGATCAGGCGTGCGCTGCTCTGATCCAGCACGGCACGTTGCAACGCCGGGCGCATGCTCGCCAGGAACAGCACCTCCGCAGCCGCTGCGGCTGGTGGCAGTCGCGGCTCCCACGAGGCATCGCAGCCCTCGACGCTGAACGTGTCGACCGCCAGCCAGCGGTCGAAGTCGTGACGCGCGTGCCAGCGAAAGGTCTGCTGTTCGCTGACCACCAACCCGTCGCCGACCACCGAGGTTCCCGCGAGCAGATCTGCGAAATCGCCGGCGTGGTCACGACCGACGATGCCGTTGAGATGCACCGTGGCCCGGGGGGCGGCGGCGAGCGCGAAGTAGACGGCCGAACCGCCCAGCTGGACAGGGCGATGGCCTGCGGGTGTGGTGATGTCGTCGATGTGCACGGTCCCGGCGACCGCGATCTCCCAGGTCATCGCCCGGTCACCCGCAGGCGTGGTAGCGACTACTCGCCGAAGAGCTGGATGATCCGCGCGGGGACCGGCTCGCGCTCCGCGCAGGCCCGGTCGAGCAGCAGTCCCTGGGTGGCAAAGAGCACATCGGCAACATGGTCGGGCTGGCGGTCGATCCCCAACTCGTCGCGCAGGTCGCCGTCGAGCGCCCCGACGAACCGGACGACCGCGCTCCACAGCTGCGTCGGCAACAACCGGTCGCCGCGCTCGCGGCATCTTTCGATGAGGTCGATGAGCGCATCGGACTCACGAAGCAACAGGCGGGTGCGACCAACCCGAGGGCGCCGCCAGACGGCGTCGCGATCGATCCGGCGCAGTTCGAGAACTGTGCGCTCGAGGGGTCCGGCAGTGCGCCGCGGAAGCGCCGCGTTCTCCATCGGGGCATTGTACGCAGGCGCACCGGCTGCGCCCGCCGGTGCGCAGGGTCAGTGCGACGACGCTGCGGTGGGGTAACAGAGCGAGCGCCAGGCGCCCCGGTGGGCCACCAGATGCACGGTGCGAGGGATGCTCAAAGAGCGGCTGGCGTCGCCGATCTCGTACTCCACGTCCAGCTCGGCCGCGTGCTCATGAACCATGCCGGAATCAGGGTCGCGCCAGCCGTCGAGGTGGCGTACCTGCAGCACCTTCACACCACCAAGCCGTGCCAGGGCACCGAGGCGCTGGGCTGCGATGAAGGCCTCCAGGCCGCCCCAGCTCTGCTGGCACTCCGGGCTCAGCAGGGCATAGGCACGCCGGTATTGCCGGGCCCGCATCAGCTCGACGAAGATTGCCTCGCTGAAGGCCGGGTTGGCGCGCGGACGGCCGGTCAGGTCGACCCCTCGCTGGTGATCGGCGACCAGGGTTGAGGCGCGACCGGTTGGCATCGCCGGACCTCCAAGGTCGGCTTCGACGAGCGTCGCCGCGGCGGCGTCACCCCGAGTCCAGAAGGTTCGGGTGTGTGAGTCGACCAGATGGGGACGCGCTGCGGCCGGTAGGCGGGTGAGGTCACGGCGGGGCTCGGGAGCGGCGGCCCTCTCTCGGTCGAACACGCGAGCCAACAGCCGCGGAGTGCGCATCAGTCGTCCTCGGCCACGTGCAACACGGCGTCGACGTCGCTCAAGCGAATTCGATCATGCGCCAGGACGGGTTCGATGGCCTCGCGGATTCGCAGCAGCTGCGATACCGAGAGAGCCGGGAGCCGACGCTGCAGGAGGCGCAGCCGGGCCGGCGCTGCCGACGCGGCTGGCTGGGTGCTGCTCGGCATCGATGCCAAGTCTACGCGCTCGGGTTATGGAGCCTTGAGGCACGCGTGCGCGTCATCGCGGTGGTTACCATCCGGCCAATGGGGACGCCTGCCCGAATCCTGCTCGCCGAGGATCAGGCGTCAGTCGCCGCGCCGGTGGTGAGCAGACTCACCGAGGCCGGTCACGAGGTGCGCTGGGTGCGCGAGATGCGCGAGCTGCGCAGGCAGATGGTCGAGTTCTCACCGGACCTGCTGCTGCTCGACACCACCCTGGACACCGACGGGCTCGAGTACTTCCAGGCGGTGCGCTTCGCTCCCGAGCATCCTCCTGCAGGTGTGATCATCCTGACCCCGCCCGGCGACCGCCGCACCAAGGAACGTGCCCAGCAGCTGGGGGCAGCGGCGGTGGTCACCAAACCCGTCGATGGCGACAATCTGGTGGCGGTGGTGGGTGACCTTCTGTCGATGATCTGAGTGCAGCGCTGTCAGCGCGCTGCCTGGAGCACGATCAGGACCAGGCTGCTCAGCCCCCAGAACGCGATGGTTCCGCTGATGTACTTGGGCATGGCGCTCCCAGATGCGTTGTACCAGGCAAGCACCCGCTGACCCGTCAGAGCGACGATGACCAGGGCGTCGACCAGCAGCAGCAGGGCTGAGGTGAGGGCGTTGACCAGCTCGAGTCCCTGGCCAGGGATCAGCCCGGCAACCAACAGCCCGGCGGCGCCGAGGACGATGGCGGTGGTCAGGGCGGCGATCTGGGCGCGCCGGACCCACCGCTGCCGACGGGTCAGCAGGGTGGCGAGGATGATCAGCAGCCCGGCGAACGAGGCGGCGGAGAGGGCGGCAAGGATCTGCTCGCCCAGGCCGACGTTGACGGTTCGGGTGCCGACGGTCGCCTGGCCACCGAAGGCGGCAAGAGCGGCCAGCAGCGCCAGCAGTGCCAGCAGGATGTCCCAGCTGTAGACCGCCAGGATGATCACGGGCCGCTTCTCATCATCGTCGGCCGCAGCTGTCGGCGCTGGCCTCTGCACGCGCCGATCATAGGCAGAGGCGTGGCGGCGACCGATGGCGGCACGCGGCTACGCTCTCCTGCGATGACCACCATCGCCGTTCTCCAAGGTGACCAGACGGGCCAGGAGTTGCTCGAGGAGGCGCTGAGGGTCATCGCCTCCGATGTGATCGGCTGCGACCTCGATCTGCGTCGCTTCGATCTCTCGCTGGACAACCGTCGGATCACCAGCAATGCGGTGGTGCTCGAGGCCGCCGACGCCATGGTCGAGGGTGGCTTCGGCCTCAAGGCGGCGACGATCACCCCAGAACGATCCGGAGACGTGGGCAGCCCCAACGCCCTGCTCCGCCAGCGCGTCGGCGGCAAGGTGATCCTGCGCACCGGTCGGCGCATACCCGGGGTGGCCTCGGTGGGCGGTGCCAGTGCCCCGATGAGCGTGGTTCGTATGGCCGTCGACGACGCCTACGACGCCAAGGAGTGGCGTGAGACGTCGGCGAGTGGTGACGAGGTCGCATTTCGCACCGAGCACATCTCGCGATCCACGTGCCGGGCTGTCAGCGAGTTCGCGTTCGCGCAGGCCAGGCGCAGCCATGCGCGCGTCTTCGGGGGGCCGAAGTTCACGGTGTCGCCGGTGTACGAGGGGATGCTCAAGGAGGAGCTGGACGCGGCCTCGCAGCGCTACCCGGACGTGGGCTACGAACCGCAGCTGATCGATGCCACCTACGCCCTGCTGCTCGCCCACGGAGGCGAGGCGCTGGTGATCCCGGCGCTCAACCGTGACGGTGACTGTCTCAGCGACTTCGTTCTGCAGCTGTTCGGCAGCATCGCCGGCGCCGAATCGCTGTTGCTGGGTTTCACTGAGGACTCGGCCAGGCCCGACGTGGTGATGGCCGAGGCACCGCACGGCACCGCCCCCGCGCTGCAGGGCAAGAACATCGCCAACCCGATGGCCATGATCCTGGCGGCGGCGTCGTTGCTGGGATTCGTTGGCGATCCGCTCTGCAAGCTGGCCTCGCGGGCCATCTACGAAGCAACCTTCGAGACGGTCCGTGCCGGCACCAAGACGGCCGATCTCGGCGGTCATGCCTTCACTGACGAGTTCACCGACGCTGTCATCGCGGCGGTGCGCAACAAGCTCGAGCTCTGGGACTCCCTGGGCATGAGCTGATGGATCAGGAGCGCATCTACCTCGACCACGCGGCGACCACCCCTCCGGCTGAGGAGGTCATCGAGGCGATGCTTCCGTTCCTCCGCGAGGAGTGGGGCAACCCGTCGTCGCCCCATGCTCGAGGACGAAACGCCCGCACCGCGGTGGACGATGCCCGGGATCGGATCGCCGCCGTGCTGGGCTGCGCCGCTCGCGAGGTCATCTTCACCGCCGGCGGCACCGAGGCTGACAACCTGGCGCTTCGCGGCGCCGTGGCCCGATGGGGCGATGAGCGGGGCCGCCATCTCGTGGTCAGCGCCATCGAGCACGAGGGCGTCTTGGCGACGGCCCACGCCCTCGTCGATCAGGCAGGTTGCGAGCTGACCGAGGTGGGCTGTGACAGCCAAGGGCGCGTGGACCCGGCAGCGGTCGCCGCGGCCGTCCGCGATGACACGGTGCTGGTGTCGCTGATGGTTGCCAACAACGAGATCGGCACCCAGCAAGAGGTCAGCACGGCCACACGGCTGGTGCGCGAGCGCAACCCTCACACCCTGGTCCACAGCGACGCGGTCCAGGCCCTGGGCCGCATCCCTGTGGGCCTCGACCGGCTCGGCGTCGATCTGCTCAGTGTCTCCGCGCACAAGTGCTACGGCCCCAAGGGGATCGGGGCTCTGCTGGCGCGGTGGGGCGCGCACCCACGTGCGCAGGTCGAGGGTGGCGGTCAGGAGCGCGGGCGCCGCAGCGGCACCGAGAATGTCGCGGCCATCGCCGGTTTCGCGGTTGCCGCCGAGCTGGTGGTGTGCGAGCAGGCCGCGGAGATGCCCAGACAGGCCGCCCTGCGCGACGCCCTCGAGGCGCTCGTCATCGGCGCGCTGGCCGCGGTGCGAGTCGCCTCAGGGTCGGCGGCGCGGTTGCCGAACGTCTCGGCGATGCTCGTGGATGGCGCTTCCACCGAGGCCCTGATCGCCGCCCTGGACATCGCTGGAGTGGAGGTGTCCGGCGGCTCGGCGTGCGCCAGCGGAGCCGTCCGCGACTCGCACGTCCTGCGCGCCATCGGCGAGGACCCCCGCGCCACCGCGCTGATCCGCTGCTCGCTCGGGCGAGGCACCACCCAGGAGGAGGTGCGACGCGCGGCGGCGAGCATCGTCGCGGTGGTCGGGCGGGCTGTCCGGGCTCCGGCAGGCGCGCGCCCCTGAGGCGTGCGCTTGAGTCAACGAACGGTCGGGGCGGTGGGCACCCAGTAGCGCAACTTGCCGTTGCGCTGGTCATCGAGGACGCCGCCGTTGCTGGTGATGACCCTCCGGGAGGCCTCGTTGTCCGTGTCGCAGGTGATCAGCGCCGGATCGATGCCCAGCGCGAAGGCCTCGGGGAGCACGTCCCGCAGCATTGCCGTGGCATGACCGCGACGGCGGGCGCTGCGCCGGACATCGTAGCCGATGTGGCCGCCAAGCTCCCGGAGATGGTCGTTGAGCCGGTGGCGGACAGCGACCCTGCCGAGGTACTCGTCGCCCTCGAGCAGCCACCACGTCGTGTGCGGCACCCAACCGTCTGGACGTGGAGTGTCCTCGAGGGCGGCGGCACGATTGCTGTCGACATACTCGGCGAACCCCTCGGGGCTGCTCCACAGCTGCACCAGCTCACGCAGTTCACGGCCCACCATGGAGTTGTCGCCTGAACCGCCGCGACCCTCGGCGGCGAACTCCTGCATCGCCGCGAGGAACGACTTGCGCACTCTCGCGGTAGGGCGAGACAACTGGGCCATCGCAGCATCTAAGCAGCCCGCGGAGTGTCTTGACCCGCGCCCCCGCGCCGCCCTCTCCACGGACGCCCACAAGGGGAGGGAGGTGCCCGGGGGCGAGCAAGTTCTGCAGCGGGCGAAGGAGCGGAGGACGCGCCAGTGGCGCGTTCGCAGCGACGCAGCCGCCCGCGAAGCCTGTCCGAAGCGCGCCGCCGGGCACCTCCCCTCCCCCTTTCCAGCACCACGAGCGGAGAGGGCGCTGGCGTATAATCCCGACCATGACAGTCGGAATTTCTCACGCCCCCAAACATGCACCCCCGACGCCTCGAATGGCCGAGTCGAACAGCTCGTTCTCGATGCGGGTCAGCTCCAAGGCGCACTACGGGCTGCGCATGATGACCGAGTTCGCTCGTGTGTACGGCAGCGGTCCGCTGAGCATCGCCGAGGTGGCCCGGGTGGAGCGCCTTCCCCTCGCCTACCTCGAGCAGCTCGCCGGCCAGCTGCGCCGTGGCGGCCTGGTCGAGAGCACCCGCGGAGTGCACGGTGGCTACTCGCTGACCCGCTCCCCGGAGCTGATCTCAGTTCTCGAGGTGGTCCACACCGTCGAGGGTGAGGTGGCACCCGTGCAGTGCGTGTCGACCGAGTATGTGAGCGGCAGCTGCGCGCGCGAGGGCGAGTGCGCGTCGCGCGGTCTGTGGATGCGCCTCAAGGAGAGCATCGACTCAGTGCTCCGCCAGACCACCCTTGCCGAGCTGATCCACGATCACTCCCTGCTCGAGGCGATGGCTCCGGTCGACCCCCACCCGGAGGTCGCACGTGACTGAGGGCAGCGCCACTGCCGCCGCCGACCTCGTCGTCAGCGGTCTCACCGTCGCCGTCGAGAACAAGGAGATTCTTCGCGGCGTCGACCTGACCGTCCCGGCGGGCGAGGTGCACGCCCTGATGGGCCCCAACGGATCGGGTAAGAGCACCCTTGCATACACCCTCAGCGGCCACCCCAAGTACACGGTGACCGGCGGGAGCGCCAGCTTCGGTGGCCAGGATCTGCTCGCGCTCAGCGCTGACGCGCGCGCCCGGCTTGGCGTCTTCCTCTGCTTCCAATACCCGACGGCGATCCCTGGCGTCACCACAGTCAACTTCATGCGTGCGGCGCTTCGTGCCCAGGGCAAGGAGATGCCTGCGCGCGAGTTCATCCGGCGACTCAACGAGGAGATGACGGCGCTGAGGATCGACGAGAGCTTCCGCGCCCGCTACATCAACGATGGCTTCAGCGGTGGCGAGAAGAAGCGTGCTGAGATCCTCCAGATGGCGATGCTGCGGCCGCGCCTGTCGATCCTCGACGAGACCGACTCCGGGCTCGACGTCGACGCCCTGCGCACTGTCGCCCAGGGTGTCACCCGGCTCGCAGGCCCTGACATGAGCGTCCTGGTCATCACCCACTACCCGCGCATCCTCGAGTACCTGAAGCCAGACCGCGTCCACGTGCTCAATGCAGGCCGGGTGATCACCTCCGGCGGTCCGGAGCTGGCGCGGCAGATCGAGAGCCAGGGGTACGAGCCGATCATCGGGCCGGTCGCCGCGCAGGCGGCCGCCTCACAAACGTCACTGACCGGCGTGGTCGCGGAGGCAGGTTCATGAGCGTCCAGGCGCGCGAGCTGACCAAGGATTATCAGTTCGGCTTTCACGACGTCGACGTGTCGGTGTTTCGCACTGAGAAGGGTCTGTCTCCGGAGGTGGTCGCTGCCATCTCGCAGCACAAGAACGAACCCGACTGGATGTTGAAGTTCCGTCTCAAGGCATATGACCATTACATGAAGCGGCCGATGCCGTCGTGGGGCGCGGACCTCTCGGGCATCAACTTCGACGACATCTACTACTACGTCAAGCCGGCCGGCGAGCAGACGCGCTCGTGGGACGACGTGCCGGAGTCGATCAAGAACACCTTCGACCGCCTCGGCATTCCCCAGGCGGAGCGCAAGTTCCTCGCCGGCGTGTCGGCCCAGTACGACTCCGAGGTGGTCTACCACAACATCCGTGAGGATCTGGAGAAGCTCGGCGTCCTCTTCTGCGACTGCGACACCGGCCTGCGCGAGCACCCCGAGATCTTCCGCAAGTACTTCGGCACGGTGATCCCGGCCAACGACAACAAGTTCGCAGCGCTCAACAGCGCTGTCTGGTCGGGCGGGTCATTCGTCTACGTTCCCGCCGGCGTCAAGGTGGACATCCCCTTGCAGGCGTACTTCCGCATCAACAGCGACAACATGGGTCAGTTCGAGCGCACCCTGATCATCGCCGAGGAGGGCTCATCGGTCCACTACATCGAGGGCTGCACGGCACCCAACTACTCGAGCGATTCACTGCACTCGGCGGTGGTGGAGCTGGTTGCCCACAAGGGCGCGAAGATTCGCTACACCACCATCCAGAACTGGTCGGACAACGTCTACAACCTGGTCACCAAGCGCGCCATCGCCCACGAGAACGCAACCGTGGAGTGGGTCGATGGGAACCTGGGCTCCAAGGTGACCATGAAGTATCCGGCCATCTACCTGATGGGCGAAGGCGCGCACGGCGAGGTGCTCTCGGCCGCGTTCGCTGGGGCGGGCCAGCACCAGGACGCGGGTGCCAAGTGCATTCATGTGGCCGCGCACACCACCAGCAACATCGTTTCGCGCTCGATCAGCAAGGGCACCGGCCGCACCTCCTATCGTGGCCACATCAAGGTCTATCCGAAGGCCCACGACGTACGCGTCAACGTCCGCTGCGACGCGCTCCTGCTCGACGAGGAGTCGCAGAGCGACACCTATCCGTACATGGACGTGGAGAGCCCTGACGTGACCATCGGCCATGAGGCGACGGTGAGCAAGGTGGGCGAGGACCAGATCTTCTACCTGACCTCCCGCGGCATCGACGAGAACGAGGCCACCGCGCTGATCGTCAACGGTTTCTTCGAACCCTTCGTCAAGGAGCTGCCGATGGAATACGCCGTCGAGCTCAACCGTCTGCTGGCGCTGTCGATGGAGGGGTCGGTCGGGTGATCACCGGTGCCGGGACGGTCACCGCGGGCGCACCGGCGTTCGCGGCGGCGGTGGAAGCACGCATCGAGTCTGCAAGCGGATGGCTACGCGACCGTCGCCAGGCCGCCTGGGATGCGTTCACGGCGATGCCGATGCCGTCGTCGCAGCGCGATGAGGACTGGCGGCGCACCGACACCAGCAAGCTGAGGCTGAGCTCGTTTCACGTTGGCGATCCGGTCGACGAGCCTCTGATCGAGGCCATCCGTGCTCGGCGCAACCAGGCCGCAGCTGACGGAGCGCTGGTCGTCGACACCGCGCCACAGACTCGCATCGAGCACAGCGACGGCCTGGCTGCCGCAGGCATCCTGGTCACCTCGCTGGACGAGGCGGTGCTGAGCCATCCCGAGCTCGTCCAGCGGGCACTGGCGTCGGTGGGTGTCGCGGAGTCGCCCTTCGTGGCCCTGTGGAACGCGATCTGGCAGGGCGGTGCGTTCGTCTACGTTCCACGATCGGTGGATGCGGCCGTTCCCGTCTGGGTGGCGCACAGCGCCGCCGGCGATCATTCAGCGACCTTTCCGGCAACGGTGGTGCTGCTCGAGGACAACTCCTCGCTGACGTTGATCGACGACTATCTCGGCGCCGTCAGCACCGACGAGATGTTCAGCGATGCGGTGACGATCGCGTCTGTCGGCCGTGACGCGCGTCTCGACCACCACGTGCTGCAGCAGTGGGGAGAGGCCACCTGGCACATGGCGCTGCATCGCACAGTGCTGGCGCCGAACGCACGGCTGCGCATGTTCGGGGCCACCCTTGGTTCTCGCCTTCAGAAGGCGTACTGGGAAGTGCTCCTCGATGGTGCCGGTGCCGAGGCGGAGATCTCCGGCGTGGCCTTCGGTGACGCCACCCAGCACCTCGACCACCAGTCACTCCAGGCCCACCGTGCCCCCCAGACCAGCAGCAGACTGAAGTTGAAGGTGGCCGTTCGCGACCGCGCGCGCAGTGTCTACAGCGGCCTGATCGATGTCGACAGGGAGGCCCAGCAGACCGACGCCTACGTCCAGAACCGCAACCTGATCCTCAGCCACGGCGCCACCGCAGACTCGGTGCCGCGCCTGGAGATCCGCGCCAATGACGTGCGCTGCGGCCACGGCGCCACCGCCGGCCACATCGACGACGACCACCGCTTCTACCTGATGGCTCGCGGGGTCACCGAGGAGGACGCCGACCGGCTGATCGTGCGCGGCTTCCTCGACGACGCGCTGGCCGACTGCCCGCACCAGGGCGTCGCCGAGCTCATCGGCGGCCTGCTCGACCACGAGCTCGAGGGCGATGCCCAGGCGGGCATCGAGCCGGTGCAAGCATGAGCGTGGCGACGTGGGTCGAGGTGGGGCGGATCGAGGACGTTCCCTCCGGCCACGCGGCCCGGGTGGAGATCGACGAAACCCCCGTCGCCATCTTCAACTGCAACGGCCAGTTCTACGCGCTCGACGACACCTGCAGCCATGCTGAAGCGTCGCTGAGCGACGGCGATCTCGACGTCTCGCGCTGCGCCATCGAGTGTCCCCTGCACGGGTCCGCCTTCGACCTCGCCAGCGGCGACCCCCTGTCTCTGCCGGCGGTGCAACCGGTGCGCAGCCACGTCGTGGACACCGCTGACGGCGTCATCAGGATCGCCCTGAGCAACGAGGTGGCATGACCAGCCTCGATGTCGCCACCGCCACCCTCGACGTCGCTGCCGTCAGAGCTGACTTCCCGCTGCTGCAGCGGCGGGTGAACGGGCATCCGCTGGTGTACCTCGACTCCGCCGCCACCTCGCAGAAGCCGCAGCAGGTTCTCGATGCGGTGGACAACTATTACCGCCTCCACAACGCCAACGTCCACCGTGGCGTGCACACCATCGGCAACGAGGCGACCGACATCTTCGAAGGCGCGCGCACTCGGGTGGCGCGTTTCATCGACGCCCCCGCCGAGGGTCTGGTGTTGCTGCGCAACACCACCGAGGCGCTCAACCTGGTGGCGTCGTCCTATGCGCGCGAGCTGCTCTCCCCCGGGGACAGGATCGTGCTCACCGAGATGGAGCACCACAGCAACCTGGTGCCCTGGCAGCTCGCTGCCGAGCGTGCCGGTCTCGAGCTGGCGTTCCTGCGCGTCAACGACGATGGCACGCTGGATCTCTCCGGTCTCGACGAGTTGCTGGCGCCACCCACCAAGCTGGTCAGCCTCAGTCACCAGTCGAACGTGCTCGGCACGGTGGTGCCGTTGCGAGCGGTGATCGATGCGGCCCATGAGCGTGACGTGCTGGTGTGCGTCGATGCGGCCCAGAGCGTGCCGCACATGCCGGTCTCGGTGCGTGACCTGGACTGCGATTTCCTCGCGTTCAGCGGCCACAAGATGTGCGCCCCGATGGGGGCGGGAGTGCTGTGGGCGCGTCCAGAGCTGCTCCAGCGGATGCCTCCTTTCCTCGGCGGTGGCAGCATGATCCTGCGGGTGTCGCTGGAGAAGTCCACCTGGAGCACGGTGCCGCACAAGTTCGAGGCCGGAACACCCGACGTCGGAGCGGCCGCCGGCCTTGCCGCCGCCTGCGATTATTTCGACGCCATCGGCATGGACCGGGTGCACGCACACGAGCAGCAGCTGACCTCGCATCTGCTTTCGCTGCTCGAGGAGATGGACGGCATCGACGTGTACGGGCCGCACGACATGAGCGCACGCGGCGGTGCGGTCAGCTTCAACGTCACCGATGTGCACGCCCATGACGTGGGCACGATCCTCGATCGCCAGGGCGTGGCCGTCCGCGCCGGCCACCACTGCTGCCAGCCGCTGATGAAGCGCCTCGGGGTGGCCGCAACCGCGCGCGCATCCGTGTACCTCTACAACACCCACGAGGAGATCGACGCCCTCGGGGATGCGCTCGCAGAGGTCCGCCGCATCTTCCGGTAGTTCCGGTTGCAGGGCGACGGTGTCGGGGAGGGACAGTCGCTCCCGGTTGCTCTGCTCGCAGCGAGACACTCCGAGAGGGTGGGGCCGAGGACGAGGTGGGCGTCTTGGTTCGGACCGTGAGGCATGGCGAGAGTGCGACGGTGCGAGTTTTGCGCGTCTGCGACGAGTGTCCTTGTCTCAGAGATTGGTGTTAAGGTGGAGGAGCGCCGTCCACTTCTGCGAGGCTCTTCACATGCAACGCGCACGTCCCATGGCGGCCACGCGCTGCTTCTGATCGCGTGATACCGAGGCACAAGCGACCGCGGTGGCTGTCGACTCTGATCGGTTTCGGTGCGGCGCTCGTGCTGGTGTCGCTGGTTGTGGCGTGGCTGGCTGCGCGGGGGCCTGCAGGCGTGGTCTCAAAGACGACGCCTGCAAACATCCCTGTTACCGCCAGCAGCCCAGTGACGCCCACGGTCCTGGCGTCCGGTGGGCCCAGCACCGCCCAGGTGATTGTGACGAAATCGGCTCCAGGCCTCACGACATATCATTTGGTGGGCTGGGATGGGAAGCTCCTCCGCACCTTCGATTCACGGGCAGTCGCAGGAGCAATAGGCCAGTTGGGACAATCACCTGACGGGTCGCGTTTCGTGGCCGCGGGGGTTGGCCCCCTCCCGCAGCGGGCAGTGGTGACAGTCGACGGCGCGAGACTTGGAATCCTCGATCCGCACGACCAGTTCCGGTGGGCGGACGACAGCCGGCACCTGTGCGTTGTCCACAATCCCAACCCTGCGGCGGGCGTTCAGTCATCCATCGCCATCACCGATGGCGGCAAGGAGCCGCGGGAGCTTGGAGACCTCGGGACTGGGAGTGGGGATTCGCTGCACGACGTCGCCGTGTGCAGCGTGACCCGTGATCTCGTCGTCATCCTTGACGAGGACTTCGTTGAAGTAGGGGGCGACCTACGGACTGTCACCTCCTCAATCCGGGAATTCAGCCTGTCCACATTTCATCTGCTCAGAAAGGTAGACCTGAGCAGCACGCCTGCGACGGTCATCGAGTCCGCCGATGGCAGATACTTCGCCGAGGAGTCCCTGCGACCCCCCTTTTTCAACACGATCATTCGCGCCGCCGACGGGGCCACCGTGGCCTCGGTGAATGACCGCATCGTTCTGGGCTTCACGGGCGACGACACCGAATTGGTGGTGGGCCTCCAGACGGCCTCCACTGCCACAGATCTTGTGGAGGTGCGTAAGGTCAGCGGCGGGTCGGTGGTCGCATCTCTCCCTGGCCACATGACCGTTCTCCAATTTCGGCCGGCGTCAGCTGACGTATTCCTAGCGGTGACTACACTTCCCCTCGGTCGGGACCCCCTCGCGAATGCAGCGCTTGAAATCGTGCATGGCGATGGAACGACGTCGTCGGTCCAGGTGGGATGAATTTCGAGGACTCAGCGAGTCCCGCGCCCCCGACCCGGGGCAGGCTCGAGGGTGTCCCAAACCGCCCCCGCATTGGATAGGACAACAGGACAACGACCGCTGAAATGCTGTCGACCCCGGCCATTCCGGGAGGAGGTGGCAGTTCACGAAGGGAGCGTCCGCAGCAGCAAGGAGACAATCGCCGTGCGGTTGGCTCCGCCGCGCCCGCGAGAACAGCGACCGAAGTGAACAGCCACCTCCTCCCGTGCTGCGACGGGCCTCCCACAGCGCCGGCTACTTGTTCGGCTGGTCCACCTCGCCACGCCACGCACCCGTCTCGGACCCGCGCGACTCGACGAACTCCTTGAATCGCTTCAGGTCGCCTTCGACGCGATGGCCGAACAGGCCGAGCTTGTCGCCGACCTCTTCGATGATCCCCTCGGGCTCGGCCTCGAGCTGGAGCATGACTCTCGTCTTGCCGTCGTCGATGCGGTGGAAGGTGACCACGCCGGCATTGGGAGCACCCTCGGTGGCCTTCCACGCGACTCTCTCGTCGGGCTTCTGCTCAGTGATCTCAGCCTCCCATTCCTTCTCCTTGCCGGCAACCTTCGCCTTCCAATGGAGGCGGGTGTCGCTGAGCTGCTTCACCTCGACGACGCCTTCCATGAACTGGGGAAAAGTCTCGAACTGCGTCCACTGGTTGTAGGCGGTGTGAACGGGGACATCGACATCGATGCTCTTCTCGACAGACGCGGTCATGGGAACCTCCTGGCTCGGTGGGGCGGATGAGACTACTGCCAATGTGCTACTACCTTACAGCAGCGATACAACCTTACGGCCCTCTCCCAGCGTTACGAGTCCAGCGGCACCCCGGGGAGCTCTACCGTGCTGGCACCGACTGCTCCGGGAGCGCGCGGAGGCAGGGCGAGCGCGCAGAGAAGCGCCGCCGCAAACAACGCGCCGGCCGCCCCCCAGAACGCGATGCCCTCCCCGAGACCGTACAAGGTGCCCAGCACCGCAGCGCCGAAGGCGCTGCCACCGAACTGGAACAGGCCGCCTATCCCCATGGCGCGGCCCCGCGCCGCAGGCGGGCTGCTGTCGCCGATCACCGCGAACATCACGGGTTCGATGAGCACGAAGCCCACCGCCTCTACCGTACCGAGGATCAGGATTGGGGTCAGCGTGCGCAGCGTCGGGTAGAGGCTCGCGCAACCGCCGCACAGCGCGAAGGACCCCGCCATCAGCCAGCGCCGGTTGGACCGGTCGGCGAGCCGGCCTCCGGCCCGGGCCAGCAGCAGGATGGGCACTGCGTACAGGCTGATGCTCACGCCGATCACCAGGCTGTTGTAGCCGCGCGCTGAGAGGTAGAGCGGCCAGACCACGTCGTACATCGAGAACACAGTCCCGAAGGCTGCCACGCCCAAGCAGGGCACCAGGATGCCTGGCTGGCGCCACCACCGCAATGGTGGCGTGGGGGCATCTCCGACCTGCCCCGCGTGCGTCTCGGGGATGCGACGCATGGCCACCAGACCGAGCAGGTTTGCGGTGCCGGCAACCGCGAAGATGCCCGCGTCGCGCCACAGTGCGATCAGGCCGCCCAGGAACGGACCCACCAGCAGGCCCACCATCTCCACCGCCTGCAGCTGTGCGAACCTTTCGGCGCGTTTTTCCGGGCCGCTGAGGTCCACCAGCGCTGCCCGCAGCGCCGGCACATACGCGCCCGAAGCCACACCCTGCAGTGTCCGGAGCACGGCCAGCAGCCAGAGCGGTCCGAGGTCCGCAAAGAGCAGGAAGGCCAGGATCCCGTAGGCGGCGCGCGAGCCAAGGAGCATCGGCCGGCGTCCAACCCGGTCGGTCAACCGGCCGGCGGGAACCTGGGCCAGCGTGTTGGCGATCAGCGGACCGGCAATGAACAGCGCGATGTCCAGAGAGCTGCCCCCGTGGCGACGGACGTACAGGGGGGCCACAGGAAACATCGCCGCCACGCCTGTGAACATGATCAACTGGCCGCTGAGCAGCCAGAACACTGGTGACGTGCGGGGGCGGAGGCTGGGCACCGCCGGATTGTCGCCGGAGATGGTCGCGGTGCAATCGGCTGTACAATTCCGACTGTGCAAGTCGGATTTTCACCGGTCGCCGACGATCTCTACCGCGAGATCATCCTGGACCACTACCGCCATCCCCGCCATCGGGGCCGCGTCGACCCTGCCGACGCGGTGGTGGAGGCGGACAACCCGCTCTGCGGAGATCAGATCGACCTCTCGGTGCGTTTCGACGGTGACCAGCTGGCTGAGATCGCCTTCGACGGCACCGGCTGCTCGATCAGTCAGGCCGCCTGCAGCATGCTCTGTGACGCGGTGAGTGGGCGCAGCCGTGAGCAGGCTCTCGATGTGGCCCAGCGATTTCGGGCCATGCTGGTGGAGGACGGCAGCCCGAACGACCTCGGCGACCTCGAGGCCCTCCAGGGGGTGCGCGCCTACCCGGTGCGGGTGAAGTGTGCGACGCTGCCCTGCAACGCGCTCCTGCAAGCGCTCGACCCAGGGGAGGACGCTCAGTGAGCGAAACCGACACCACCGTCGCCACAGAGATGGGCCAGACAGCCAAGGCCTCGCCGGAGCTGGTCCTGGCCGCGCTCAGCGAGGTGTACGACCCCGAGATCGGCATCGACATCGTCTCTCTCGGCCTCATCTACGGCTCGGACATCGACGAGGACGGCCTGCTCACCATCCGCATGACCCTGACCACGCCCTACTGCCCGATGGGAAGCATCATCCAGGGACAGGCACACGCGGTCTGCCACGGGCTCCCTGGCGTCAAGGACGTCAAGGTCGAGCTGGTGTGGACGCCGCCCTGGGAACCACGCACGATGGCCTCCGAAGAGGCCAAGCTCGAGCTCGGAATCTACTGAGTTTCAAGGTCGGCCTGGTGATCCGGCGCTCTCCGCGTCGCGTACGACGATTCATGGGCCAGAGGGGCGCGATACCGCCGCGAAGCAGCGCGTGAGCGATGACGACAGGATGCTCGACCTGCTCACCCGGGCCGAGCCCGAAGGTGTCGAGATGCTGTATGACCGCTACGCCGGGCTGGCCTACACACTGGCCTTTCGGGTGTTGAACGACGCCGGCACGGCTGAGGACGTCGTCCAGGAGGCCTTCCTGAGCATCTGGCGTCGGGCCTCCACGTACCGCAGCGACCGTGGCAGCCTGCGCACCTGGGTCTGCTCCATCGTCCACCATCGCGCCCTGGACAGGCTTCGCGGCCGGTCAGGACGTGACCGTCAGGACGTCGCGCTGGAGCACGCTCCGATCGAGGCCACCTCGATCTCCGACACCTGGGATCGCGTCGCGGTGGAGCTGGAGCGGGACGAGATCCGAGCCGCGCTCGGCGACCTCTCGGTGGAGCAGCGGGAGACAATCGAGCTCGCCTACTTTGGCGGATACTCGCAGACCGAGATCAGCGATCTCATGAGAGTGCCTCTGGGCACGGTCAAGGGCCGCACCCGGCTGGCTCTGCGCAAGCTGCGCGGTGTGCTCGAGTACCGGGTCGCGGAGGGGATGGCGTGATCTCCTGCCAGGACGCCGACGTCCTCGCCGCCGCTCTCTCCATCGGCTCCATCGACACAGCTGACGAACTGAAGCTGCAGCGTCACCTGACTGGCTGCACCGACTGCCGTCGCCTGGCCGGCGAGTACATGGCGGCAGCCTCCCGCCTGCCCCTGGCGCTCGAACCCCTGCAGCCCTCCAAGGAGCTTCGCGCCCGACTCATGAAGGCGGTCTACGCCGAGTCGGCTGCCGACGATCACCGCGCGGAATCAGCCGACCGCATCTCGTGGTGGCAACGGGCCTGGTCGCGGGTGCCGGTGAACCGCGGCTTCACCGTTCTGGCCGCCGCCGCCGGGGCAGCGGTGATCGGCTTCGGGTCCTGGATCGTCGTCGGCCGGCAGGGTTCCACGCCGGCCTCTCGGACCATCGCTGTCACCGCCATGCCGGCTGCGCCACATGCCAGCGGACAGCTGATTCTCGAGCGGACCGACAATGAGGCCGTGCTCACGGCCACCGGACTGCCGGGCCCGGCCCAGGTGGCCGGGGGCAACGCGGTGTACGAGGTGTGGCTGATCCGAGCCGACCACACAGCAGTGGCTGCCGCGTTCCTCAGCCAGGCCCCTGACGGCTCCTGGAGCGCGGCGGTGCACGGCGACATGAGCGCCTACTCGACGGTGGCTGCCACCGTGGAACCGGCGGGTGGGAGCGTCGCGCCGACTGGTCCGGAGGTCCTCCAGGCTGGCCTGACCGGCGCCTGACATCCGCTTCAGCGGCACCGACGAGGCCTCGAGCGAGTTCCACCAGAGGTCGCCATAGCCCTTGTGGAGGCTCAGGATCGCGTTGCCAACCACGCCACGCCCCCTGAGGCGACGAGTGCTGTGTCCCCACCCCCATCAAATACTGCCTACTCTGTCCATAACCGGTCGACATGCGCATCGAGGGCTGCGCAGCGCAGCAGAGTGGTGAGCGAAGAGCCTTCCGGCTACACTGGTCGATGCGTCTCTCGGTCTCGGGGCCGCCGCACATCCCCAGACGCACGCGGGCGGGCGCCGAGGCACTCTGAAAAAAGGAGGGTCCTGCCCGTGACCGATTGTTCAGGTAGTAGTCAGCCGACCCGCGCCGGAGTGGCGGGCTGATCGCCGAGGCGGATACCAGGTAGCGCGCGGTTCAGCCGCGCGCGCCGAGAGAGACGCCTGCCGTCTCGAGGTACCCGACGCTTCGACGCAAGCGGCGGAGTTCGTGGTGTACGGATTCCGCCGCTTCTCTTTTTCGGAGCTCGATCCCCGACCTCCCCAAGCAGGGCGCCCCCAGCGCTGCCGGCTGCACGCAGCGTCCTCCGGCCGCCCACCCAGGATCTCGCCGCGTCTCACGTGGAACGAGGTCGCGAGCGGCGAACGTGGCTCCCTACAATCCCAACGTGCCCTCCCCACGCGCCCACGGCTGGCGACTTGTCGTCGCTGCTCCACCTCGCGAGGTCTTCGCAGTGATGGAGCAGTCGATCGGGACGCCACCCTTTCGGTACGAGGTGGTGGGTGACGACGCTGCCAGAATCGTGGAGTTCCAACGCAACAGCCTGGTGGGGAACTGGCGTCGCGTGGACGGGCGCACAATCAGGGGCAGGTCGGTGAAGGCGGCGAGGAACCAGCGCTGGGTCAATTGCACGGCCCGCCTGGGCGAGGCGGGGACCCTGGTGGAAGTCGAGGCCAGCAAGGGTCGGGGTACCCTGCCGCGCGCCCTCCAGTTCATCGGGGTGATCAGTCGCGGTGTGAACGACCCACGGACGATCTACAGGCAGCGCCACATCCCGCCCGGCCCCGTCAGCTTGGTGGCCTCATGGGCGGGGATGGCGTATCGCCTGTTCGAGACTCCGCAGCGCGACGCCGTGCGTACCGCGGAGCTGTTCACCGCCAGCCGCATCGAGGCGGTGCCGGGCGGGAACGCGGAGTTTGTCAAGGTGCGGCTGAGCGACGGCACCGAGGGGTACATGGAGCGCGATCAGATCGTGTCAGCCCCGAGCAGGGCCACGCGACAAGCAGGGGTCGAGGCCGCACGCAACGTCTGAGGCGCGTCTCCCTGCCGTAAGACGGAGAGAGATGGGCACGCGCTCCGGTCGCTGGCCTCGCCACGGCTGCGGAGGCTTCCTTCGCGCATTCCCACCTCTCTCCTCCCGCGGGTGCGGATGCGTCCTCGGACGGCGGTGGCCCCCATTTCTTGGCAAAGACGATCGACGTTTCACGTGGAACGTCTGAGCGGCAAGCGGCCGCGGAGTCAATTGAGTTGTCCACAGGCGGCCCGTCCGCCTACGAAATCCGATCTTGGCGCAGCACCTGTTACCGACAGAGGCGCTGGGGAAACTGTGGACAACCAGTGGAGTGCACTCGGCGCTGACCGGAGAGGTCGCCGGTGCGGACCCCCTTGCTTGGCGCGGATAATCCGCCTGTGGCCCCCCAGACTCTTGCCGTCGCCAATCAGAAGGGGGGCGTTGGCAAGACGACCACCACCATCAACGTAGGCGCTGCCCTGGCGGAGATGGGAAGACGGGTCCTCGTGGTCGATGTCGACGCCCAGGCCAACGCCACCTCTGGGCTCGGCGTGGCGCGTTCTGCTGTGGAGATGAGCACCTACGACGTCATCGTGAATGGCCGTCCGATCGACGACGTCCGCATCCCCACTGTGGTCCCCGGCCTTGACCTGGTTCCGGCCGACCTGAGCCTCGCCGGAGCTGAGATCGAGATGATCGACCTGCCGATGAGAGAGCGCCGGCTCGCCATGGCGCTGGATGGCCTGACCGATGCTTTCGACTATGTCCTGATCGACTGTCCGCCCAGCCTGGGGCTGTTGACCATCAATGCCGCGACCGCGGCCGAAGGCCTCCTGGTTCCCATCCAGTGCGAGTTCTACGCTCTGGAGGGACTCGGGCTTCTCACCCACACTCTGGAACTGCTCCATCGCGAGCTGAACCCCACTCTGCGCATTGCCGGCATCGTGATGACCCTGTTCGACGGCCGGCTTGCTCTGGCTCACCAGGTGGTGGAGGAAGTGCGCAGCCACTTTCCAGAGCTCTTGCTGACCCCGCTGATTCCACGCAACGTGCGCCTCAGCGAGGCACCCAGCCATGGGCTGCCAATCAGCCTCTACGACCCCACCTGCAGAGGCGCCGCCGCCTACGCGGAGCTGGCCGTGAACCTGGACCAGCGGCTGATGAGGAGCCTGACCGGCGAGCCAACCGGGGCGGCGCTCGGCGTGACCTGGTGACCACCGAATCTCGGGCGGCGGGGCCACGGCGGCGGGGGCTGGGGCGCGGGCTCGAGGCACTTCTCGGGCCGGCACCGGACATCGGCGACGCTGCCTCAGGCAGCCATCAAACGAAGCCCGATGCCGGGATGTTGCTCGACATCGATCCGGGCCTTGTCGACGCCAATCCCGAGCAGCCACGCCATCAGTTCGATGACGCCGCTCTCGCGGCGCTGGCGGAGTCGATTCGCTTGCACGGCCTGCTCCATCCCATCGTGGTCGAGCGCAGCGGGACCCGCTACCGGCTGGTGGCGGGTGAGCGCCGGCTCCGCGCGGTGCGTCTCGGAGGGCTTCCCACCGTCGCGGCGATCGTGCGGCCCGCTGCCGAGTCGGCTCGCCAGTCGCTCGAGGCCGCGCTCACCGAGAACCTGCTCCGCGCCGACCTCTCGCCCATCGAGGAGGCGGCTGCGTACTCCCGCCTGGCCGACACGTTTGGCCTCTCCCATGAAGCGATCGCGCTGCGGCTGGGGCGCAGCCGCCCAGCCGTGTCGAACACGATCCGGCTGCTCACCCTTCCAGCGGCGGTGCAGGAGGCCATGCTCGACGGTCGGATCACCGCGGGCCACGCCCGCGCCGTGCTCGCCCTTCCCGACCAGATCAGCCAGGAGGCGATGGCGGCCCGGGCCGCCGCCCAGGGGTGGTCGGTGCGCCAGACCGAGCGCGCGATTCAGCACGCCGGCGGACGCAGCACGCCGCTGACACCCCCCACCCCCGCGTCCCTCGGCCACGACGACGAGGCGTTGCGCCGCGGGATCGAGGAACGCCTCGGGATGCCTGTGGTTCTCGAGCGCCACGCCCGTGGCGGGCGAGTGCTCATCGCCTTCCATGACGACCACGACCTCGACGCCCTGTACCTGCGTCTGGGCGGCCCCCAGCTCTGAGCCCGTCGGCCTGGCGGCGACCGGCCTCAGCCGACCGGCCGTTCGGCGCCGCTCAGTCGTGCCTCGGCGGCGCTGACGTCGAGGTTGGTCAGGAAGGATTCGATGTACTTGGGGCGATCAGCCGGCTTGTAGTCCAGCAGGAAGGCATGCTCCCAGACATCCATCACGATGATCGGCTTGAACCCCGCGATGTTGCCGTCCTCGTGGAGGGTGATCCAATGGTTGCTGAGTCGACCCGTGGCGGGATCGAGGAAGGTCACCGCCCAACCAACGCCGCGCATCCCACCGACACCGACGAAATCCTTGCGCCACGTCTCGAGATCGCCGAAGGACTCGCCCAGGGCGCGACCGAGGTCCGACGAGCTGGAGATCTCGCCGCCGGCGGCGGTCTTGGTCATGTTGCCGAAGTACCACTCGTGCAACACCATGCCGTTGTACTCGAAGCCCAGCCGGCGGGTGAGCTCGGCGTATGCCGGCGAACCCACCTTTCCGTCATGGGTCAGCTCCACGAGCTGCTCGTTGAGGGTGTTCGTGTTTTTGACATAACCGGCATAAAGACCGAAGTGGGTCTCCATCGTCTTGTCTGAGATGCCCACCAGGCCAGAAAGGTCGAACTCTCTTGCCTTGTACGGGGTCTGGGTCAGCAATGCCATGGTGTCCTCGCCTGTTGTCTTGACAGCGGCACGGCCGAACGGCCGAGGGCCCATTGTCGCAGCGCCCGCGGGGGTGGCGTCTGGTGGAGCATCAGTCGGAGGGAATGCGCGCCAGCGACACCGGCACGAAGGTGTCGGCAACCGGGTACTGCCCCAGCACGAAGTTGAGGATGGCCGCATGCTGCGCCTCGACCGGGGCGATGGTCAGCGCCTGCTCCCTGGCGATGGTGCTGCTCAGGACACTGGCGGCATTGGTGTACGTCTGCAGGGCCACGTTCTCCAGCGTCAGGACGAGCTTGGCGACGTCCGCGGCATCTCTGACCCGGCCCAGGGCGGTCTGAACGGACCCGTTGAGCTTGGGATCCGGATCGCGCTGCGCCACCTGACCGGCAGATTGAAGCATCGCGTTCCACGCGTCGCAATGGTCCTGATGCTGCCTGCGGGCTGTGGTGGCAAACTGGGTCAGGGCCGTGGGGATCAGCCCTTCAAGAGGTTTGCCTGCACGCGCCGCGTTCAGAGCCGATGAGTATGTGTTGACGGCGAGCACCTCCAGGCTCGCCGCCAGGCGGGCCATCTTGAGGTCGCTGCCGTTGGCGATCGCAGGGCTGGGTGCGTTGGACGTGGTGCTCCCCCCGCACCCGGCCAGCGCCAGCCCACCACCGATGGCCCCTGCTGTCACCAATCCTCCGCGCAGAAAGTTGCGCCGGCTGTGCTCGATCCGGCTGACAGCGGCAACACGCGCAGCCTGGCCCGCGGTCACCTCGCACACACCGACGAGCAGGTGCTGCACCCTGGGGAAGAGGTCGCTGTGCATCTCCTCCAGCGACTTGGTCATTGCCAGCAGCTCCCTTTCGGAGATCTGCAGGTCGTCCTTCATGAGGTTGTCCCACTGGCACGTGGTGGCACCGACGCCACCGTGCCTTCACTCGCGGACCGCGCGCCACTGGTCGGGTAGAAGCTGTTCTGCCTGAAGCCGACGTCGCCCGCAGCCGCGGGCAAGGCCGTGAGGTCGGGCGGAAGCGTGATCAGCTGCGGCGCGCCACCACCGAGGAGTGCCTGCATGGCACGAAGCACCGCCGCGTGCTGGGCCTCGACGGGCGCGATGCTGGCGAGCGGTTTCAGGGCCGCCACCTCACCGACGGCAGCGGCGAACTTGGCGTACGTCTGAGCAGTGATGTGCTCGACCATCAACACCAGGTCGATGACATCAGCTGGCCGCTTGAGGCTTCCCAGCGCGGGAGTCACTACCGTGCTGTACATGGTGTGGTCGAGATCTGTTTGCGGCTGACCACCGAGCGACTGCGCGGCGCTGTTGAAGGCTTGCAGGTGGTCCGCGTGCTGCTTGAGAGTCATGGCGAGAAACTTGGCGACAAAGGGGTTGTCGGTGCCATTGATCGACGGCGCCAGGGTCAAGGCATTGCTGTACACGGCGATGGCCAGGTTCTCCAGCGATGCGGCGGTTTGCAGGATGGCGACGTCAGCAATGCTGTCGGCGAGCGCGGTGGTCACCGCGGCGTTCGCGAACAGCGCAGCGACACTCACGCCCACCGCCCCCGCGACCGCGACCGCCAGGGAGCGAGCCAGCAGCCGCCGCCGTTCCGGGCTCTCCTCCTGGGCGGCCTCGGACAGTTCGACCAGCCTTGGGTCGTCAAGGCTCACGAGGAACTCCTCACTTGATCTGCCGACAGGATGGGTGCTCTATACGGACCGCGCTCGGGTTCGTGCTCGGCAGGGCTGCCGACTGGATGTCGTGCCCAACCCGGTTGGGTCAGGGTGTGGTACTCGATACGGCTGCATCACCGCGGCAGATCATCAACTGGTCGCGGCGATGCCCGATGGTTGCCATTCAGTTCCGGGTTGGAAATGCCCTCGTCCGTATAATCACGCCGCGTGCCGCCAATTTCCGCTGACCCCCTCGCCCGGTCACGCCGCGACGATCAGCGTTCGGCTGAGACGGTAGACGAGCCGTTGCGTGGGCGGCGGCGCCGTACCCACGGTCTGGTGCGCGACGTCCTCGAGGTCCTGATCATCGCCGTGGTCCTGTACATCGCCATCTGGAGCGCCCTTCAGACGGTGCGCGTGGACGGCGACAGCATGGTGGGCACTCTGCAGAACAATGACCTTCTCCTCGCCAGCAAGGTCTCGTACTACTTCGGCGATCCGCAGCGCGGCGACATCGTGGTCCTGATCCCGCCCAGCGACCCGACCAAGGACTTCATCAAGCGGGTGGTCGGAGTGCCTGGAGACACCCTCGAGATCGACGGCAACCGAAGTCCCACCGCGGTGCTCATCAAGCCTGGGGGCAAGGGCAACTGGCAGGTGGTGCGAGAGCCCTACCTGCCCCAGAGATGGGACACCATGACCTTCTGCTGCCAGGCCAACGGGATCGCGTCGACGGTACCCCAGCCGATGACCATCCCGTCGGGGGAGTACTTCGTGATGGGCGACAACCGCAACTTCTCCAGCGACTCGCGCAGCTTCGGCCTGGTGCAGCGAAAGAGCATCCTGGCCAAGGCTTTCGTACGGATCCTGCCCTTTGCACACTTCGGTTTCGGGGCCGGACCAACCCTGCTGCCCGACGCCGCAGCCTCGGTGGAGATCCCCATGGCCCCGGCGCTGGTGGTGGCCCTGCCCTGCTCGGGGGTGCTGTCCTGGCGGCGACGGCGCCGCGTCCGGAGGAGCTGACAGCCCGAGCGCGCCGTGATCGAGGCCCCTGAGCGCTGTCAGCTCTCGCTGAGCACCCAGGCGGCGCCTGCGCTCTTCCATTCCACCAGCTCGTCGTCCGCGAAGAAGAGCGCCACCTCGCGCCGTGCACTCTGCGGGGAGTCGCTGCCGTGCACCACGTTCATGGCCAGGCTGATGGCGAGGTCGCCACGGATGGTGCCGGGTGCCGAGCTCGCCGGATTGGTGGCACCCATCATTCCTCGCACCATGGCCACGGCTCCGGGTCCCTCCCACACCATCGCCAGCACCGGCGACGAGGTGATGAACTCGACAAGGCTGCCGAAGAACGGCCTCTCGCGGTGCTCGGCGTAGTGGCGCTGTGCGATGTCGACGCTGACCTGCATCAGCTTGATCGCCACCGGATGGAGGCCGCGGCGTTCGAACCTGGCGACGATCTCGCCGATCTGGCCGCGCTGCACGGCATCGGGCTTGATCAGCACCAGGGTGCGCTCTGACTGCATGGTGATCTCTTCTGTGCCGGTGGACGCGACGGCCACCATATCCGAATGCGACGAGGGCGCCGTCAGCGGGCGGTGAGCACCTCGAGGAAAGGCTCTGGCTTGCGGAAGGGGCCGATCACCGCGGCGCGAAGGCCGCTGTCGAGGATCTCGGCCGCCAGCGAGCGCAGCGCCTCCGCGTCGACCGCGACCAGCCGCTCGGCGATGTCGGCAGTCGAGAGGATCTCCCCGGTGAGCAGCTCCTGCTGGCCGAGGTGGTTGCACAGCGCCGAGGTGCTCTCCAGCTGTACCTCGAGGTGGCCACGCGCGTACTCCTTGGCCCGCTCCAGCTCCGCACCGGGGACGGCCTCCTCAGCCAGCCGGCGCAGCTCCGCAATCGCGGCCCGCATCGCCACCAGGGCTCGCTTGGGCTCGCAGCCGAGCGAGATGGCCAGCGCCCCGCTGTCGGCAACGCGGGTGAGGAACGAGTGGACGTCGTAGGCCAAGCCCTGCTCCTCGCGCAGCTCCAGGAACAGCCTGCTCGACATCCCCTCGCCGAGGATCACGTTGAGGATGTCAGCTGCGAAGCGGCGCGGGTCACGGTACGACGGTGCGCGGGCGCCCAGGATGATGTTGGCCTGGCCGGTACGCCGGTCGACCAGGCTCAGGGCTCCGCCGGTGGGCGGCGTCGCGGCGAGTGCCTTGACGGTGGTGGTGCGCCGCTGGTCCCAGCGATCGAGCGAGGCAGCGACGAGCGTGCCCACCTGGTCCGGATCGAGGGCTCCGGCCACCGAGATCACCAGGTCGTCACGGCGGTAATGGCGGTCGAGGTGCTGCCGGCAGTCGGCTGCGCCGAATGAACGCACAGTTGCCTCTGTGCCGGCGACGTCCCAACCGAGCGGGTGGTCGGGCCACATCACCACGTCGAACAGCGTCTGCACGTGGTCCTGGGGACTGTCCTCATACATCCGCAGCTCCTCGATCACCACCTGGCGCTCGCGCTCCACGTCATCGTCGAGCAGCCGCGGGGTGAAGAGCATGTCGCTGAGGACATCGACGGCGACGTCCAGCCGGCCGGCCGGCACCTTGGCCCAGAAGATGGTGGCCTCGCGGTCGGTGGACGCGTTGAGCGCGCCGCCGACACCCTCCACCGCCTGGCTGATCAGTCGCGCCGTGGGATAGCGCTCCCCGCCCTTGAAGACCATGTGCTCGATGAAGTGGGCGAGTCCGCAGTCCTGCGCGCTCTCAACCCGCGAGCCGGTGCCGAACATGAAGGCGATGCTGACCGAGGCGCGCTCGCGCATCGGTGCGGCCAGCAGCCTGACCCCGCCGTCGAACACTGTCCGCACGTGGCCGCGATCAGCGGCCGCGATCACCAGCGCCCGCGACCTCGATCCGGCCGGGCGGTGGGCCCACCCTGGGCAGGGCCCGTGGGATGGATGACCACCCGGCGGGCCGGCTCCTGGCCGCTGCTCTCGGTTCTGACCCCGGGATCGTCCTGAAGGGTGAGGTGGATGATGCGCCGCTCGTAGGCGTGCATCGGGTCGAGCGTGTAGCGCTCGCCGCTCGCCTTGACCCGGTCGGCGAGTCGCTGGGCGAGCTCGCGCACCTGCTCTTCGCGACGAGCGCGGTAGCGTTCCACATCGAGGATCAGCCTGCGGCTGATGCCCTCGGCCTCCTCATCACCCATCATCAGGTTGAGGGTTGTCTGCAGGGCGCGGAGGGTCTCGCCCCGCCATCCGATCAGCAGACCGAGATCATCCCCTGACACCTCGAGGATCATCGGTGCCTCGGTCTCGCCGGCGCGAGGGCTGGTTCCGCGTCGCACCGAGACGCGGGCCGGGATCTCCATCTTCTCGAGCAGGCCGGCAAGAAGCTGGCGGCCGCGGGCGGTGTGCTGGTCGATGAGGCTGACCCGCACCCGGGCCTGGGTCGAGGTGAGGTACTCGCCGGGGACGGGCCGTGCTCCGCCACGGGACAGGACCTCCACGACCACCTCGTCGCGGGTGGCGCCCAGCCGTGCCACCGCCTGCGAGGTCGCCTCGTCGACTGTGGCACCGGCGCCTTCGGCGCTCGGCGCGGCGGCCTGGCCCGCTTGGGTCGGTTGCTCTGTCTCGGTCACATCATCTCCTCGCCGTCGCTGGCGCGGTCTAGCGACGCCGTTTGTTGCTGCGTCTCTTGGGAGGGCGTGCCGGGGGCACGTTGACAGCACCAGCGATCACCCTGGCGGTCCCCGGCTCGCCTGGCACCGTCGGCCTGCCATTGCTCGAGGGCTTGCGCCCGTTGCCGTCGGGCCCGAGTCTCGGCTTGGCAGCGGTGGTCCGGGAGGACGGAGTGGTGGTCGTGGCAGGGGTGGTGTTGCTGGCGGTCTTGTTGGCGGCGGGCGGTGGCTTCGGATACGACAATGAGGTGGTGCGCTGGGCTCCGGGAAGCCAGCTGGGCACCGTGAGCGATCCCCAGCCCACCAGGTGGTACTGCTGGATGACCATGAACAGGGTGCCGGTGACCCAGTACAGGGCCAGACCCTGGGGGAAGTTGAGGCTCAAAAAGAGAATGATCACCGGAAAGATGACCGACATCTGCTTGGTGACGTTGCCCATGGTCCGTTCCTGGTCGGTCATGTCCGGGCGTGGGGGCGGCATCATCATTCGCGACTGAGCGAACGTCAGCACGGCGGCGAGCAGGGGCAGGATCAGCACCGCCGGATGGACGAGCAGCTGCAGGTAATCAGTCTTCCCGGCCACGTTGCAACACTGCGCGAGCCCCGACTCCGAGACGTTCTTCACCCAGAGAAACCCGAGCCCCGAGTGGAGATTGGTCGTGGCCGCGCTGATGCCGCGGTAGAGGCCGATCAGCACCGGCATCTGCACCAGCGCCGGCAGGCACCCGGAGAGGCTGCTGAAGGGCGAGACCTGGTGCTCGGCGTAGAGCTTCTTCATCTCCTCGCTGAGCTTCTGGGGTTCCTTCTTGTACTTCTTGCGCAGCTCAGCGAGTTGGGGCGCGATCAGCCGCTGCTCGGACTGGATGCGCCGGCTGGTGCGCAGCTGCCAGCCGAAGATGGGGAACAGCCCCCCGCGGATGATGATCGTGGTGACGATGACCGCCAGGCCGAAGGCTCCGATGGTGTTGAGAGGCCCGATGTTCTTGAAGACGTTGGTGAAGAACTCCAGGCAGATCTGGAACGGGACTCCCAGGGCGTCGAGAGGGGAGATGGCGAGCATCAGACGTGCCCCTCCGACAGCACGGCACGCTTTTGGCGTCGCGTCTCGCGCCAGTTGGCGTACTGCTCGGGCACCGCGTCGAAACCACCCTCATGGAAGGGATGACAGCGGCCGATACGCCGCAGGGCCAGCCACCAGCCGCGCCGCCAGCCGAACCGCTCGATGGCCTCGTAGCCGTACTGCGAGCAGGTGGGCTCGTACCGGCAACTGCTCATCAGGCCGAAGAATGGCCCCAGGCTCATCCTGTACACGCGGATTAGCAGCAGGCTGAAGCGAGTCATCGCCCCAGCCCCGCGCTCGTCGTCATCGGTCCATTGTCGGCTGTGGAGCCCGCCGGAGCACGTCGGGAACGCTCCACTGTGCGGTTGGTCGCCTTCTCCACGGCCTCGCGGAGGGCGCAGAAGGGGAGTTCCAGGGCCTCGATCCCGGCGACGAGCACCACGTCGTAGCCGGCCAGCCCGCCGAGCAGGGGACGGACAGCCTCGCGCAGGCGGCGGCGCAGCAGGTTGCGGCGCACCGCAGAGCGCAGCCCAACCAGCGCGAACCCCACACGTGCGACGTCGAGGCCGTTGCCGGCCAGCTGAGATCGGACGCTGCCCGAGGAGGCACGAAACCCTGCGGTCCTGACGGCGGCGAAGCGACGTCGCCCACTCAGGCGATGCCGCCGAATCACCGTGGAGGCGCGGGGGTCAGGCGCTTGCGGCCCTTGAGTCGACGCGCCTTGAGCACCTGGCGGCCACCGGGTGTCGACATGCGAATGCGGAATCCGTGCGTCTTGCGCCGGTACTTCTTCTTGGGCTGGTACGTCCGCTTGATGTCAGTCGCTCCGCAGGAATGGACTTGGCGACCGGGAGGGAGATGAGCGCGCCGGACGTGGCGACATGCTCCGGTCGTCGGAGTGGCGGCCGGAGTATACCAGCGGCGCGGAGATGGCGGCCGTCGAAGACGCCGCGCATCCGTTGTGGCCCCCTTGTCGCGTTGCTAGACTGCTCGATGCTCGACGAGGGCCGCACCATCGCCCTCCATTCAGTCCGGTCGGTGCGGCGTTGGCTGGGTTATCCACGGCTGTGCAGAACATGTGGATAAGCGCGGCACGTGGATCTTTGAGGACCGGAATCCACCGCAGGGGAGACGATTTGTCGGCGACGGGCATTCCCCGCGATATCGATGTGATCACGCCGAGCGAGGTCGAACCTCGTACCACGACCGCGCCGGACGCTCAGCAGATCTGGCAGGTGGCACAGGAGGAATTGCGCTTCCAGCTGGCCCGCCCCGGCTACGAGACATGGCTGGCCAACGCTGTTCTCGTCGCCCGCGATGGGCGCACCTTCACCATCGGGGTGCCGACGCGACTGGCGCGTGACTGGGTCACCGAGCGATATCTCGCGGTGATCCGCGAGATTCTCAGCGGACTGCTCTCCACTGACTGCGAGGTGGTGATCACCGTGGACCCGGCGGCACTGCCGCCTCCCGACGAGCCGGCGCCGCTGGCGGACGCGCCCGAGCCGATCTACGGGATCGTCGGAGAATCAGCCACTGATGGCAGCAACGCGACGAGGCTGAACCCCAACTTCACATTCGGGACATTCGTGGTCGGTAACAGCAGCCGGTTCGCGCATGCCGCCTGCCGCGCTGTCGCCGACGCTCCGGGAAAGGCGTACAACCCGCTCTTCCTGTACGGCGGCGTCGGACTGGGCAAGACCCATCTGATGCACGCCATCGGCCATGCGGTTCGCGAGGGACACCGGCGGCCGCCCAAAGTGGCCTACATCACCTCCGAGAAGTTCATGAACGAAATGATCGGCTCCATCCAGGAGAACCGCACCTCGGACTTCCGGATGCGCTATCGCACAGTCGACGTGCTGCTCATCGACGACATCCAGTTCTTGGCCGGCAAGGATCGCACCCAGGAGGAGTTCTTCCACACCTTCAACGCCCTCCATGAGATCCAGAAGCAGATAGTGGTCAGCAGCGACCGCCCGCCCAAGGACATCCCCACCCTGGAGGACCGGCTGCGCAGCCGCTTCGAGGGTGGCCTGATGGCCGACATCCAGCCACCTGACTTCGAGACCCGCCTGGCCATCCTCAACACCAAGCTCGGCGCCCACCGATCGCTGGTCCCCGAGGACGTGTGCAGTTTCATCGCGCACAAGATCCAGAAGAACATTCGTGAGCTCGAGGGCGCGCTCATCCGGGTTCTGGCCCATGCGTCGATCAATGGCCGCCCGGTGACCCTCGAGAACGCCCAGACCATCCTCCGCGACGTCATCCCGGTCGCGGATAGCAACCCGGTCAGCATCGAGCTGATCCAGGAGACCGTCGCCTCGTACTTCAACATCGGGGTCGAGGAGATGAAGGGCAAGAGGCGCGACAAGCACATCGTCTTCCCCCGGCAGGTGGCCATGTACATCATTCGCGAGGAGACCGAGTCCTCGCTTCCGGTGATCGGCACCGCGTTCGGGGGCCGTGACCACACCACGGCCCTGCACGCCATCGAGAAGATCACCGACCTGGTCCTCGAGGACGCCCGCCTCCAGGGTGACCTGCGTCAGATCCGCCGGCGCCTGCACGAGCGATGATGAACGCGCGGGAGAGGGGTGTGGACATCTGCGGCGCAACCTGTGCGTCACTACCGACTCGTGGCTCGCTTGTGGACAGCCAGTGAACATCACCGAGGTTGTGCACAGCTTGCGCGGTGGCATCTCCCTGACCACAGCAGGGATCTTCCCGGTTGTCCCCGATCCCGGTGACACTATCTACTACGACTGTTTCAAAGACTCTGCTCGCATTCTTAAGAGTGTCTGGGCACAACCAGGCCACCCGTGAGGTTCTTCGCAGCATGAAGTGCTCCGTTTCCCCTTCCGCGCTCAGTGCAGCACTCTCGCTCGTCTCCCGAGCCGTCTCGCCGCGGTCCACACTGCCGGTGCTCGGCAATGTGCTGCTCGAGACCACCAGTGGCGGCCTCCGGGTCACCGCCACCAACCTGGATCTGGCGATCGCAGCGACGGTCCCCGCTGAGGTGGAGCTCGACGGCCGCACCACAGTGCCGGCCCGCCTGATCAGCGAGTACGTCGCCTCCCTTGCCGAGGCGCCGTGCACCATGGAGCTGGAGCCGAGCACACAGGTGCTCCACCTCAGCTGTGGCGTGCATCGCACCAACCTTCATGGCATCGATGCCGTGGAGTTTCCCCCGCTTCCGGCCCGTGACGCCGACGCAGCCATCGAGCTCGACGCTCCGGTGTTCGCCAACGCCGTGACCCAGACGGCCATGGCAGCCAGCGCAGACGAGGCGTCTCCGGTGCTCACTGGGGTGCTGTTCGCGGTCGAGGGCGATCGCCTGACCCTGGCTGCCACCGACAGGCACCGCCTGGCCGTGAAGACCCTTGACGTGCAGTCCAGCGGCCAGAAGCCGTTCACCGGGTCGGTGATCGTGCCCTCGCGACATCTCAGCGAGGTGGCGCGGGCGGTCAACCCGAGCCGGCCAACCGTGTCGATCAGCTTCAGCGACCAGCGCAACCAGGTGTTCTTCAACCTCAAGGACGTCGACATCTCGTCGCGGCTGATCGAGGGCAACTACCCCAATTACGCACAGGTGATCCCCGGAGAATCCTCGACGACGGTCAAGCTGCCCACCGCGTCGCTGCTGCGCGAGGCGAAGACCGCTTCAGTGCTGGCCCGAGACGCCGCCAACCCGGTGCGCCTGCGCGTCGGTGAGAACACGCTCACCTTGGTGGCCCAGACTGCGGAGGTGGGCGACGACGAAGCGCCGCTGAGCGCCAGCGTCAACGGCGACGACGTCCAGATCGCGTTCAACGCGCGCTACGTGCTCGACGCGCTGAGCGTGCTCGACTCCGATGAGGTGCAGCTGAGCTTCAATGGCTCATTGCAGCCCGGGGTGATCCGCCCCTCCGGCCGCGACGACTACCTCTGCATCATCATGCCGGTCCGGGTGCCTTAACAGGGGGCGGGCAGATCCCGCCCCCTCGCATGGTCGGAGTGAATCCGACCACCCTCACCCTCGGCGCGCCTCGCGCGCCGCTGTCGCTTGGCGACGCTTGCGTTAGAGGCCGGCGGCGCTCACCTTTTGGACTTGGGCCTTGGCGATGGCTTCGGCGACGGCGGCGTCCCCGGCGCCGCCGCTCATCACCATGGTCACCACGCAGATGACCGAGCCCTGGGCAAAGGCCAGTGAGACCACGCTGTTGCCGCTGACGGCGGTGCCGACGTATTCGTTGGCCTGGGTGCCGATACTCGGCGTCGACTGGCTCGTCTGAGTCGCGACCTGCTTCTGTGCGGCGCTGTTGTAGGCCGTGTAGTCGGTGGTTGCGGCGCTGGCACTGGTGTCGACGGCCAGGTCGATCTCCACCTTGGTGGTGCCATCAGAGCTGGCAAATACTCGCGCATCGGTGTTGGGGGTGCTGGCCAGGAGGCCGTCGCTCGACTGCGTGAAGGATGAGGCGGGCGATGGCAGGTCGGAGGGCGACAGAGCGACGGTCAGGGCCTTGTTGGCGGTGCCGCTCGCCGCCGAGGAGGTTGCCGCGGACGGTGACGATCTCGCCGAGGAGGGGGCCTTGACGGTCGGGGAGGTGGCGCTGCCGCAACCGGCCAGCAGAGCGACCGAACACAGCGCCGTGGCGTCAACTCGGAGAGCGGAGCGTGCTGTCATGGACACCTCGTGTGGTTGGCTGCGCGAACGAGGCAGCGTCGGTGAACGCCACAGCGATGCATGGTAGCCACCGCCAGCCGGCGCACGGTTCGGGTTATGTCACGGGACGCTACGCTTGGGCTGGTGCGAGCCGTCACGATCGTGGAGCCGGGCCGGCTGGAGGTGACCGAGCACGCCGACCCGCAGCCGGGGACGGGCGAGGCGCTGGTGAGAGTCCATGCCGCCGGCCTCAACGGCGCGGATCTCATGCAATTGAAGGGCATGTACCCAGCCCCGCCGAACAGCCCGCCGGACATTCCCGGTCTGGAGTTCGCCGGAGAGGTGATGGCGGTGGGGCCGGCGTCGACCCGCTTCGCGCCCGGCGACGCAGTCATGGCCGTGGTCGGCGGAGGCGGCCAGGCCGAGTTGATCAGCGCCCACGAGCGCACTCTCCTGCCGGTTCCGCACGGCATCGACTGGGTGCAGGCGGGAGGCTTCGCGGAGACGTTCACCACCGCCCATGACGCGCTGTTCACCCAGGCGGGCCTGCGAATGGGCGAGCGGGTGCTCATCAATGGAGCGGCCGGCGGGGTCGGCGTGGCCGCAGTGCAGCTGGCGGTGCGCGCCGGAGCGCGCGTCACCGCCTCTGTGAGGGCCGAGAGCCTCCGCGACCAGGTGCAAGCCCTGGGAGCTGAGGCGGTGATCGCTCCCGGCGAGCTCGCCGCCGCCGGGCCCTTCGACGTCATCCTGGAGTTGGTCGGCGCTCCCAACCTCGCCGCCGACATCGCGGCGCTGGCCACCCGGGGACGGATCGTGGTCATCGGCATCGGAGCCGGTGCCCGCACCGAGATCGACCTGCGTGCTCTGATGGGCAAGCGTGGGCAGGTGATGGCCTCGACCCTGCGCGCGCGCCCGCTGGAGGAGAAGGCGCTCTGCGCTCGGCGCCTCGAGGTCGAGGTCCTGCCGTTGCTGGCAAGCGGGCTGGTGCACGTGCCGGTGGCCGCGAGATTCGCGCTCCACGACGCTGAGCGCGCCTACGAGCGCTTCACCGCCGGGGCGAAGTTTGGCAAGGTGGTCATCGAGGTGATCCGCGGCGACTGATGGATCCCGCCGAGGTGTCATGCTCGCAGCGCATGAGGTTGACACTGGGCGGCGGGCGATGAGCATGGGCATGGGCCATAGCGGCTGGAACCTGATGCGGTCCCTGCGCGGCGACGAATCGATCAAGACGCACCGCCTGACGGCGGGCATCGTCCGTCGCATCGCGGGCTTCGCCAGGCCGTACCGGGGGGCTCTCGCCGTATTCCTGCTGCTGATCATCATCGATGCCATCGTGGGAGCGGCCAACCCGCTCATCTACCGGTCGATCATCGACAGCGGCATCCTCGGTCACAACGTCAACCTCGTCATCGTGCTGGCGGCCGTGGTTGCCGGGTTGGCCATCTTCGACGCCCTGCTCGGCCTGGCCCAGCGGTGGATCTCCTCGCGAGTCGGCGAGGGGCTCATCTTCGACATGCGCACCAAGGTCTTCGGCCACATCAACGAGATGCCGATCTCGTTCTTCACGCGCACCCAGACCGGAGCCCTCATCTCGCGTCTCAACAATGACGTCCTCGGCGCCCAGCAGGCATTCACCGACACGTTCTCATCGGTCGTCGGCAACGTCATCGGGGTGACCATCACCCTGGTCGCGATGTTCTTCCTCTCCTGGCAGATCACCCTGCTGTCGCTGGTGCTTCTGCCGGTGTTCATCTTCCCCGCCCGCTGGGTGGGACACCGCCTGGCCGGGATCACGCGCGAGTCGTACAACCTCAACGCCCAGATGAACACCACCATGAGCGAGCGGTTCAACGTGTCGGGCGCGCTCCTCGTCAAGCTCTTCGGCCATCCCGCCGAGGAGGTTCGTGCCTTCGCGTCCAAAGCGCGGCGGGTGCGTGACATCGGGGTGACGCAGGCGATGTACGCGCGCGTCTTCATGACGTCGCTGCTGCTCACCGCTTCGCTGGCGACAGCGCTCGTCTACGGGCTTGGCGGGGTGCTGGCCGCCCGCGGTGAGCTCATGGTCGGCACCGTCGTCGCGCTCACCGCCTTCCTCACCAGGCTGTACGGACCGCTGACCGCGCTGTCCAACGTCCAGGTGGACGTGATGACCGCCCTGGTCAGCTTCGATCGCGTCTTCGAGGTGATCGACCTGCCGCCGATGATCGCCGAGAAGCCCGCCGCGGTGCCGATCAGCCGCGGCGCCGCCACCATCGAGTTCGATCACGTCGACTTTCGCTACCCGGCGGCGGCGGAGGTGTCGCTGGCCTCGCTGGAGTCGGTGGCGGTGCTGGAACGGACCAACAACCAGCAGGTGCTCTTCGACGTCAGCTTCACGGCTCGGCCGGGACAGCTGGTGGCGCTGGTCGGACCGTCCGGCGCGGGCAAAACGACGCTCAGCCACCTGGTGCCGCGGCTCTACGACGTGCGCGCCGGCGCCGTCCGCATCAACGGGATCGACGTCCGCGACGCCACTCTCGAATCGATCCGAGCCATCGTGGGCGTGGTCACCCAGGACGCGCACCTCTTCCACGAGACGATTCGCTCCAACCTGATGTACGCCAAGCCCGACGCCACCGACGAGGAGCTGTTCGAGGCCCTGCGCAACGCACAGATCCTCCCGCTCGTGAAGTCACTGCCGGATCGGCTGGACACGCTGGTCGGTGATCGCGGCTACCGCCTCTCGGGTGGGGAGAAGCAGCGCATCGCGATCGCTCGCCTGTTGCTCAAAGCACCGGACGTGGTGGTCCTGGACGAGGCCACCGCGCACCTCGACTCCGAGTCCGAGGCGGCGGTGCAGGAGGCGCTCAAGCGCGCTCTCAGCGGCAGGACCTCACTGGTGATCGCCCACCGGCTGTCGACGGTGCGCGAGGCCGACATGATCCTGGTCATCGACGGCGGGCGCATCGTCGAACAGGGCACCCACGCCGCCCTGCTCGCCGCCGATGGGTTGTACGCGGAGCTCTACAGGACCCAGTTCGAAGGGCAGGCAACGGTCGAGGTGCCGGCGACGACACCCGCCTGACGATCAGCTCTCCAGGGTGCTGAAGCGCAGCCGGCGCACCGTGGACGCGCCCAGGCGCTGGTTCAGCGCCGCGATCAGCCCCAGTGAGTCGAGATGCATCTGATGGCTGAGCGCGGTGTTGGCCACGCCCACGAGCAGCACCCCGCGCTCGAGGCTGATGGCCCGGCACATCGGGGCCAACGCCGGCCCGATCACCTCATCGAAGACCTCACGCACCTGCACCTCGCGCACCCGCCCACGGACACCGAGACCGCGCAGGGCCGGGTCGATGAGATCGGAGAGGCGCTCCGCGTCCGAGATGCGCTCCATCAGGCCCGAGCCTCCGCGACAACCCTGCCGGCGGCAACCTCGAAGCGACGGGTGCCCGGTGGCAGCGAGCCGGGCAGCAGCTCACTGCTGGTGATCAGCGTCTGCAAGCCGGCGGCCGCAAGGCCCGAGAGGAGATCGTGGCGCCGACCGGGGTCGAGCTCGCTGAGCACGTCGTCGAGGAGGAGCACAGGCATAACGCCGGCTCGGGCGGCGATGTGGCGCACCTCGGCAAGTTTGAGGGCGAGCACGATGCTGCGCTGCTGGCCTTGGGAGGCCGCGCTCCGGGCGGGGCGGCCGTCGATGAGCAGCTCGAGATCGTCGCGGTGAGGGCCGGCCAGGGTGGCGCCGCGAGCGATCTCCTCCTCATGGCGGCGGCGCAGGGTTGCGGCCAGCGCCTGCTCGGTCGCCTCCAGGCCATCGCCGCGCTCCATGCCCCCGTCGGGCAGGTAGTGCAGACCCAACTCCTCGCCACCGCCGATCTGGGCCAGCGCCTCACGCCCGTGGGGGATCAGCGCCTCCACCAGTGCCGCGCGCGCCACCTGGATGCGTGACCCGCTGCTGACCAGCTCCCGGGTGAACCCCTGCAACGGCGCCGGTGACGCGGAGCCCGCCCGGATCTGGCGCAGCAGCGAGTTGCGCTGCTCCAGGACGTGCCGGTAGCGGAGCAGGTCGGCCGCGGCCCGGGCGTCGAGCTGGGACAGAACGACGTCGAGCAGGCGCCGGCGTCCGTCGGGACCGGCCTTGACCAGCTGCAGGTCCTCGGGCCAGAAGAGAACCACCGGGCACAGTCCGAGCAGGTCGCGCGCCGGACGCGGGCTGCCGTCCACGGTGGCGGTGCGAGTGACCCGCCCCGACCCGAGGTCGCGACGAAAGCGGATCGCCAGGGTGCGATCAGCAGCCGGGCGGACGACGCGGGCCTCGACCAGGGCCTCGTCACTCCCCCAGGCGACCACGTCGGCAGATGTCGAGGCTCGCGGTGAGCGGGTCAACAGCAGGGTCGCCACGGCCTCCAGGAGGTTGGTCTTGCCCTGGGCGTTGCGCCCGCCGACCACATTGATGCCCGGTCCGAACTCCACGGACTGCTCGGCGTAGTTACGGAAGGCGTAGATGCGCAAACGCTCCAGGCTGCAGGCGCCCTCGGCGACCGGGGGCAGCATGAGTGTGTTGGTCACGTCCGCCCACCGGCCATACCGCTGATCAGGGCGGCGATCCGCTCGGTTGCCTCGGGCCGCGCCACTGCGGCGACGGCCGAGCGCATCGCCGCCAATCCTGGTGAGCGGGGCGCCGACAGCTCATCGACGGCGTCCACCAGCTGGCCGACGCCAGGGACGTACCGCCCAGCCCCTGTGTCCACCAGCCACTCGAGGTTGCCACGCTCCTGGCCGGGGATGTACCAGGTCAGCAGCATGGGCAGCCCTGAGCAGAGGGACTCGACGATGGTGCCGGGGCCCGCCTTGGTCACCACCAGGTCGGCGGCGCGCATCCAGTCGGCCATGTCGTCGACGAAGCCGTGGACAGGGATCGAACGACCGGCACGGTCACGCAGCCCTTCGAGCCGACGGCGGGCCCGCGCGTTGCGACCGCAGATGACCGCCATGCCGACGTCGAGCCGGGCGGCTGCGATGGCCTGGGCCCGTCTGTCCAGACCGCCGGAGCCGTCAGCGCCGCTGCAGACCAGCACCGTGAAGCGATCGTCAGCCAGGCCCAATCGGTGGCGCAGCTCCCGCCGCTCCTGGTCGGTGGGCAGCGGCCGCGCGAAGGCGGAGCCGACAGGCAGCCCCAGCTGATGACAGCGGTGAGCCGGGATCCCTGCCCTGCGGCAGCGATCAAGCCCCCCGGGGGAGGGGATGACCACGGCGTCGACGTCACGGCAGGCCCAACCGGCGTGGACGTCGACGAGGTCGGTGATGACTGTGATCACAGGAACTCGTGGGAAGGCACCGGTATGCACTGCCTGCGCGGCCAGGTGGTTGAGCAGCGGGTGGAACGACACCACTGCTGCGGGGCGGAGGCAGGTGAGCAACTGCGCGACGGCGTCGCGGACGGGTCGCAGCGCCGATCCTCGCAGCATCCGAATGGCCGCGCGCGAGTTGGTGGCGTGGTACATCGCTGCCCACAACCAGCGGGCGTGCTGGATGAGCGGGCCATAGAGGTCAGCCGTGCGTCCCAGGAGCGCTGGTGAGCCGCTGGCCACCGGATCCACGATGTGCACGTCGAACGTCCCCGGACTGTCCCGCTCGATTCGCCGGGCCACCGCGGTGGCACCGGCGCGATGCCCGCCGCCGGTGTCAGCGATCAGGAAGAGCAGAGGGATGGCCACCTCCGCAGCCTACCCAAGAGCTTGTGCCGCCCGGTCAGTCGCGAAAGCCGATCGCCTGAGATTCCAGCCCGGTGTCACCGGCGAACCTGGTGATCAGCAGGGCGCCGCTGCCATCGGCGTTGGCCACGTATGCCTGGCGGCGGCCGGTGGGGTCGGCTGCCACGTACACCAGCCGGCGCCCATCAGGCGCCACCTGCACCGTCTGAAGGTCGACCACCCCACTGCCGAGCCCCACGGTGGTGGTGTCGCCGCCGGCCACGCTGACCCGCACCAGCTGATTGGTGTCAGGGTTGACGGCGATCACTGTGCCTTCCCCGGAGAACCCGAGGGGGTCGAGCTGTCCGGGGAGCGGCTGTGCAGCGCCGGGAGCACCCGCCGCCGGCACCACCAACACTCCGCCATTCGGGGCGGCGATGGCCACCCGATCGCCCGCCGCCGACACCGCCTCTGCTGTGGAGCCGGGCGGCACTCCGGGAAGCGCGTACCGCGCGGCCACGGTCAGGTTCACCAACTGCACTGACCCCGGCCCCGCCGCGGAGGCGCCGATGCTCAACACCAGGGTGGACTCGCCCGACCAGAGCGGCGCCGCGGTGAGGCCGACACCATCCTCGACGCCCGTCACCGTCCCGGAGGGGACCGCCACCACCTCGACTGCGCTGCCGGTCACCAGGGCCAGCTTGGACCCGTCGGGCGACCACGAGGGCCTGACCCCGCCGGCGGCTGTGGTGACCGTCGTGTTGTACACGGTGTCGACGACCTCGAGCACCGAGGACGCGGTGACCGCGTCGTCCACGACAACCGCGATGTGGGAACCGTCGCGCGTCACGGTGGCTGCCTCATACGTCTCCAGCGGGGCGTGGTCGGCGACACTGCCGCATCCTGTGGCCGACGAGCAGAGGCGGGCACGCATCAGCACCGGGACGGCGATCGGGTCCCCGATTGCGGCGGGAGCCAGGGCTGGCAGCAGCACCTCGGTCGCGTTGGCCCCGGACGCTCCGGCAAGGAGGACGGCGTGGGCGCTCTCCAGCCTCGCTCCGACGGTGAAGCGGATGGCGGCAGGAGCGAGAAGCGCCTGCTCGTCCTCGCCCCGTGCCGAGGCGTCGATGGCGATGGTGTAGGTGATCCCTGGCTGCAGCAACTGTCCCGGAAGGATCACGAAGCGACTGTGGTCGGAGGCGTTGCGAACCACCCGAGTGCCGGACACGGTGGGCCGCAAGCTGATCGCCGCCGCTGTCTTGGGCCCGTCCATCGGGGCTGTGAAGGACGCCGCCAGTGGCGCATCGACGCCAACATCAGCCACGCGGTCTGCCGGGACTGTCGAGGAGAGCCGCGGAGGCGGTGCGCTGGTGAGGTCCCAATGATGGTCGAGGCCGTTGCGCTCACCCTGGCTGTCGGTGAAGCCGCCCGCCAGGGTGAAGGTGTACATGGTGAGTGGAGCGAAGACCGCGCCGGTATGACGGAACTCGAAGCCGGGCGCGTTCTCGAGCCAATGGATCGAACATGGCGCCGTGGAGAGGGCAGTGAACAGGGTTGCGAAGTCACACCCGGGAATGCTCCGGTCGACCGTGAATCGGCCGTCGACGCTCGAGTGCAACACCGGCTTGTCGAAGATCACCCGCACTGGGGAGTCGGCGGGCACACCCGTTGACCCGCGGTTGGGCTCCAGGGAGGTGATCTGGGGGGGGGCCGAGAAGCAGCCGGTGAGGACAACGGCGAGAGCCGCGGCAGCGACACAGCCGGCCAGGGCTCGCACCGCCCGCCTCAGTGTGCGAGGAGCGGCGAAGGCCAGGTCAGTAGGGCCGGGAGAGGGCCGCCTCGACGTCGATGCCGGCGCGGGAGCTGTCATCACCGCGAACCTCGATTCGCGCCGGCCGTTCCTCGGCCAGGCTGGCCACCTGCTCGGTGGCCTTCTCGGGCTGGCGTGAGCCGGCCGTGTACGCAGCGAGGATTCCGCCCTTCTCGAGCAGGATCACTCCGGTCTGTGAGCCACCCACCACGATCACCGATCCGTCCTTGCCCTCCTCGGCCAGGTATTCGAGCAGCGCGCTGAAGTTCACGAAGCGCGCCAGCAGCCCGGTGAAGTGCGGCGGCCCGGTGAGCAGGCGCGCCACCGCGCTGACAGTCTCGCTGTCGAGGTCGATGACGTCGATGAGGCCCACGCCGGTGTCCATCTGGCGCCGGAAGGTGATGAACGCCTCCTCGCCGTGCGCGCTGCCGTGCTCACCGGCCTCAGCCTCGATGAGCTCGCCCTCGCGGAACAGCAGCACCCCTGTGTCGTCGCCGCTGACCAAGCGGATGTAGCCGGTGTGACGCTCCGTGCGCAGCGTCCGCAGGAGCCTGGGAAAGTCGACGAAGGCGCTCTTCAGGCCCTCGTACTGCACCTTGCCGGCAGGGATGGGCAGGCTGCCCACCTGAGCCGTGGTGGCGGCACCGGCGGTGACCGGCGCGGGGCCCGACGAGTCTTCGCCCGACGGGGCGGCCACCTCGGCAAGCGGCGCCGGCTCGGCCGGGACGTAGGTCGGCGAGTACTCCGATGGGGTGTAGGCGGGGGCGGACCAGCTGACCTGAGGGCCGGGCTCGGCTGTTTTCGGAACCGAGGCTGCGGGGCTCCAGATCGAGGTGTCTTCGGCCGCCGACGTGTCTGAGTCGAACGACGACCTCCGGCTGTCGATGGCACGCAGGGCCGGCGCAGTGTCGGCGTGCGCCTGGTCATCATCCGGACGGCTGGAGTCTCCGGCGTCCTCGGCGGCGGCGATCAGCTCCGCGGGCGACGACTTGATGGTCTCTTCGGCGGGGAGCTTGGCGCGCGGATCGAAATGGAAGGTCCCATCGCGCCAACCCAGCGCCTTGACGACCACGCCCTCACCCTCGCCGCCGCCGCCGGAGGCATGGAAGAGGTGGCCGAAAAGAAAAAACAGCGCGGCGCTGTCCGCATCGCCCTCCAGGGTCAGCGTGCCCGTGGCCCGCTCCGACTGCATTGTCTGCAGCAACGAGGCGAGGTCGGACTCCTGCAGCGAACCCTGAGTTTGCACTGAGGTCACTCCTGTGACTGGCGGTCGTCGCAATCGGGCGCTTGAGGCGGGTGCCCGGATCGGCCCGTATGGTACCAGCAGCCCGCACCTGAGTCCCCTGGGACCGTCTCCACGCTCGCCTCGCCACCCCTAGAATCGTGCTGGGGTCAAGACTTGTGAAGGATGGTGGATTGGAGAGTCGACAGGCGACAGTCCTCGTCGTCGACGACGACAGCCTGGTGCGCAAGGCCGTGCGGCTCACCTGTGAGACCGAGGGCTACCGGGTCGTCGAGGTGGAGCGCGGCGGGGAGGCGCTGAAGGCTGTGGAGACGGCGCGGCCGGACATCGTGCTGCTCGACCTGGTGATGCCCGACCTGTCGGGGTTTGACATCTGCCGCGAGATCCGCCGCGCCGGGCACCGCGTGCCCGTGGTCATCCTCTCCGCCAAGAACGAGGAGATCGACGTCGTTCTGGGGCTGGAGATGGGGGCCGACGACTACATCCAGAAGCCCTTCCGTCCGCGCGAGCTGCTGGCCCGGATCGCCGCCCACCTGCGCAAGGTCAACGAGCCCCCGGCCCGCAACGGTGAGGGCCGTCGCCTCGCCTTCCGCGGCCTGCTGATCGACACCGCCGAGCGTCGCGTGGTCCGCGAGGACGAGGACATCGTGCTCACTCACACCGAGTTCGACCTGCTCGCCTTTCTGGCCAGCAACGCAGGCGAGGTGCTGTCGCGCGATCGCATCCTGGCTGCGGTGTGGGGCTATGAGCACCGCATCAGGACACGTGTCATCGACGTGCACGTGCGCAACCTCCGCCGCAAGATCGAGCCCGAGCCGGCGCAACCGATCTACATCCTGGCGGTGCCGGGGGTCGGCTACCGCTTCACCAATACGCGCCCGGAGAACGCTCGGTAGACTGACCGCGATGCCCACCCCGCCGATGCTCCGATCTCCGCAGGCGTCCGCGGACCGGCGCTCCTCGCCCGACCCGCTGGTGGCGCTCACCGTGGCCTCCCTTGCGGTGGTGGCCGTCGGCCTGCTGATCGCCGGGACGCTGGCGGTGTACGACTGGAAGACGCCGGGAGCCGAGGGACCGTTGGTGCTGTGGCTGGCGATCGTGACCGTCGCTGTGTTGATCCTCGACCTGCTGTTGCTGGGCGCCCGCTACCTGCGCCGGCTGCGGCTGGGTCTGTAGGTGGCGGAGCACGCCGGAGCTGGTCTGCCCAGCGACTCGCAGCAGACGAGGCCACCCTTTCCGTCGTACGAAGAGTTCGCCTCGGACCTGCTCGAGGCCATCGACGGGTCAGGGCTGAGCATCGAGGACGTGCGTCACCACGTGGAGCCGGGGATCGGCGAACGTCGTTTCGAGTGCACGGTGCGGCTGTCGCCGTCCGAGCCGCCGTCGCGTTACCACGTGCACGTCAACTTTGCCTGGGACGCGCTGATGACCTACGTCGCCACCTACGGCAGCGGGGCGGATTGTGAGCTGTACCATGATGAGGAAGACGCGCAGGATTGCCCGCATCAGCACCTGGCGCCGCAGCCCTTCGTCGAGGTGGAGGCGGAGTTCGTGCTCGGTGACGGCGGCTACGAGCTCCAGGACGTCGGCGAGGTCAGCACCTGGGTCGACACCGTCCAGACGCTGATCGGCAAGGCTTTCCCCGACGACGATAGGCCCTCGGTGCACATTGGCCTGGCCGCGCTGGGGCGCACCACCCTGGTGGAGAAGTTCACCGCCGAGCACTCGTGGCTGATCGACTTCGAGCGGCCGCCCGACCTGGGGCTGATCGCCCGCCAGGTGCAGACCGCGCTGCGCATCGTGCCCGCGCTGGCGGACAGACTGCCGATCTAGCTGGGCTGCTCGGTGACTTCGCGCGACGCGGCGGGGGTGGGGGAGCATTCTGGTTCGCTTCGAACAGGCTTCGCGGGCGCTGGCGTCGCTGCGAGCTCGCCACCGGCGAGCTCTTCGCGCCTTCGCCCGCTGCAGAACTTGCTCACCAGAGTGCTCCCCCACCCCCCGCCACTCCGGGTGACGGCAGTTCGGCGGAGAGCTCCGAAACGCCCAAGACGACGACGGGCAAAGCGCGCCGAGGGGCTGGGTCTCACTGCGACGAGATCTGTCCCTGGCCGGTGAGAACCGCCAGCAACTCATGCTCGCGGGCGGCGCTGAGACCGGCGTCTCGGGGGCGGTCCAGGCCCTGCTGACGTTCCCACCCCAGCAGGTCAGCGAGCAGCTCGGCGCGCGGGCGGTGTCGCAGTCCCGCTGCTCGCGCGGCTTCCCCCGAGCGGGCCGACCACCCCTCGTAGCCGGCTTCGACCAGCCACATCGCCAGCGATTCCGGGCCCATGTACTCACCGACGCCCTGCTCCAGCAGCCACGATGGGTCGGCCCGGATCACCGGTCCGATATGGCCGCCGACCGCTCGAGACTGCTCGAGCCAGCTGCCGAACGGCACCACGGGACCCACCGCGTCGTAGGTGCCGGTGGTCCCGGCCTGCGCACTGTCCAACAACCACGACGCCAGGTCGCGGACATCGACCACCTGCGTGGGCAGGTCCGGCGAGTCCGGGAGCAGCATCGGTCCCAGCGGGTCACGCGCTGCCCGCGCCACCCAGTAGCCCGAGCGCCCGGTGTGGTCACCGGGTCCCCCGATCAACCCTGCCCGTGCGATCAGAAGCCGGTCGCCCATGACCTCAGTCGAGGCCTGCTCGCAGGCCACCTTGGCCTCGCCGTACTGCTCGCGCTCCACCGCGTCGCGGTCGGTCGGTTGGAGAATCTCCGCCGTCTCGTCAGCACCCGGTGTCGCGTGCGAGGCGTAGACATTGCTGGAGGAGATGTAGGCCCAGTGCCTGGTTCTCTCGCCGAGTGCCGCCAGCGCTTCGCGGACGAAGGTGGGCTGCCATGAGACCTCGAAGACGCCGTCCCACTGCCGGTGCCGGACCGCGTCGTACGCCTGGGCGTGGCGCCGGTCAGACGCGACGAGGCTGGCGCCATCGGCGACGGTGCCGCTCTCGCCTCGCGCCAGGCAGGTCACCTGGTGGCCGCGCTCGACAGCCTGCCGGGCGACCTCGCGGCCCACCCATGCCGTGCCACCCAGAACCAGCAACTCCATGAGCCGCAGTCAATCAGCTCGACGTGCCGGACTGCGCCCTGCCCAGCTCCCGCAGCAGCCGGCGGATGAAGGGCCGGTTGGGGATCTCCGGGTGGGGCACTGTCAGGTGGTCGTCGGCGTAGGTGATCTCGCCCTGCTCACCGAGCATGAGGATGTCGACGTCGGCGCGGCGCGGTCCCCAGTGGTAGGTCTGGCGGCGGCCGGCGCCGGCCTCGGCGGCCCGTGTGTGCTCCAGCCATCGCAACGGCGACCACGGCTCCGGGGCGCGCAACACCACCAGCTGATTGTGGAAGTCGCCCTGGCCGGTGACGCCGAGGGGGCGGGTGAGCACCTCGCTGGAGACGGCCTCCAGCCGTACTCCACCGCCGGCCAGCAGCTCACGCAGCCGGGCCAGGGCGCGGCCGCGGTGCCCGAGATTGCTGCCCAGCGCCACCCATGCGACGTCGGTGGTCACCCGGTGGGACCGGGTGGAGGCAATGCGGCAACCTCTGCCGGCGTGCCCCGCACCACCGCGTCGGCGACGCGGACCGCGCGCGCCGCCTGCGCGACGTCGTGGACGCGCACGATGCTGACGCCGGCGGCGACACCGAGGGCCAGCAGCGCCAAGGTGCCCTCGACGCGGTCTGAGGGTGCGGCACCACCGAGGATCGCCCCGATGGTGTGCTTGCGGGACACGCCGAGGAGCACCGGACGGCCGAGTCCACGCAGCTCGCCGAGGCGCCGCATCAGCTCGAGATTCTGAGCGGGCGTCTTGGCGAAGCCAAAGCCCGGGTCGATGACCAGACGGTCGGCTGCGACGCCGCCTGTCTCTGCGATGCGGACTGACTCGCGCAGCGTGCCGCAGATGTCGGCCATGAGGTCGCCGTACTCGGTGCCGCGCTGGTTGTGCATCGCGACCACCCCGACGTGCGCGTGCTCGGCGACCACCTCGACCATCGCCGGATCACCGCGCAGGCCCCAGACGTCGTTGACGATCACCGCTCCCTCGGCGATTGCTCGCCGAGCCACCTCGGACTTGCGTGTGTCGATGCTCACGGGCAGGTCAACGGCTGAGCAGACCGCCCGCAGAGCCGGCACCACGCGCGCCAGCTCCTCGTCGGCGTCCACCGCCTGCGAGTTGGGACGGGTGCTCTCGCCGCCGATGTCGATGAGGTCAGCGCCGGCATCGACGAAGCCCCGTGCACGGTCGACCACCGCACCAACGTCGTCACTGATGGAATCGCCGGCGAAGGAGTCGGGGGTCACGTTGAGCACGCCCATCACCAGCGTGCGCGCCCGGAAGTCGAGGGTGTGTGTTCCCGCCCGCAGCGGGGGCGGTGACGAACCGCGCGCCATCAGCGCCGCGCCGATGGCCGCGCCCAGGGATTCCGCTGACTCGCTCCATCCGGCCAGCACGGCCGGCAGCTGGCCCATGGCCATCAGAGGCGCGAGCAGCAGCGCCCGCGAACCGTTGAGGTCGGTGAGCACGGTGCCGCCACGCTCCTGCAGAGCGCGTTCGAGAATTCGCGCCTGATCAGGCGCAAGTCCCTGCACCGCCAGAGCTTCGACGGCGCCGTGCTCGGCTAGGGCGCTGAGCCTGTCGGCGGGGAGGCCCAGCTGGAGGACCGACTCGCGCAGCGCCGACTCCGGCCCGGGGAGCAAGGGGCGGACGTTGTACCGTGCCGCCGCGGCGGCGTCGGTCACGCGCTGCTGTGGCCGGGGGGCAGGTCGGCAGGCTGCATCTCGCCGACCGCCTCCCGCTTCGGCACCATCACGCTGCGGGTGAAGATGCACACCCGCTCGCCACGCTGGTTGAAGGCCCGCGTCTCGACACGCACAACGCCGCGATCCGGCTTGCTCGAGGACTCGCGCTTGTCGAGCACTGTGGTCTCTGCGTAGATGGTGTCGCCGTGGAACGTCGGGTTCTCGTGCTTGAGCGACTCCACCTCGAGGTTGGCGATCGCCTTGCCGCTGACGTCAGCGACACTCATGCCCAGCGCCAGGCTGTACACCAGGTTGCCGACCACCACGTTGCGCTTGAACTGCGTTTGCGTCTCTGCGTAGTGCGCGTCGGTGTGCAGGGGATGGTGGTTCATGGTCAGCGCACAGAAGAGGTGGTCGTCAGACTCGGTGATGGTCTTGCCCGGCCAGTGCTTGTAGGTGGCCCCCACCTCGAACTCCTCGTAGTACCGCCCGAACTGCACCCGCGCCACCTCCGCCTGCCCATCGCTCCGTCAGCGGCGAACTCTAGCGGGGGCGCGGCAGCATCACGCGGGAAAGGGCACGGCGTGGTGATACCGAGGAGAGGGGGCGGGGGTGACACGCGAAGGGAGCACCCGTAGCAGCAAGGAGACAGCTCGCCGTGCGAGTTGGCTCCGCGGCGTCCGCGAGGACAGCGACTGCAGCGTGACACCCTCACCCCCGCTTTGGGAGTGTGCCCCCTCTCGGGGCTCTCAACCGTCCTACTTCTTGAGGCTGTCCCCGAGATTGTCGGCTGCGTCCTTGACCTTGTCGCCGACCTTGGACCCCGCGTCCTTGACGTTGCCGGCGGCGTTCTGCGTCTTGCCTTCGCCCTGAAGGTCCTTGTCACCCGTGAGATCGCCAGCGGCCTCTTTGACCCTGCCGGCTGCCTTGTCGCCTTCTCCACCCATGTGGGTCTCCTCCGTGACGGTGAACGACTGGTTCCAGCCTAGACCCATGTACCGCCTCTGGGGCGACTTATCCGCTCCTGTACCCTCGATCACGTGTCATTCCTGGCCTTACCTGCGGCGGGAGCGGGCCTGATCGTCCACGCGGAGGCGCTCACCCTCCTCGCGGCGCTGCCGGAGGGTTGCGCCGGGCTGGTGTACGCCGATCCGCCCTTCAACAGCGGCAGCCGTCGCCAGGGCTTCCGCCTGCGCACCGAACGCGATCCGGCCGGTCTCCGGCGCGGCTTCGCCGGGGCGACCTACCGCAACACCCGCACCGACATCGCCTCCTTCGCCGACAGCTTCGACGACTACGTCGGCTGGCTGCGGCCGCGGCTGCTCGAGAGCCGGCGCATCCTCGCCGAGCACGGCACCCTCTATCTGCATGTCGATCCCCGCGAGTCCCACTACTGCAAGGTGATGCTCGACGAGCTGTTCGGCCGTGACTGCTTCCTCAACGAGGTGATCTGGGCGTACGACTTCGGCGCCCGCACCACCACCCGATGGCCCGCCAAGCACGACGTCCTGCTGGTGTATGCGCGCGCGCCCGGCCGCCACCACTTCGACCTCGCCGAGGTCGAGCGAATCCCCTACATGGCGCCGGGCCTGCAGACGCCCCAGCGCGCCGCCGCCGGCAAGTCTCCGACGGACGTGTGGTGGCACACCATCGTGCCGACCAACTCGCGCGAGCGCACCGGTTACCCGACACAGAAGCCGCTGGGTGTCCTCCGACGGGTGGTGGCGGCATCCTCACGACCCGATGACCTGGTTGTGGACTGGTGTGCGGGCAGTGGTACGACGGCTGTCGCTGCACGCGAGCTGGGCCGGCGGTTCGTGGCCGGCGACAGCAGCGCCGACGCTGTGGGGGTGATGCGCGAGCGGCTGGGCGCTGACGTGCCCGCGCTCGAGCTGGCTCCGGACTCCACTAGCTAGTCACGCACACTGTCGCGTCGCATCCAGCTTGGACCTTGAGGAGGTCCAAGCTAAGGTCACTCGCCTGGCCGCCGAGCGGCATGGAAGAAGTCGAACAGCTGGATGTCCTCTTGTTTGTGCTGGTCGACCGAGTGCTGGGAGTGCGAGTGTGAAGCGGCCTACAACCATGTCGTGGGGCTGACCCGACATGGGGGATGCGCCGGACGCCCCTGTTTCCACAACGGCTGCGGCTCCGCTAGTGGCGCAGGTTCTACGGAAAGCGGGCGTTGCTTGTGACGAGCAGGTCACTGCCATCCTTCCGGATCAGGTGCAACTCATAGCCCGCTGTCGCGGCTGCGGTGCCTGCCGTCGCCGGTAGCAACCCGATTGCCATCTGAGTCGAACTCGGATCAACCACGATGCCGCGGAGTCGTCCCTCTGTCGACCAGACCACAGTCAAGGCTGGAAGTGCTGAACCCTCGGGAACATCGGCAAAGCCGACCAAGACGCCCGATCATTGCTAGCACTGCACGCGGCGATTGACCATGTTGCGGACTGTCCGGCAGGAAGCGCAGCCACATCATTGTCGTCGCTGCCGAGCATGGAAAGGCTCAAACGCGCAGGTGCGTAGGGCAACCGCTGATGCAGAACGCACAGTGCCGAGCTGTCGTCCGCCCACCAGTAACCTGCCGCCGGGTCTAGGGTGTTGAGGCGCTTACCACTGCGATCGGTCACAGCAGCCATTCCTCCACCCGGCGTTGCTACGACAAACGCCGCCCCATCGGGCGACGGGAGTAGCCGAGACTGCCGCGCTCCAGCATGGCTTGCCCCCGGTCGCGGGAAGGTTGATATCACGGTTCCGGTTTGCCACGAAACTTCCGTCAGCCGATCCTGCTGACCCCCGGCGACGTACAACAGAACGGGTGCTCGTGGGAGTCGCGGCTTCGCGGTTGCGTGTGAACTGGGAGCGGTCGACCCTTGCGCCGCCGGCCCGCATGCCGTTGTGATGAGCGCCACGCCACAGATGAGGCCCCGGCATGTCGCCCGCCAGCGAGATGGGACCACCTTGAGGTGAGTTCCGCCAGCAGCATGG
>JAEKNN010000026.1 GCA_016464795.1 Candidatus Amunia macphersoniae | reverse complement strand
GTGCGGGGGCCGGCGGGGTTGGGCTGGCTGCCGGTACCCCTGGCTTGGCCCGAGCCACAGCCGCGGTGCGTGCCTTGGCGCGGGGTGGGGCCGTGGCCGGCGCCGCGATCGGCGTGGCCGGGCTGGCGGCCGGCACCGCAGGCCGTGTCGAGCTGGCCGCAGGTGCCGTGGCCGCGCGCGGTGCCCGGTAGCGCGAGCGCTCGATGGCCACCGCCACCGGCAGCATGATCCCGAAGACCGCTGCCACCGCAAGGCCGAGGTCGATCAGCATGGTGAGCCCGAAGGCCCCGAGCAAAGGCAGGCCATGGGGAAAGAGGGCGCTCACCGCCAGCACGGCGAAGCCTGCCCCCAGGGTCAGCGCGGAGACCCGGATGGCACGCCCGGTCACGGCCAGGGCCGCGGCTGCCGCGTCGTCGGGGTGGGCCCCGCCCGCCATCTCCTCGTCGAACCGCCGCAGCAGGACCACGCCGAACTCCGTGGCCAGGGCGATCACCAGCGCTCCGAGCACCACTGTGAGCGGGTTGAAGGAGCCCAGCGTCTTGCCGACCCCCCCGGGCAACAAGCCGAGCAGAAGCAGGATCAGCGGCGCCCAGCCGGCGGCGATGGCGGTGGGCAGCACCGGCAGCGCGGCGCGCCTGACGTCGCGCTCGATCAGCAGCAGCGCGAGGAACACCACCACCAGCGGCACCAGGTTGAGCCACAGGCTGCGTCCGAGGATGGTGTCGTAGGCCTGCGCGGCCAGTGCGGCAATGCCGGCGGGGGCGGCGGTGAGGCCGTTGGGCGGCGAGTTGATGGCGCCGCGGACGCTGGAGCTGTCGATCAGCGCTGCCTCGGCGGCGACCGACGTCCCCTGGACTCCGATCACGATGCGCGACGAGGTGGGGTCGATCGGGGTGGTCTCGGGCGTGATCCATGAGTTGAAGTACTTGTCCACCGCGGGGCAGGGCTGGGTCCCCCCGCTGCTGCTGCCAGAGGGAGGCGGGGCGATGGGCTGGACCAAATCTCGAGCCAGGCTCGGCAGCAGTCGCAGATCGCAGAGGAATGCGGTCTGGGTCTTCACCAGCGGAGACGACCCCGGAGCCGTGGAGGGCGCCGGGGTGGCCCCGGGAACCGCCGAGGCGGCAGAGCCCGGTGAGGCTGCCGCTGACGGACTGGTCGACCCGTCCGGGGTGGGAGCCGCGGTCTGCGCGGCCACCGAGGAGGCGGCGAGGTACACCTGGGCCCCCGAGTTGCGGTACCTGCTCGGGGTTGCGGCGGTTGGCGTCGGAGTCGCCGCGGCCGTCGGCGTCCCCGCGGCACTCGGGGTCACCGGCAGGGGCGCTGCGGTTCCCGGTGCCGGCGTCCCAGATGCACCGGGCGACGGCGAGGGTGACGCACCTGGGGCCGGAGCGGCTGCCGAGACGCACGGGGCCTTGGTCGACGCCGTCGAGGCGGACGAGCTGGCGATGAAGAAGTCCGCGATCGAGGTCGCCAGCGCCACCTGGTCCGGATTGAAGCTGCGGATCCCCTCGGCAACGCTGCACTGCCAGGTGACGCCGGCCGGGCTGCCGGGCTGGTTGTACGGCCCCGCCACCTGACCCTGAACGTAGATGTCGATCTCGTTGCCGTAGCCGGTCTGATCACGCACCGTGTTGACGTCCTGCAGCTGCGGCAGCGACGAGGCGAGCAGCTGGTCGACCTGGGTTTGCACGGGAACTCGAGGCAGCAGCACCCAGCCGACGATGGCCACGATCAGCGCGGGCACCAGCGCGCCGCGCCATGAGGTGGCGATCGCGAGGATGCGCTTGGGGGTGGTGGGCGGCGCCGGGGCCGCAGCTGACTTGGCCCCCCGGGCATCGGCGAGCGCGGCTGCGGGGAGCGCGATGAACATCCCCGCCAGCCAGGCCAGGATGACCCCGACGAACAGCACCAGGGCGAACTCCGCCACCAGCGGCACCGCCACCAACGGTCCGGCATCGATGCCCGCCAACACCAGCAGGGTGCCCAGGCCGGCCAGCGTGGCCAGGGCCGCGGTGAGCGTGGCCGGCCCGGTGCTGCCCATCGCCTCGGCGAGAGCCGCCTCACGCTCGGCGCCGCGCCCGCGGGCCTCGTCGTATCGCGCCACCAGCTGCACCGCGTAGTCGACAGCCAACCCCACCAGGACGGGGATGCCGGCGAGCACGGCGGGGGTCACGGGGATCCCCGCCCACAGCGACAGTCCGATGGTCGCCGCGCCGGCCCCAGCCGCCGCCAGCAGCGGCCACAACCGTCCGCGCACCCGGAAGGTGGCCACCAGGAGGACCGCCATCAGCACGATGACAGCAGGCAGCAGGATCAGCAGCGTCAGAGTCATGGAGTCGACGACGCCGTAGGTGAGCAGCGGCGCACCGGCGATCACCGAGTCGAACGGACGATCGTGGAACGTTGCATAGCAGTTGGCGTCGTTGGCCTGGCCGGCTCCCGCGCATGCCGAAGGGTCGAGTGGACCGAGGTCGCGGAGCTGCTGCAAGGCGGAGCCGTTGAAGGTCCTGGTGTACGCGTCGTCAGCGATCCCCTTGGACAGCTGGTCAGAGATCTTCTGTCGCACGGCGAGCACGTCGGATCGACTCGCCGCGGCCTTGGCGGTCAGCCTCACGGTGATGACCTCGCGCGCCAGAAGCTTGGTGCCGGGCTTGCCATTGCTGAACGTCAGGCTCACGGTCTCCGGCTGGGGCAGCACCGAGGACCACTCACGCTTGGGCGAGCAGAACATCTCCTGGTTCTTTGCCTGGGCGGCCGTCACGGTGGTCTGGGTTGGGCAGTTGGGCAGGTCGAGCAGGATCCGCTCGAGGTAGACCTGGCAGGTGGGCGTGATCTTCAGCAGCGACGCGATCGACGAATCGCAGTCGCCGAACGATCCGGTCAGCTTGTCGAAGAAGTCACGTGCCAAGGCCTGGTCGGGGGTGCTGCCGGGCCCCGACAGGTACTCCGCGAACAGCGGGGGCAGCGGATCCGCCGAGGCGGCGGCGTCGGCGGCGCGCTCGGCCCCGTCGAGCAGCCTGTCGGCCGGTGGGATCGGCTTCTGCTGGTACGCGGCGCGCGCCTGATGGGCGTCGGCGGCGGCTCTGGCAACGTACAGAGCGAGCAGGCTCTGGGCGTTGCGCAGGTCGTTCTGAAACTGGGTGCTCAGCTTGGTGGTGTCCATCTCACCCCTCTGGCGGGCCACCAGGTAGTCGGTCTCGGCGACGAAGTAGGGATACTCGCCGAGCACCTGTCCGCCTCCGAGCGTCCGGGTCACCTCTGAGGTGGTGGCCGACAGCGCCGAATGGGCCACCGTTCCCGGCCCGAGCACCTGGGCCACCCGGGGATCGTGGGCCAGGTCGTCCTCGAGGGCGGCCAGTCGCTGCAGGTTCTTCTCGAGGTAGGGAGCAGTGGGGTTGCCCGGGTCGGCCCTGGTGCCGGAGGAGAGGACGATGACGATGGGATCGGTGCCGAAGCTCTGGGTGAAGCGTTGGTTGGCCTGGCCCGCGGCCGAGTTGCTGCCCACCAGCAGCGACTGGCCGGCGTCGACGCCGAAGCGAAGGAAGCCCGTCGCCGCGCCCGCGCACACGAGCAGGGCCACCAGCAGGGTGGCCAGCGGACGGCGTGCCATGGGCACGGCGAGTCGTCGCAGCACTCTGTCTCCGTCTGTGCGGCGGTGGTCGTGAGCGGTCCGCCCTACGGTGACCGTCCCGGCCATGATGGACCGCGGCTGGTGATTGTGTGGGTCCGCCGCTGCCGGTGCCGGCCGCCTACGTTCAGGCGCCGATCAGCGAGGACAGATTGCTGTACTCGCCGGTGAGCATGTCGGCGCCAGGCCGGCTGCTGGCGCTCGTCTTCTTGGGAGGACACTGCAGCGCGGTGCCCCCGGTGGGGATCTGCGGTGGCACCGGCAGCATGCAGAGAATGCCCTGCAGCTGCGTGGTGGTCTGGTCGCTGCCGCCGAGGTTGAACGTCTGCACCCGAAGGTAGTACTGCTTGTTCTTCTCGGGGCACGGGCCGCCGTTGGTGGCGATCGTGCAGTCGTAGGACGAGAACGCCGACTTGACGTTCTCGATGGCGGCGATGATGCCGGGGGTCACGTCCGGCTTGCCGTCCTTGTACTGGAAGCCCTTCTCCTTGCCTGTCAGGTTGGCCGCGAAGAGAGCCACCACGTTGTTGAAGCTGTTGAGCTTGTCGATGGTGCTGGGCAGAGTCTGCAGGACCTGGCGGATGTTGGCCTGCTCACCGCCCAGCGCGCTGTCGAGCTGGGTCAGGGTGCTGTCCGCATGGTCGAGGAGGGAGCCGAGCTGGGTTGCGTTCGAGGCGAAAGCGGCCAGGGTGACGTTGCTGCTCGCCACCAGCTGGTCCAGCGGCGTCTGCGCGAAGCTGGCGTTGAAGGACTCGTTCTTCACCAGGAAGTCGGAGAAGTTCGAGGACACGTTGTCGAGCGTCTGCAGTGGCGTCTGCAGCGTCTGGGTCAGCGTGTTGGCCGCGCCGAGCAGGTGGTTGACATCATCCCCCTTGCCGGCTGAGGCCTTGCCGAGCTCGACGATGGCGGTGCGCAGGTTCTGGGCCTCGGGTGCCTGCAGCGCCTGCAGCAACTGGTCGAGGTCGACGGGCTGCACGCTGTGGGTGACGCTGATGGTGCCGCCGTCGGGGACGACCGGGGCTGCATTGGTGCCCGGCGACATCTCGACATACTTGGGCCCGAACAATCCGTGGGGCCGGAGCAGCACCTGGGTGTCAGTGTGAATGTCGCCGTACTTGGGATCGATGTCGAGCGTGACCACAGCCAGGTTCCCCTTGGCGGCGACGTTGTGCACCTCACCGACCTTCACCCCCGCCACGTCGACGCTGGCGTGCGGCGCGAGCGCGTCGGCGTTGGCGAATTCCACATGGATGGTCATGGTGTGGCTCCACGGCAGGGCCAGGCTCGGTCCACCGGGGATGCCGCTGACCACCACCCCGAGCATCGCCACCACCAGCAGCACGGCCGCCAGCAGTCCGCTCCACAGGGGCCGAACGCGTGGCTTGCGGTTCACAGCGAGCCCCAGGAGGCGAGCAGTGGTCCCCACTGGTCACTGTTGCTGAGCTGGTAGCTGGTGAGCCCCAAACCGAGAGGCAGTGGCAGTGGTGTGAGCGTAGGCGGGGGCGGCAGTGGGATCGGTAGCGAGGGCGTGGGGATGGGAAGCGGCGGCAGCGGTGGTAGGGACGGGATCGGCACCACGGGCGCCCGCGGGCTGATCGGAGCCGTCGGGGCGCACGAGATGACCGGGGGCAGACACGTGGGCAGGCCGCCGCCGGGGAGCGCCGGGGGTTGAGCGTTGCCGGCCACACAGGTGGGGCCGAGCAGACCGCATGGATCGATTCCATTGGCGTTCTGGCGGAGGAAGAACCCAGAGGCGTTGCCCTGGGCCGTCGCCGCTCCGATCTGGAACACCAGGTTCCTGGCGTCCTGCCAGATGAAGTTGCCGGTGGCGGGGCTCTTGTCGTTGACAAACCCGCTGGTCTCCGGGACCAGGGTTGTCATCAGCTGGTTGAGCTGGGTGGCGAAGCCGCTCAACTGCTGGAAGCCGGCGTTGAGCTTGGCGGCACCGCCGTTGCCCAGGACCGCGTCAGTGGTCTGGTTGAGGCTGTCGGTGTTGGCGATGTAGCCCTCGAGCGCCGCTTGGTTCTTCGCCAGAGCACCGGTGATTGAGTTCATGTTGTCAATGACGCCGGCGAGGTCGGTGCTGCTCTTGTCGAGGGTGTCGGCGGTGGTGCCCAGGTTGACCAGGATGTTGTTGATCTCGGGGTTGCGGGTCACCAGCTCCTGGGTGGGGGTGACGCTGTGCACCGAGAGATCGCGCAGGTCGGGAATGAGCTGCTGAAGGGTTCCCTCCTGCCCCTGAACGGCGCCGGCGGCGGTGCGGATCAGGCTGGTCAGCGAGTTGCGGGTCGGCTCGTTGAAGGTGTTGAGGATCTGGTCGAAGTCCACCACCGGCTTGGTCGCCTTGAGCGTGATGGTGGCGTTGTCGGAGTACGGGTGCGCCATGTCCGTGCCGGGCGTGAGCTGAATGTACTTCTGGCCGAGCAGCGTGGCCAGGCGGATCGAGGCGGAGGTGTCGCCACCGAGTGGCCAGTCGCCGTTGTCCACATGGAAGGTGACCGTGCTGTACGAGCCCTGGGCGGTCACGGCGGTGATCTGGCCGACCGCCCGGCCGGCGATGCGGACGTCGCTGCCGACGCTGATGCCGTCAACGTCACTGACCTGCGCCGACATGGTGTGGGTCGCGGTCCATGGGGCCGCGAAGTCGAGGTTGATCTTGGCCAGCAGACCGAGGACGAGCACCATCACAAGACCGGCGATGAAGCCGGCGATCAGTGGGTTGAAGCCGCCGCGGCGTCCCGTTCCGCTCATCAGCAGGTCCCACTCGAGGGCAACGGGTTCTGCCAGGTTCCGCCGCAGCCGGTCGCCTTGCGTCCTGGCAACGGCAGCGAGCCGTCGACCCGGAGCATGTCGACCAGACCGCCGTACGGATTGTTTGCGGGTGGGGCGCTGCTGGTGTACCCGGTGGCGGTGGTGAACTCATGCAGGAGCACGTCGAGGTCGCCGATGTACGGGTCCACGTTGGCGATCAACGGAGCCAGCAGATCGGCCGACGCCTTGGCGTTGTTCAGCGCGGTGGGGCCCTTCTGGAAGATCGAGGCGAGGTTGGCCTCCTCGCCGCGCAGCGACTGGTCGAGCGTGGTCAGCGTTCCGGCGGCATGCACGAGCGTGCCCTGAAGCGAGACCTCATGGGTGGCCAGAGTTCCCAGGAAGATGTTGCCGTTGACGATCAGCCCGCGCAGGTTCTTGTCCTCGCGGGCCAGGTCACCGCTGATCTTGTCGAACTCCCCGTTCAGCCGATCGAGCTGAGGAGAGCGCTGGGACAGGACCGAGGTGATCGGGACCGCGTCCGCGCTCAGCGGGTTGAGGTTGCCGATGGTCTGGTTGAGATCGCCCGTCCCGGTGCCGCCGAAGGCGAGCACCCCCTCCTGGAGCTGGGTGCGGATCGACTGGCGAACGCTGGGGTCGAAGACGTTGGACAGCTCGTCGAGGTTGACCGGGCTGCTGGTCTTGTCGATCCCGAAGCTGGGGTTGTCGCCGAGCGACGCGGCCGATGCCGATCCCGGGTCGACCTCGACGAACACGTTGCTGAGCACCCCCTTGGGCCGCACCGCCGCGACAGTGCCCTGCCGCAGAGGCCAGTGCGCGCTGTCCACCGAGAAAACCACGTGGGCTTCCTGCTGCCCGGTGTGCGGATCGGGACGGACCTCCAGCGACTGCACGGTGCCCACCTCGATGCCCCCGATCCGGACCTCGTTGCCGCCGGTGAGCCCGTTGACGTTGCTGAAGTCCGCGGCGACCAGGTGCGAGGAACCGCCGAAGGAGAGGGCGAGCCCGCAGAACGCGCCGGTGACGACGGCGGCGGCGAACAGGCCCTTCGACGACGCCAGCAGACGGACGACCCGCACGATCATCCGAACATCCCCGCGAGGTACGCGGATTCGGCCGCGGAGGGCGGTGCCACCGTGGCTGAGGTCTTGTGCGCGGTCGCCGTGTTGCACAGGTCCTGGATCTGCTTCTGGGTACCGTCTGGGAAGAGCTTGACGAAATTCTGAGTGACGGCCTGGGCGATGGTGTCGCAGTGGAAGGAGAGCACGATGTTGAGAGCACAGTTGCCGGTGATGGTGCAGGCGCTGCTGTCGTTGGCGGGATTCCTGCCGGTCACAGTGCCGGCCGGGCCCGGCTCGGAGAACATCGAGTCCCACAGCCCGGTGACAGCCTCACCATTGGGCGTGGTCACGTTGAGCTGGTCGTTCGGATAGGCGATCTGGCCGTTCAGGGTCCCGGCGATGACTGTGTCGATGCCGCAGGCGTGACCGTTGCACTTGGGCCCGACGATGTCGTACAGGAGCGTGTTGTTCGAGGCCAGGGTCGGTGCCAGCTCATCGAGTGACTTCCTTTGGGCGGCGATGGTTGGGATCATCGCCGTATTCAGCTCGGTGCTGACGTTGCTCGCCTCCTGCAGCGTGGCCACCAGCGCCTGGTCCTTCTGAGCGATCGCTCCCAGGGCCACGTTGCCGTTGGCGAGGAAGCCGGCAAGCTGCTGGTGCTCGTCGGCGAGCGCCTGCATGATGGTGTTCAGCTGCACGAAGATGTTGTCGGTCTGCTGCTGGTCCTTCTCGTACACCTTGGCGACCGGGCCGAGGTTGGCGAACACCTGCTGCAGCTGCGGAAGGATCGTCTGGACGTCGCCGGCCCGGCCCTTGGTCGCCTGGTCGAGGGCGGCGAGCACCTGCTGCTGCTGGGCGCGGGTGGCCGCATCGAAGGAGTTGAAGATCTCGTCGTTGGAGACATCCTTGCCGGTTTGGGCGACAGGCATGTAGCCGCCCGCGGCGATGGCTTCGGACGTGTTCCGCGAGCCGACGGTGAGGTCGACATACTTCTCGCCCAGCAACGTCTTGGGGCGAACCTTGGCGAACCCGTTTCCGTACACCGGCACCGCACGGGTGTCACTGATCTGCATGGTCACCACGCTGTAGCCGGGGCTGGCCGGGTCGTGGGAGATCGAGGTGACCTTGCCGACGGCCACACCGCTGACGCGAATGTCGGCCGCCGTGGGAATGCCGTCGGAATCGGCGAACACAGCGTGCACTGTGTAGTCCGAGGACAGCGGGTTGGGCTGGCCGATGTTGACGGCCAGGAACTCCATCACCATGACGCAGAACACAGTGAACACGGCGAGGATGCCGGCGTTGGTGAGCGTCCGCTTGCGGTCCACGCTCAGCCCCCCATCGCCGCGGCCCAGCTGGCATTGGGCGCGCTCGAGTTGGGGGCGGGGGTGGATGCTTGACCGGTGCATGCGCTGCTGCAGTTGACCGAGAACACCGACCAGAAGTGCTGGTTGTTGTTGTTGGGGTCGGTGTCGAAGAACGAGCTGCCCAGGTTGGGGAACACGTCGTGGATCGAGCCGCGCACCGTCGAGATGCTGTCGAGGATGCCGTTGCTCTGGTCGAGGAACTTGTTGAGGCTGGTCAGGGTGCCGGGAAGGGTGTCCAGGGTGGTGCGGAGGTTGCCGACATTGCCGTTGACCAGCACATCCAGGTTCTGCAGGAGCGTGTCCGCCTGCCGGACGGTGCCGCCGATGGCCGTCTCCTGATTGGCCAGCTGCTGCATCACAGCCGTCCAGGTGCCGAACTCCTGGCGCACCTGCTCGCGCTGGTTGGCGAGCACTGTGTAGAACTTCTGCAGCTCGAGGACGATGTCGTTGACCTGCTGCTTGCGCACCGACAGGCGCGTGGCCGGGACGTTGAGCACGGTGACCAGCTGGTTCAGCGACGTGGCCTGGCTGTTCATGTTGTCGCCGTTGTTGGTCGTGCCCTCACCGATGGCGTTGATCAGGAGCTGCACGCGCTGAACCGTCGCCGGGTCGAACACGGCGAGCACCTGGTCGATCTCGGTGATCGGCACCGTGTGGGCGAGGGGGATGACGCCGCCGGACTGGATCTGGCCGGGCTGCGCACCCCGGGTCAGGTCGACGTAGGTCTCGCCGAGAAGGTTCTTCTTGCGTACCTGGGCGGTGGCATCGGGGTGGAGCGGCAGGGCGTTGCCGTTGTCGAAGACCAGCTGCACCTGGGCATGGCCGCCGACCACGCTGACCCCGCCGACGTAGCCCACCTTGGTGCCGTTGAGGAACACCTCGTTGTTGGGAAGGAGGCTGTCGGCGTCAGCGAAGGTGGCGGTGACCCTGTACGGGTGGCTCCAGGGGACGCTGAACTGCAGGCCGCGCACGATGAAGCCGAGCACCAGCAGGCACACCATGAGGTAGCTCAGGTAGATCGGCAGGTTCCAGCGGCTGCGCATCGCTAGTCCGCCAACCAGCTGGCCAGCATCGACATGTTGCTGTGACCGGTGTCAAAGGCGGACGGAGTGGATCCCGAGTTGGTGATGGAGGCCGGTGGCTTCCCCTGACAGGATGTTCCAGCGTTGCCGGGGTTGATCAGGCAGATGCGGAAGATGGGCTGCGGGCCCCCCGATCCACCGGTCTCGAGCGCGCCACCGGTGGTGGTGGGCCCCTGCAGGAGACCGCTGTTCATGGCTTTGAGGACCTGCGGGTTGTTGCCCACCGAGCCCAGGAAGGCGAGGAGATCCCCCTCCTGGCCGGACTGCTTGATCAGTTGCGGGGCCACGGCCAGGGTGGCGCGCAGCGACGGGACGGCGCTGTCGATGGCGGTGTTCAACTCCCCCAGCGCCGTCTGGGCATCCACGAAGCCGCGGCTGAAGGCCGCCTGCTGGGTCTCGATTGCGTTGAGCGTGGTCTGGCCGTTGGTGATCAGCTGGCTCAGCTGGGTGAGCTGGTCGGTGGTGGTGATCTTGCCGAGCACGCCGTCCAGGCCCACCAGGATCCGGTCCAGGTCGGGATCCCGGTTGTTCAGGGTGGTGCCGAAGACCGCCAGGTTCTGGAGGTCCGCCTTGCCCGCGGCGATCGCCTGGTTGAGATCCTGGCCGCGGCCGGCAACCCCGGCGCCGAGGTCGTTGAGCAGCACCCTGGCAGCGTTGCGGGTGGGCTGGTCGAGGCTGTTGATGAACTGATCGAGCTCGACCGGCACCGCCGCCTGGGTCTCGTGCAGGATCACGGCGGTGTCGATGACGGGGTGGGATGGGCTCCCATCGTGCACGTCCACGTACTTCTCGCCGAGCAGTGACTTGGGGCGGATGTCCGCCTTGACGCCTGTATGGATCGGCCAGTGGTCGTTGGCGACCTGCACCGTGACCAGGGCGGAGTTGTCCTGGGTGGGCTGGATGTCGCTGATGGTGCCGATCTTGGAGCCGCTCTCGAGCACGTCGCTGCCCGCGACCAGGCCGTCGGCTGTGGGGAAGGTGACCTGGAACTGGTGGTACTTGGCTCCCAGGGCGCGCGGCGACACGATCGCGAACCCCGCTCCTCCGATGAGGATTGCGGCGACCCCGATCCCGGCGATCGTCGACTTGGACACCTTCACCTTCCCCAAACTCGCCTGTCAGTCCATTCCCAGCGGCCCTTCGGACGAGGCATTGAAGAACTGGTGGACGAACTCGTCCTCCGACTCCTCAATCTCCTGCTTGTTCCCAAAGTGTCGCATCTTTCCCTTATACAGGATGCCTATGTTGTCGGCGAAGCGCCGCACCGCCCCCACGTCGTGGCTGACCACGATCGAGGTGGCCTCGTATTTGTCGCTGATCTCGCGGATCAGGTCGCAGAGAAGAGTAGTCCGGACGGGGTCCAGGCCCGAGTCGGGCTCGTCGAAGAGCAGGATCCGCGGCTCCATCACCAGGGCGCGAGCGAACCCGGCCCGCTTGCGCATCCCTCCGCTCAGCTCGTTGGGCATGCGTTTCTCGGCGCCGGCGAGTCCGACCTCGGTGAGCCGGTCCATGACGATCTCGCGGATCTCCGACTCGCCCTTCTTGGTGTGCTGGCGCAGCGGGAAGGCGACATTGTCGTAGAGGCTCATCGAGCTGAACAGGGCGCCGTCCTGGAAGAGCATGCCGATGCCGCGGCGCAACTCCAACAGTTCGTCCTCGTTGAGCATGGGCACGTCGCGGTTGTCCACGTAGACATCACCCTTGTCGGGTGGCAGCAGGCCGACGATGTGGCGCAGGGTCACGCTCTTGCCGGTGCCCGACGGGCCCATCAGCACGGTGATCTCCCCCTTGGGGATCCGGCAGCTGACCCCGTCGAGCACCTTGAACTGCCCGAAGGCCTTGTGGACGCTGCGCAACTCGATGACCGCGTCCTTGTTCCAGGTCGAGTCCGACTGGGTCTCGGGGCGCTCCCCCAGCGGCGTGCTCAGGTCCGTGTACGCCGGGTGGTTCGCCCCGGGCACGTTCTTGGCGCGCGCGTTGCGATCCCTGTCTCCCCGGCCCTGGTCGGCTGGACCGTGCCCTCCGCGACCCCGGTCAGCCGGGGCCGTGTTGCCGTTGTTGGTGCGGCTCGAGCCGGCCGGAGCCGCCGGCGGTGCCTCCGGAGGGGACACCGCGGCAGCCGTCGCGGCGCCGAATCTGGTGTCGGTCACGCGCCCACCTCGTTCACGTGGCGATCGGCAGGTTGGGGTTGATGCCCCAGAAGATCTGGGTCAGGAGGGCGTTGACGACCACCGTCACCACCAGGGCGACGGCCATCGTCTTGGCAACGGCCCTGCCGATGCCCACCGCCCCTCCGGTCACGTTGTAGCCGTAGTACACGGCCACACACACGATCAGGAAGGCGAAGACGACAGCCTTGATCATCGAGAAGAAGAGGTCCTGGACGTTGAGGAACCTGAAGAAGTAGTCGGAGTACACCCCGCTGGAGATGCTGCCGCTGGGGATCTGGACCATCTGCACCACGTAGGAGCCGAGGTAGCTGACCCCGAGCGCCAGCAGGTACATGAAGGGGAGGACGATGAAGCACGCCAGCATCCGAGTGCTCACCAGGTAGATCTTCGAAGGGATGCCCATGACCTCCAGGGCGTCGATCTCCTCGTTGACGCGCATCGTCCCGAGCTCGGCGACCAGCCCGCAGCCCACCTTGGCGCCGATCGCGAAGCCGAAGAACAGCGGGGTGATCTCACGGGTGTCGCAGATGGCGTTGAATACGCCGGCCAGCGATTGGGCGCCGATCTGCGACAGCGAGTAGTAGGCCTCGATGGAGCACTCGCTGCCAGTGAAGTAGGTGAGCACGAGCGCGATCGGCGTGGAACCGATGGCGAGGAACGCCGCGTACCACCAGACCTCGCGCATGTAGCGCGTCGACTGGGGGATGTGGGCGATCGCCCCGCCGGCGAAGTTGACGACCTTGCCGAGCGTCTCCACGCCGTTGCGCGCGCCGGCCAGCCGCGACGGCCGGCCGCCACCCGTCGCGGCGGGAGCCGAGCGCTTGGCGGGTCGGGTGACAGTGGCCACGGGGTCCTAGCGCAGCACGTTGTTGGCGTGGAAGAGGGCGAGCACGGTGGGCGTGTAGAGGTACTCGATGATCTGAATGCTCACGAAACAGGCCACCACCGACTGGTGAACGGCACGTGCCACGCCCTCGGCGCCGCCCTTGGCGGTGATCCCCTTGTAACAGCAGACGGTGGCGATGAGCATGCCGAAGATGACGCATTTCAGCTCGCCGCCGTAGAGGTCCTGCAGGGTTCCCTGGGTGTAGAAGGTGCTGATGAAGGCTCCGCTGTTGACCCCCACCAGCGCGACGGAGGCCAGGTACCCCGAGAGGCAGGTGAAGATGATCATCGGGATGTTGTAGAGGGCGGTCATGACCGCCAGCGCCAGGAAGCGAGGGACCACGATGAAGAGGACATTGCTGATGCCCATCACGCTGATGGCCTCCAGCTCGTCGCGCACCTTGCGGGCGCCGAGGTCGGCGGTGATCGCGGTTCCGCAGACAGCCGCGACCATCAGGCCGGTCGCCACCGGCGCGAACTCACGGACATTGGCGAGCACCATGAAACCGCCGATGCGCCATTCGGCGGATGCCAGCTTGAAGAAGTTCCCGGCCTCCAGCGCCACGATGGTGCCCCAGCCGAGGCCGGTCAGCGCCAGCGGGACCCCGCAGGAGAAGAGGATGAAGCGGCACTGCTCCAGGAACTCAGCCGCATAGAAAGGGCGCTGAAAGCCTCCTCGCACCGCGGCCGCGAACAGCAGAGCCTGGTCTCCCAGGCTGACCACGCCTCTGCGGCCCTTGTTCACCACTGCCCGGCACCCCCGACTCGCGGGCCGGCCCAGGCCGTCGCGACGTCCTCAGTCAGAGCCATCCTCAACCTCATCCGACCCCCAACCCGAACCAGCAGGACACCGTATGGTGATCGCTGTCAACCGAAGATTGTGGTCTCTACCTCGAAAACGTCCGCCCGGAGCCAATACTTGCGGCTTGCCGAGCTCACCGGGAACCGTTGACGAGTTGCATTCCGGTGACAGGCGGTGTCAGCCCGGCGACGTGGGCGGAGCCGCCGGCGGCACCGACATATGCTCGGGCAATGGTCGAATCGCCACTGCTCAGCGTGGTCATCCCAACCCGCAACGAGGAGGCCAACGTCGGGCCCCTGCTGGCTCGCCTCGGCGCGGCTCTGGGCGGGATCGACCACGAGATCCTGATCGTCGACGACTCCGACGACAGCACCCCACGGGCGGTCGCCGCCGCCTCGCTCGCTGACCCGCGAATCGACCTGCTGCACCGCCAGGGGCCCGATCGCGCCGGCGGCCTGAGCACCGCTGTGCTCCGTGGCATCCACAGCGTCCGCGGCGATTTCGTCTGCGTCATGGACGCCGACCTCCAGCACCCGCCCGAGACCATCCCGGCCATGCTCGAGGCGGCCATGGCCGGCGCGGACGTGGTGGTCGCCAGCCGGTACACCCGCGGCGGCAGCGGCCAGGGGCTCGACGGAGCAGGTCGCCGGGTGGTCAGCCGCGCCGCGGGATCAGTGGCGCGCGGCCTGTTCAGCGAGGCCAGAGCCAGCACCGACCCCCTCAGCGGCTTCTTCGTGTGCCGGCGCGAGGTGATCGACGGGATCGAGTTCCGGCCGGTGGGCTTCAAGATCCTGCTCGAGCTGCTGGTGTGCGTGCCCGGTCTGACCGTGCGCGACATCCCGCTCGACTTCGCCCCCCGGACGGCAGGGGACAGCAAAGCAACCCTGCGCCAGGGCCTCCTGTTCCTGGGCCACATCCGCTCCCTCTTCCTCGACGTCCAGGGTTCGGCTCGACGCTGGAAGTTCGCCCTTGTGGGGCTCAGCGGCCTCGGCATCCTGCTCCCGCTGATCGTCCTTCTCACCGGGCCGGCCGGCCTGCCGCTGCTCGCTGCCTTCTTCCCCGCCTACCTCCCCAGCTTGGCCTGGAACACAGTGCTCAACCGCACCTGGACATTCGCCGATCAGCGTCACGGCGTCGGCGAGGGAACCACCGTGTACCTCGAACGCGCGGTGCTCTCCGGAGGGTCGATGTTCGTGGCCTACGCCCTCCTCCTGGATGCCCACCTGCTGCCCGTGCTCGCGGCCCTCGGAGGAGCCGTGGTGGCCATGGCGGTAAACGCCGCCGGCAACCGCGGCGCCGTCCGGCGCAGCCCTCGGCTGTGGAGCTCTGTGGCCACCAGCGAAGGGGTGCGAGCCGCGCTGGCGCGGGTCAGCGCCGAGATCGGCGCCGACCGCTCCTACATCCTGCCCCCGTCCGGCGTCGCGCCCGCGGGCCTGCCGCCCGGCACCGTCGACCGGGTCGTCAGCAGACGGCGGGCAGTGCTCTTCACCGAGACCGCAAGCCACCGCACCCAGCGCCGCTCCAACATCGAGGTGAGCTCGACGCTGGTCGCGCCGATCGTCGACGGTGACGCCGTCGCCGGTGTGCTCGTCTGTGAACGCGCCTCGCAGCATCCATTCGGCCCGGGCGACCTGGACGCCGCCATGAATGCCGCCCCCGCGCTGGCCGGCCTGATCGGCGACGGCGCCCCGGAGTCGGCCGGACGGTCACCCGAGCTCAGGCCGAGGACCGCCAAGGCCTGACACCGCCGCCGGCGAGACGGCGGGTCGGCGAAGATGCAGGGGTGATCGGACGCCTCGTGACATCAGAGCTGATCCCTCAGCCGGCATGAGCCGGCGGCGTCCCACCCGGCGGCGGGCGGCGATCGGGGTCGCGCTGGTGGCGCTGGCCGTGCTGGCAGCCGTGCATGGTGCCGGTGGGAACGCGCCATCGGTGTATGACGGACTGTGCTTGCCGGCGCAGTACCTGGCGCTGAGCGGCAGCCCTTCGCCGGGCTCGGCATCGATGACATACACCGCCGACGACCTCGCCCAGACGAAGGAGCTGGTCACCAGTGAGTCCGTGCCGCAAGCCCAGCTGATCATCGCCGCCGGCAGCTTCACGGTTCCGGCCGGCACCACCGTCACGGTGACCATCGCTGCGGTCGCCGCGCCGTCCGTGAAACCGGCCAACGGCAGCATCGTCGGCAACGTGTACCAATTCCTGGCCCGCGCCTCCAATGGCCAGGTGCTCGCCCTGCTCCCAGGCCATCCCGCCACGGTCACGCTCGAGGCTCCCTCGGCGGGAGGCCCTCAGGTGACCCTGGAGCGCTACGAGCCCAGCAGCTGGACGGCTCTCAAGACCTTCCAGAGCGGATGCGGCAACACCGACTCGGCCGCCTCGCCGTCTCTCGGTCTCTTCGCGTTGATCGCCCAGGGGTCGGCCGCCACCACCCCGCCGCCGGGCGGGTCCGGCGGAGGCTCGGGGTCACTGATCGTGCTCGCCGTGGTTGCGGTGGCGGCCGTGGTGGTGGCGGCGGGGATCGCAACCACCCGGTCGCGGCGGCGGCGTCGCTGACGCAGCTGTCAGTGGAAGTCGTGGGAGGAGGGTGCGGCGGTCGGTGCAGCCGTGCCGGCATCGACGGGGAGGCCGTCGCCGGTCAATGCCACCACCGTCTCCACCACCAGGTTGACCCGCCCCCTCTCGTTCTGGAGCCTGCCCTCCACCATCAGCAGAGGGTTATGGTTGGCCACCTGCCTGGTGCGGGTCACCACCGCCGGCCTGATGATGAGGTCGAGGTGAGCATCCTCGTCGGCGAGCGTGAAGAACCGGAAACCGCTCGCGGACGCCGGCGCCTGGCGGGCGATGACCAGCCCGGCGACGCGGACGTGGGAACCGTCAGCCAGGTCACGGATGGTGGCCAGCGGGCGGCATCCCAGCGAGGCCAGCTGGGCCCTGATGAACGAGAGGAGATGCCGTCCGGTGCTCACCTCGCTGAGCGCGTATTCAGTCAGGACGCGGGCGCGCTCGTCCATCTCCGGCAGTGAGGGCGCGGCGGCGGGCACCTCGAGGAGCGGCGGCAGCGGGTCGGCCTCGAACCGGCGGATCGTGGGCGCCTCGTCTCCGAGGCGACTGCCGGCGAGCGCCCCGCGTCCTCGCGGCGGCCGGCGCCCAGCGAGCCCGTCGCGCGTCTGCGCAGCCCGGCGCGATGGGCCGCGCGGCGGCAGGCTCTCCTCCACCTGCTTCAGGTCCCAGAGCAGCTGACGGCGCTGGCGTCCCTGCTCAGCGACGTCGAAGGCGCCGGCGAGCACCAGGTTCTCCATCGCCCGCCGGGGCAGCAGCGTGTGCCGCCAGAAGTCACGCAGCGAGGTCGCCCCGGCGAGCGCTGCCGCCTCGCATGCAGCGCGCGCTGCCGGGCCCACCGCCTTCATGTAGTTGAAGCCGAGCCGCACCGCTGGACGATTGGGACGGGGGGAAGGGGGCGGGGCTCCGGCAAGTTCTGCAGCCGGCGAAGGAACGAATGGCTCGCCGGTGGCGAGCCGTGAGCGACGCTGGGCCGGCGAAGCCTGTTCGAAGCCGGTGTCTCGCCCCCTTCCCCCCGTCCCAATCCCGGACTCGTCGGACTCGATCGACTCGATGGTGCAGCGGGCCCGGCTGCGGACCACGTCGACGGGAAGGAAGCGAACCCCGTGCCGCTTGGCGTCCTCGACCAGCACCGAGGGATGGTAAAAGCCCATCGGCTGGGCGTTGAGCAGCGCGCACACGTACTCCGCAGGATGGTGGAGGCGCAACCACGCTGTCTCGTAGGCGGTGCGCGCGAAGGCGGCGGCATGGCTCTTGCAGAACCCGAACTGCGCAAACCCTGCGGCGCCTTTGAAGATCTGCTCGGCCACCTCGACGGGCATGCCGCTGACCTCCATGCAGCGGCTCACGAACTCATCGCGCAGCTCGTCCATCTCGATGCGTGAGCGGTGCCGGTTCATCGCCCGGCGAAAGCGGTCGGCCTGACCCGCCGTGTACCCGGCGACATCCATGACGATGCGCAGGATCTGCTCCTGGTAGAGGATCACCCCCATCGTTTCTGACAGGATTGGCTCCAACGAAGGATGCAGAAAGGTGACCGGCTCCAGGCCCTGGCGGCGGCGCAGGTAGGGATTGACCGCGTCCCCCTGGATGGGGCCGGGGCGGATGATCGCCACCTGCACGATCAGGTCGTTGAACACACGCGGCTGTGACTGCCACAGCGACTGCTGCTGCGCACGGGACTCGATCTGGAAGAGGCCGATGGTGTCGACCGCCTGGATCGACGCGTAGACTGCGGGATCGTCGAGTGGCAGGGAGTCGAGATCAGGGCGCGCACCGGTGCTCTGCTCGATGAGGTCGAGACATTCGGCGATCGCGGAGAGGGTGCGCAGCCCGAGAAGGTCCATCTTGATGAGGCCGAGATCCTCGACGTCGTCCTTGTTGAACTGCACCACCACGCGTCCCGGCATGGTGGCGCGCTCCACCGGCGCCACATCGACCAGTGGCTCGCCGGTGACCAGCATGCCGCCGACGTGGATGCCGAGGTGTCGCGGTGTGCCCTCGATCTGTCGCAGCACCTCGTAAAACTGGTTCCATGGAAGTGAATCCGTCGGCGCAGGCGACTTCATGTCGCCGGAGCTGACACCGCCGACTGGGGGGTGTGCGAGGGGGGAACCTGTTCCCCACTCGAAATGCCAACCGTCGACGGCCTTGGCGAGACGGTCGATGAGCGGCTCGGGAAAGCCCATCGCCGCCCCCACCTGGCGCATCGCCATGCGCGGCCGGTAGGTGATGATGTTGGCGACCATGCCGGTGCGCTCTGCGCCGTACTTGTCGTAGACGTACTGCAGCACCTCCTCGCGGTGATCCGTCGAGAAGTCGATGTCGATGTCGGGGGTGCCCTGGTGGTCCTCGTGCAGGAAGCGCTCGAAGAGGAGGTCGTGCTCAACGGGGTCGACCCGGGTGATGCCGAGCAGGTAGGCGACGATGCTGTCAGCCGCGCTCCCCCTCCCCTGCCCGGGGATGTTGTGCTCGCGAGCGAACCGCATGATGTCCCAGGTGATCAGGAAGAACTCCGCGAGATTGGTCTTCTCGATCACCTCGAGCTCGCGCTGCAGCCGCGCCGCCACCGCGCGCGTCATCGGCGCGTACCTGCGCAGCACCGACTCCTGGCAGAGGCGATAGAGGACCGAGAACGGTGTCTCTCCCTCCGCGACCGGGAAACCGGGAAAGCGCGACTCGGTGAAGTCGAGCACGAGGTCGCACTGGGAGGCGAGGTGGATGGCCAGGTCGAAGGCCTCCGGGTTGTCGGGGAGCAGGGCGCGCAGCTCTGCCTGCGAACGGAGGCGGTGCTCCGCGTTGGGCAGCAGCAGCCCGTGAGCCGCGGCAGCGTCGAGGGTGGTGCGGTGGCGGATCGCCGTGAGCACGTCGAGCAGTGGCTTGTCGTCATGGTTGGCATGAACGGGCAGGCCGGTGGCGAGCAGAGGCAGGCCGGTACGGCGGCCCAGCAGCGAGGTCTCCGCGGCCAGCCATGAGTCACCGGGATGGCGGTGGTGGCTGAGAGCCAGGACTACCCGATCGCGGCCGAAGAGGTCGCGCAGCTGCTCGGCGCGCCGGATGGCGCCGCGGCGGTCGCCCCGCACCAGCGCGGTGGCGATGGCGCTCTCCGGACCGCCGGCGATGACCGTGCAGCCGTCGAGGTCGGCGGGGTCGACGGTCGCCGGCTCCCCCTCTGCCAGCGGGGTGATGGAGGGCAGCCCAGGCCAGCCCTGCGGGAAGGGGCCGGCGGTGGGGCGCCTCGCCGCCGGTCGTTCCGGTGGTGGCAGCGTGGGCTTGCGTCGGCGCGGCGGTGCCAGTGCAGGCGTCTGGCCACCGTCGGCGCGGTCGAGACCGCCCAGCCGCAGCCGCGGCTGTCCTTTGACTCCGGCGAGCTGGGCGGCGCTGATCGCCCGCGACAGCTGGCGGTAGCCACCGCGGTGGCGGGCCAGCAGGCGCAGACGATCGCCCCCGTCGAGGTCGAGCTCGGCCCCGATGACCGCCCGGATCCCGGCGGTCTGGGCTGCCTCCATGAAGCTGACGGCGCCGTACAGCCCGTTGCGATCGCACAGCCCGAGCGCCTCGATGTCGAGGCTGGCAGCGATGGCGACCAGCGCTCGAGGCGACGCCGAGCCCTCGAGAAAGGAGTAGTGGGAACGGGCGGCGAGCTCGGCGAAGGCCATTGACAGCTACTACTGTTCTGTGTAACTATACTGGCGTGTGGTGGTCAACCCTGGCAGCCACCGCTCACAGCCGGACCGGCCTCCGCTCGCCCCTACCGGGCGGAGGTACGGCCGGTGCTCAGTCATAGCGGCGCGACCAGGACCAGGTCCCCATGTCGAGGTCGCGGTACAGCTCACAGCACTCACCCCCGGCAAGCAGGCAGCGGAGATACTCACGACGGACGGGGCGCCGCCACCAGTCGGTGTCGACCACCCAGCGGGTGACGACGCTGTCGACACGACGCCAGCCTGCCTCGGTGCGCAGGGCGGTGGGGGTGGTTGGATCTGTGCCCCGCACCTCGACGGTGCCGTCGAGCAGCTCGGTCACACGTTCACCGTCCCCACCGAGACGGACAGTGCGCTCTGCACTGGGACCGGACGGGGATGGCCACGCCCCGCCGGCTTGGCGGGGGCAGAGCGGGACCACGGCACATGCGCCGGCTGGGTCGACGAGCGCACCGTCAGAGCCTCATCGGGGCGACCGGCCACGACGGGCTCTGTCGCAGGGGTCGGCGTCGCAGGGACCGCCGTGGCGGCGGCGGTGGCCGCTTCCCACCGAAATCGCCGCTCGGGGAGGTCACCGGGGTCCAGCGCGAGGCGGGGGCGACGCAGCGTGCCCTCACCGTAGCGTCGCTGCAAGCGGCCCGCCGCCGCCAGCACCGCCTCGCGCTGGGCGTCGCCGCCCCGCCAGAGGTCGGTCTGCCGCCCAGCCGCCCCGCGCAGCTCAACCTCGAGGCGGATCGCTGTCACCGGGACCCGTGGGTGCAGCTCACCGAGCAGGGCGAGCACCGCCGCCCAGAGCTCCACCGCATTGCCGGCGGGCAGCGGCGGAGGGGCGGTGACACTGATGGCCGGGGCCGCCTCGAGCTCGAGCACCAAGGCCACGCTCACCGCCACCATGCCGCGACTGCGGAGCTGGTCGCCAAGGTCGGTGGCACAGCGGTGGGCGGAGAAGCGAAGCACCTCGAGATCTGCGACGGCACCGTCGAGGACCACCCTCTCCACGGCTCGTCGCGGACTCGCGTCGACTGCCAACCCGGCGCTGTCCTCGCCACGGCAGTGGCGGTGCAGCACCAGGCCCTCGACGCCGAACTGACGCTGCAGCTCCACCGGTGAGAGGTTGGCGACGGCCCCGAGGCAGTCGAGGCCGAGCGCCGCCAGCCGTGCGCCGATCGCCGGAGCAATGGGGAGCATGCCCAGAGGCAGCGGCGCCAGGAAGGCCGCCTCGCCACCGGGGGGGATGCGACGGACGTGGCGCGGCTCACTGGCCAGGGCGGCCATCCGGGCCACCAAGCGGGTGCTGCCCACCCCGACGGAGGGAAGCTCGCCATCGAGCGTCTCCACCAGGCCACGGGCGATCGCCGCCGCCCAGCGACCCTCGTCGGTGAAGGCCGCATGGCAGCCACTGAGGTCGCAGCAGCTTTCCTCGTCGCCCACCTCCACCGCCGGGCTGAGCCGGCCGAGCGCAGCGGTCACCTGGGCGCGGAGTCGTTCGAGGTCGCCTGCATCGACGCTGACGAAGGCCGCCTGCGGGCAGAGCTGCTGCGCTTGGCGGAGCGGCTGGCCAGCCCTCACGCCGGCGGCGGTGGCAGCGGTCGAGGCGGCGAGCACGGGCAGGCGCAGCTCGGGTGCGCCCCCGACGATCACCGCCTCCCCGCGGAGCTCTGGATGGCGGCGCATCACCGCCACCAGGCCGAGGTGGGGATGGCGGGCACAGAGCAGCCGCGGCAGTTCAGGCACTGGTTCTACTCAGGGGGCGGGCAGATCCCGCCCCCTCGCACGGTCGACGTGAAGTCGACCATGCACACCCCCACCCTCGCCGCGCCTCGCGCGGCGGCCACAGCGCCTCAGGCACTGGTCTTCACAGGGGGCGGGCAGATCCCGCCCCCTCGCACGGTCGACGTGAAGTCGACCATGCACACCCCCACCCTCGCCGCGCCTCGCGCGGCGGCCACAGCGCCTCAGGCACTGGTCTTCACAGGGCGAGGCGTGGCGATGTCGTCGCTGTGCGACATCTTCCACATCGCCACCTTCGCAGCACTTCGCGCCGGCGTCATCACCGCGGGATAGCCCACCACCTCAGCGGCCGCATAAGGCCGGGGGTAGCGAAGCAGCAGCGTGTCGGTGGCGCCGGGAGCGTACAGCCGGCTCTTGCTCACCTCGAGCCCCACGCGCAGCCCGGTGATGTCGCCGTGCGACACCTGCCATCCCATCGGGAGGCAGGACAGGGTCAGCGACGACGCGTAGGCAAGCGGAGCCGTGGCCGGAGCCGGAGCAGCGACGACGCAGACAGCCCGACGCCGGTGGACGGCTTCGACCAGCCCGTTGAGCGCCTGCTCGATCTCGGCATCGCGGCAGCGGTCACGACCGAGCGCCACCCCCACCCAGGGTGTCCCGGCGACCACCAGGGCGCGGGCCATCGCCAGCCCTTCGCGCCAGCGTCCCCTGCCGGGAAGGACGGCGAGGCAGCTGTCCAGGTCGGCGCCGAGGTCGGCAAGGAACCCTGGATCGAGGCTGGCGGCGACGTCGACGTACACCACCTCACCGTCACGGCTGGCCCGCGCAGCCAGTGCCTGGAGCAGGGTGAGCCGGCCACTGGTGCCCGTCTGCGTCGCCTGGAGGAGGGTGATCCGCCCCCGCGGCAACCCGCCGGGAGCGAGGCGCACGTCCAGCGCTGGAATGCCCGTTGGCCAGCCGGCATCCTCACCCCCGTCCGGCTCGGCGCCACGGTGCACGACAGCGTTGCCGTAGCGTCGCTGCAGACCGCTGACAGCGTCGGCCAGCGCCCGGCCCCGGCTCTCCTCGCCCATGCTCGCTCCTCACCGTCGGTTTCCCCGAACCGCTTGTATGGGGACGAGAGGCTGAGGTTGTGGCCGGGGCGTCGATGATAGCGAACAGATGTTCGTTGGGCAAGGCGGAGCTACAGGCGGTTCTGGAAGACCTGGAGCACGCGGCACAGTGTCTGACAGCGTGGATGACTTCTCCACCTCGATCGCACCGGCGAACTGGAAATTGAGCTAGCACAACCAGGGAGCGACGTGCTAATGTCATCTGTAGTGTTATGTGATAGCGTGACGATCACATCTTAGAAGCAAGGGTTCAAGGAGGAAGCGACAATGATCGTGCTCGGCATCATCCTGCTGATCATCGGTTTCGTGGCCAGCATCCCGATCCTGTGGACGATCGGGATCATCCTGATCGTGATCGGGGTCATCCTCGAGCTGCTGGGAACCATGGGCCACGCCGTCGGGGGCCGGCGTCACTACTTCTGACGCCCTCCTCTCAGTCGGGCTACGGCGCCGCCCGTGACGAGCGGCCGCGGCGCCGTTTGCCCGCATAGAGCGATGCGTCGGCCGCCGCCAGCAGCGAGTCGGCATCGCCTGCCGTCCCGTCGACGGCGAAGCCCACGGTCACGCTGACCGGGGCGATCCTGCCCTGGAGGACTGCTGGACGGTTCGAGATCGTCTCGGTGAGCTTGTCGGAGAGAGCCCGTGCTGCGCCCCCGTCGGTCTCCGGACAGATGATCACGAACTCGTCGCCTCCCCAGCGGCCGGCGAGATCGCTCCCGCGCATCGCTCTCTCGATCCGGCGGGCCACCTCGACCAGCAGCTGGTCGCCGGCAGGGTGGCCGAGCTCGTCGTTGACGCCCTTCATCCCATCGACGTCGAGGATGAAGACGGCCAGGTCGCGCTGGTACCGCTTGGCGCGCGCGGTCTCCTCGGCGAGGCGTTCGACGAGGGCGCGACGGTTGGCCAGCCCGGTGAGCTGATCGGTCCTGGCCAGCTGGTGCAGGCTCAGCATCGAGTCGTGCAGGCGATCGATGAGCTCGTCGCGAAGCGCCGCCTCGGGGTCAGGCTGGCTGAGGCGCACCGCGATCGCCCTGACAACCCACTGGGGGACGCCGACGAGCTCTCGCTCATCCAGCCCCAGCCAGGCCGCTGTCGTGCTCGTGGGGTTGGGCGCGTCGAACTGCGCCACCCCCTGCCTCTCGTTCATCTGCATGTGTCCTCACTCCATAAAACGATCAAACGCGTCGAAACTTGCGCTCGACGCGCTGGATCGCCGTACGTAGGGTGCTCGCGGCGATACGTCGAGCACACTGCACACCATGCGGGTGACCAGCCAGTGCCGCGTCGACGCCCCAGTGGAATGGGTGCGAGCATTCCTGCTCAGGGGCACCGTGGACGAGGACGTCACAGTCGACGGCGACGTCGTCGAGGTCCGCCAGAGGGACCGGCTCATCGACCTGGTGGTGCGCAACACGCTGCGCCCTGACGAGGCGGGCGGCACGCTTCTCGACGTCGACGCCAACCTGCACCTTCTAGGCCTGGCCCGGATCGTCGGCGGCCTGTTCCGCGGCCGCGTGCGGCGAACCCTCGAACGCAGCCTCGACCGCCTGCCGGTCGCCATCGAGCAGGCATTGGCACTGCAGGACGACGATGGCGACCCCGCCGCGCTTGCCGCTGAGACCAGCGGTACAGCCGCGCCATAGTGGGCGCATCAGCCCCACTCTGCGGAGGTGTCGTGCGATGACTGAGGAAGCTACCGGCGAGCAACGCGAGCGCCACGACGCCGAGGCCACCACCGTGTCCGACGCATCTCAGGATCGGTCCCAGGAGGCCGACCAGCGGGTGCCCGAGGGTGCTCGCGAGACCCTGGAGAAGAGTGTCACCGAGGCGGGCGAGGGCAGTGGTGTCGTCGACGCCGTCAAGCGGGTGGGCCGCGAGGTGGATCGCACCTTCGGCGGGGAGTACGAGGCGCGCGAGGACACAGCCGCGGCGCCGGACTCGGAGCCACCCGTGGACGAGCCCCGCCACTGATCACCGCCCAGCGGGGTTTTCGTACCCTCGGGCTCGCGTCAGCAGAGGAGGAGCGACCAGGTGCGCATCGCCATCACCGGGGGAACCGGCTTCGTCGGCAGCAACACGGCGCGCTCGCTTCTCGAGGCCGGCCACCAGGTGGTGCTGGTGTCGCGCGGCAGCCGTCGCGTGGCGCCGCGCGAGGGGCTGGCGGTGGTGCGTGCCGATGTGGTCTCCGGTGAGCGACTCGGCGACGCCTTCGCCGGTTGCGATGCCGTGGTCCACCTCACCGCGATCATTCGGGAGACGGGCAAGCAGACCTTCGATGCCGTCATCCGGCGCGGCACCGAGAACGTCGCCCGAGCCGCCCGCGACGCCGGGGTCACGCATCTGGTCAACATCAGCGCCATCGGGGCTGACCCCGATCCGCGCTTCCCGTACCACTACGCCAAGTGGGAGGGCGAGCAGGCGGTGCGCGCGTGCGGTGTCGCCTACACCACGTTGCGCCCGAGCCTGATCTTCGGACCCGGCGATGGCTTCTTCACCACACTCAGCGGGCTGGTCCGCTTCAGCATCCCCGTGATCCCAGTGGCCGGGGACGGCGGAGCGCTGTTCCAGCCGATCAGCATCGACGACGTGGTGCGCTGCGTGGTGCTCTCGCTCGAGCGCGCTCCCGCCCTGCGCGAGATCGAGATCGGTGGCCCGGAGCAGCTCACCTACGACCAGATCATCGACGTCGTCCATGACGCCATCGGAGCCGGCATGCGCGTCAAGGTGCACGTGCCGGTGGCTGCGCTGATGCCCGTCGCCGCGCTGATGGACAGGGTGTTGCCGAACCCACCGGTGACACCGGCGCAGCTGCGCATGCTGGCCCGCAACAACATCACCCGGATCGACGCCGTCACGAGCGCCTTCGGTTTTGCGCCGGTGTCGTTCACCGCCAATGCCGGGTACCTCAACGAACGCTGACGGGCTCGCCGAGCGGCTGGCGGCGCTGGGCCTGAAGCTTCCGGCGGTGCAGGCCCCGCTGGCGAGCTACCTGCCGGCCCGCCAGGTCGCCGACCTCCTCTACCTGTCTGGCCACGTCTGCCGTGACCGGGGCACGGTGGTGCGCGGCACCGTCGGCGCTGACATCGAGGTGGCGGCCGCGACGGGCCTGGCGCGAGCGGTCGCGCTCGACCTGCTCGCCAGCGCCTGTGCCGCCCTGGGCACGGCCGACACCATCGTCGGAGTGGTCAGGATCACCGGCTATGTGCGCAGCGCGCCCGGCTTCGACGCTCAGCCGGCGGTCATCGATGGCGCCTCGGACCTGTTCGTCGAGCTCTTCGGCGACGCCGGACGGCATGCGCGCAGCGCTGTCGGGGTGAGTCAGCTGCCGCTGGGCGCGGCGGTCGAGATCGAGGCCATCTTCGAGGTGCGGGGCTGACCCTCCTCACACCTGGGGAAGCACCAGCGGCCGTTTGACCAACTCATCGAGCACGAAGATGGTCTGGGTGGCGCGGATCTCCTCGCTGGCCTGCAGGCGCTCGAGGACCACGTCGCGCAGGGTCTCCACGTCCGGGACGCGCACCACCAGGAGGGCGTCGTACTCACCAGTGGTGAAGGCGCAGTATTCGATCTCAGGCATGGACACCAGGCGTCGGCGGAGCGATCGCCAGGCTGGCTGGCGGCCGGAGATGAGCACGATCGCGGTGACCCCCAGGCCGGCGCGCGCGGGGTTGACCCGTACGGAGAAGCCGTCGATCACACCGCTGTCGCGGAGAGTGTCGAGCCGGGTGTAGGCGGCCGCGCGGGAGATGCCGGCGCGCTCGGCGAGGGCGGCCACCGAGATCCGGGCGTCCTCGGCGAGCACCTGGAGGATCTCTCGATCGACGGCGTCGAGCCGCGGCGCGGCAGATCGTGGGGTTGCGGCCTGCTCGGCAGGGGTTTTGGTGGACATCCTGTACATATTGTGCCCAAGACTTGAGCAATTTGTCTACCCATTCGCACCCTGGCTGGACACGGCTGTCCGGCAGGCGCAGAATTGAGCAGATCCTTCATGTCACTCATGCCCCAGGAGGCGAAATCCGATGACCACGGTTCTCAGCGATGCTCCCCGCACCGCCGCCGCGTCCGACTGGGACAGCTTCCTCGACCAGGTGCGCGAGACGGTGATGAGCCACCCCGTGGTCGCCAACAACGAGTACTGCATCTGGTTCAACAAGGGAGAGGCGAACCGCGAGCAGGTCCGTGACCTGATCCAGCAGTTCTCCGTGTTCAGCAACCTGTTCATCGTTGCCCAGCTGATCAAGACGATCAACGCGCCGAGCATGGAGCAGGCGCGGGAGTCGTGCGAGATCCTCGTCAATGAGCTCGGGGTCGTCTTCAACAGCGGACGTACCTCTCCCAAGGACGCCGGCTCCAGGAGTGACGACGACAAGGATCGTGAGGGGGACCCGGAGCTGGTGTCCACCGAGGGCACAGTCGACGGCGGCATCTACAGGTTCAACGCACGCCACTTCGAGTGGCTGGTCAAGGTCGGCGAAGCCGTTGGGCTGGGCTTCGACGACCTCGGCAAGCGCAAGTTCGGCCGCGACGAGACTCTCTTCTTCACCGATGAGCTGGCCCGCATCTACGGCAGCGACGACCCCGACATCGCCGAGGGGGCCAGCTTCGCCGTCGAGCATTGGGCGGCGGCCGGCTTCTGGAAGCAGCTGATCACCGGACTGGACGCCTTCAAGGACCGCGAGTGCGCTGACCTGCGCCTGGCCTTCTTCACCTGGCACGACCGCGTCGAGGACCAGCACGCCGCCCACACCATGGACGAGCTGAAGGGTGCGTTCAAGCGGCCCGGCTTCGACCAGCAGAAGTTTCTCGACGGTGCCGCGGAGATGCTCAACGGGGTCGAGACCTTCTGGCACGGGCTGGAGAAGCGTCGCCTGGAGCTCGAGCGCGCGGCCGCGTGAGCAACACCCTGGAGACCCTGGTGGAGGTCGGGGCGCCGGTGCTCGAGGGCACCGATCACGTTGAGCTGTGGGTCGGCAACGCGCGTCAGGCGGCGTACCACTACAGGAACGCCTTCGGGTTCGACGTGGTGGCCTACGCCGGGCCGGAGACCGGGGTGCGCGACCGCGCGTCCTACGTTCTCCAGCAGGGCAAGGTGCGCCTGGTGCTCACCGCGCCCCTTCTCCCCGAGGGGCAGGTCGCCGACCATGTGCGCCTGCACGGGGACGGCGTGCGCGCCATCGCCCTGCGCGTCGAGGACGCGCGTGCCGCGTACGAGGCGGCCACGGCACGCGGCGCCCGCGGCGTCGGCGAGCCCACCACGGTGACCGACGAGAACGGCGCGATCACCTTCGCGTCGGTGGCCACATTCGGCGACACCGTGCACCATTTCGTGGAGCGCAACGAGTACAGCGGCGTGCACTGGCCCGGGTACCGCGAGGACCGTCGCGCTGGTGGCGGGGTCGGTCTGCGCTTCATCGACCACACGGTCGGCAACGTCGAGCTCGGCAAGATGGACGACTGGGTCACCTTCTACTCCGAGGTGTTCGGGTTCACCGTGTTCCAGGAGTTCGACGAGCACGACATCGCCACCCAGTACAGCGCCCTGCGCAGCAAGGTGGCGCGCGACCCGCGCAGCATGATCACCTTCCCCATCAACGAGCCCGCGGTGGGGGTCAGGGCATCGCAGATCCAGGAGTACCTCGACTACTACCGCGGCAGCGGGGTGCAGCACATCGCCGTTCACACCGACGACATCGTCAGCACGGTCGCGGCGATGCGCGACCGGGGCGTCGAGTTCCTCACCGCGCCCCGCTCCTACTATGCTGCCCTGGGCGAGCGAGCCGAGGGAATCGATGAGGACCTGGAGCGGCTGGAGAACCTCAGCGTGCTCATCGACCGCGATGACGACGGCTACCTGCTGCAGATCTTCACCCGCCCCGTCGGCGACCGTCCCACGCTGTTCTTCGAGGTGATCCAGCGCAAGGGTTGCAAGGGTTTCGGCAAGGGCAACTTCAAGGCCCTGTTCGAGGCCATCGAGCGCGAACAGGCAGCGCGCGGGAACCTCTAATCTCCTCTCCGTGAGAACCTATCGCCGCCTCGGAGAGGTGCCCCGCAAGCGCCACATGCGCTTCGAGATCGACGGCAGACCCATCTTCGAGGAGCTGTTCGGGCGTGAGGGGTTCACCGGCCCGTCGTCGCTCCTCTACCACCGCAACATGCCCGAGTCCGCCCACGACGTGAGCGCCGGCCCGGCGGAGATGATCAGCCCCGAGCACGAACAGGTGCACGAGCACGCCCACCTCGAGGGCTTCCACCTCCAGCCCGACGGCGACGTTGTCACCGGGCGCAAGTGGCTGCTGGTCAACGAGGACATCCACATCGGCCTGGCGGTGCCGGTTCGCCAGCAGGAGGTGCTCTGTGTCAACGGCAGCGCTGACGAGATCCTCTTCATGCACCGCGGCGCCGGCACGCTGCACACCCAGTTCGGCTCGCTGCCATTCGGCCGCCACGACTACGTGGTGATCCCTCGTGGGGTCATCTACCGGGTTGAGCTCGACTCCGTCGAGGACGTGCGCATCCTCGTGCTGGAGGTGACCGGGATGGTCGATTCCCCCGACCGGTACCGGGCGCGCAACGGGCAGCTCACCGAGATGTCGCCGTACTCGGAGCGTGACTTCCGAGCACCGGAGCTGCTCGAGGCGGGTGACGACGGATCGGCGGAGGTGTGGCTCAAGCGCGCCGGCAGGGTGTCGCGGTACCGGCTCGACCACCATCCCTTCGACCTGGTCGGCTGGGACGGCACCATCTACCCGGTGGCCTTCAACATCCACGACTTCGAGCCCAGGGCGGGCCGGTTCCACGTGCCGCCGCCCATCCACCAGACCTTTCAGGCACACAACGTGGTGATCTGCTCGTTCGTGCCCCGCAAGCTGGACTGGGACCCGCAGGCGGTGATGCTTCCCTACCACCACAGCAACCTCGACTCCGATGAGGTGCTGTATTACGTCGACGGCGACTACGCCGCGCGCCGCGGTGTCAAGCAGAGCTCGTTCACCCATCACGTCGGGGGCGTGCCCCATGGTCCTCAGCCCGGCGCGCTCGAGGCATCGTACGAGCGTGCTCGCGAGACCGACGAGCTGGCGGTGATGATCGACACCTTCCGCCCTCTGCGCCGCACCGAGGTGGCCCGCCAGATCACCGACCGCGAGTACCCGTTCTCGTGGCACACGGGCGGCATGCGCGGCACCGAGTCGATCGCCTGAACATCGAGGTTGCTGACGACTCGCCACTGTCGCGCTGGACCGCCGGGCAGGTCGAGGTGGGCGGTTGGATCCGGCGGATGTTCGCCGAGGGTGAGCGCCTGCGCAGCGCCCATGGCGACGGCGCGGTCATCGACCTTGCCCTGGGCCAGCCGCTCGATGCCCCTGTGGTGGTTCGCCAGGCGATGGCGGCCGCAGCGGCAGAGGCCTTTCCCGGCCGCCATGCGTACATGGCCAACCTCGGCTACCCCGAGCTGCGCGAACGCGCCGCCGAAGACGTCGACTTCTCCGGGATGACCGGCGGCTGCCTGGCCATGACCGGCGGCGCGGCCGGAGCCATCTGCCTGGCGTTGCGGGCATTTCTCAATCCCGGCGACGAGGTGGTGGGGATCGCCCCGTACTTCCCGGAATTCCGTCCGTATTGCGAGACAGCCGGACTCGCCTTCGTACCGGTGCGTGCGGACGACGCCACCCAGAGGGTCGACCCGGACGGACTGGTGCGAGCGCTCACCGAGCGCACCGCCGCGCTGATCATCAACACGCCGAGCAATCCCAGCGGCCACGTCATCGAGCACGAGGAGATGTCGGCGATCGTCGACGTGATCGAGCACCACAACCGGCGCACCGGACGACGCATCCTGCTGGTTGTCGACGAGGCGTATCGCAACCTGGTCTACGCACCAGCGCGCCGGGTCGAACCCTTCGAGTACTACGAGACGGCCGTTCTGGCCCGGTCGTTCTCCAAGGACATGGGGCTGGCCGGAGAGCGGATCGGCTACCTCGCGTTGCATCCGTCGCTGGCCGGAGAGCAGACCGACAGGGGCCTGGCGAGCTGCATGCGCGCGCTGGGAATGGTGAACGCTCCAGCCACCGCCCAACGGGCGCTGCTCGGTCTCGGCTCATGGCAGGTCGATGTCAACCAGTATCGGGTGCTGCGCGATCATGCGCGTGATGCGGCCTTGCGCGCCGGCCTCGAGGTGGCCGAGCCGCAGGGCGGCATCTTCCTGTGGATTCGCAGCCCCTGGCCAGACACACTCGCCTACGTGAGCGCGGTGGCCGAGCGACATGTGCTGGTGACGCCGGGCATCGCCTTCGAGGTTGCGGAGAGGTTTCGCCTGTGCTTCACCAGCACACCAGAGCGTCTGACCCGCGGCCTCGCGGTGGCGGGTGAGGTGGCCGCCGCCGCCCCGTAGCAGACGGTGGCGGGAAGGGGGGGATTCGAACCCCCGGAGGGACTTGAGATCCCTCACCCGCTTAGCAGGCGGGCGCTTTCAGCCTCTCAGCCACCTCCCCGCGGAGATGGCCAGTATATGTAGTGTTGGCCGCCGCTACAGGTGGTTGACAGGAGGCGAGGGCATGCGCTGGGTGACATTTCGCGCGGATGCGACCGGCGACGACAGCGCTGGGCTGGTGGTCGAGTCGCAGGTCCATGCGCTGCCGGCAGGAGAGACCCTGCTCAGCCTGCTCGGTGATGACGGTGAGCGTCTGGCCAACGCCGGGGAGCGGGCGCGGCATGATCCTGCTGGCGTGTTCGCGCTCGACGATGTGATGCTGCGCGCGCCCATCCCCCTGCCGCCGACGGTGCGTGACTTCTACGCGTTCGAGCAGCACGTCAAGACGGCGCGCAAGCGCCGCGGGCTCGAGATGGATCCGGATTGGTACGAGCTGCCGGTGTTCTACTTCAGCAATCCCCACGCCATCGGCGGCGACGGCGAGGACGTGGCGGTGCCACCGGGGAGCGCGGAGATGGACTTCGAGCTGGAGGTGGCCGCGATCATCGGTCGTCCCGGTTCCGACCTCACGCCAGAACAGGGTGAGGCGAGCATCGCCGGCTTCTGCGTCATGAATGACTGGAGCGCACGCGACATCCAGCGCCGCGAGATGAAGCTGAGCATGGGTCCTGTCAAGGGAAAGGACTTCGCGACCTCGTTGGGACCCGCCCTGGTGACGCCGGACGAGCTCGAGTCCGCACGCAGCGGACGAGCATACGACCTGACCATGATCGCAACCGTCAACGGCCGCGAGTATTCCCGAGCCTCGCTCGCTGAGATTCACTGGAGCTTCGGGGAGATGATCAGCTACGCATCGCGCGGCACCCGGGTTGCTGTCGGCGATGTGGTCGGTTCGGGCACGTGTGGAACGGGTTGCATCTTGGAATTGGCGCTGGTGCACGGTGTCGAGAGATTCCCCTGGCTGCAGCCCGGGGACGAGGTGGTGCTCAGCGTCGACCGTCTCGGCAGCCTGCGCAACCGTGTGGTGGCCGGCGCTCCTCTGCTGCCATTGCGATGAGCGACCAGGCGAGGGAGCTCGTGCGTCGCCTCGACGCCGTGGAGAAGCGGCTGTCGACATGCGCGGGGGCCGAGCTCGCGGCTGGCGCTCTCACGGCACCCGATCCTCCCAGCGGTGAGCGCTGGGAGGCCGGCCAGGTGTGGGCGCACATCGCCGAGTTCATCCCCTACTGGCTTGGAGAGGCGGCTCACGTGATCGAGGATGGCGCGCTGCAGCCGACGCGGTTCGGGCGGACCAAGTCAGATCCCGGCCGGGTGGCCGCCATCGAACGTGACCGCCACAGCGATCGCTCGCTGCTCTGGAAGCGCGTCGCCGGCGACATCGTGAGCCTGCGCGCATTCCTGGCCGGCCTCGATCCCGCTGCCTGGTCGGCGCGGGGACTGCACTCGACTCTCGGAGAGATGGACCTCGGTCACCTTGTCGACGAGTTCCTGGTCGGCCACCTCGAGCAGCACGCCGATCAGCTCGAGGGGCTCGCCTCGACAGCGCTGTGACCCCTTGCGGTAATGGCCGGGGTCAAGGACACTTGAGACCCATCGTGGAGGGGTGGGTGGTCATGGCCCGCGTGCTTTTTGCAGACGACGATGCCGACATGCGCCAGCTGGCCATCCAGTTGCTCAGCCGGCGTGGCCATGATGTGGTCACCGCCGGTGACGGTACGGAGGCCATCGCCATGCTCAGCGAGATCGACCCGGCGCTGGTGATCACCGATCTCAACATGCCCGGCGAGGATGGCTACGCGGTTTGCCTGGCGGTGCGCAATTCTCCGACGCTCCACAGCATTCCGCTGGTGCTGATCACTGCGCTGCCGTTCGGGGATCGTCGAGTCCAGCAGGTGCTGGCCGAGAGCAACGTGATCGTGGTGGCGAAGACCGACATCGTCCGCCTCCCCGACCTCACCGACGAGCTGGTCGCCAACGCCGCCTGAGGCGTCACCGCGCGCGGCGCGATATCCTCGTGGTCGCGCGGAGGGATGCCGGAGCGGTTGAACGGAGCGGTCTTGAAAACCGCAGGGGCCGCCAAGCCCCCGGGGGTTCGAATCCCTCTCCCTCCGCCACAGATTGTTGACAGACAAGGGAAATTGGCGGGCGGCGCGGGAACAGTCAAGCGGGGGTGACCGCCTACCTCTCTGCCTGCCGAGTGCGGCGGCCGGCAGGGATGAGCAGGCCGGCGGCTCGCGCTGACCAGCGGCACCCCAACAGGGTCCGGCCGCACCGCCCGTGGCCGGCACCGGCGGAGGAGCCGCGACCGCCGCGCGGGGCTGGTCCTCCTCCTGTAGGTCGGTGGAGATCCTCGGACTGGCGCTGGTCGCCCGCAGCGTGCGCAGGACAACCGCAGCAGACTCACTCTCCCGCCGGCACTTGCAGTACGCTCGCGCCCACCAACCACGCTCACTGCGATGGGTGCAATGCTTGCTTCGCACGACCCGGTGACGACCGCCAGCGGATCCGGCCCTGTCGCGCCTGCGGCGGCCGGTAGGGAGTTGTTCCTTCCGCAGCCGCCCGCTTTCGAGACGGTCGACGATGAGCGCTACGACCGCAAGGTCCGCCTCGCCGCCGCGTTCCGGATGTTCAGCCGGGCTGGCATGGACGAGGGGGTCGCCGGTCACATCACCGTGCGCGACCCCGCCGAACCCAACAGCTACTGGGTGAACCCGTTTGGGATGCACTTCAGCATGATCCGGCAGAGCGACCTTGTGCGGGTGTCCCACGCCGGCGAGGTTGTCGAGGGCCGCCGCGCCGTCAATGGTGCGGCCGTCGCCATTCATTGCGCAGTGCACGCTGCACGGCCCGACATCATCGCCGCCGCGCACGCTCATGGCCCGTACGGGAAGACTCTCTCGTCCCTGGAGATGGGCGTGGAGGCGCTGACGCAGGACGCCTGTGCGTTCTACGAGGACGTCGGCGTCTACGACACCTACACCGGCGTGGTGCTCGACCCCGCGGAGGGGCGGCGTATCGGCGAGGCACTGGGCGGCCACAAGGCGGTGATCCTGCGCAACCACGGCATGCTCACCGTGGGCTCCACCGTGGACAGCGCCGCCTGGTGGTTCCTGACCCTCGAGCGCACCTCGCAGTCACAGCTGATGGCGTATTCCGCGGCCGCCGGGGCCGGCTCCGCGCCGCGGCAGATCGGCCATGAGGAGGCCCTCCAGACGCGCGGCCAGGTCGGCTTCGAGCTCGCGGGCTGGTTTCAGTTCCAGCCAATCTTCGAGCGGATCTGCAGAGACAGCCCCGACATCTTCGACTGACACCCAACTGGCCGGGCGATCTCGGCCCCAACAGCTCCCCACACGGGCCGTGACTGCCAGGCGTGTGTGGTGCAGAATGGTCGAGTCTGCTACGGAAGTAGACACGGAGGGGCACAAAGGGGGAGCCTGTCGTGAACGGGAAGCCTCCGTGGCTCGCCCTCAGCCTGAGGGCGAAGGCCCTATCCACCCTCGGTGCGCTGATGGGTGTCACCGCGATCATCGTCGTACTTGGCGACTCTCAAGCCTCCCCCGCCGCAGGCCCCGGACCCTTTCACCGAGCAACCTTGGTCCGGGCTGCGGCAGCGGCGGGGACGGCGGTGTGCGGGGAGGTTGGCGGAACCACATGGACAGCGGTGGGGAGCCCATATCAGATCTGCGGTGCGGGAGTAACTGTCGCGGTGGGGGCGACTCTGACGATTGAAGCATCGTCGGGACCGGTGCAGACCATTGCAAACGGTTCGGGCGGGATCTCGGTCAGTGGAAACCTCATAACCTCCGGAACCTCACCCGATCGTGGAGTGACGATGATTTCGGTTGGCTCATCGCCGGGTTCGTGGCAGGGAATCACGTCTGTTTACGTCTGCTGTCATTCGCCGAGTGTCAACTTGACCGACACCACGATCAGCAACGGAGTGAGTGGCGTAACCGGGGACGACCGTTCTTCGATTACGTTGTCGAATGTCAGCATCGACCATACGTCGTCCGTCGCTGTTCTGACGCGCGGTCCACTGTCAATGTCGGGTGGGGCGATTACCGCACCCGGGCAGTCCCCAAGTATCGACAATGGGCTGTCGGCTGCCAGCGGCGTCATGGCAAGCGGCGCCGTCACGATCACCGGCACATCGATCACCGATGCACCGCTGGTCGCTGTGGCATTGAGCTACGAGGGTCCAGAGACCCCCGTTCCCGCCGCGACTCTGACAGGGCTTACGATCACGCACGCCGGGTTCTCGGGTGCACCCGCGATCCAGGTGGCTGGCAACGCGTACCAATACTCGACCCTGACGATCCAGAACAACACGATTGTCAACAGTGGCAATGGCGGCGCCGGATATCCCGCAATGAGCCTGAATCGGGCACCTGTCGATTTCGGCTCTCTGATCTCGGGCAACCAGGGACGCGACAACTACCTGGACGCGATCTCGTGCGCGTGGTGCTCAGCGGGATCGGACATCTCATGGGTCGGCCCGACCAACAGCAGCTCGCTCCATCCGCTGGGGTACGTTCTGGAGGCTGGGTTCCCCCTCCATGGGAATACGATGACCGTTCCGGCTAATGGCGTCGTCAAGATGATCTCCGGCGGAATCACCGGTGGTCGTGTCGTATCCACCGCCGGCGGAGCGATCTTCACCAGCCTGGCCGACAACAGCGTCGCGGCCCTCACCTGCCCGTCGGTGTTGGTGAAGTCTTGTACCCCCTCCCCTGGGGACTGGGATGGCCTGTACTACACCGGAGCGCATCAGTCGGGCCCTGTATTCGCCCTGAGTGGGGTCACCATCAGGTACGCGGCAGTTGGCGTGGACATCGAGTTCCCCAACCAGACCCTCCCACCAGGCGCGGTGGGGGGCGATGCAGCCCTTTCCAACGTCGTCTTTGAACACGATCACGGTGCTGTGGCCGGCGTGCTTGCGTCGGTCGCCATCGACGGTGGCAGCGTGAGCGACATCACGACCAACAGCAATCCTGCGTATCCAACCTACCCACCCCAAAGCGCCGCCGGCTTCGGCGTCGACGTCTCCGGCAACGTGCGAGTCACAGGAGTCGTACTGCGCAACGTGCAGGGCATTGGGATTGGGACACGTGGGGATGCGACAGTCACGGGGAACTCCCTGGACCACGTGGCGACGGACACGTCCGTGGCAATTGGCGCACAGGGAGATGGAAGTCCGAGCCCGCCACAGGTGCTTGCCATCCACAACAACACAATCACCAACAGCGGCAAGCCTTCCGCGCCATCGGCCGCGATCGCTCTCAGCTACGTGACCGGCGACATCGGGTCCATCGTCTCGGGAAACCAGGCCAGCGGCAACTCGGTTGATGGCATCGGCCTGACTTCGGTGATCGACCCGACGTCCCTGACCTGGATATCGGTGACCAACTCGTCGACGCTTCACCCGCTCGGCTACTTCGGGACGCTCACCATGGAAGGTCGGGTGACACTCACCATCCCGGCCGGCGCCGTGGTGAAGGGAGTGATCACCATCCACGGCGGCCGGCTCGACGCCAGCGCAGGTGGTGCCACGTTCGCCAGCCCCGGAGACGATACTGTCGCGCCTTCCACATGCTCCCCTTCTGCGTCGCCGGACTGTATCGGGATGTACAGAGATTCGAATTTGATCACTGTGTCGGCCGATTCGTCCGGTCACCTCGGCGACGCGGCCATCTCCAACGCATCGATGCGCAATAGTCTCGATCCCGCGGGCGTGCGATGCGGCGCCGTGGTTTCAGCCACAAGTCGGGCCACGTCGACAGTCGGGTCCTCCGCTTATGGGGTTGTTCTCTCCGGTGTGACCATTGTCGACTGCAACACCGCTCTGGACATCCATGACACCCCCACGTCCGTCACCGGCGGATCGATGACCGGGGGTGGTCGCGGAATCGACTCCACGGGGCCTTCGTTGTCGGTGACTGGCGTGCACTTCTCGAACATGTACTCCGGCGTCGAGTTCGCCGCGCCCGGTGCGGGCTCGTCTGTGGCGGTGTCCGACAGTGCCTTTGACCATGTGCGCTACGGCGTCGACGTCGGTGCCACGTCGGTGACGGTGAACCATTCGACCTTCACAAACGGCAATCAACCCGTGATGGTCTCGGGCTCTCCATCCGCTCCGACGAATGTTGACCTGAGCAAGGATTTCCTCGGTAACACCGGTGCGTCGAACACCGTGGATAGCATCTCTCTCTCCCTGGTCACGATCACCAAGAGCTTCACCTGGCAAGCCGCCACCAACTCGGTCATCGTGCATCCTTTGTACTTCGTCGCCGCTGGACGCATCATCATTGAAGACGCGACGATGACCATGCCCGCGAATACTTCATTTCCGGTGTCCACCGACAACTTTAGATACGCAGCTCTCGCGTTTTACGGAGGGATGCTGGACGCTCGTGCGGGTGGCAACGTCTTTGGAGGTGGGTCCTGCCCGCGGACGGGGACCTGCAACTGGGCCGGGATCTCCCTGGGCTCCAGCCTCCAGTCGAACAACCCACCTGCCACCGCCGCCCTGGTCGGCGCGAGCATCGAGGGTGCGGACGTCGGCATCAGTACCGTCTCCGGCGCCAGCGCCACTCTGACCTGTAGCCAGCTGTCAGGCAACGTCACCGGTGCATCCTCGAATTCCGCCGGAATCACCATCAGCCAGTCAAACCTCACCGGACAAACCCACACCGGTGCGGATGTCGCCGCCGGCGTTGCCACCGACGCACGCAACAACTGGTGGGGCCAACCACAGGGCCCACGACCTGGGCAGAAATCGGGCCCGGTCGATGCGACCAGCCCGCTGGGCGCCCCACCCGCATGTGCGCCTCCGCCGCCCTTCCAAACGACCACCACAACCTCGGTGACCGGTTCACCCAATCCAGCGGTCATCAGTCAGACGATCACCATCACGGCTTCGATCAGTCCCATCCCTGACGGCGGTACTGTCGCGTTCAGTGACGACGGCGCCTCCTTCTACTCCTGCGGTGCGGTGCCCGTGGACCTCAGCAACGGGACGGCAACCTGTACGACAACCTACAACAATCCTGGGAGCCACTATTTTGTGGCCCGGTACAGCAGCGACGGCGACTACGCGGCGAGCAACGGTTCCACAACCGAGAAGGTGAATGCGGACACCAGCCCTGACACGGTCTACACCACGTTGGCGTCGCCCCAGAGAATGGAGGATACGCGGACAGATGGAAAGCGCTTGGCTGCGGGAGGCACGGTCGACGTTCAGGTTGCCGGTGGCACGACCGGGGTTCCCATCGGCGCAACGTCGGTGGTTCTGAACGTCACCTCGGTCAACAACACGGGGACCGGTTACCTGCAGGTGTATCCCCGCGGCACTTCCTCACCGGCGTCAGCCGTCAATTACTACTTTGACAACCAGGTGACCATGGACCTGGCCACCGTCCCGGTTGATGCCCTCACCGGTATGGTCACCGTCAAGAGCAGCATGCCGGATGACGTCGTCGTCGATGAGTTCGGTTACTACCAACCTGGTTCAGGCACTGCGGGTCGGTACACCCCGCTCCAGCCTCAGCGCCTCTGTGACACTCGCGGGGGATCCTTTCAAGGGTGTCCCGGCGCTTCGACCCAGCAGGCTGGTTCCGTGCTCCACGTCCAGGTGACCTCCCCATACGGGCAGCCCAGCGGGGTCACCGCTGTGGTCCTCAATGTGACCGTCGCCGATGCTCCGAACGCCGGATGGGTTCAGGCCTACAAGCACGGCGGCGCACGCCCTGTCAGTCCCCCCACCTCGAATGTCAACTTCAACGGCGCCTCGCCGAGGTTCCAGGGCAACCCGTGTTCAGCTGACGGAACCGGTCCGTCTGACTGCCAGATCACGGCCAACCGCGTCATCGTCCCCGTCGACTCAACGGGCGGGGTCGACATCTACACCAGCCAGGGTCCGCTCGACCTCATCGTCGACCTCAACGGTGTCTTCACCGATGGAACGGCCTCGTCTGGTCAAACTTTCCATGCCATCACCGAAACCCGTCTGCGCGACACCCGCTCGATCTACCAACCGGCCCCCATTGGTCCCCATGGATCGCTCCAGGTCCAAGTTGCCGGCACCGGCGCCGGCAACACCTTCATCCCCAGCGAGGCAACTGCCGTCGTTCTCACGGTCACGGTTGACAAGACGTACTCAAGTTGGTCCCCCCCACACAACAGCGGCCCCTCCTCGGGGTTCCTCACCGTTTATCCCGGGTCGTACCCAAGTTCCCCGCCCCCGCCCCCGCTCGCCTCCGACCTCAACTTTCCGCCCTCATCAATCGTCCCGGCCCAGGTTTACGCGACGATAGGCAATGGCTACGTGACCATCTACAACGGCTCTGACAACTACATCGACGTCATCGTGGACGCCTACGGGTACTTTCACTGACCGGGCGATCGGTGCTCGGTCCGCGAAGGAGGTCCCTCATGTGGCGGACTGGTCCGCCGCAGAGAGCGCCAAGTCGACGTGGCCCACTCCGGTTCGGTCGTCGACGGGTAGGTCACAGTCAGTATCGCTAGGGAGCCGGCCGTGGCAGCTGCTCCCTGGAGGTGCCGGATGCCTGCGTCGTCCGGGTTCTGGATGAGCTGCGCCACACGGCCAAGTCCAAGCTCCTGCTCGCTGAGTATCTCGGTGGTACCCCATCGGTTGGAAACCGTGGCCAGCACCTCGGAAGGATCTTCGGGTGGATGCGCGGGGGCTCCGTATGAATACGCCGTGACGTGCACCGCATGATCGCCGTCCCACAGTTGCGTCGCACCGGTCTCCTTCAACGACCGGGCGAATGAACCCGGAGCAGTCACCCACCACGCGGCTGGAAGTACGAAGCGCGTCGGAAAGCGCCGATATCCAATGCGAACGTTGAGGCTCCGGTCTATGTCGCTGAGGCCCGGCGGCACCTGCCGGTCAAGGTACTTGGCCAGCTCTGCCCACTCGTCGACTGGCGCGGGCTCGGTGGGGTCGATGCGGTGAGCTTCCTCGAGATGGTCGAGAACCGCTGAGATCAATCCACGTTCCTCATCGGTTGCGGGCGGGCGCCATCGTACGTCGGTCCACATGCGGGCCACTGCCCAACCAATCTGGTATTGGGCACCGAGACCGGCCGTGCGCCACGGCCAGATGTCTCCCCCTACAGCTGGGTCGTCTGCGACCCGCGCAAGCCACGTCCCATCGCGAGGGCCCATCGGAGTTGTTAGGAGCTGACCGTGATCGAACCCGTCGGAGACAACCGGCATATTGATCGACCCGTCGCCTGCACCCGCCATGGCGTTGGCCGCAAGGCGGTCACGGATGACTCGCGCGAGACCTCGCAGCCAAGCTCGCATCTCGCTTTCCATCGCGCCATGGTTCCGAAGTGGGAGGTAGCCAGTCTCATCGAGACTGTCGGCGTTGCCCCAATCCCACTCGACCCTGAACGCTTCACCCAGATCCATGGCGAGCTCGCTGACGAACACATGAAAACCTGGACCAACCGTCGTGCTGTTAGCAGTGATTGCTACCGAGCCGCCGGCGCTCGCTCTCAGCTCCACGTTCTCTGCGGTTGGATGGAAGAGCATGAGTAGAGTGACGGCGCCGTCTCGGCTGCCGACGGATACAGCTTCGAGAGGTGTGTTGGATCGTCGGCTTAGCCACTCACGAACCTGTCCGAGCCAACCTTCAGGGGAGGCGGTCCTGAAGCGAGGGGTCGGCCTTTGTCCAACAAGCCCAAGCCCAAGGCTCACCTCGAGCGCCGGATCAGCGGAGTCGCTCGGCGGGGCCCGGTTGAGTTACTCGACCCCGTTCCGCCGGCACAAGTGCCTCCACCTTCCGAAGCGCGACACCCTATCTGACGCCGTACGGGTGCAAGAGGGCTCACTGTGGCGCGGTGAAGTGGTCGATAAGCCTGGTCGCGTAGAAGTTCTCCCACGCGGCCTTCTGTGGCGCGCTCGTGTACTCCTTGTCCAGCTTCACGAGCATGAAGACGAGCTCGCTGCGCACCGGCGTGGTGCCGAGAAGGTCGGGCAGCTCGCTGAGGTCGATGAGCCAGTCGGTGTACCACGATGCCCAATCGGGGTCGTCGCCATCGACGATGCGGAAGACGCGGTGGTGCGTCTCGGATGCCTCGTGAAGCAGCTCGCAGAGCTGTGTGGCAGTATCAGCCATCATCGTCCCCCTGTTCACAGGCGCGAAGGCGCCGCTGGTCGCGATGGACTGTAGCGTCCTCGGCAGGGTCGGCTGGGCCGCACCGCCAACTCGTCATCCCGTGTTCTGCAGGCCAGCCGCGATGCCGTTCACTGTCAGCAACAAGAGCCGCTCGACTCGTTCGCGCTCGGCGTCTGCCCGCACGCCGCTGCGCAGTGCGCGCAACGCCCGAAGCTGAAGGTGGGACAGCGCGTCGATGTAGGGATTGCGAAGCTCCACCGCCCACGACAGAACGCGCCGGTTCTCGAGCAGCCGGGATTGACCGGTCACTGCCAGGACCAGCTCAATGGTTCGGTCGTACTCGGCGAGAATCCGATCGGCGATGAGCGGCTGTCCGCCGAGCGCCAGGTACTCGCCCGCGATCAACCGATCCGTTTTCGCAAGGCTCATCTCCGCGTTGTCGATGAGCACGTTGAACAGGGGCCATTCCTTGTAGGCGAGACGTAACTCCTCGAGCTCAGCGACGGCGAGGCCGCTGCCCAGCCCATACCAGCCGGGCAGGTTGAGCCGTATCTGCGACCAGGCGAACACCCATGGGATGGCGCGGAGCGTGGCCAAACTCTGGGCACCGCCACGACGCGCCGGACGGGATCCCAGGTGCAGGCCGCCAAGCTCGTGCACTGGCGTGACCTGCGCGAAGTACTCGGCGAAGCCGTCGATGTCGACCAACTCCCGATAGGCACCCAGCGCTGCGCCGTCGACCACTCTCGACAGGTCGGCGAACCGGGTTGCTGCGTGCTCGGCTCGTTGGTGCGCCGTCGTCGTCGAGGCCAGCAGCACTGCCGCCGTCACCTGCTCCAGGTGCCGCCGGGCAAGCGTGCGATTGCCGTAGCGAGCGAAGATCACCTCCCCCTGCTCGGTGACCTTGAAGCGTCCCGCCACCGAACCCGGTGCCTGGGCCATCACCGCACGGTTGGCGGGGCCGCCGCCGCGGCCCAGGGCGCCGCCGCGACCATGGAAGAGCGTCAGCCGGATCGAGCGTGACGCAGCCCACGAGGTGAGCTGGGCCTGCACGGAGTACAGCGCCAGGGACGCGCTGACCGGTCCGCTCTCCTTGGCCGAGTCCGAGTAACCCAGCATCACCTCGAGCGCTCGGCCAGACGCCTGCAATCGCCGCTGTACCGGCTCGAGGTCGAGCATCGCGTCCAACACGGTCGGCGCATTGCGCAAATCGGAGATGGTTTCGAAGAGCGGCACCACGTCGAGATCCGGGGCTGCGTGGGGTGCGCACGCCAGCTCGGCGAGTCGGTAGACGGCGGCCACGTCGGCCGCGCTCCTGGTGAAGCTGACCACGTACCGATGGCATGCGCTGGGACCAAAGCGTTGCTGCAGACGCTCCATGGCGCGGAGCGTGTCCAGGACTTCCTCGGTGTCGCCTGAGCGAGCCCCGCCTCGCGACAGGTCGGCGAGCGCTCTGTGATGCACATCGCTGTGCTGGCGAACTTCGAGATCCGCCAGGTGGAAGCCGAATGTCTCAGCCTGCCACAGCAGCTGCTGCACCTCTCCATAGGCCTGGCGCACTGCGTCTGCTGTCGCCAGAGACATTTGCACCACACGGAGATCGTCGATCAGAGCCTCCGGCGTCGAGTACGCCAGCGAGGCATCACCGTGGCGCGTCGCGCCGATGCGATCGACGATGTGGAGCAGAAACTGACGATGCGGTTCGCCGGGCGACCGCGCCTCGATGCCGGCCAAGCGATCGCCGACAGTGTCGCGGGCGGTGTCGAGGCGAGCGCAGAGAGGCGCATCCGGTGGAGTGGTCTCCGAATCGACGGTGAGACCACGGCCGATGCGATCGGCCGCCGCCTCGAGGCCGCGGAGCACATGATCAGACTGAATCAGCATCGTCTCGACCGTGACGCGGGCGGTGACTCGAGGGTTCCCATCGCGATCGCCGCCCACCCAACTCCCGAATCTCAAGAACGACGGCACCAGCGGCGGACGTGCCCCAGCATCGTCCGGTGAGAGGGCGTCGTCGAACTGCCGGTAGACGTCGGGCACCAGGCGGAACAGGGTCTCGTCGAAGACGGCCATCACGGTGCGCACCTCGTCAAGAGGCTGCAGCTCCGCGCTGCGCAGCTGGGCAGTGCGCCACAGCGCGTCGACAGCCTCGAGCAGCCTGCGCTTGCTCTCGCGTTGCTCGGCGTGCGATGTGCGCGGATCGCTGCGCCGCTCGAGCTCGCCATCGACCCGCCGCACAGCGGCCGTCACGGCGCGCCGTCGAGCCTCGGTGGGATGCGCAGTGAGGACCGGATGCACGCGCAGCTCGGCAAGGAGCTCGCTCAGGGGGCCATCGCCGAGCTGACCTCGCACCTCCGCGAGGGCTCCCTGCAGGGCATCGAGCGATCCCGGGTCGCCGCGACCCGTCTCGCGCAGCGCGCGCACCCGATGGCGCTCCTCAGCCAGGTTGACGATGTGGAAATAGCAGGTGAAGGCGCGCGCCACCTGCTCGGCTCGATCCAGCTGCCACGAGGACACCAGCCGCTCGGCTGGGTGCGGAGAAGCACCTCGTGCATCGCCATGGTTGCGCGTGTCGATCACCGTCCGTCGCAGGGTCTCGACGTCGGCGAGCAGCGAGTCGCCACCGTGCTCGGCGATCACCTGGCCGAGCAGGTCACCGACCAGGCGCACCTCATCACGGAGCGCCTCGGGCATCAGTTGCCGTGCCCTCTCACGCGCACTCACAGAGCTCACGTCCTGATGTTGGCCCACCATGCCCGATCACGATAGCGGCGCGCTGGGGTCGCCGGACTGCAGGGGGTGGGCACACGCGCGGCACCACTCGGAGCGGTTCGTAGAATCCCGTGTATGACAGCCCCTCTTCCGGCGACGGTTGCCGTCATTGGTTTCGGCCGCTTCGGACGCCTGTGGGCATCGATGCTCCGCGAGGACTTCGATGTCGTGGTCTACGACTCGGCTGCCGAGCTGCGCGAGCAGGCGGCAGCGAGCGGGTTCTCGTCGGACTCGCTTCGAGCCGCGCTCTCCTGCGGCGTTATCTTCTACTGCGTCCCCATCTCCGAGTTCGAGGCCACGCTGAGAGAGCACCTGCCCCACTTTGCAAAGCTGGACGGACCACGAACTCTCATCGACGTGCTCTCGGTCAAGGTCCATCCCAAAGAGGTGCTCGACCGCTACCTGCCGGCGGCCTATCAGGCGATGCTGACGCACCCAATGTTCGGGCCCGACAGCGTGGCCGTGAGCGGCCTGGCCGGGCAGACCATCGTCGTCGACCGCTACCGCATGGCCGAGCACGCCTTTGCGGCGTGGACTGAGTACTTCGCATCCAAGGGCCTGATCGTGGTGGTGATGACCGCCGACGAGCACGACCGTCTGGCCGCGGAGAGCCAGGGCGTGACCCATTTCATCGGCCGGACACTGGAACGATTCGGGTTCACGCCCACCGCCATCGACACCCTCGGAACCAAGAAGCTCCATGAGATCACCGCCCAGGTGACCAACGACACCGAGCAGCTCTTCGTCGACCTCCAGACCCGCAACCCCCACACCCGCGCCATGCGGGTGCGCCTGTCGGAAGCACAGGACAGGGTGTTCGACCAGCTGCTGCCCAACCGGCTGGTTGTCGACACCGTGATCGTGGGGATCCAGGGTGGACGCGGCAGCTTCAACGAAGAGGCGGCACGCCACTACATGAGCCGGACCCCGGAAGCACCCTACGAGCTGCTGTACCTCCACACCACCGAGAGGGTGCTGCGCGCCCTCCACGAGGGAAGTGTCGATCGCGGCCAGTTCGCCATCCACAACTCTGCCGGCGGGATGGTCGGAGAGTCGGTCGCCGCGATGGCCAGGTATCGCTTCGCGATCGTGGAGGAGTTCGCGATCAAGATCTCTCACTGCCTGATGATTGGCGCTGACGCCGACCTTGCGGATGTCGACACTGTCATGACCCACCCGCAGGTGCTTGCCCAGTGCCGGACCAGCCTCGCCACCAAGTATCCGACGCTGCGCCAGGCCAGTGGCGACGGTGACCTCATCGACCATGCCAAGGTGGCGGAGCTGCTCGGCCGGGGCGAGCTCGATGCATCCATCGCCACCATGGGCAGCAGAGTTCTCGCCGACCTCCATGGCCTGCAGGTTGTCGAGGACGACCTCCAGGACCTGGACGAGAATTTCACCAGCTTCCTGTGGGTGCAGCGCCCACCGCCGCGAGCCTAGGAAGGGGCCACCGACTCCAGGCTGCGCATCAGGGCGAGGAACTCCGCGAACGACAGGCTCTGGGCGGCGTCGGACAGAGCCCTGTCGGGGTCCGGATGCACCTCGATGAGAAGGCCGTGGGCCCCGGCCGCCCGCGCCGCCCTGGCCATCGCAGGGACGTAGGCGCGATAGCCCGTTCCATGGCTGGGGTCGACGATCACTGGCAGATGGGTGCGCTCGCGCAGCACCGGGATGGCCGACAGGTCGAGCGTATTCCTGGTGCTGGTCTCGAAGGTGCGGATGCCACGTTCACACAGGATGACCTGTTGATTGCCACTGGCCAGCAGATACTCGGCAGCGCCCAACCACTCCTCGATGGTGCTCGACAGGCCACGCTTCAACAGGATGGGACGGTCCAGCTTGCCGAGCTCGCGGAGCAGGTCGAAGTTCTGCATGTTCCTGGCTCCAACCTGGAGGATGTCGACGAGCTCCGCCATGCGCCGAACCTGGTCGACGGCCATCACCTCGCTGATGATGGGCATGCCACTGGCTCGGCCGGCGGCGGCGAGCAGGTCGAGACCGTCCCAGCCCAGTCCCTGGAACGCGTAGGGCGAGGTGCGGGGTTTGAAGACGCCGCCGCGGAGGATCTGGGCGCCCGCCTCTCTGACGGCGCGGGCGGTGGTCATGACCTGGTCGGCCGACTCCACCGAGCAGGGCCCGGCCATGACCACGAAGCCGGAGCCTCCCACCAGCAGTGTCCCGACGGGGATGACCGTGTCGGCGGTGCGCGCCGCACGCCCGGCGAGCCTGTAGTTGCTCGACGCCCTCACCGGCGGCGCGCCGGTCACCACCGCTTCGAGCACGTCCACCCCGGCCGGCTCGGGGAGCAGAGGCGTGGAGTCTCCGTGGTGAAACTCGATCTTGGTCGCCTTTGCCGGGTAGCTGCCGAGCACTTTCAGATGCAGCGAGGTGGAGCGCAGATCGTCGAGCGCGCTTGCAGTCCGCGGATCGGCGACATTGCCCTCGAAGTCGAGGAAGAACATGTATTCCCATGGCCGTCCGGGGCGTGGCCGCGACTCCAGCTTGGTCATCGAATGGCCACTGCTGCCAAGCACGTCCAGCGAGCGAATCAGTGCGCCCTGCTCATGCCGCCCGACGAAGATCAGGCTGGTCTTGCACGGGGCATTGAGATCGACAGCAACGGGATCTCGGGCCAGCACCACAAAACGGGTGAAGTTCTCGGCGTGGTTGGCGATGGCTCGGCGCAGCACCTGCAAGCCGTGCGCGGTGGCGGCCTCGGGTGCGCCGATGGCCACCTGGGTTGGATCGCCGGAATCGGCCACCGCGCGCATCGCCTCGCCGGCATCGACATGGAGAACGGGGGCGGCGCGCGACAGCGCCTGCACGAACGCCGAGCACTGCTCCAGCCCGTCGAGATCGGAGAGCACGCGCCGGACCGCTCCGAGAGGGACCTCGCTGACGCCGGCGAGACAATGGTCCACGTTCCAGGTCTCTTCGCCGACGATCGACACATCGTTCTCGCGGAGCAGGTCGTAGACCTCGTTGATGCTGCCCGCGATGGTGTTCTCGATGGGAAGGATCGCCAGGTCCACCTCGCCCGCCTTCAGGGCATCGACTGCTGCCTGATAGGTGCGCGTCGCCACCAGCTCACCCTGGCGCTCACCTCCCGAGAGGTACTTGTGTGCGGCCAGAAAGCTGAAGGTCTGCTCCGCTCCCTGAACGGCGAGGCGAACGTGCTCATGCTGTGTCTGCCCAGTCCGGCTCGACACCTGGCGGCTCACCGACTCGCCGAGCAGGTCACGGTACATGCGCCGAACCAGGTTGACCGGCGCTCCCTCCACCCGGGCGATCTGCTCGACGGAGGCGAGCACCTGGCGCTCTCGTTCAGGGTCGCGAATGGCCCTGTCAGAGCCGGCCTTCTCGTCGCCGACGTGGGCGACCACGCGGAAGCGCTCAGCGATCAGCTCGACGATCCGCTTGTCGAGATCACTGAGGCGGTCGCGCAGCGCAGGCAGGGGTGTCTCGGAGTCAGGCACAGGCTGGCAGTCTACGGTGCCGCCAGAGGATCACTCGCGCACCTGACCATCTCCCCACACCTCGATGCGGTAGGTGGTCAGCTCTCTGACGCCCATCGGGCCGCGTGCGTGGAGGCGCTGCGTCGAGTTGCCGATCTCCGCGCCGTAGCCGAATTCGGCGCCGTCGGTGAAGCGGGTGGAGGCGTTGACCATCACCACCGCCGAGGGGCAGCCCTCGATGAAACGCGTCGCGGTTGCCCGATCCTCGGTCACGATGGCCTCGGTGTGTCCCGAGCTGTGCGCACGGACGTGAGCAATGGCACCGTCCACACCGGCGACGACACGCACGCTCATGACCAGGTCGAGGTACTCGCGGTCCCAATCCGCATCTGTGGCGGTCGCCATGGCCGGCACCAGCTCGCGGGCGCCATCGTCGCCGCGCAGCTCCACCCCGGCAGCGCTCAGCTCGGCTGCCACACCGGGAAGAAAGTCGGCAGCGATCGACTCGTCGACGAGCAGCTTCTCGGCGGCATTGCACACCGAGGGCTTGCTGAGCTTGGCGTTGAGCACGATGCGGCGTGCCTTGTCCTGGTCTGCCGCAGCGTCGACGTAGACGTGGCAGTTGCCGTCGCCATCGATGACGTACGGGACGGTCGACGTCTCGACGATGTCGGCGATCAGCGCCGGGCCGCCGCGAGGAATGAGCAGGTCCACCAGGCCCCGGCAGCGCATCAGCGAGGCCGCCGCCGCGCGGCCAGTGTCACTGACCAGCTGCACTGCGTCGACGGGGACGTCGCTCGCCTGCAGCGCCTCCCGCAGTGTGTCCACCAGCACCTTGTTGGTGCGGATGGCCACCGACGAGCCGCGCAGGATGCAGGCATTCCCCGACTTGAGGCAGAGGCCGGCGACATCGGATGTGACGTTGGGGCGCGCCTCGTAGATCACCGCGATGACGCCCAGGGGCACCCGGACCCTGCGCAACAGCAGGCCGTTCGGCCGTCGCCATTCCTCGACCACCTCGCCGAGCACGTCGGGCAGCGCGGCAACCGCCCGCAAACCGTCGGCCATGCCGTCGAGGCGCGAGGGCGTCAGGCTGAGGCGATCGAGCAGTGCCCCACGGACACCGGCTGCGCGAGCCTGCTCGAGGTCGTCCTGGTTGGCGATGCTGATCGCCGGCGCCGCCTCCGTCAGCGCGGCGGCGGCGGTTCGCAGGGCGGTGTTGCGCGTGGATGCGTCGAGCCGGGCCACCTCCTGCGCAACCTCGCGTGCCCGGGTGGCGATGGCGACGACGTCGTGATCGAGCTCGGTCATCGTGACAGCACCACCAGGTCGTCGCGGTGCACGGCGGTTTCGCCGGGTACGTCGCGTTTCTCAGGACCTCGGGCCGCCACCTCGCGCAACACGTCGGCGGACGAGCGGGCCAGTCCCTTGGCCACCAACGTGCCCCCCGCATCGACGATCTCCACAGCCTCGCCCGGCTCGAACTGCCCCTCGACGGCCCGGATCCCGACGGGGAGCAGGCTGCGGCCGCGCCGGCAGATCGCATCGACGGCGCCCTCGTCGACGCGCAGCCGGCCCCGCGTCGCCTGGGCGAAGGCGATCCACACCTTGCGCGCCGCCATCCGATCGGGCTGAGCGCGCACCCGCGTGCCCACCGTCTCGCCGGCGACGGCGCGCCGCATCACGTCAGGCTCCGAGGCCTGCGCGATCACGCAGGGGATCCCCGACCACGCCGCAATCCGCGCGGCAGCGATCTTCGACGCCATGCCGCCAGAGCCCGCGGCGCTGCCCGGCCGTCCGGCGGTGGCCGCGGCCAGGGCGTGGTCGAAATCGGTCACCTCGTCCACCAGGGTGGCGTCGGCGACCAGGCGCGGGTCCGATGAGAAAACCCCTGGAATGTCGGTGAGGATGAGCAGCAGGTTGGCGCCCACCAGGGTGGCCACCAGCGCAGCCAACCGGTCGTTCTCCCCGAAGGTGATCTCGTCGGTCGCCACCGTGTCGTTCTCGTTGATGACCGGGACGACCCCCCATGCCAGCAGGCGCGCCAGGGTGCGTCGAGCGTTGAGGTAGGCGGTGCGTTCGCCAAAGTCGCGGGCGGTGAGCAGCACCTGGGCGGTCACCATGCGATGAGCATGCAAGCGTCGTGAGTATTCCGCCATCAGCAGTCCCTGGCCCACAGCGGCGAGAGCCTGGAGGACATCGATCTCGCGAGCGGCCACGGCGACGCCGATCTCACCCCGGCCGGCGGCGATGGCTCCGGAGCTGACCAGAAGGGGTCGGATCCCGTCGCCCGACAGTCGCGCCAGCTGGCTGACCAGCGCGTCGAGGGCATTGTGGTCGAGCGCTCCATCGCCGGCGGTGATCGAGCTGGAGCCCACCTTGACCACTACAGTTCTCACTGCTGACGCGCTCACGCGGTTGATTGTGCCCAGGCCTCGGCTCAGGAGGTTGCGTGACGGGATCCGAAGGGTGACGGCCAGGACATGGTGGAGTGGGTCACAGCGCGTCACCCGTTCACATGTCTTGACAACTCTGTGCCGACGAGACTCCCCGAAACCGGCAAGATCGCGTCGACTTCGAGGCAATCGCCGTTCATACTCCGTGCAGCGCGACCGTCGATGCGACATAGGTCATCGCAGGACGTGGTGAACGCGCGGACGTACTGCCGGAGGGGAAGCAATGACGATCCATCGACGAGGCTCTCGGGTGCTCCTGTCGCTGGCCCTGGTTGCCGTGGCAGCCGCCGCCACCAATCCGGTGCGCGCCGCGGCCGACACCCCGCCACGCCCGACGGTCACAGCGGTTTCACCCGCCACCGGCCCGGCCAGCGGAGGAGCCTCGGTGGTGATCTCCGGCACCGATTTCAGCGGCAATGCTTTCAGCGCCACCAGTGTTCAGGTGGGTGCCACAACGGTGATCCCCTGCTCTTCCCCGCGGACAGCCCCCTGCTTCACGGTGGACAGCCCAACATCGATCACGCTCTTGACGCCCCCAATGAGTGGTAACAGTGGAATCGTCGACATCACCGTGACCACGCCCGGCGGTACCAGTCCGACAGGACCTGCCGATCGCTATGGCTACACAGCGCCGCCACCGCCCACCGGTGGGGCGCCGGGCGCCCCACTCACGGCCGTGAATGACACCAACACCTGGGTGCTGCCGCCGGCCGGCACATCGTCGAGCAGAGCCAAGCGCGTAGCCTCGACCGGACCATCCGAGTGGTCGTCGACCCCGTTCTACGGAAGCGTGACCACCCTCGCAGGAGCCCTCACCCCGGTCGGCCATTCCTCTCTGGTCGCCGTCAACAAATCCGGCGTCTGGGTGATGACGCCGAACAACGCGCAGACCGGGTTCAACTCACCCGCGCTCTGGTCCCCGTATGCCTTTTATGGATCGCGAGCCACGCTTCTTGCCGACGTCAATGGTGATGGACTCGATGAGCTCGTCGCTGTCAATGACGACAGTGTGTGGGTGATGTCGTCGAACGGCACCGACGGCTTCAGTCCGCCGGTGCGCTGGTCGGCGGGCGCCTTCTACGGCGCCCTCGGAACCATGGCTGCGGACATCACCGGCGATGGGTGCGCGGACCTCGTCGCGGTCAACGGCACCAACGTTTGGGTGATGAAGGCAAACGGCGTGGGTCAGATCGGATTCGGTGCGCCGTTCCTGGGCTCCTCCTCAACCTTCTACGGGTCGCACGCGACGTTGTTGGCCAATGTTTCCGGCCACAGCAAGGGCGACGCCGACCTGGTTGCTGTGGACGACAACAGCCAATGGGTCATGACGATCGATGGCCAGGGGCACTTCGAGCCTCCGGTGCAGTGGTCGGGAACTGCCTTCTACGGGAGCCGAGCGACCATCGCTGCCGACGTGACCGGAAGCGGCGTGGCCGACCTCATCGCGATCAACGACGGCAATGTTTACGCGATGCACCCGGGCACAGCCAGCTTCGGCGCTCCGGCCCCGTACTTCGGCTCGCCGTTCTTTGGCAGCCGCGCGACCCTCCCTGGATAGTCTGTCACGCAACCGAAGGGGAGCAACACTCCGGCGTGAACGGCAGCTCGCCAGCCCAGCCCATGGCATGGTGGCGACGACCCGCACTCGCGCCGCTGCTCCTGGTCATCGCGTACATGGTGTTCGGCATCGCATGGGTGTTCACCAACCCGCCGGGGTTCGCTCCCGACGAGCCTGAGCACTATGTCAAGGCAATCGGGATCGCGCACGGGGAGGTCCGCGGCGACCCTGCGCCGTACACGCAGCTTCCGATCGTCAATTCTCAGATGCTGCAGTGGCTCAACCTCAGCACCCGCCTGGTGCGGGTGCCGGCCGGCATGGGAGCCTGTCTGTACTTCCGGCTCCCCATCGACGGTCGCTGCCCCGAAGGCCGGCCGCCACCGACTCCCGCCCGGCAACCCACCTACGTGGCCAGCTACCCACCCTTCATGTACGTCGGTGCGGCTGCAGCGACCCGACTCGGCAACACGACCACCACTGCCCTGCTGCTGGGAAGGCTGGCGACCCTGCTCCAGTCGGTTGCGCTCGTCGGGGCCGCAGCGGCGTTGCTGGGCGCGGGACGCGGCGGAGTCCTGAGCCTGGTGGGGCTGGTCGCCAGCGTCACGCCGACATCTGTCTTCATCTTCTCGGAACTCTCGGCAAGTGGGCTGGAGATCGCCGGCGGCATCTGCTTCGCGGCGGCACTGATCCGGCTGACCGGCGACGACCCTCCGCCCCGATGGCTGTGGCCACTGCTGCTGCTCAGCGCCGTCGTCCTCGCGCTGAGCCGAACATTCGGCCCGGTCTGGGTGGGCTTCGATGTCTGTTGGGCTGTCGGCCTTCTCGGGTTGCGGGCCACCCGGCTGCGCCTTCGAGCCCACCGTGGCTGGGCGTCAGCCACCGGTGCCATCCTGGTCGTCGCAATTGCCGCCAACGTGGCCTGGCAGATGGCGGTTGCACCCCATCCCCCGCTGACGTTGGCGGCGCTGCGCAGCGGAGCGGGCTCAGTGTTCGGAGGCGTGGCGACGCTGGGTCGTCAGTTGATCGGGGTGTTCGGCTGGATCGACGTTCCCCTGCCGTGGCCTGCGTATCTGCCCTGGGCGCTGATGTTGGCGCTGCTGCTGCTCGGCGCGTTCCTGGTCGCAGGTCGTCGCCAGCGCTGGGTGTTGCTCGGAGTCTGCGCTGGGATCGGGGTGCTCACTCTGGGAGTTGCGGTGGTGATCGCGGCCGCGGCTCCGGGGTTTCAGATGCAGACGCGCTACGTCCTCCCCGCGGCGGTCGCGCTTCCGCTGCTCGCCGGCGAGCTTCTACGCCTCCACCGTGCCGCGATCGATGGCCGCCTGCTCGCGGTGGCGGTGCCGGCGGCCGTCCTGGTGGCGGCAGCCGTACAGGCATGGGGCCTGGAGGTCAACGCCCAGTATTACCGCCACAACGTGAACGGGTATGTCTCCTACATCACCCCTCCCGGTTGGCGGCCACCCCTGGGGTGGTACCCATGGATCGCTCTGAGTGGGCTCGGCTGCGCCGCCCTGGCGGCCGTCGCCTTCATCACCACGCGCCAAGCGACGCCGTCGCCCCCAGGGCCAACGGCAATGTCTCAGATGCCCGCCTGAAGCTCAGCCGCCCGCGGGGTTCTGGACTCGATGACGCGCCACAGCCACCGCAGCCGCGGTGCCGAGGACGGGGAGCGCCACAGCGCCCAGCATGGACTCCGGCAGCACCGTCGGCGGACCGCCCGCCGGGGTCAGGCCCGCGGCCGCCAGCACCTCGGCGGTGACCCGCTCGGCCGACTGCACTGCCCCGTCCATGTATCCCGCCCAGGTGGTCGCGGTCTCAGTGCCGGCCCAGTGCACCGCGCCCAGAGGCGCGCGCAGGGCTGTCCCGTAGGAGGTCCACACACCCGTGGGGAAGAAGGCGCCATAGCAACCGCCGGTCCAGCGCTCCTGGGGCCAGAGCATCTCCACGTAGCCGGTCAGATTGTTCGCCTCGACGCCGAAGTACCTCGCCATGGACGCCACCACCGCCGCCCGGCGATCCGCCGCCGACCTCTGCATCCACACCCGGCCGTCAGAGCCCTCGATGAACCCGATCAGCACGCCCGGACTGGCCCCAGCGGTGCCGTCATCAGGGTACGGAGTGTTGTCGAAGGTGATCTTCACCGGCCCGGTGTCGCTGGTGGCCTGGCCGGCGAGACCCTGGCTGCGCCAGAAAGGGTGGCTGTACAGGCACTGCACCTTGATCACCGACCCCATCGGAGCACGCTGCACCAGCTGGTCACGCAGTCCTCCGTCGAACCTGGACAGGGATGGCTCGTAGTCGATGCCGAGATTGAGATGCGGTGGGATCGTCACCACCACCCGTGACGCGCTCACCGAGAAATTGTCGCCCTTGACAACAACGCCGCTGCCCGACTGGGTGATGCTCCGGACCGGGGCGCTCAGCAACACCGCGTCACCGAGAGCATTGGCCACGTTGATCGAGATCTGCTGCGATCCACCGATGAAACGGCTGTCCTGGGCTCCGTTGGCGGTGTCGATGAGGTTGTCGAAGGTGCCGGCGTTGGCGATGTACCAGAGCACGTGGAGCAGCGAGATGTCGCGGGGCTCGGCGGAGAACACGGACTCGATGGCCAGGTTGATGAGCTGCCGGTCCGGCGAGGTGGGGGGCAGCTGGGCGTCGGCGGCGAGCCCAGGGCCCGGAGGCAGGTTCTCGCGCATCCAGGTCTCGACACTCTGCTGGTCCCACTGCAGCGCCTTGGGATGGTTGTAGGGCGCGTTGGTGTCGATCTGCGCTGCCATCTGGTTGAGCAACCCCAGGCCCAAGCCGGCATTGGGCGCAGACAGGTCCGCGGGGATGCGCGTGCTGCTGTCGTAGGTGGTCCGGTTGCCGTTGCTGAAGTCGACGTACTTGCCAGAGTTGTACGTCTTGAATGTGCCGATGCCCACCTGCTTGGCCAGGGCGTAGATACGCGACTGCGGCTTGTACACCGCCTGCGCGGGCACGGTCGCCGTGGCTGGTTCGCCGGGCAGTGGTCCCACCCACTGACCACCGACCTCGATGACGCGTCCATCTCCCAGCGGATGGTTGAGGGTGCGTCCGCCGACGCGGTCCCGCGCCTCGACGACCACGACGGTGAGCCCCGCCTGCGCGAGCAGTCGCGCGGTGGTCAGTCCGGCCAGACCGGCGCCGACGATGACCACGTCACAGCTGCGGCTGCCCGGCGCGCTCACGGCGTGGCCCGGTCCGGCGGCGCGCACCACATCCGGGATCGCCAGGCCGGCACCCGCGGCCAGTGCCCCGCCGAGCAGCGAACGGCGGGTGACCCGCGGTGCTCGGGAGAAGGTGGGCGTGCTGGGGTCGCTCAACGTGAAACCTCCTGCGACGATCGGCGTCGGTTGGCAAGGGTGGTGGGGACCGCCAACAGTGCGGCCGCAAGCAGAAGGATGGCGGGCGCCGGCGTCTCCGGAACGCGGCTGGCAGGGGCGCCGGGGAAGAGGTCGGCCGCGACCACCCCGTCGATGTAATCGTTCTCGCTGCAGGTGGGTGACTGCGCTGCGGTCACCCCGGAGCGTGGCGCAAGCCCCTGCTCGCAGCTCTGCAGCGATCGCGGATCACCGCGAGCGCGGGCCGGCGTGGCTCGCCGCACCAGCGAATTGGCAGTGTGCTCAGGGATCTTCCAGGGCATCAGCGCCAAGAATCCAGGCATCGGGCCCTCGTAGCCGGCGTAACGGGGATCGTCGGCACGGTCCGTCGCTGATCCCGGAGCCGCATACAGCGTGCCGCTGCTGTCCCCCGCGTACCACGAGGCTGAGGCACGAGGGTCACCGCGCGCAAAGATGGCCGTCTGCCCGTCGCCGCCGATGTCGAAGAGGTTGCCCACCTGGAAGGTGTTGATTGAGTACGCGAAATGTGCGAACGCGAACGATCCGTCGGTGCGGCGGCCCTGGACCTGAAACCAGGTCGAGCGCATCCATGACAGCGGCTGCCATGACGCCCGCGCCGTGCCGCAGTCCTCGGTGAAGTCCGTCCAGCTCCAGCACGGCGTGACCCCGTCGTTGAAGTCGGGCTGCAGGACCACGTTGACACCCTTGGAGTCGAGGCAGGCGAGGTAGGTGGCCGCTGTGCCGCAGGGATCACCAGTCGCCGCGGCTGTGACGAACCCATCGAGGCTGATGGCGATGCCCAGCCGCACCTGGGGCAGCGCGGTGGCGTCAGCGCCGTGCAGGCCGATCGCGTGGATGGTCGCCGGTGCTGCGGCGTGCCAGCCGAGCGGGCTGATCTCCAGCGGGGTGAGATTCACCTTGGGCTGGAGGTCGTAGAGGGTGCCGTCGGGAGCGAAGACCAGCGAGACGTTGTCGATGTTCGCGGTGCCGGCGACGTACACCGAGGAGACCGGTGCCAGGTCCGGATCCTGGAGCGCCGCGACGTCAGCGGGCTCCGTGCTCGAGCGCCAGCCTGGACATGCGACCCAACCGGCGTGGGCCCCCGTGCAGGCGGCACCCTCGAGGATGGGAAGAGGGGCGCCGAGGATGACGTAGTCGCCATGCGCCTTGGCGAGCCGGGAGCCGTTCTCCACGATCGAACGCACCATGGTGTCGGTGACCGCTGTGAACAGACGCTCGACGGCCGCGTTCTGCGAGGTTGTGGGGCCGAGCTTGGCGTTGTAGTAGGCGACCTGAGAGGCATATGCAGCGGCCACGGAGCCGATCCCAGCCGTGCCCGGCTGTCCGATGAGCTGGTCGATCAGGGTGACCTGCGGGCCGCCCGATCGGGCCGCCGCTCCGCGCGTCCCCTCGGTGGCGTCGATGAGGCCGTTGAGCTCGTTGAACACCACGACGTTGGGCTCGGAGGCGCTGCGCAGCGGATCGATGGCGTTGAGCTCGCACTCCAGGTCGGCGCCGATGCTCGCGTAGGTCGCCGCCGCGGCCAGGGTCTGACGGTGCTGGACGGCGAAGACGCGGATCAGGCCCCCTTGGAGCTGGCTCACCGGAGCCGCTGTTGAGGATGCCGGCACGGGGGCGCCCCCGCAGCCGGTCGGGGCGGGCGGGGTGGCCGCGGCTGTCGCGGGCGCGCCGCCGGCGATGGCGGGGGCGGCGACCAGGCTGAGGGCCAGCGCGGTCAGCGCCAGTCGGCTGCCCGATGGGCGGCGCACAGTCACGGCGATGTCCCACCTGGGCGGACTGGCCGCAGCGCCATCGTGTTCCCCACATGACGAGAACGTCTCCGCGGCGGCTTCCCTTGCGGTGATGCTGATGGCCAACCCCGGCACGGCAGTCCGAGTACCATGCGGGCCGGGATCTGCCGTGCTTGCAGTGGCTGTGAGCTCAGGGAAGGGGTATTCCGTGAAGCGTGGTCTTTGCCTCGCGGCCGTGTCCGTGTCCATCGCAGCGTCGGGAATCGGGGCCACGACGGTGGCTGCCGCCGGAGTGTCGGTGGTCCAGGGCAACCACCTCGGGACCCGGATCTTCCCGGACAATTTCTTCACCACAGCTGACTCGGCCCAGGTTTCTGGGCTGCGCGTCAACTTCCGGGGAGCCGGTGTCGATTACCCGGGGTGTGACTCGACGAACTACTCGATCTGCGACACGTTCGCCATGCTCAACCACCTCGACGGGTTCGACCTGCAGCCCCGGGTCACCGTTCCACTGACCGGCGCCGTTGCGCTCGCGTCGGTGGACGACAGCAACTTCTACATCACCGACGACAGCGGCCGGTTCGTCAGCGGGCTGCGCCAGCTGGTGTTCGATCCGGCGAGCAAGACGCTCGCCGGCATCAGTGACAAGCTCCTCACCGAGGACAACTCGTTCCACGTGGTGGTCACGAGCGGGATCAAGGACAGCGGGGGCAACCAGATCTTCGCGTGCTCGGGTACCTGCAACGTGCGCTTCACCACCCGGACAGCCAGCAAGGAGCTGGTCGACATCCGCAAGTCCATGGACCTGCCGCCCAGCGATCCCAACAACGCCTACGCCCTCGCCGGGTTCCCCAATGCCACCACGACAACGAACGGCCGCAAGGCAAGCTTCCAGCAGGGCTCGATGACGACGGTGTTCCCGGCGAGCACAGTGTTGCCGTCGGTGGGTGGACCGGGGCCCGCCGGCATCGTGCGCACCGACCAGCAGCGCACCACGTCGACCGATCCCAACTACGTGAGCTCCAGCGTCGTTCCCAACCTGATTCCGCCGGGCACCACCGGTTACTACGCGTTTGGCAGCTTCCTGTCGCCGCGTTACCAGCACGCGTCGCTCAGCGGGCACGAGGACAACCCATACGGGGTGAACGGCGGCAAGACGGACGGCGAGATCCCCCCCGTGCCCACCACGCAGACAGCGGTGCCGGAGGGTGCGGACCGGCTCGGACTGATCGTGGTCACGCCCAAGACCGCGCCACCGTGGCCGGTGGCGATCTACGGACCGGGGTTCACTCGCTCCAAGTACGACATCTTCGTCACCGCCGACTACAACGCGTCGTTGGGCATCGCCACGGTGGCCACCGATCCCTCGGGCCATGGATACGGACCCAACAGCACCACCACCATCACCCAGTCGGGCGGGACCACCACCACCTTCAAGAGCTTTGGGCGCGGCCGGGACCTCGACGGTGACGGCAAGATCTTTGGGGGCCTCGGGCCTGCCGGAACGCCAACCTACGATGGCGTTGCACCCTCGGCCCACGTCCAGCCCGACGGTAGCTTCCTCCCGACGCACAAACCCATCGACGGGTTGTCGTCCGGGTTGATCCAGACAGTGGTCGACAACATGGCCCTGGGGCGATCGATCCAGGCGGGGATGGACATCCCCGGCGTTGGGAACAACGTCTTCCAGGGCAAGCCGATCATGTATTACGGCCTGAGCTTCGGTGGCATCTACGGCACCATGCTGATGGGCACGGACCCTCTGTTCCACCAGGGCCTCCTCAACGTGCCGGGCGGCCCGATCGCCGACATCGCCCGGCTCTCAGCCTTCCGCGGCAACCTCGCCGACACCCTGCGGATCGCCAAACCGAGCCTGGTCAACGGTGGTCCCGGGCTCAACGGCTTCACCGAGGACCTGCCCCTGCGCAACAACCCGCCGAGGACGATCACCGACGCCGGCGCGCAGCAGATCCAGGAGCTGTTCGGCGAGACCGACTGGTACGACCGCAGCGGCAGCCCGGAGACCTTCGCCCCACGCATTCGACTGCGCCCCGACCCGGCATGGGCGGGCGATCCCAAGAACGTCGCCTTCCAGACCGCGTACGGCGATGGGACCGTTCCCAACCCGACGGCCGGGACCCTGTACCGCGCGGGCGATCTCTTCGACCGTGTCGTCTACTACCGCAATGACAGGACGGCCACCTACAGCAAGGATCCGCACGGTTGGCTCGCCGATCCCACCCTCTTCGGGCGCACCTCAGGCGAGCAACAGCTCGGCGCGTTCCTGTCGACCGGCACCATCGTCCCCACCGGTCCCGGGATCCTCGAGACGCCGATCGCCAATCCCAACAACCTCGAGTGCCTGCACTATCCGGATCCCCAGACCGGGCAGGTGCAGGTCAGGCAGCCATTTCCCGCAAGCGGCGACTGTCCTGCGGCCCCGTCCCACGGAACCCCGCCCGGCCCTCCCGCGAACGTCCCCGAAGCGCCCTGGTCGCTGATGCTGCTGGCGACCGGCCTGCTGTCGATGACGTTGATGGGGAGACGTCGCCTTCGCCGAGCGCCTGCGTAGTCAAGGCAGGACTTCGGCGACACGCCCGATTCATCGACCCGGGCGAAGCCTGCAGCGTCTCTGGCTCCGACGCCGAACAACACGACGTACCCGCCCTGGACACGTTTACTTTGTCCTCCGCTGCTTGAGGACCGACTGCAGCGGCAGCGCGTGCCTCCCTCTACGATGGGACAGATGACCACCGTCGGATCCATCGATGTCGAGGCGCTGCTCACCCACTGGAGAGCAGCCAACTATCTCACCGTCGCCCAGATCTACCTGCAGGACAACCCGCTGCTGCGTGAACCACTGGCACCCGTGCACATCAAGCCGCGGCTGCTCGGCCACTGGGGAACCTCGCCAGGGCTCAACCTTGTCTACACCCAGCTCAACCGCCTCATCCAGCAGCGCGACTGCGACGTCATCTACGTCACCGGCCCTGGCCACGGTGGCCCGGCGATCGTTGCCAACGTGTACCTCGAGGGCACGTACTCCGAGATCTATCCGAGGATCACGCTGGACGAATCAGGCCTGCGTCGCCTGGTTCGGCAATTCTCCACCCCGGGCGGCATCCCGAGCCACGTCAGCGTGCCGACACCGGGTTCCATCCACGAGGGCGGCGAGCTCGGCTACGCGCTGGTGCACGCCTTCGGCGCAGCCTTCGACAACCCCGACCTGCTGGTGGCCTGCGTGGTCGGGGACGGGGAGGCCGAGACCGGACCACTGGAGGGGTCCTGGAAGAGCATTCGCTTCCTCAACCCTGTGCGCGACGGAGCGGTGCTGCCGATCCTGCACCTCAACGGGTACAAGATCAGTGGACCAACGGTCCTCGGCCGCGCCAGTGACGACGAGGTTCGTGGCCTCCTCCATGCCCACGGCTACGACGTCCGCACCGTCAGCGGCGAGGATCCTGGCGTCGTTCACGAGCAGTTCGCCCACACGCTCGACACCTGCTACGAGCGCATCCGCGAGATCCAGGCCGACGCCCGCAGCCACGGCTTCAGTGACCGGCCCCGGTGGCCGGCGATCGTGCTGCGCACCCCCAAGGGCTGGACCGGCCCCGCGGTGGTCGACGGCCTGCCGGTGGAGGGAACCTTCCGCGCCCACCAGGTGCCGCTGGCGAACGTCCGCGACGATCCCGAGCATCTCCAGCAGCTCGAGAGCTGGATGCGCGGCTACGCCCCCGAGCGTCTCTTCGACGGTCACGGGCGTCCCGTCGCCCGAGTCACCGAGCTCATCCCCCGTGGCGACAAGCGCATGGGCGCGTCGCCACATGCCAACGGCGGCAGGCTGCTCCGTCCCCTCCAGCTCCCCGATGTCGGCGCCTATGCGATCGCCGTGACGCCCGGCGTGACCGTCGCGGAGTCGACGCGCCGGCTTGGTGAGGTGCTCCGCGACAGCTACCGCGACAACCCCAACAACTTCCGGCTGTTCTGCCCTGACGAGACCAACAGCAACCGTCTCGGCGCCGTCTTCGACGACGAGAATCGCTGCCTTGTCGAGCGGATCATCCCGATCGATGACCATGTGCGTCAGGACGGACGCGTCATGGAGGTGCTCTCCGAGCATCTCTGCGAGGGCTGGCTGGAGGGCTACCTGCTCACCGGACGGCACGGCCTGTTCGCCACCTACGAGGCCTTCGCGATGGTGTCGGCGTCGATGACAGTGCAGCACACCAAGTGGCTCGAGGCGGCTCGAGGCCTGCAGTGGCGGGCGCCGGTGGCATCCCTGAACGTGCTGCTGACGTCCACCTGCTGGCGCAACGACCACAACGGCTTCAGCCACCAGGGCCCCGGGCTGATCGACACCATGATCTCGATGAGCGGGGACGTGGTGCGTGTCTACCTGCCGCCCGACGCCAACTGCCTGCTGTCCGTCGCCGACCATTGCCTGCGCAGCCGCAATTACGTGAACCTGATTGTCATCGACAAACAGCCGGAGCTGCAGTACCTGTCGATGGATGACGCCACCGCGCACTGTGCCCGGGGCGCCTCGATCTGGGAGTGGGCGTCCAACACGGAGAACCAGCAGCCCGACGTGGTGCTGGGGTGTGCCGGCGACATCCCCACCCTCGAGACGCTGGCCGCCGCCGCGCTCCTCCGCGAGCATGTCCCCGAGCTGCGGGTCCAACTCGTCAACGTTGTCGATCTGCTCGCTCTGACTCCGGCACCGGTCAACGCGCACTCGCTGACGTCGGACGTGTTCGCGGCCCTCTTCACCGAGGATGTCGACGTGGTGATGGCCTTTCACGGCTACGCGCGAGCCTTCCACCAAGTTGTGCACGGTCGGCCCAATGCGGCGCGCTTCCATGTCCACGGCTTCAGCGAGCAGGGCACCACCACCACCCCCTTCGACATGGTCGTACTCAATGAGATGAGCCGCTACCACCTTGCGCTCGAGGCGCTGCAGCGGCTGAAGCGCGTTCCCGATGGCGTGGCCCAGCTAGAGCTGCACTGCCACACGATGTTGGAGAGGCATCACCGGTACGTTCGCGAGCACTTCGCGGACATGCCGGAGATCAGCTCGTGGCGGTGGCCCGGATGAGCGCGTTCACTCCCGTGCGTTGAGCGGGCTGTCGTGGCGATGCGCGTGCTCACCGTCAACGCCGGCTCGAGCAGCCTCAAGCTCAGCGTCGTCGACGCTGACGACCGCGTTCTCACCTCGACCGAAGCCGACGGTGATGGCGCCGGACCGGACGCGCTGCGGGCGTTCGTGGATGTGGCCGGAGACGTCGATGCTGTCGCCCATCGCATCGTCCATGGAGGACCGTCGATCCGTCGCGCCACCCTGGTCGACGACGACGTGCGCAGCCGGCTCGAGGAGGCAGCCGCGCTCGCCCCGCTGCACGTCCCCGCGGCCTTGCGCCTGCTCGACTCCGCCCGGCGGCTGATCGACAGGCCACAGATCGCCTGCGTCGACACCGCCTTCCACAGCACCATCCCCGAGAGCGCCAGCACCTACGCCATCCCGTTGGCGTGGCGCGAGCTCGGGGTGCGCCGCTACGGCTTCCATGGTCTGTCGTACGCGTGGGCCACCCGGCGGGCCGCCGAACTGCTCGATCGTCCTGTCGACCGCCTTCAGATGCTGATCACCCACATCGGCTCGGGCGTGTCCGTCTGTGCGGTTCGTGGCGGTCGCAGCGTCGACACCAGCATGGGCTTCACCCCGATGGAGGGGGCTGTGATGGCCACGCGCAGCGGATCCGTCGATCCGGGCGCACTGCTGTGGTTGCAGGAGGCTCAAGGGGTGGCCGCTGCGGAGATCAGCGCCTCCTTGGAGCACAGCAGCGGGCTGCTGGCGCTCTGCGGGCTGAGCGACATGCGCGAGGTCGAAGTGGCTGGCGCAGGTGGTGACGTGACCAGCAGTGCCGCCCTCGACGTCTACATCCACAGCCTCTGTCGCAATCTGGGTGCGATGGCCGCATCGCTGGACCACGTCGACGCGCTGGTGTTCACCGGAGGGGTTGGCGAGCACTCGGTGCTGGTTCGATCACGCGTCTGTGCAGGGCTGCGCATCCTGGGGATGGGCGACGTGTCTACCGCAGATGGCGGTGACGCGGTGATTGCACGGCGCCCACAAGAACCCTGGGTTGTCGTCGTGACCGCCCGCGAGGATGCGCAGATGGCACGAGAGACCCGTCAGATCCTCTCAGCACGGTGACGGTCTTCCCCATCATGGGCGCCGCGCGGTCTGCTCGGCGTAGAACCGGCGCCAGATCAGCCTGTGGATGGGGATCCAGCGAGGAATGTCCCGCAGCCCGGGGATGAACGGCACGAAGATCAACGCGAGGCTGAGCACGGCCATCGTCAACACCACCAAGAGGTCGACGCTCGTCGAGGTGTTGTATGGGGGGATCTGGTACCACATCTGGAACAGCCACAGCCATGCTTGGCCCGGGTACCGGCCGGTCTCGTTCATGACACCCCACTGGTTGCCGGTCAGATGTTGATCCTGAGCCAGTCCTGACAGGTGTGTGCCATCGCCCAGGAACAGCAATGGCCCCGTGTAGTCGGTCTGGTAGAACGTTCCTGCACCCGAGAGCAGCAGACCGTCGAGGGCGCCCCCGCGGGCGACCGCGAGGAGGCTGTTCATCATCGAGGCGACCGGACCATAATCACCGGCTGCCACCGCAACGGTCCCGTCGTCCTTCGGGGTGGCTTTGGCCAGAGCGTTGGTATACGCCGTCAACCACGCTGTCTGCCTGTCGGAGCCGGCAGCGTCGAATGTGGTGAGTGCAGTGCCGAGTGTGGCGTTGCCCGCGGCGGCCTTCCTCAGCGGCTCGAGGACGAACTGGTTGACCGGGTCTACATTTTGATGCACGCCCGCCCACTTCTGGGGGCTCAGCGGTCCGAGGCTCTGAATGGAGCCGGTGCCGCTGTTGTACGGTGGTCCGTACCCAGCGCTGACGCTGGCGCCGGCAAGCTCGTTGGTCGCGGTGGTGACGAAGTCGACGGGGTTGTCCTGTGACCAGCGTTGAATCGTGTCTGGTTGGACGTCAGGTGACGACAGCACCGCCGCGAGGCCGATCACCAGGACGCTGATGACACCCATGGCCACGCTGACCTCTTTGAGCAGGTCGTAACGGATGGTGCGGAAGCGGCCGGGATCCAGTCCCGATGTGCGCGGGCCGCGCCTCATGACCCACTCGCAGCTGGGCTGTCGCCGTCAACGAGGTCGGCCTCCGTGGCACCCAGCGGCGCGACCACACCACGCAGCCGCACCTGGATGACGTGCAGGACAACGAGCAGAGTGATCGCGATAGGCAGAAGCATCACGTGCAGGCCGTACATCTGACCGAAGTTCAGCGGGTTGAAGAAGGCGCCGGCACCGGTCGAATTGATCGCGTCCTTAGCGTTCACAGCGATCCACTGGGCGTCGAGGTTCTGCTGAGAGATGTATCCGGTAAAAGCGGTCACCACGCTGATCAAGAAGATGACCACACCGACCATCCACGTGGGTGCCCGCCCGTTCCGCCAGCCGGCCGCCCAGTATTGGCCCCAGAGGTGGAGAACCATGAAGATGAAGAAGAGCTGGACGCTCCAGAAATGCAAGCTGTTGACGAAACGTCCAATCGACGAGACGTGCCACCACTGCGGTCCGAAGAAGGCGAGGATGACTCCGCTGAGAACCACCCACACCAGGGCGGCGATGGTCACCACCCCGAAGACGTACACCCACGAGCCAATGTAGAACGGCTGTCGCGTGGGCAGCAGCTTGTGGATGGGCAGTCGCCGTTCCAACCAGCCGGCGGCGGCGCCCGTCCAGCCGCCTTTCTCGTCGGTGGACTCCGCGGCCACAGCCACCGCCGCGATCGGTTCGGGGGGAATCCCGCCCGAACGTTCAGCTGCGGTCATCGCTGGTCCGCGTCATGGTCGCGCCGGCCACGATGACCAGGAAACGGCAACACCAGCGCGAGCACGAAGATGAGCAGCATCACGCCGATCACGACGAGATTGGCCAGCGAGATCTGAATGAATCCCCAGTGAAAGTAAGGTACCGGCCCGTCCATGACTTCTCCTACCTCTGGCAGCCGTTGAGACCGCTGGACCGCCATCCGACGACATCGTGACGGCGTCCTGTTGTTCTGACCAGTGCCATTGGTCCCGACGGCTTCAGTGGCCCTGCTCGAGCGCGGTGAGCTCAGCGGCTGGGGGTGTGACCGCCATGATGAGGTGAATGACACCGCCGTCGCGCCGTGTCGTCACCACGGTGACCGCGCCCGGTGTTCGCCTGAAGACGTCGAGCATGGCGTGGTTCTCCGCCAGGGTGTCGGCGACAAAGCGACGGATGCCATCGTTCCAGCCGATCCGGGCGAGGAGAGTCAGCAGCTTGGTGCCGATGCCGTGACCCTGATGGCCGTCCTCCACGACAAACGCAACCTCGCCCGCCTGGCCAGAACCGAGTCGGTTGTACCTGCCCACTCCGACAAGCTGATCGTCGACCGTCGCCACCAGTGCCGCTTGGTCGCCCGCCGTCAGTGAGGTGAACCGGCGGGCCTCCTCGTCCGAGAGTTGCGGATGGGCTCCGAAGAATCGACTCCGGATGGTGTCGGGCGTAAGCCGGTGATGAAAGGCCTGAAGCGCTGACGCGTCGTCCGGCCGGATCGTTCGGATGACCAGCCCCGGCACCGCGGGCGGTGCGCCAACGACACCGGGGCTGCTGATCATGACGTGGCCGTCACGGTGGCCAGGGCGTCCAACTCCGTCCGGACCGCCAGCCTGGGCACCACCACGACCGGGTGCTTGGAGTGCTGGGTGACATGGTGTGCGACGCTGCCGAGGAGAAGCTCGCGAAAGCCACCGCGTCCGCGGCTGCCAACCACGATTCGCCTCATGTCCATCAGGTCACTCCTGGCTCGTCCGGCTGTTGAGTCCACCATCGCGGGCACCACCCAGGGAGCACCAGAGGCTTTGGTCCCGTCCGCGCGAGATCGTCGCGTTCTAGACTTGGCGTCGATGACCACAACGCGGATCCGCGTGTTGCTTTGCGACGACCACGAGCTCGTCCGCCGGGGGGTCCGCAGCCTGCTCGAGCCCGACCTCACCATCGATGTGGTGGGTGAAGCGGCATCCGCTGACGAGGCAATTTCTCTGGCAGCTGACCTCGAGCCAGACGTCGTGGTGATGGACGTGCGCATGCCGGGGCGGTCGGGCGTCGAAGCCTGCCGCGACATCCGTAGTGCGCGCGAGGCGACCAAGGTGCTCATGCTCACCTCCTTCACGGACGACGAGGCTCTGTTCACGGCGATCATGGCGGGTGCCTCCGGTTACCTGGTCAAGAACATCGGGGGCAACGACTTCGTCAGCGACATTCACAAGGTGGCGGGTGGGCAGTCGCTGCTCGACCCTGCTGTCACTGATCGCGTCCTTGCGCGCCTGCGCGGCGATCTCGGGCCCACCACCGGCGAGACCGGCGATGACCTGACTCCCCAGGAGAGGCGGGTTCTCATGCTGATGGCCGAGGGTCTCACCAACCGCCAGATCGGTGAGCAGATCAACCTCGCCGAGAAGACTGTGAAGAATTACGTCTCCAACGTTCTGATGAAGCTTGGCCTGGCGCGTCGTGCCGAGGTGGCGGCCTACATGGCACGACGTCGCCCCGGGGGCGACAACCCAGGCTCGAGCTGGCCGTGAGAGCAGGCGGCCCGGCGGCCCGCCAGCCCGGACGTTGGGCTCCAGCGCGGTCTCGCCGAGACTGTCCGGGGATTCCAGGTGGCGCACCGCTCTGGCGGCTGCTCCGGAGGCGGCGAAGTCGGGACCATCGACCCTGGTCACCGGCGTGGCGGCCGCACATGCTCAGGCTCTGAATCGACAGCCAGCACCGCATCGTCACAGTGCACCGCACGGATGGGCGAACCAGCTGGCCGCCACCAGGTCGAGCGCACAAGGGAGAACCGACGTGTCAGGACCGCAGACAGAGCAGATCGGTCGGGCTGAGTGCATGCGTCTGTTGCAGTACGAATCCTTCGTTGGCAGGATCGCGTTTGTGGCTGATGGGGCCGTGCAGCTGCGCCCGGTCAACTACCTCGCCGACGAAAGAGGCCTGGTCTTCTGCACCAGGCATGGGAGCGTGTTCGCAGCCGTTGCGGCGGGCACGCCGGTGGTCTTCGAGGTGGATTCGAGCCAGCCACTTCATCACAGTGGCTGGAGTGTGATCGTGCGGGCACAGGCAGCGGAGATCACGGACGCCTCTGAGCTCGCCTTCCTCCGGCGGGGCCCACTCAAGTCATGGGCGGTATCCCCCGATGAACAGTGGATCCGTCTCGACATCCAAGAGATATCCGGTGTGCGCATCCCTGAGCACTAGGTCTCGTTCACTCCGCGTCCTGATATGTGATGACCACGAGCTCGTGCGACTGGGGGTACGTCAGCTCATCGAGGCGGAGCCCGACCTGGAAGTCGTCGGCGAGGCATCCGATGGGGGCTCGGCAGTCGCCGCTGTCGAAGCGCACGCACCCGACGTGGTGGTGATGGATGTGCGCATGCCGGGTTCATCGGGGATCGAGGCGTGCCGCGAGATTCGCTCTCGTTTCCCGGCCACCCGTGTCCTGATGCTCACCTCGTTCGCTGATCACCAAGCGCTCTTCGTGTCTACCATGGCGGGCGCTTCGGGGTACGTCCTCAAACAGATCCGTGGGGACGGCATCGTGGATGGTGTCCGGCGAGTGGCTGCCGGCGAGTCGCTGCTCGAGGTCGCCTCCCTCGTTGCCAAGCCGGACGACCAGGAGAGACAACCGTCGCGGTGATGTGTCCGGCCTGAGCAGCCTGCTAGGGTGCTCGACAATGGCAGTCCTCACTGGCAGAGGATTCCTCGCCCGGGCCGTCCAGCTGGCCGACGTCCTTGCCGACGGCATCGTCGTGGTCGACGCCGCCGGCACCATAGTGAGTGTCAACGCCCGCCTCATGGAGATGACCAGCCATTCCGAGGCCGATCTGGTCGGCAGTTCCGTGGACTGCCTCGTTCCGGCAGCTCGCCGCGGCTCTCATAGGGGTCATCGGACCAGCTTCACCGCCGAGCCAGTGGTGCGGCCGATGGGGACCGGCCTGGACATCGCGTGCCTGCGCTCGGACGGATCGTCGTTTCCCGCAGATATTGCCCTCAGCCCCATTCACCTGGACGGCGAGATGTACGTTGTCGCGACCGTCCACGATGCCACCCGCGGGCGCGCCATCGAGGATGCGCGACGGGAGGTGGAGGAGCGCTTTCGGCTCCTGGTCGAGAGCGCGTCGGGCCTCGCCATCTTCATGCTCGACACAGAAGGGCGCGTGAGCACCTGGAACATCGGCGCCCAGCGCCTCAAGGGTTATGAACGTGACGAGATCATCGGCCAGCCGATCTCCGTGTTCTACACGCCGAAGGACATCGCCGCGGAGGAGCCGGCTCGATTGCTGGCCGAGGCTGTGGCGTGCGGCAGGGCCGAGAACTTCGGCTGGCGAGTGCGCAAGGACGGCTCACGATTCCAGGCGAGCGTGACCATCACCGCGTCGCTCGACGGAGGCGACCGCCTGCGCGGGTTCACCAAGATCGTCCGTGACAACAGCGTGGCTCTGCAGGCTCGCGATGCGCTCGAACGACTGCATCTGCTCGAGCAGCGCGAGCACTTCGGGCGAGATCTCCACGACGGTGCCATCCAGGCGATGTTCGCGGTCGGCATGGGGCTGCAGGCGGTGCTCCCGCAGGTCGATAGCCCCGCCGTGGCCGAGCGACTCGAGCAATCTGTGCGCGCCCTTGACGACGCCATCACCGAGTTGCGGGGGTTCATCGTGGGGTTGGACACTGACCTCACTCCGGCCGGCGCCCGTCAGGAACTCGAGCGCCTGGCTTCCGACCTACGGTCGCGATCCGGCATCGAGGTCATGGAGAGGATCGACCCGACGGCGCTGCCGGCAGTCGCCAGCAGGGGCCGCGACCTGCTGCTCGTCGCGCGCGAAGCCATGTCCAATGTCGAGCGCCACTCAGGGGCGTCGAGCTGTGTCCTCTCGCTCCGGCCGGCCGCGCGGAACACTGTCGAGCTCATGGTGCAGGACAACGGCGTTGGCTTCGACCCATCGATGCCGAGTCACGGTCTGGGATTGAACAATGCTCGCTCGCGCGCCGATGAGATGGATGCCGAATACATGATCGACACCTCACCGGCCGGGACCACGATGACGCTCCGGATTCCGGTGGACGGGTAGCGCTGGTGGGAAGCTTCGACATTGCCCGGGGCGCAACGACCGAAGTTTCGCTAGTGCAGCGCGCCGACTGCGGCTCTTCAGCGGCCCTGACCTTCGGCGTTGACCTCTGAACGAAACCAGTCCAGCGTGCGCAGCAAGCCGTCGGCGAGGGTGACCTCAGCCGTCCACCCCAGGATGGTTCGGGCACGCGTGGTGTCGGGGAGCCGCTGCTTGGGATCATCCACTGGCAGCTCGCGGTAGCCGATGCGAGCGTCCCCTCCCACCAGGCCCACGATGGTCTCGGCCAGCTGCAGCATGGTGATCTCGTTCTGAGCACCGAGGTTGACGGGCAGGTGCTCGTCACTGGCGAGCAACAGCAGGATGCCGCGAATCAGGTCGCTGACGTAGCAGAGGCTCCTGGTCTGGCTCCCCGCGCCATACACGGTGACCTCGCCCCCGTCCAGCGCCTGGCTCATGAAGTTGGGGATGGCACGGCCGTCGTTGGGCCGCATCCTCTCGCCGTAGGTGTTGAAGATGCGCACGATGCGGGTGTCGAGTCCCGCCCTGTGATACGCCATGGTGTACGCCTCGGCACATCGTTTGGCTTCGTCATAGACGCTCCGCGGCCCCACCGGGTTGACGTTGCCCCAATACGCTTCGGTCTGAGGGTGCTCGAGCGGGTCGCCGTACACCTCCGATGTCGACGCCACCATGAAGCGCGCCTGCTTGTCCGCGGCGAGCTCGAGCATCGTGCGCGTTCCCGCGGTGCCCACGTCGAGGGTGGCAACCGGGTGGGCGTAGTAGTCGGGCGGCGAGGCGGGAGATGCGAAGTGGAGCACGGCGTCAACTGCACCCTCGATCTGGATCGGATGGATGACGTCATGGGTGAGCATCGTGAGTCCCGAGCTGTCGCCGAAGCTCTCGAGGTTCTTCATCCGTCCGGTCAGCAGGTTGTCGAGACCCACCACCTCGTCTCCGCGCGCCAGCAATGCCTCGGTCAGGTGCGAGCCGATGAAGCCGGCGGCTCCGCTCACCACCACCCTCATCTGCCGGAATCCATTCAGTCGACCTGCTCGGTGGGACGGACCAGGATCTCGTTGAGGGCCATCCGGCGGGGGCGCGTGACCATGAACGTGATCAGCTCGGCGATGTCCTCGGCCGTGAGCCGTTCAGTCTCACCGAATCGCTTCTGGAGATTGGCCTTGACCTCAGGATCGGTGTTGTGGGAAGCGAGCTCGGTGTCCACCGCCCCGGGCTCGACGAGAGCGACACGGACGTGGCGCTTGGTCACCTCCTGGCGGAGCGACTCACTGAAGGCGTTGACGGCCCACTTGCTGGCGTTGTACCCGCCGCTCCCCGCCCGCGCCACCCGTCCCGCGACGCTGCTGATGTTGACGATGTCGGAGACATGACGGGGATCGGTGTCGGCGCCGTGCAGCAGATGCGGTAGAGCCTCGTGGGTCAGCGTCATCAGCGCCGCCACATTGAGGTCGAGCATGCGCCGCCACATCGACGTGTCCGCGCCCTCGATGCGACCGAGGAGCATCTGACCCGCATTGTTGACGAGGATGTCGAGGCGCCCGAGCTCGGCGACGGTGCGGCCCACCGCTTCGCGCCCCTGTTGCTCGTCAGTGACGTCGGCCTCGATCACCAGGGTGCGGCCACCTGCCTTCCCAATCCGCGCTTCCAGCTCCTCCAGCCGGTCCCGGCGCCGCGCCACGACGGCAACAGCAGCTCCCTCGGCGGCCAGGGCGACAGCTGTGGCCGCGCCGATCCCACTCGATGCCCCAGTCACGAGCGCGACGGTTCGGTCCAACTGAGGTGTCATGAGCAATCTCCTGGCCTTCGTGTGCACCGCGCAGTATCGCCGCAGCTCACGTCGAGCCGGACTTGCCCCCCTTGGCTAGGTCGCGCCAGCTCGCCGCCTCGATCTCCACGCCGTGCTTCTTGGCACCAGCCTTGATCCGTCTCCACGCCGCGTCTCTCTCCGAGTCGGTGACATCCTCGACCTGGCCGAGCCGGGTAGCCAGGTGTGCTCGTGGTCAGCCGAGCAGCTCGGGAAGCGCCCGCACGCTCGACCGCTCCGCCCGCACCAGGAGTGTGGTCACGGGCGAGCGCCGCCACTCGGTCAGCTCCTCGCGAAACTCTGTGGTACACCGGGTTGTGCCCACGCATGTACCAGTCCGGGCGGCAAAGATCACCGCGGGCCGTTGGCGAAGAACGGACCCAGTACCTGCGCTGGGCGCTCATCGAGGCGGCAGTCCATGCTGCTCGGCATCCCGCCTACATAGAGAGATGAGCACCAACCTCACCCTGCCTCAGGCCCGGGACGGACCGGTTCGTGGTTTGAGACCACGCTTCTCTTCGTAGAGAGCATCTCCCCTCCCCTCTCGGGGAGGCTTCCGAACACCTCAGCGAAAGCAGGTTCCCGTCGGCTGGGCGGCTTGTCGGCTCGTTGCGCAAGCAGTGCCAGAATGACGTTGACGCCCGATATCGCCGTGGCCAGCACCGCCGCCCGACGGGGAAGGTCGCGCTGCACGCCGGTCACCAGCGCAGACACCGTGTCGCTGCCATGGATCAGCGGTGCCATCCGGACCGCTCGCGCGCGGATCTCATCGTCAGAGCTGAGCATGTCCAGGCCGATCAGCACCGTGCGCACCCCGAACATGCGCAGCCCGTACACAGCTGCAGGATTGGCTTTTGAATCGACGCCGAGCCTGCGCAGCAGCATCTTCGGCGCCACCAGCGCCGAGGCGCCGTTGGCGACTCGGAGCACGCCGAGCACCACCCGAGAGAGATCGCGACAGGATCGCACGCCCCGGCTCACCGTGCCACGCTCGACGCTGCGTGACCCACAACGCTCGCCACCGGCATCGTTCCGCTGGTCTGTACCCACGGTGCGAAGGGGTTGGCGACGTCCGTCAGCGCCGGCGCGAGCTCCGGGAAGTGACGCAGCAGCACCGTGCGCATCGAGTTCCGCTCCACCCAGTCGATGCCCGACTGTGTGTACACCTCCGGGCGGTAGTCCACGGTGAAGAAGCGGTCGCTCTTCAGCCGCCGCGACGCCATCAGGATGAACACCCGGAAGGCGGTGTCGCTGAACCCGAAGCCTTTCGGGAGCGGCTCTGCGTACATCCCGATCGTCAGATCCACCTTCTCGATGTCGCCTTCGTACACCTCCCGCAGTTCCTTTGCCCACTGTGGGTTGTCGGTGAGCTGCTCGAAGGTGCGTGCGGGCTTGAGGTGGAACAGGCGCCGAAACTCGTTGTAACGGGGTACACCGCGCTCGCGCGACCGCAGGATGTCGGTGGCAGCGAGATCGACGAGCGTGCCATCGGGCCGGTTGAAGTGTTGCAACATCCGCGGATAGTTGTGCAGCGTGATCGCTCCAGGATTCATGCGTCCGAACGAATAGAACAGGTCAGACATGGCGTACTCACCGAGCAGTCCGCGCACCTTGAGGGCGCCCACGTCTTCCAGCGTGAGCTGTTGGAGCACAGCGTCGTCCTGCAGCGATCGGAAGGTGAAGTCGTCAGGGATCAGCGGATGCATCCGGTAGACGGCGACGAACTCCTCGGTCAGCGAATACGGGACGCCGTGGTGGTTCGTGGCAGTGCCGGGAATGCCGCGCAGCAGGTCCCATTTCGTGAGCCGCCCCCAGCGGGCGTCGAACCGCTCACCGAGGATGCCCCACCAGTTCGAGCGGAGCGCGTCGACTGTGGTTGGGTGGGCGATGATCGCCGGAGTCCAGTCGACGGTGTGAATCTTGGCGATGAGCGCGGCGTTGATGAGACGTGCCTTCTCGTACACCTGATCGTCGCTCATCGACGGCGACTCTGCGACAAGGCGATCGCAGATGGAATTGTGCTCGCGCATGAACAGCGAGTGAAGCAACGCCAAGCCAACCCAGAAGTTGCCGGCCACTCCGGTGAGGTCAAGATGCTCGTCCATCGCCGCCGGGAGAAAGCCGTGCTCGTCGAGGCGCAGCTTGCCCTTCTCGCCGGAGCGGATGGCCGCTGCAAATGCGGGATCGTCGCCGTAGATCTGGGACGCGTCCCACCAATGGGTGTCGGCAGTGACGAAGGATGGCGGCCTCCCGGCGTCCGAAGTCGGATCGGGGCGCGTGCGCTGGATCTGCATGGGGTGCTGCGGCCAGGGATCGTCGTCGGCCAACGGGATGGTCCACGGGTCCTCGGCGACGTTCTTGCCATGGCTGAACCAGTCGTGGACCTCGAACTGGATCCAGGCGCCCGCGAGGAGGTTGAGCGTCGACGCCGGCTGAAACGTGTCGCGGGTCAGGAGCCTGCGACTCACCGTGCGGACGTTTGGGGAGAGCAGCTGCTCTGGTGCCTCAGGATATCCGCGCTCCAGGGGGATGTTGCGACCGAAACGACTGCCGAGGCTGCCCATCCGGGGGTCGCTCTTGTCGTCGTACATGCCGTCGATGGTGCGCCGCTCGAAGCGCGTGGGATCGTTCGGCGAGGCCAGCGGTGCGGGTGGGGACGGGTCGCGTCCGGTGTCGTAGAGGTTCTCCGCGCGCAGCCGGTCGCGGATGCCGGCCAGGACCAGAAGCCCCAGCCACTTGGGGAGCTTGTCCCACCCGTACCGTCGGTCGAGAGCAGAGCTGACAGCGATCACTGCTCGCTGGAGCGTGGTTGGCTTCATGACGGCGTGGGGAAGGTGAGCGTGAAGTTGATGAGCTTGTCCCTCTCCCAGAAGACGATCCCCAGGTAGGTGCCAGGAGCGACCAAACGAATCTCGTCACGGACCCAATGAGCGATCAGGGAGGTGTACGAGTAATCGAGAACGATGCACTCCTTGCCGTCGAACCAACTCCCCTGCTTGTACACCTTGGCGATCACCGCCTGCTCGCCGATGGGCAGGATGATGTTCTTGAGCGTCCCGTCTCCGGGTCGAACACCTTGCCCCTCCAGGCGAAGATGTGGACGAACTTGGCAGCTAGGGGGGAAATGTCCGTCCCGGGCGCGATTAGCACCGTGCCATCGGCCTCGCCCACGGGGATGTCGCCAGTAGGGCTCGTTCGGAACAAGTCGTCAAGCTCTGCTTGGGACTTGGCCGCTGAAGCGAAGTGCTGATCGACAGGAGCCCCGCCTGCAAGGGATCGGTCGGCTGCGCCAGCGCTGGTGCCGGTGTCAGCGGCGCCGCCGACGGGGTCATCGTGGCCATCTCCGCCCCCCTATGCTACGTCGCCGACGGCACGCAGAGTATGCTCGCCGGCGCGCGCTGTGTCGACTACCCTTGCGGCGTTCGACGGGTGTCCCAGAGAGGCCGGACGACCATGACGCGAATTTTGTCCATCGATGGCGGCGGCATCCGCGGCGTCATCCCCGGGACCGTCCTCGCCGCGATCGAGCAGACGACGGGGAGACCCATCGCCGAGCTGTTCGACGTCATCGCGGGGACCTCGACAGGCGGCATCCTCGCATGCGGGCTGACCGCACCCGACGGGCAGGGCAAGCCACGCTTCTCAGCGTCGGCATTGGTCGACATGTATGTCAACGAGGGTTCGCGGATCTTCCCTCATCACGCCCTCCAGAACATCGAGGCCCTCGTCGATGAGAAGTACCCTGTCACGGGCCTCGAGACCGTGCTGCACAAATACGTGGGCGAGTCCCTGCTCAGCGAGACGGTAACCGAGATTTTCGTCACCGCCTACGACGTCGAACGGCGCAAGCCGAAGTTCTTCCGTTCGCAGGATGCCAAGCAAGACCCCACCAGGAACCCCCCACTGTGGATGGTCGCGCGCGCAACCTCAGCCGCGCCCACGTACTTCGAACCGTTCAAGCTCCAGGGCGCGTCGTCAGGCGAGTACGAGGCACTGGTTGACGGCGGCGTCTTTGCCAACAACCCGGCCATGTGTGCATACGTCGACGGCTCGTCAGGGCCTGGCCAGGTGCGGCCGGACGACATGTTCCTCGTATCCCTTGGCACCGGCTCGCAGAACCGGCCATTGCTGTACGACGCGATCAAGGACTACGGCAAGCTGCAGTGGGCGCAGCCGATACTGGATGTGGTGTTCGACGGCATCAGCTCCACCACGGACTATCAGCTCGCGCAGATCATGGGTAAGGACGACTACTTCCGTCTCCAGACGGAGCTGACCATCGCCTCCGACACCATGGACGACGTCCGCCCCGGGAACCTGGGCGACTTGCAGCGGCAGGGGCAGAAGTTGATCGATGACAACGCCGATGCGCTGGCGCGGATCTGCCACCGGTTGACCTCGCCGGCGACACCGTAAACCCAGACCTACTGCTTGACCCTCTCGCCGGCCAGTTGCACGAGAAGGTAGCCACCGTCGGCATGCACTCATAGGCGGCTCAGCGCGGCCGTCACGGCGGCCCGTTCCCGCCTACGGGCGTACCCTGGAGACAAGCCGTCCCTTCCCCCGGGCCTTGATTGGCAACACCGCGAAACGTGGTCACGACGATCTCCGAGGCTTGCAACCTGATCGTGCGCAGCTTGCCGGGTCCCGGGTCGAAGAACACGTCGACGCCATCGGCTACTCCGAGGTACATCAGGCAGCGGCCGCTGATGGTGTCTTCTCCCAGGGGAGGCTTCTGGTACCACTGGATCGTCGCCGGTTCGGCCCGTAGCCCCAACACCTGGAGACCTGCGATATTGACCGAGGTGACGGCGTGGCCGTGGTATGCCCTTGTTGCGCTGTCACCCGCTTGAACGTCGAGCCACCAGGTGCCACCGACCACAAACAGCGCAGACAAGGAGGCCCGACCGATTGCCACCCAGGGGCGCGGCCGCTTCTTGATGACCTTGACGTGCCGCAGCGGAAAGCGAAGAAGGAAGACCGCTCCGGCGATGAGAGCGAAAGCAAGCAGGGCAACCCCCGAGAGGGCCAGTACCTGCTGATACCCAAGGCCGACTTCTTCAGGCGACGCTCCCAGCGAGCCGTAGAACTTCGCGTAGAGCTGTCTCAGAAGACCGTACACAAGCAGCGCGACGATCGGTGCGGCCGGAAGGCCGTACTTCCAGAGCCAGCGCTACTCATCCTTGAGTGCCATCAAGCGGCATCGTAGCCCGCGCGTGGCCAGTGAAGGAGGTGCGGAAGAAATTTCCGCCTCGCTTTACTGAGGCTCACACGCCGGCAGCAATCGGTTCGGGTAGTGGTAGTCCCACCATGAGCGTCAACATTTCGCCAGCCACCCAACGGCGACCTCCGCCGCGAGCGCACTGTTCGTCGGCCCCTCCGCGCCAAGAATGATGGGGTCCTTGCACAACGGAGAGCCGTCGAGCGCAGCGGCTTGCCGAGCCCTGTACCGCTCGGAAACGGCAATGGGTCGTGCGCCCCTCGTTCTCAACCGGGTGCCCGCGGGCGAGGATGCGGCGGACGATGCCGACGTACTCGCGAGTGCGTGCCGTCTCCGGATCAGGCCTGCTGCCCCAGTACCCCAGCATGACCCCGAGCTTCATGAGCCGGTGCTCACGATGACGGAACCACCATCAGAGTGCGGTCGTCCGGCAGGTTGGTGATGCGAATGCCGGTGCTGCGTCGAGCGCCCATGTTGATGGAGAGCAGCAACACGGTCAGCTGCTCGACGTACCGTGCGTTGCGCAGCGGACCACCATCGATCACGCGAATGCCGGGGAGCGCGGCCAGCAGCCGGGCGGCAACCAGCTTGGCGGCTGGATCGTCACCGGTGACGATGATGTCGGCGTCCACCGCGCGCTCGGTCCTGGCGAGCGTGGCGCTGCTCACTGTCTGCAGCGCGCTCACCACGCGAGCGCCCGGCAACAGTTTGGCGACCTGCAGACTTGCCGAGCCCTCTGCCACATCGACATGCACAGGGCCCGACTCCTGCTCGAATCGCACCGGCACCGCTGTGCTGATCACCACCCGTGTGTCGACCACGTCGGCAATTCCGCGCAGCGTGGCCTCCTGCGCCTCGAACGGAACCGTGAGCACGATCACCTCGGCCCCGGCCGCGGCAACGGCGTTGTCGGCGCCACCAATCCGCTCACCAGCATCGCGGCCGACGCGCTCCCCGATCACTGCGGCGCCGTGTCGAGCACGTGCGGCATCGCGCGACCCGATCACGACAGTGTGGCCGGCGCGCACCAGGCGCTCTGCCAGCGCGGAGCCGAGCTTCCCGGTGCCGCCGAGCACCGCGATGGTGAGGGACGGCTCCCCGTCCGGCTCGTCGACCACCGTCTCCCCCACCGCCGAAGACTAGCCGAACAGCGGCCTCCTACCATCGCGCAGGTGACCATGCAGATCATCATCGGGCTCAAGCGTCTGGACGTCGCCAAGCGACGCCTGGCAGCGCATCTCGCCCCCGATCAACGGCGCCAGCTGATGCTCACCATGCTGCGAGCGGTGGCGAGCTCCGCGCATCAGGCCGACCTCGGGCCGATCGCGCTGGCCACCTCGGAGCCAACCGGCGCGGCCCTCGCTGACGAATTGCAGCTGGCGGTCCTCTCGGACGGCGACCTGCCATGGAATCAGGGGCTGGTGCATGCGCTCGGGCAGGTGGTTCCGCCGCCGCGGACGGTGATGTACCTCGCCGGTGACCTGCCGTTGCTCACCGCCGCCGAGCTGGCCGAGTTCGCTGCCGCCGCGCCGCCGGTGGGCGTGTGCATCGCTCGGGCGCGGGACGGGGGAACCAACGCTCTGGTGGTCACCCCATCCGACGCCTTTCATCCGCTGTTCGGTCACCCGCGCAGCAGCGAGGTTCACAGAGATTCAGCGAGGCAGCTGGGCCTGCCCTGCCGCGTGATCGATCTGCGCGGCCTCGCGTTGGACGTCGACACCATCGAGGATGCCCGGGACGCAGATGTGATCCCGGCTCAGCTCATCGGAAGAGGTCCCGCGCCGGCTCGCGGATGAGCTCACGCGCGGTGCCGTCGCCACCGGCACGGTATCCGCGGATGAGCACGAAGGGGACGCGCTCGAGCTTTCCGAAGGCCAGGTCTGCGGCGGCGGCGAGCTCGTCGGCAACCGCGATGACGGTGCTGGTGAGCTCGTAGCCGTTGGGGTCGACCTGTCCCACCAGCTGATGGAGCGGTGCCAGGCCGCTGACCCCGATGGCGGTTCCGACAATGCCCTCGCGCCAGGCCCGTCCCATGGTGTCCGCGACGATGACGCCGATTCGCGCGCCACTGCGGTCCTCGAGCGCAGACCGAAGCCGCAGCGCCGACTCGTCGGGGTCGTGGGGGAGCAGGACGACGGTGTCGGGGCGGGGCGCGTTGGAACGATCCACCCCCGCGTTGGCACAGACGATGCCGTGGTGGGTCTCGACCACCAGCAGCGGTCCCCGCTGTCGGAGGATGCGCCGGCTCTCGGCGAGGATGACCTCGACAAGGCGCGGATCCGAGTGGTCGGAGGCGATCTCGATCGCATCCGGCGACGGCGTGACACTGCCGAGCTCGACCACCCGTCCCTCGTGCTTGCTCACCGCCTTGTGCGTGACCGCGACGATGTCGTCGTCACGCAGCGGCGGAGCGGCATCGAGCACCAGCCCGGCAAGGTCCGAGTCGGGAGTGATCTCGAGATCGACCTCGACCGGGAGGATCTCGATGCTCACCCCTGGACCAGGATGCCGGCGGCCCCCAGAGCGACAGTGGCGAGATGCTGTCGCGCCTCGTGGTCGCGCATGATGGTGTCGGTGACGACCGCGGAGAGTCCGCGCCGCTCGAGATCGAGGGCGGTGGAGGCGTCGGCATGGTCGATGACCATGACGTCGATGAGCTCCGCGTAGAGCTCGGCGAGTCCGATGGGTGATGCCTCGTGGCCGAGGCTGCGCATCATCTCTGCGGCCGGTCCGCGCACTGCCGCTCCACCGACGATGGGACTGACCGCCACGCACGGCGCTGAGCGATCTCGAAGCGCCTCGCGAACCCCAGGCACCGCCAGGATCGGCCCGATGGATATCAAGGGATTCGACGGCGCAATCAGGATCGCCGCCGCCCGAGCGACGGCGTCGATGACGCCCGGGGCGGGGATCGACTGCTCGGCGCCATCGAAGCGAAGCCCGATGACGCGGTCACGGTGCTGATGGCGGACGTAGTAGGTCTGAAAGTCGATCTCCCCGCTGGGCGTGTCGATCAGGGTCCGAAGCCTGTCGTCGGTGCAGGGCAGCAGCCGGTCGGGGAAGCCCAACGCCGCGGTGAGTCGCTGGGTGACCGTGCTCAGCGGGATCCCAGCTCCCATCCATTGGGTGCGCGCCATGTGCAGGCCGATGTCACGGTCGCCCAGCCAGAACCAGGCGTCTGCGCCGAGGGATCGCGCCCGTTCCAGCGCCACTGAGCTGTCGTCGCGAAGTCCCCAACCGCGCTCGCTGTCGATCTCCCCGGTGAGCGTGTACAGCACCGTGTCGAGGTCCGGAGAGACATGGAGCCCGGCCACGTCGGTGTCGTCTCCGACGTTGCCGATGACAGTCAGGTCTCTCACGGGCATCGCAGCGGTCACACCCTGCAGGAATCGAGCAGCGCCAACACCACCCGCGAGGACCACGATCGGCTGAATGCCCACCGCACGTAGTGTGATCCCTGGCCACGCTCGCGCCCTCGCGTCCTGGCAGGGTCACGTCCCTGCGGGTTCCCCGACCGGTGCTGACGCCGCTGCGCTGCGCGCCACGGTCATCACCCCAGCACAGATAAGCAAGGCTCCGAGCAGCTGGAGCCAGGACGGTCGCTCCCCCAGCACCAGGAAGGCGAGGGCCAGGGCGGCGACAGGCTGCAACAGCAGCAGCAGAGAGGAGACAGCTGACGGCAGTCGAGGCAGCGACGAGGTGATCAGCAACCAGCCGAGCGTCTGACTGGTGACGGCAAGCAGCAGAAGCCAGCCCAGCGCCGGCCAGGCGGGCGCCAGGTCGAGGCCTCCGAACATCGCCCCGAGCAGCAGAGAGCCGACCGCAGCGCCCGCGGTGGCGTCGGCAAGCGGACCCGCCACGTGGGCGGTGCGCGTCGAGCGTCGCAGGATGAGCAGGAACGCGGCGTACGCGAGGGATGTCGCGGCTCCATAGAGGATGCCCGCGAGCGGGTCACGGCCAACGCCCCGATGGCCGACCAGCCCTGACACCAGCACCACCCCGCCGAGGACGACCGGCAACGCGAGCAGGAACTGAGCTGTGGGGCGCTCCTTGAGCAGCATCCATGCCGCCAGTGCCACGAACACCACCTGCAGGTTGCCGAGCACGGTGGCGACCCCGGCACCCACCTCCACGATCGCGTGCGTCCACAGCACCAGGTCGACGGCGAAGAACAACCCTGCGAACCAGCTCGCCGCGCGTGCCGATGAGGTCCGGCTGCCGTGCCGTCGCTGCTCCAGGATGGCGAGCGCCACCAGGCCAGGCAGAGCGAATGCGCACCGGTAGAACGCGGTGGTCGCGGCACCGGCGGCAGCGAGCACGACCAGGATCCCCGAGCAGGAGATGCACCCGGCTCCCAGCGCGGCCAGCAGGACCGGCCGATCGCGGACGCGCTGGCGCTCGGCGGTACCAAGCGTTGCCGTCACCCAGGGAGTATGGCCATCGGCTGCGGCGATCCGCGCTCCTCGGGCAGCGTCCGGTACTGTCCCTCCGCGACAACATGGAGGATCTCGGTGCCGCGCTCAGACAGACTCTTCGTGGACGGCAGGTGGCTCACCTCCGCTGACGATCGCTTCATTCCCGTGGAGAACCCTGCGACCGAAGAGGTGATCGCACGGGTGCCCCATGGCAGCGCCGACGATGTGGACCGCGCCGTCGATGCCGCCCGGCGCGCCTTTCCCGGCTGGGCCGCGACGCCGGTCGCCGAGCGAGCCCGGTTCGTGGCCGCGCTCCGGCACGGCCTCGCGTCCCGGCAGGAGGAGGTGGCGCGCACCATCACCGCGGAGATGGGGGCGCCCACCAAGCTGGCGATGACCGTGCAGAGCGGCCTGCCACTGCAGGTGCTGTCCTCCTTCGTCGATCTGGCAGGCTCGATTGACCAGACGGAGTCGGTGGGCAACTCCCTGGTGCTCCATGAGCCGGTGGGGGTGGTGGCGGCGATCACACCGTGGAACTACCCGCTGCACCAGAGCATCGCCAAGATCGCGCCCGCCCTGCTGGCGGGCTGCACTGTCGTCCACAAGCCGAGCGAGATCGCGCCGCTGAGCGCCTGCATCCTCGCCGAGGTCATCGAGGGCATTGGCCTGCCGGCGGGGGTGTACAACCTCGTGTCCGGGTCGGGAGAGGTCGTCGGCGAGGCGCTCGCTGTCCATCCCGACGTCGACATGGTGTCATTCACCGGCTCGACCCGGGCCGGGCGGAGGGTCAGCACGCTGGCGTCGGACACCGTCAAGCGCGTCGCCCTCGAGTTGGGCGGGAAGTCCGCCAACGTCATCCTCGACGATGCCGACCTGGACGGTGCCGTCAAGGTGGGCCTTGCCAACTGCTTCATGAACTCCGGACAGACCTGCACCGCGTGGACGCGCATGCTGGTGCCGGCTTCCCGCCACGACGAGATCGTCGACACCGTGACCGCCACTGCTGCGGGGTACACCGTCGGTGACCCCAGCGACCCGCGCACCCGTCTCGGTCCGCTCGCCAGCCGGGCTCAGCGTGAGCGAGTGGAGACCTATCTCGGGCGCGGCGTCGACGAGGGTGCACGGATCGTGTCAGGAGGGCCGCATGCGGACGGCCTCCCCGACCGCGGCTACTACGTTGCACCCACTGTCTTCGTGGACGTGGATCCCGACGCGACCATCGCCCAGGAGGAGATCTTCGGACCCGTCCTCTCGATCATCCGCTACCAGGATGAGGACGAGGCGGTCCGCATCGCCAACAACAGCAGGTACGGACTCGCCGGCGCTGTCTGGTCGGCGGATCGCGAGCGCGCCATCGGCGTCGCACGTCGCCTGCGCACCGGACAGGTCGACATCAATGGTGCGCGGTTCAACCCGAGCGCACCCTTTGGCGGCTACAAGCAATCGGGCAACGGCCGCGAGCTGGGCCGCCACGGGCTTGAGGAGTTCCTCCTGGTCAAGTCTCTGCAGCTTCCATGACCACCCAGGTCGCCGCCGCGGTCCTGCGGGAGCCGGGGTCGCCAGTGCGCATCGAGAGCATCACGCTCGCCGATCCGGGACCTGGGCAGGTCAGGGTCGGGCTGATCGCCACCGGCGTCTGCCATTCGGATCTCTCCCTGGCGCGAGGGACCCTGGCCCAGAAGACTCCGGCGGTTCTCGGTCACGAAGGCTGCGGCCGGGTTCGCGAGACCGGCCCCGGGGTCACCGCGCTGCACGTGGGTGACGTGGTGGTGCTCAACTGGTCGCCGGCCTGCCACTCGTGCTGGTGGTGCCTCAACGGAGAGCCCTTCCTCTGTGCCCACGGAGCCGACGGTGGGGCCACCGCCTATGCGCATCTCGACGATGGCACGGCTGTGTTTCCTGGCCTCGGAGTGGCGGCATTCGCGAGCCAGACGGTGGTCGCCGAACGAGCCTGCATCCGCATCCCCGACGACGTCGACCTCGAGGAGGCCGCGCTGCTGGGCTGTGCCGTGCTCACCGGGGTTGGGGCCGTGGTCCACGCTGCGGCCGTCAGAGCAGGAGAGTCTGTCGTGGTCATCGGTCTGGGAGGTGTCGGTCTGTGCGCAGTGCAGGGCGCGCGCATCGCGGGCGCCGACCCCATCGTCGCTGTGGACAGCGCGCCGGAAAAGGCCGGCCTGGCACGCTCTCTGGGCGCCACTCACAGCCTGGAACCGGGGCCAGACCTGGGCAAACAGGTGCGCGCCCTCACCGGCGGCCGTGGCGCCGACCACGCCATCGAGTGCGTGGGCCGGGCCGAGACCATCCGAACCGCGTGGGGCCTGACCCGGCGGGGCGGACACGCAACCATCGTCGGCCTCGGTGCCAAGACCGACACGCTCACCTTCAACGCGCTTGAGATCGCCCACTTCGCGCGCACCTTGCGAGGCTCGATGTACGGCAACTGCGACCCGGTGGCCGACGTCCCTGTGCTTCTGGAGCACGTCCGCTCGGGACGCCTCGACCTCGCAGCACTTGTCACCAGCCGCATAAGCCTGGCCGGCGTCGAGGATGCATTTGCCACCATGAGCGCCGGGCAGGGTGCGCGCAGTCTCATCGTCTTCGAGGGAACCGGCTCTGATTGAACACTCGCCGTCATCACCTCACCGCTTCCATGACCGGGTGGCGATCGTCACCGGCGCTGGTCAGGGAATTGGTGCCGCCACGTCTCGCCGCCTCGCCGCCGAAGGGGCGACGGTCTTTCTCTTCGAGAAGAACGCGAAGACCGGCGCCCTCACCGCCGATGCCATCACTGCAGGTGGCGGTCGCGCCCTGGCTGTGCAATGCGACGTATCGTCTCGCACCAGCGTCGATGCCGCGGTGGCGGCGGTGCTCGCCGAGTCCGGTCGGCTGGACGTCCTCGTCAACAATGCCGGCATCACCCGGGACAATCTCCTGTTCAAGCTGTCCGATGACGATTGGACGACAGTGCTCGACGTCAACCTCACCAGCGTCTTCCTGATGTGCCGGGCCGCCCAGCAACACATGGTGGCGCGGCGATACGGCCGGATCGTCAACCTGAGCAGCCGTTCTGCATTGGGCAACCGTGGTCAGGCGAACTACGCCGCCGCCAAAGCCGGCGTCCAAGGGCTGACCGCGACTCTGGCGATGGAGCTTGGCCAATTCAACATAACTGTCAACGCGGTGGCCCCGGGGTACATCGCCACACCGATGACCGCGGCCACCGCCGATCGCGTCGGGGTTTCCCCAGAGGAGCACCAGGAACAGGTCGCGGAGCGCACTCCGCTGAGGCGCGTCGGCCAGCCCGACGAGGTTGCCTCGGTGATCGCGTTCCTGGCCAGCGATGATGCGTCGTACGTCAGCGGGCAGACGCTGTATGTCAATGGCGGAGCGCGCTGAGGTGCGATCCTTCGACTCGCTCGATGAGCTTCGCTCCGCGGTTGGCGAGGATCTTGGCGTCAGCGACTGGCACATCATCGATCAGGCACAGATCGATGCCTTCGCGCATTCCACCGGTGACCACCAGTGGATCCACACCGATGCTGCCCGCGCCGCTGAGGGCCCGTTCGGAACCACCATCGCACACGGGTTCCTGACGCTCGCACTCACGCCCCGGCTGACGCACGAGATCTATGAGGTCCATGGTGTGCGCATGGCCATCAACTACGGAACCAACCGGGTGCGCTTCCCGGAACCCCTGCGCAGCGGCAGCAGGGTCCGCGCGCGGGGGCGCCTGGACAGCGCGGATGAGGTGCCCGGAGGTCTCCAGGTGATCACCCATGTCGAGGTCGAGATCGCTGACCGACCCAAGCCCTGCTGCGTCGCCGAGCTGGTGACGCGATTCCTCAGCTGACCGCGAGGTTCGCTGCAACCAGGCTCAGGAGAAGGCGCTGATCCCGGTGAGGGCCTGGCCGATGATCAGCTTCTGCACCTGGCTGGTGCCCTCGTACAGGGTGGTGACCCGCGCGTCGCGGAGGTATTTCCCGACTGGGTACTCGTCGATGTACCCGTAGCCACCGAAGACCTGCAGCGCCCGGTTGGCGCAGCGCACCGCGGCCTCGCTGGCAAAGTATTTCGCCTTGCTGGCCGCGAGCTCGAACCGCTCGCCGGCGTCGGCGAGGTCGGCGACCACCCACGTGAGCGCTCGTGCGGCATCAGTCTCGACGGCGATGTCCGCGATCATCTCCTGCACCAGCTGATGACCGGCCAGCGGCTTGCCGAACTGGATGCGCTCGGTTGCATACGACACAGCTGACTCCAGGCAGCCTCGGCACACCCCCACGCAGCCTGCTGCCAGGCTCATACGGCCGCGGTTGAGGGCGCCCATGGCGATCTTGAAGCCGCGGCCCTCGTCGCCCAGACGGTTGGCGTCGGGGACGCGCACGCCGTCCAGACGCAGGCTGGCGGTCGCCTGGCCGCGCAGGCCGAGCTTGCCCGTGATCTCTGTGCTGCTGAACCCGGTGGCGTCGGTGGAGACCACGAAGGCGGTGATCCCGCGAGGTCCGTCGCCACCGGTGCGCGCGAAGACCAGGGCCAGGTCGGCCCACGTGCCGTTGGTGATGAACACCTTCTCCCCGGTGAGCAGCCAGTCGCCGCCGTCGCGCTCAGCACGCATGGCCAGATGTCCCGCATCGCTGCCGACATCGGGCTCGGTGAGCGCATAGCAGCCGATGCTCTGGCCGGCGCAGATTCGGGGCAGCCAGCGCGCCTTCTGTTCCGCGGTTCCCTCGGCGTGGATCGTCTTGCCGAACAGGCCGAGGCTGACGCTGACGATCCCGCGCACCGAGGAGTCACCGCGACCCAGCTCCTCCATGACCACGCAGTAGGCGCGGTGGTCGGCCGGAGTGCCCCCGTACTCCTCGGGGATGGTGACCCCGAGCAAGCCGAGGGCGGCGAGCTTGCCGACGATCGACCGATCCACCTGCTCAGCGCGGTCCCATTCCGCCCGGTGGGGTATCACCTCGCGATCGACGAACTGGGCGACGGTGCTGCGCAGCAGCTCCTGGTCAGGGGTCAGGGTGAAGCTCACGACGGCGTCTCCTTCAGCGAGGCCAAGCCGCCCCACACCAGAGACATCATGTTGGCGGTGGCCGCGGCGACGCTGACCCCAGGGCGATTGCGACGCCACAGGGCCAGCCGCTCACAGGCCCCGATGATTGCCTCCGAGAACGCCTCGAGCTCATCGGTGTCGAGGGCGGGGAACTCCGCGGCCAGTCGCTCGGCAACATAGGCGGCCTGCTGGCGGCGGATTCCCTCCAGCGCCTCCGCCGCCTCGCCGATCAGCGCGCTGTCGCCGATGAGCATGAACCAGCCCTGACCGTGGGACTCGATGAACGTGAAGAAGCCTCCGAAGCCGGCGGCGAGGACGTCGGCGGGCCCGGGCGCCCGGTCGACGGCGGCTGCTATCTCCGCGCCCAGCTGGGCCCCGGCCCGACGGATGCAGGCCGCGATCAGGCCGTCCTTGGACCCGAAGTGGTCATAGAGGATTGGCTTGGTGACCCCGGCCCGCTGGGCGATGTCGTCCATGGACGCGGCACGAAATCCGAGCTCGGCGAAGACGGCCTGGGCCACCTCCACCAGCTGCTGCTCGCGCTCAGCCTTGGGAAGCCTCCGCCGCACCGCCAGCTCGACCATCGCTTGACTCTACAGGGTGGGGTTACTTAGAGTAGGGTACTGTCGGTAGGTTAGGATCCCGTAGGAGGAAGGAGGAGCTTCCGTGCTGGCAGTGGTCATCGACAGCCTGTCCCAGACCGGCCCGGTCTGGTGGATCCCGCTGGGCCTTGGCCTCCTTGCGTTGGTTGGCGGCCTGGCCGCGCTGAGCCTCGCCGGCCCGCGCGACAGGCACGTCAGCCGCCGCCCCTTCGACACCCTCGGACGCCTGACCGGCCTGCCATCGTGGTGCGCAGCCGGGATTGGCATCACCCTGTGGTCGCTGGTGATCGCCGTGGTGGGTTTCACCTGGGACGTTGCCTGGCATGCCGACCTGGGCCGCGACCGGGACCTCTTCACCCCGCCCCACGTGATGATCCTCGTCGGCCTCGCCGGCATCGGCATCGCCTCCCTGGCGTCGATCGCGCTGGCGAGCGCCGACCGCGTCCCAGTGGGGCTGGCGGCAGGCCGGCTTCGGGTGCCCTGGTCGGTCGTTGCCGATGGGTCTCATGGGCCTGGGGGCCGTTGTCGGTTTTCCACTCGACGACTACTGGCATTCGATGTACGGGATCGACGTCACCATGTGGAGCCCCACCCACCTGCTGATGATCGGAGGCGCCGCGCTGACTCCCATCGCCGCGTGGCTGATGCTCGCTGAATCGGGCGCGCCGCCACCGGGACAGCACCGGGGACGGATCCTGTCCGAAGCCCTGGCCGTAGCGACGGTGATCGGCCTGTCGACCTTCCAGCTCGAGCTCGATCTCGGCATCCCGCAGTGGCAGGCCCTCTACCACCCGGTGCTGATCGCGCTGGCCATGGGTGTGGGGCTGGTGGCGGCGCGGGAGGCGCTGGGCAGGGGTGGCGCGTTGCGCGCCGTGGCCGCCTTCCTGGTGCTGCGCGGGGCGATCGCGCTGTTGGTGGGGCCGGTCTTCGGCCTCTCCCTGGAACGCTTCCCGCTGTACGTCGGTGGCGCACTGATCGTCGAAGCCGTGTTCCTGGCCACCCCGCGGATGGTGCCGGCGCTGCGCGTGCTGATCACCGCACTTCTGCTGGCCACCGTCGGCATGGCTGTCGAGTGGGGGTGGACGCAGCTGTGGAGCCCGCAACCGTGGCAACCGCGCCTGCTGGCATCGTGGTGGGTGGTGGTCGGCATCGCGATTGCCGCTGCCTTCCTGGGGTCGGCTCTGGGGCGCGCCGTGACCCACGCTCCACAGGTGGTGCACTTCTCGGCGGTGGCGGGGGCATTTGCGGTGATGGTGGCCATGCTTGCCGTGCCGTTTCCTCGTCACGGGCTCGACGCCAGCGCCTCGATAGCCGCAGCGGCCGCCGGTCCCACGGTTCCCACGATCATGCGTGAGGGACTGGCCACGTTTGAGCAGGACATGACCCTGTCGGTGACGGTCTCCCCGGCGTCGGCCGCCGACGATGCCGATGTCTTCAGGGTCTTCACCTGGCAGGGTGGCAGCCTGATCGTCAGCCCCCTGCACAGCACCGGTGCCGGCCACTACATCATCGACGGCTCCATCCCCACAGGCGGCTCCTGGAAGACCATCGTGTTACTGGAGAAGGGTGACACGGTGGCAGCAGCGCCGGTCTCCCTCCCCGCAGATCCCACGTACGGGCTCGCCGCCATCCAGATGTCGACAGGCTCGGCACGAACTGCCCAGTTCGCACCATCCACGGCATACCTGACCCGTGAGACCCATGGGGGCAGCGCACTGCCTGCGGTGCTTGCCTACACGACGCTGGCGATCATCGGGGTGACCTGGTGCGTCGCGGTCATCGGCGTGGGCGAGGCGATGCGCCGCCGGGTGACCGTCAGCCTTCCGCTGCCGCGCTTCCTGGGCGGCACCGGCTGAGCCCGGACGGCCATCGCGTCGAGCTGGTTCAACAGCGCCTGGTGTGTCGTCCGTCCTGTGGGAAGGGTGTCGTGGCGCCTCATGTGACTGCGCCAGCGGCGGCAGAGCCGCGCACAAGGAAAGGCCGGCTCGATGCCAATTTCAGACGCGGCGTACTAGGAGTGACAGTTGGAACGATTCAGCCAGCCGGGTGCGTAGGCATCGCTCGTCGAGGGATTGCTGCCCGTGCAGTACACGTCGTCGACGAGCAGCCGGCCGTTGACGACCACCACCACAAGGTCGGTGCGTGTCGATGGGTTGCCACCGTATCCAAGCGCGGCGTGGACGAGGCCGCCGGCCGGCCCGGGGTCGGCGGTGATCGACTCGGTCGCCCAATACGGGTCCTGTCCGCCGCCCAAGGGCTCGGCAGCACTCGGCACCCCCTGCACGTCGGCGTTGAGCTGGGTGATCAGGCGGGGCGTGAGTGGACAGTTCGCCCAACGCGACGCCCCTGAGTTGCCGAAGTCACAGCTGGCGAAATGATTGTCCTGGCCGGCACAGGTGTCGTGGCAGTCGGGATAGACCGCGGTTCCCACCGCCTGGAGCTGTGCAGCCGAGGCGGCCGGCGTTGGAGGCGGCGTCGGAGCGGGCAGCGCCGTGGGTGCCGCCGTGGACGGTGAGGGGATGGACGCGGTTGTCGCCGACTGGCTGGGTGGCGACTTCGACGCCGAGGGAGTCGACCCGCAGCCGGTCGCGACTGTGATCGCGGTGGCCACAGCGACGGAGAGCAGGACCCGCTTCCAGTAGCCCATCTCCGTCTAGCCTACCGGACGCCGAACGCGTCCAGAGCGCTGATGCGGCGGCCCGCTGCAACCTACGGGGCGGGGACGAACATCAGCCCGGTCGGCTTGGTCCAGCCGGTGCTGACCGGGCTGATGAAACCGGTGGTCGTGTCGATGGTGCCGACAAAGCCAGCCACACCTGAGTCGTTGGGTGCCTCGGTGAAGACTGTTCCCTTGGGTCCGCTCCACTTGATGGTGTAGATGGCGTTCTTGCCGGCATCGACCACGAAGAGGCGCCCGGAGTTCGAGGTTGTCCAGACAGTGTCGTCCTCCTGGTTGCCGATCGGGGTCTTGAGCACAGCCTGGTTGGCTGCTCCCGGGTTCTGGATGGTGATCAGAGCCGAGTCCGCCTGTGAGACCAGAACGAGGTTTCCCGAAGGGTCGACGGTGAACGAGTCAGGGTCGGTGAGGTTGAGGGTGGCGTCGGCTTTGGCGACGGTGTCGGTTGCCGTGGCGTTGCCCATCAGCACCGGCGTCACCGTGGCCGTCGTGCCCGAGACGGTGATCCTGTCGACGGCTGGGAAGACATTGTTGCCGCTGCTGTCGAGCTTCGGAGCCGAGCACGCGATGTAGGTGGCTCCGCCCACGAAGGCGAGGTCGTCGTAGCCACCGCCGTGAGGGACTTGCGCCAGCGTGATCGACATCGGCGTCGCGCTGCTGGGGTCGATGATGTTCAGCGCGGGATTGCCGTCCTCGTTGGAGGTCACCCACGCTCTGTGGGTCGACGGGTCGATGCGCAAACCGTCGGTGTGGCCGGGAACCGTCCATGTCTTGAGGACCTTGCCGTCGGGTGTGTACTCGACGATGTTGCTGGTCTTGCCGTCGCTCCCATCTTTGGCGGTGACGTTCTGGTAGCCGACCCAGATGTTGTTGCCGTCGCGTTCGATCGAATCAGGATTGGAGTACTTGGCACCGCCGACCGCCCACAGGGTGAGCGTCCATCCGGGCGGCGCGACCAGGCGATCGAGGGTCTCGGCGGTCTGCTGTGAGGTCGCCAGCGAGCCGGGCGCTGCGCTCGCGGCCGCGTTCGCGGACGTCGACGTGGCGGTGCTGGTCGAGCTCGAGCAGCCGGCGGTCAGCGCGGCCACGACGATTGACCCGGCGACCGCGACCAGCGGCGTCTTCCCCGAACGAACCATCTCGATCTCCTCCACCAGTCTCAAGCAGCCCGGGCAGCACACCATCCGTGCCGTTATGAAGGTGGTAAGGAGCAGGGAGGGACTGGCGCAAAACCACCTCAGCAACGTGAATCGGTGGTCAGATCGACGCATGCAACGTGTCTCACCGTCCACTGTGCAACGCGATCGACGCCGTGACCCGCGTCAGCCGGCGGTCGATCGACCCCTGATCCACGCCGCCGTTCCCGTGGCGGGCCTTGTGCTGGCGATCGGGCTCGAGCTGTTCGAAGCGCCGGCGCTGAGCGTCCTCGCCGCGGTTCGGCTGTTCGAGGCGCTGTGCGAGACACCAGCCGAGCGCTACTCTCACCAGGCGTGCAAGGCGGTGAGTCCCGCTCGGCGATCACCGCCATCCGGGGTGATCGGCCCTTGACTCGCGCTTAACCCGAGCACAATCACCCGCCAGGTAGCCTCATAGCCTGGTATCCAGCGTTGCGGGAGGGGATCGAGTGGTGGCGAATGCTGTTTAAAAGGGCCGGCGTGGCCGCTGTCGCCGCCGCACTCAGCCTGTCGTGGGTGCCGGTCCGCGCTGTCGCCGCCAGCGCGACGGAGGGGATTCCCGCGTACGACCACGTCGTGGTCCTCGTCCTCGAGAACGAGAGCTTCGCGTCGACGTTCGGTCCCGGCAGTCCCGCGCACTACCTCAACGGCACGCTGGTGCCGAAGGGAGCCATTGACGACCAGTACTACGGCACCGGCCACGTCAGCCTCGACAACTACATCGCCATGACCAGCGCACAACCGGCGAATCCGTCGACATCGAGCGACTGTCTGGGGCAGAACCTGTACACCTGCGCGCAGACGACCGCCGTCTCCGCCGGCGGACGCAACCTTGGTGACCAGTTGGACGACGCGCACCGCAGCTGGGCGGGCTACATGGACAGCATGCCCTCCCCATGCTTCCACGCCCAGTACTCCCCCACTGCCGGTGCCGACCAGTACCAGGGGAACAGTACGGCCGCGCCCGCCGGCAACTACGCCGACAGGCACAACCCGTTCGTCTATTACCCTGACATCGTCGGCAACGACACCCGGTGCCGGGCGCACGACGTTCCATACACGCAGCTCAGCATCGACATCGCGGGAGGCACCGTGCCCGCGTTCGCCTTCATCACGCCGGACACCTGCCACGACGGCCACGACTCGCCGTGCGCGGGCGGGCAGGCGGGCGGCCTCACCAGCGCCGACGCGTGGCTCAGCGGGAACGTACCACCTCTTCTCGACTACCTCAGCTCCCACAACGGCCTCTTGCTGGTCACCTTCGATGAGGCCTCGACGAGCGACACGTCGGGGTGCTGCCACGGCGGCCTGGGCGGCACGCCGGGATTCGGGGGACGGGTTGGCCTGCTGGCCATCGGCCCCGGGGTTTCGCCCGGGCAGGTGATCCACACGCCGTACGACCACGCATCGCTGCTGCGGACGGTCGAGGATGTCTTCGGCATCACCGAGCATCTCAACAACGCAGCCCCGTCGGTGCCGATGAACGACCTGTTCGCGCCCAGCGCCGGTCAGGTCCCGGAGGCCCCGACCGTGGTCCTGCTGCCGCTGATCGGGCTGGCGCTGGTCATCCGGCGTTGGCGCTCGCATCCCGCCCGGGTTGTCCAGGCGCACTGACGACATGGATGTTCGCCCCAGCCGCCGTCAAGTTCTCCAGACCGGGGCTGCGTTCGGTCTCAGCGCAGCAGCAGCCGCCGCACTACCGCCGGGTGTGCTGCGCGCGCTGGCTGCGCCCCCCACGCCGGGGAAGCTCGAGGACATCGACCACATCATCATCTCGATCCAGGAGAACCGCGCCTTCGATCACTACTTCGGCAGCTACAAAGGGGTGCGCGGCTTCGGCGACACCTCGGTGACGCAACCGGACGGCAGCTCAATCTTCGCGCAGCGGTACCCAGGCTCCTCCGGCAACCGCCTGTACCCCTTCCGGCTCAACACGCGAACGTCGACCGGGGAGTGCACACCGGACGTCGACCACGGCTGGCCGACACAGCACGCAACCCTGCGCGGCCGTGCCAACGACAACTGGCTGCCGGCGCACATCGCCTCGGATGGCAGCGCCATCGGCCCGTCGGTGATGGGCTACTACAACCGCGACGACCTGCCCTTCTACTACGCGCTCGCCGACGCGTTCACGATCTGTGACCACTATCACTGCTCGGTGATCGGCCCCACCGATCCCAACCACCTCTACAACTTCAGCGCCTGGCTCGACCCAGCCGGCGTCGACGGCGGACCCCTGCTCAGCACCAACCTGAAGTTCGGCGGCTCGCAGCAGTTCTCGTTCACCTGGCGGACGATGCCCGAGCAGCTGGAGGCGAAGGGCATCACCTGGAAGGTGTACACCGACCCCACCTCCAACACGATCAACAATGTGCTGGCGTACTTCAAGGCGTACCAGACCAACCCGACGCTGGCCGCCAAGGCTTTCGGCTCCGCGTACCCAGCCGACTTCGCCGCCGACGTTCTTGCCGGGACGCTCCCGCAGGTGAGCTGGGTCATCTCCAATGCCGTCGAGGATGAGCATCCTCCGGACCCGATCTCCCTCGGTGAAACGTACACGTCGCAGCTGATCACCGCGCTGACCGCCAACCCGGCCGTGTACGCCAAATCAGCGCTGATCCTCACCTACGACGAGAACGGCGGCTTCTTCGACCATGTGCCGCCGCCCACGCCCGACCCGGGAACACCGGGAGAGTACGTGACCACGTCGGTGTTGCCCGCTGCCGCAGGCGGGGTAGCAGGCCCGATCGGGCTGGGCTACCGGGTGCCCACGATGATCGTCTCTCCCTTCAGCCGCGGCGGCTTGGTCAGCTCCGACGTGTTCGACCACACCTCGACCCTGCTGCTCATCGAGAAGCGCTTCGGCGTCGAGGTGCCCAACCTCACCGCATATCGACGCGCCACTGTTGGCGACATGACGTCGGCCTTCAACTTCGCCGGGCCGGACTTCACGGTGCCACCACTGCCGGCCGCCTCGCCCGTGGACCAGCGCCTCGCCGAGTGTGTGCCGACGAAGACGTACACCGTCCCCACGACGAGCACTCTCCCGGCGCAGGAGCCGGGCGCTCCGCGGCGGCCCAGTGGCCCGGTGCAACCACCGACCAACCTTCCGGTGTCGCCGGGTCAGGTGGTCCTGGGAGGTCTGCTCGGCACCGGCGCCGTCATCGCGCTCGGGCGTTTGCGCAAGAACGAGGGGGCCGGCGCGTCCTAGCCTGACGACGCTGTCGGCTCAGGATTCGATGAGTCGCTCCAGCTCCGGGACCAGATCGCGCCAGGACGGCGGCTTCTGCATGACCGTCAACCGCGGCAGCTCCTTCAACTCCTTGACCCGCGGGTCGCTGGCGTCAAGGGCTGTGAACACCAGCGTGGGCAGGCGCTCGTATCCAGGCAGCCGGCGTGACGCAGAGATCAAGGCGAAACCGTCCAGTCGGGGCATCGTCAGGTCGGTGATCAGGGCCTCCGGTCGCACCTCCGAGATGGCGTCGAGTGCCGCCTGGCCATCCTCAAACTGGAAGACGTCGAACCCGCCCCGGTCGAGGGTTATGACCAACAGAGCCCGGAGGTCCGAGTGATCCTCCGCGAGGAGCACGCGTTTTCCCTCCACGCACTGAGTCTTGCACACGTCAGCGTCGCTGGGTCACTGAGAAGGGGGCAATCGGCATCCGAGGATGAAAGACAGATGGCGGCGTGCTTGACGAGGTCTTAACCGCCGCTTATCTCTGCCATTGCAACCATCTTCGTAGCCTCAAGGTCGCGGCTACTGAGCCCGTCGTCAGCGCGGACGGCCGCCGGGAGGACGGTGGTGTTCAGGTCATACAAATGCGTCGCACTTGTGGTCACCATGGCAGCGTCGGCGTCTCTGGCGCTGGTGAGCCCACGGCCCGCGGCCGCGGCCAGCTCGGTCCCGCGGTACGACCACATCCTGGTGGCCGTCGAGGAGAACCACGGCTTGCGCGACATCATGGGCAACCGGGCCGCGCCCAACATCAACTTCCTGGCGCACCAATTCGGCCTGGCCACCAACTACTTCGGCGTCACCCATCCCAGCGAGCCCAACTACGTCGCGCTGCTGGGAGGCAGCACGTTCGGGGTCCAGAATGACAACCCGTACTACGTCAACAAGATCAACGCGCCCAGCCTGATCAGCCAGATGGACGGGGCTGGGATCAGCTGGAAGGCCTACCTCCAGGGTCTGCCGCACCCCGGATACCAGGGGATCTGCTACCCGGCCAGGTGCAACGGCGTCCCCGACATCGACCCGCTCTACGTGTCCAAGCACAACGCCATCGGCAACTTCACCACCTCGTTGAATGCCGGCGACTGGTCGCGGCAGGTGCCGGTCGAGCAGCTGTCAGATGACCTGGCGTCGAGCCGGGTCCCGCGATTCAGCTACGTCATCCCCGACGAGTGCCACGACATGCATGGCGATCCGCCCTACTGCATCGATTCGGGAAGCTTGCGTGATCCCCAGGACCAGCGCCTGGTGACTGTTGGGGATGCCTACATCGGTCGGCTGACCAGTCAGGTGACCAGTGCGCCGTTCTGGAGCCACGGCAACAACGCGATGGTCATCGTCTTCGACGAAGGCAGCGACGCCGCGGGCTGCTGTGCGGCCAGTCCTGGTGGCGGCAAGGTGGTGACCATCGTGGTGACCAACCATGGTCCGCGTGGCGTCACCGACGCCACTCCGTACAACCACTACTCACTCTTGCAGACCATTCAGCAGTCGTTCGGGTTGGGCTGTCTGCAGAATACGTGTGCCACTGCCCAGGTGAAGCCTCTGGCGCCGCTGTTCGCCATCAAGGACACTGATCCGCTGGCCACCCACCCGCTGTCTGTCCCGGACATCCAGACGGCGACGCCCACACCTGTCGAGCCGATCGGCAGCACCACCAAGACGGCGACCAAGAACGGCTGGACGGTCATCAAGAGCCCGATGCGTGGCACCGCCGACAACAGTCTTGGCGCGATCTCTGCATCGACGCCGAGCGACATCTGGGCGGTCGGCAACTTCCTCCCCGACGCAGCCAACAGCAACCCGGACGCAACGCTCACCTTCGCGACCCACTACGACGGGACGAGGTGGACTGCGGTGCCAACCCCCAACACCGGCCCCAACTTCAACACCCTGTTCGGCGTCGCCGCCAAGGGGGGTCAGGCCTGGGCAGTGGGCGTACACCTCACCGCCGCCTACCAGGCCCGCAGCCTGATCGAGCACTGGGACGGCACCGGTTGGACGATCGTTGACGGCCCGCAGCTGTCCGGCAGTCGGAACATGCTGTTGGCCGCCTCCGCGGTGTCCACATCCAACGTCTGGGCTGTCGGTCAGCAGCAGGGGGCCGACGATCGTTGGACAACGCTGGTCGAGCACTGGGACGGGCACACCTGGAGGGTGGTGCCGAGCCCCAACCCCGGGAGCTCCGGCGATTCCCTGTACGGCGTCGCCGCGGCGGGACCGGAGGACGTCTGGGCGGTGGGCCAAAGGCTCGACGGCAGTGGTGCCGACCAGCCACTGCTCGAGCACTGGGATGGAGACCGTTGGACGGTGGTCGCATCCCCCCGGCATGGAACCGCCAGCGGCGCGCTCTACAGCGTGAGCTCGGGCGAGAGCGGGGTGTGGGCCGTGGGTCAGACCGAGGACGCAGTGCATGCGTCGCAGCCGCTGGTCGAGCACCTGGACGGCAGTCGTTGGCAAGACGTCAGCCTGCCCAGGGTGAGCTCCGGCTTCACCAGCCTCTGGTCAGTCACGGTCGCCGACGACTCGGTCTGGGCGGTGGGCACCGCCAACGACCCGGCCACAGGGAACGACCACACCCTGGCGATGCGAGGTCAGGGTGACCACTGGCAGATCGTCAACGGCCCCGACCCGGCGGCCGCGGATGAGAATCGCCTCGGCGCTGTCACCACCGCCGGCGACACCATCTGGGCGGTCGGGTACTACAAGGACCAGGGACGCAAGACACTGATCGAGCGGCGCCGCGCGGAATAGGCTCCGGCGGCTCGAGCTGTCTTGGCGCGGGGTTCGGTCGCCCGCTGATCGCTGCGGTGCATCGCAGCGCGAGGACGACGCCGCCGCCGAGCAGTTCGCCGGCGATCGCCGGGCCTTTGGCCTGTTCGCCTTCAACTGCGCACTGATCCTTTACGCGCTCTTTACCCGTCGCTGCCTAGGGTCGGTTCAACGTCGACGCTCGCCACAAACAGGAAGAGAGGGGGTCTATTCGTGTCCAGACTGCGGAAATTCGCGGCCGGGGCCGCGGCTGTCGCTTCAGCTACGACGGTCTCGCTGCCGCTGCTCGCCAAGCCGGCGGCGGCGGCGGCATTGACCACCACGCCGATCCAGCACCTGGTTGTGATCTATCAGGAGAATGTCTCTTTCGATCACTACTTCGGGACCTATCCCAAGGCCACGAACGCCTCGGGCAACCCCTTCGCAGCTGCCCCGGGAACCCCCGCGGTGAACGGGCTCAACACCGCCGCGCCGGGCGGCGGAACGCTGCTGACCAACAACCCCAACAAGGACGCCAGCAACAACCAGGCCAACCCGCGGCGCCTGGACCCCGCCAACGTCAGCGACGTGCTGACCTGCGACCAGGGCCACAACTACAGCGACGAGCAGAAGGCCTTCAACGGCGGCGCCATGGACAAGTTCGTGACAACTGTCGGAACGGGGCCTCCCCGCAAGGATCCCGAAGGCAACCTGTGCAACCCGAGCCAGGTCATGAACTACTACGACGGCAACGCCGTCACCGGCCTGTGGAACTACGCGCAGCACTACGCCATGAGCGACAACTCCTACAGCAGCACCTTCGGTCCCTCGTCGCCCGGCGCCCTCAACCTGGCCTCGGGCAACACCGGCGGAGTTGACACGGCCCACGCCATCCCGACGTCAGGGAGCAACAACCCGCTGACCAACGGTGACACCGTCCCCGACGGCAAGGGCGGCTACTCGCTCATCGCGGACCCGCAGCCGTACTACGACGATTGCTCCACCCGCAACGCGGTCGCGATGACCGGTCAGAACGTCGGCGACCTGCTCAACACCCGGGGAGTCAGCTGGGGCTGGTTCCAGGGTGGGAACCGCCCCAGCACGCCATTCGCCACGGCGAACAGCACCAACGGCGGCACCAACCATCCCACACCTTCACCCCAGACGAGTTCAGCGGCAAGTTCCCGGTCGCGCATGCCTCGAACCAGGGCATCTGCAACACGGTGCACCCGGTCGGGCCCGCTCTCGGCGGCACCGGGCAGTACGGCTACAAGGACGATTACATCCCCCACCACGAGCCTTTCAACTACTACGCCTCGACGGCCAACCCGCATCACCTGACCCTGCCCACGGACGGGAGCGGCAACGACACGATGGCGGGCTTGCAGCAGATCGGGACCGACACCCAGAGCTACGTCTCGGGTTCGCCGCAGTGGAACACCCCGAACCACCAGTACGACATGAGCGACTTCGACCAGCTGGTGGCGGCCATCGCTCATGGCAGCCTCCCGGCCAGCGCCCTGCCGGCCGTCAGCTTCCTCAAGGCACCCGGAATCCGAGACGGCCACGCCGCCTACTCGAATCCGATCGACGAGCAGCAGTTCATCGCTCGGGAGATCAACGCCCTGGAGCAGACCCCAGCGTGGTCGAGCACCGCGGTGGTGATCGGCTACGACGACTCCGACGGCTGGTACGACCATGCCTACAGCGGGATCCACAACACCTCGAACACTTCAGGCGTGGCCAACCCTCCCGGACCTCAGGACTTCTTGACCGGGACCGGGCTGTGCGGCGACACCACGGCCAAACCGCCGCTGGCCGTCGAGAACGGTCGCTGCGGCTACGGCCCCCGGCAGCCTCTGCTGGTGATCTCGCCCTACGCGAAGGCGAACTACGTCGACCACACCCTCACCGATCAGTCGTCCATCCTGAAGTTCGTCGAGGACAACTGGACCCTCGGTCGCATCGCCGGGTCGTTCGACGCCATCGCCGGGCCGATCAATTCCATGTTCGACTTCACCAACGGAGGGAGCAACCCCGTCACCTTCATCGACCCCGCCACCGGCGAGGTGACGACCACTCCCACGCCGGTGCTTCCGGAGGCGCCCTGGACCGCGCTGCTGCCTCTCTCCGCAGCAGCTCTCGGGGGTGCGCTCGTGGTGGGCCGCCGGCGCCGACGGGCTCTGATCTCCGCCGTCTGATCCAAGAGATCGACTGACGGTTCTTGGGGCCCTCCTGGCCACGCCATGGCGAGACCCCTCGAGAGCTGTTGGACCGCCAGCGCCGATACCATCGCCGCCATGTCTGCCGTTGCCTCTGTCGCGGCCTTCCTGGTCGGCGTGATCCTGGTGGTGATCGCGACCGAGCGGCTTCTCGACGGATTGGTCGGTGCGGCCCGGCTTCTCCGGGTCGCCCCGTTCGTGGCCAGCGCGCTGCTCTCGGGCTTGGAGGCGGAGAACGTCGCGGTTGGTCTTGCCGCGGGCAGCCGCGGCGATGCGGAGATAGCGCTGGGGACCGCCTTCGGCGGTGCAATCTTCCTGGTGTGCTTCGCTCTCGGAATCGGAGCGCTCATCGCCCCCCTGCGGGTGTCATTGCCACAGGGGATACCGCGCCTGCTGGCTGCGATGCCACTCCTCGCCGGTGTCAGCCTGATCGGCGGCTCCACCTCCCGCCTCGCCGGGCTGGCCCTGTTGGTTGGGTTTGCGCTTGCGATGACGTACCTGGTCCGGGCCGCTCGAGGCCACCGGTTTCTCGAGACGGAGGGCGTCGACGATGCCACCCGGCCCACCTGGATGATCGTCCTCTTCACTGTGGGCGGCATCACCGTCGTCACGATTGGCGGGGAGTTGGTGGCGAGCGGAGCCGCGGGCGTAATTGCGACCTTCGGGGTCCCAGCCCTTCTCATGGGCATGGTCGTGACCCCCGCGGCCATCGAAGCCGAGGAGGTCATCCGACAGGTCATCCCAACCCGCCGCGGGCATCCGGACGTGGCCGCTGGCAACGCGGTCGGGACTGTCGTCTACTTTTTGCTGTTCAACCTCGGCTTGATTGCCCTGCTGACGCCGGTTCCCGTTCCCCGGCTGACGCGCCTCCTGGACTGGCCGGCACTGGTGGTGGCATGCGCTGTTGCCGCGACGTTCCTGGCCCGTGGCCGGCTCGGACGCGTCGAAGGTGGGGTGCTGGTTGGCTTGGGAGTCGGATACGTGATCGCGCATCTGATGCTGCGGTGAGGGGCAGCGCGGGGTCAGATTCTTCCGGGCTCGATGGACCGGCGCCGGCGGCGGCCGACCTGGGTACGTAGCGCCACGGCGGTGGCCACGACGATGGAGCCCGCCACTCCGATCAGGGCGACCCATGGTGACTCCGGGATTGCGTGCCCTGGACACTTGGGCGAGCTTGCTGCCAGGAACCGGCCGCGCAGCGTCCCGACCCCGAGCGCCGAGCTCGTGCGGGTTGACTGGCTGATGCTGCGGTACTGCTCGGCTCCGACTGCCCTGACCACGACGAGCTCGGCGGCAAGCTGCTCGGGAATGGGATCCGTCCTCACGCTGCGCCAGAGCACCTCCTCGAGCTTCGGGCCGCCCAGGTCGATCCCGCGCAGATCGAGCGACGCCGACTCCGACGACAGAGCCGTGTTCGTTGCAGTGTGGGGAAGCGATGCGACGGTCTCGTCGATGAATGGCGGGGCCGGAGTCACCTCATACGGTCGGAGATCGTCCGCGGTCAACTGAGAGGCCTGGTTCTTGGGCTGGAACATGTCGTAGAGAGGGGCGGCGCTGCTGTCGGTGGCGGAGAGCGCCGGAAGACCGAGGATCAGCTCCATGGTGCGCAACACTCCGGCCTGATCGTAGTGGTCGTGGCCAACGTACCCAGCGGTGCAGCCATCGGCAGCGAGGTGCTTGATGTAGGGGCTCGCCGCCAGCAGGACGTTGCGGTGGCCGTCGATGTGGTCGGGCCCGTCCTGGCTGTCATCCTCGACCACGAACACAGCTGTCGTCGCCCAGTACTTCGACTTGGAGAGGCTGGAGAGAACGGTTCCCAGGGCCGCGTCGTTGCGCGCCACCTCGGCGCGCGGGGTGTTGGCGCCGCCGTACCCGGTGGTGTGGTCGCCGGGCAGCACCAGGTAGGAGAAGTTGCGCAGGAAGCTTGCGCCAGACTGACCCTGGGTGGTCTGGGTGCCATCGGGATTGAGACCGACGTCGGTGAGGAAGTCGGTTGCCAGCGGACGGTTGTCACTGGAGAAGCCGGTGAGGAAGTTCTTGAAGGTTGGGTCGAGGCTGGTGGGTGGGACGGGTGCGCACTGGCTGGCCGGTTGCCCCGCGCGCGGGGTCACCGGCGTGCCGGGCGGCAGGATCGAGCCGATCGCTGAGGTTGGATCGATGGTTGGGTTGTCGACCCCGGTTGGCTCACCGTAATCCTTGTAGGTGAAGCTCCCGTTGCTGGAGGCGGCCTTGAGCTGGGCCGCCTGGAAGATGCTGCACCCGCGCGGTTCCGACACGGTGCTCACCGAGTCACCGGGGTGGTTGCGCGGGGAGTAGTACTGACGCCATGACTTCTCCACGTAATCGTCGACGTTGGCGGAGCTGGTCCAGTAGTGGCCCTGGATGCTCGCCTCGCCGTCTGAGAAGAAGGCGTCGCCGATCCCGAACTGTCGCGCCATCGCATGAGCGTTGGGGGTGGCCGCGGCCAGCGTCTCGAGGTTCGGATTTGCGTCGACATCAGATCGGGTCGTGCCCAGGTCACCGAACACCTGATCGAAGGTGCGGTTCTCGCGGACCACGTAGAGCACGTGAGTGATTGGCGATTGACCGCCGGGAGGTGGTGGAACGGCGGTTTGAGCCTGCCCCGCCCTCGGCGGACTTGCGAAGGCAATGTCGTCGCGCACCTGCTGCGACATCGAGGCGACGTCAGATGTGTTGCTCGGCGGCGCGATCACGCTGAGCACGCCTGGCATGTTGCTGCCGTCGTAGTAGTACGGAGCGGGCAAGGCAGCGGGGCCACCAAAGGCCGGCGCGGGGTACTCGCCATTGCTGATGTAGCGACTGCCCAGCCCCTTGGCCGACACGGCGAGCACCTCGCCTGTTTGAGCGCGCACCCCGACCGCCACCGGGTACCACCCCGTCGGCATGTAGCCGGTCACCGACCATACGCCGCCGGCGCGGTCGAGGATCGCGACGGCATCGTCACCGGCCAGGGCCACATACGCTCGGGTGGGCCCGGCGAAGGCGACGGCGTTGGGGACTGAGCCAACCGGTTGGCTGCTCACCGCGTGCACCGCCAGCGTCTGCGCGAGCGCGGGCGCCGGCGAGGGGGAGATGATCGAGACGGTGTCATCGTTGGCGTTGGCAACCATCAGCGTCGACCCGTCGGACGCGATGGCGATGCCGGTGGGGTGGTCGCCGGCAGGCACTGGCGCGGCGAGGAATGCGGGCGCTCCGGCAACCGGCAGGGTCACGACCTGGACCGCGCCGATCCCCTGCATGGTGATGTACGCCCTGGCTCCGTCCGGCGCGACGGTCACCGCATACGGGTATCCGAAGCCCAGCCCGATGCCAACGCCGGTGTCGGCGCTCTTCGGGCCCAGTGGCAGCTCCTGGATCAGGGAGAGATCGCTGGTGCGGACCAGGTCGAGCGCGTCAGCCTGCTCCTTGAGAACCAGCAGCGTGCCCCCGTCGGGAGTGATCGCCAGGCCCTTTGTCTCGCCTGCGACGCCGTTGCTTGGAGGCTGGTGAGTAGGGGAGGACGTGGGCAGGTTATTGGTCTCCTGCAGGTAGGTCGTGCGGGGCGGCGAGACCAGCGTCTGGTGGGCAACCGTGAAGTCGTAGAGCGCGTCGTTGCCACCGCCCGTCGCATACAGGTGGCCGCCACCGGGTGAGAACGCCACACCCATGGCGAAGAAGTTGAAGTTGGGGTGGGCCGGGTCGTGAGACGTCGGCGTGGCCACCACGCGCGTCTGCCCACCGTTGAGGAGATCCGTGACGAAGAGTGCCTCGTCGGGAGAGGGGGTGTTGGGATTGCCCTGCTTGGTCGCGGGGACATAGCCGCATTGGTTCGGCCTGCCGGCGTCCTGGCAGAGGGAACCGAAACCGTCGTTGTAGCCTTTGCCCTGCCCATTGCCAGGCGCCACCGCCAGGCTCCCGTCCGGGGAGATGGCGAGCCCGACCGGGAAGTCCCCGAGGTTGAACGACCTGCCGGCCGGGGTGACCAGGCGACCGCTGGGGAGCACGGTCGCTCCCGTCGGAACCGGAGCCCCCGTCAGGGCGGTCTGACTGCCGGAGACGAGGACGTTTGACGAGGCGACCCCGAGCAGGGCGGCGATCACCGCAACCAGAGTCGTCCGTGTCCGCATCCCCTCCCCTCCCGACCGTTCGGTTGTGACCGCCGCAGCTGCGGCCCGCGGTCGCGCTCACCGGCGACCGACGGCCACGCTACGCGCTGCCAGGTTGCCGTCGAGTTATGCCTGCGTTATTGCTCGGGTGCCCCGAGGTGTGGGACCACGGCAGCCGAAGTGGGTCCCCGATCAGACCTGACAACCAGGTCTCCGCTATCACGGCCGGCGGTTCAGGACGGCCGATCAGGTAGCCCTGGATGAAGGTCGCAACCCGCGCACTCCGTGTCCTTCCACACATCCGCTTATCCTCGGCGTGAATGTCTCCCCGCCAATAGCTGTCGCTTAACCGCGGGTTAAGCCGACGGCGGCTAGGTTCTCGGACACGGTCATGACCGCTGACAACGCCACCAGATGCGACGTTGCCCTACGGATCGCTGTCCGCGCGGCGGGCGGCCTGATCATCCGTCGCGGAGCCGACGACGCCGTCCGCGTGGTGCTCGTCCACCGACCCCTCTATGCCGACTGGTCCTTCCCGAAAGGCAAGCAACGGCGCAGCGAAACGCTGCTGGCGGCAGCGCTGCGCGAGGTGCGCGAGGAGACCGGGTTCTTCTGCATCGCCGAGGACACCGTTGGCGTGACCGAGTACGTGGATCGCCGTGACCGGCCCAAGCTGGTCAGGTACTGGGTGATGAACCGGGTCACCGGCACCTTCGAGCCCAACGAGGAGGTCGACGCGATCGCGTGGGTGCGTCCGTCCGAGGCGGTGCTCAGGCTCAGCCACGACCACGACAGAGAGCTGATTAGCGGGGTCACACCTCGGCTCGAGGCGGTGCTCGACCAGCGCGACCACGTGGAGACGCTGTCGCTGGGGTGACCGCGTCACAATGACGGCCGTGCCAGCTCGCCGTCCTGCAGCTGCAGTTGCCTACGCGGGCGTCGACCTCGGAGCCACCAAGATCGAGGTGGTGATCACCGGTTCGGATTTCGCTCCGGTAGCGCAAGCGCGGACTGCAACCCCGAGCCGTGGCGGGCCTGCCGCGGTCGTTGTGGCCATCAAGGCGGTCGTGGACGAGGCCATCGAGGCGTCACCCCACCGCCGGATCGCCGCGCTGGGCATCGGTGTCCCAGGTCAGGTCGACGAGGCAACCGGTGCCGTCTCCAAGAGCCCGAACATCCGCGGCTGGACGGCGAGCTTCCCACTGCGCGAACAGCTCCAGAAGGACCTCGGAGTCCCGGCGGCGGTTGACAACGACGTCCGGGTGGCGCTGCTGGGTGAGCACAGGCTCGGCGCTGCGCAGCCCTTCCGGGACGTGCTGGCCGTGTGGTTCGGCACCGGTGTCGGCGGGGCGCTGCTCCTCGATGGGGTCATTCGACGCGGCCGTCTCAGCGCCTGCGGCGAGATCGGGCATGCTTGTGCGGCTCCGGGTGGGCGGCGGTGTTCGTGCGGACGCCGCGGGTGTCTCGAGGCATACGCGGGCCGAGGCTCGATGGAGCGTCGGGCGCGCGAACGGGTGGAGAAGGGCGAGAAGAGCAGCCTCTTCACCCTGATGAAGAGGTCAGGGCGCACCCGCTTGACCTCCGGTGTGATCGCCAAGGCGCTCGACGAAGGCGATCGCCTCGCCAACGAATTGATCAACGAGGCCGTGCGTGCCGCCGGTCCGGTGCTGGCGTCGGCGGTCAACATCCTGGACGTGGACGCTGTGCTCATCGGCGGAGGCCTGGGCAGCCGGCTCGGTCAGCCGTTTGCACGCCGGGTCCACCGCTCGATGCAGCCACACCTCCTGCACGATGGACGCGAGAGCGTGCCGGTGCTGGCCGCGGGGCTCGGCGACCTCTCCGGTGCTCTCGGTGGAGCCGTTCTGGCCGCGGAGCGGGCGTCCGCTTAGATCGCGTCGGCTGGGGGTGGTGCCGTGGCCACCTTGCGCGTGCTGGGCGCACGCTTGCGTGCCGCGGGCGCCGACGTGCGCGGTGCGGCAGCGGCTGCTGCCGTCGCGGGCTTGCGCGTGCTGGGCGCGCGCTTGCGTGCCGCGGGAGCAGCCGTGCGTCGTGTGGCCGCGGCCTTGGGCGACGTCGCGGCAGCCGTCTGGGCTCGGACCGTGGTGCGGGCGACCGGCTTGCTGGTGCGCTTGGAGGTCGACGATCGTGCAGGTGCAGCGCTCTCGCCGGCCGCGCTGCTGACCAGCGCCACGAGGTCCGCGACGATTGACGCCTGCACGCTGATGCGCTTGGCGATCTCGCCGAGCCTGGCCTGCGCCTGCTCGACCTTCTGCAGGCGCTTCTGCAGCCCTTTGGGAGACTTGCTCGGCATCACCTACCTCCTCATCGTGGATCACCAACCCGGCTGCGCGAGCGCCATGCTACTTGAACTCGACCGCCACTTCCGGCCGCCGCGCGCGGGGTCGGGGGTGGCTGACATCCACCAGCTCGCGCACGTTCTTGTGCAGGATGGTCTGGCAGCGCTCAGACAGCGACGCGGGCAACAGCATGGGCGGCATTCCGCCCACGTCGAGCCGACCGTCCCGCCCCAGCCCTCCGATGGCCGCGCCGCGTCCGGGAGGGAGTCGACGGTCGATGTCGTCCGCGAGGGCCAGAAGCACACCCGCGCGCTCCAGGGCACCCCTGGCGGTGCGGCTCTCGCGGCGCAATGGGGCCGGGATCGACGCTTCGCCGGCGCAGAGGAGCACGGCTGCGATGGAGGAGAGCTCGGAGTGCGTGAAGCCATCGAGGTCGGCGGTTGTGACCAGGTTGGCCGTCTCCGACCACCGGCCGTAGTGATCGAGATGAGCGCCGGCGTCAACCAGGCGGGCCGCGTGACCGGCCATGTCGAGGAGGGCGACGTCCAAGGTGGGGCTGAGGACTGGAGCGAGCGCGCTGAGGAGCAGCCGACGACGCTGCGAACCGGGGGTGCCTCCGCGGAGACGCCCGAGCACGGCGCTCACGCTGGCATCGCGCACCTGGCGCGGACGTGGAACCGACAGGTCGAGCTGATCGAGGATCACGCCCTGGCGCACGCCGTATCCGGACACCAGGATCGTCGGCGCTTGCGCGAGCTCCATCAGCACCTGCACCACCAGGGCCCCACCGAGCACGGATTCGGCGCGGGTGCCACTGATGCCGGCCACCGAGGAGCGTCGCGCAGCCGGCAACCTCGCCAGCCGATCCACCAGCGTGTCCACATCGGACCGGCGCAGCTCGTACCCGTGGAGCCGGTTGAGAGCCGGCGGCCGGCGCCCCCGCGCTGCCTTGGCAAGCGCACGAATCGTCCCGCCGGTTCCGACCAGGCTCTCAGCGGCGCTGAGGTCGGCGACATCGACGGTGGCGAGAGCGGTGCGCACGTGATCGCGCATGGCCGCAAGCTCGTCAGATCGCGGTGGGTCATGCTTGAGAAACGCATCACCAAGCCGCAGCGCTCCCAACGGGAGCGTGAAGCCGGCACGAAAGCGCCGGCGGCTGAAGGTGGCCACCTCCATGCTGCCGCCACCGAGGTCGATGACCGCGCCGCTCTCGACCGGAAGCGCCGAAACCGCGCCCACCAGCGCCAGCCTTGCCTCCTCCTCTCCGCTCAGCACGGTGATGGTCATGCCGGTGCGACGCTGGACCTCGCTCACGAAGCTCTCCCGGTTGGAGGCGTCGCGAATCGCCGAGGTGGCCACGGCACTGACGCTCCGCGCGCCGTGGCGACGGGCGATGACTGTGAAGGCGTGCAGCGTCTCAACGGTCCTCTGCACAGCAACTCGGGTGAGACGGCCGCTGGCGTCGAGGTCGCGCACCAGTCGCAACGCCACGCGCGCATCGACCAGCACATCGAGATGCCCCTGGTCGGTGGGGCGCACCAGCAGCAGCCGCGCCGAGTTCGAGCCGATGTCGGCGACGGCGCGCGGTGCTGGGCTCACATCGACGCGAGTATAGGCAGCGCACAACGGGCGACGACCCTCACGCCAGGGAGGCACAATAGGCGGCCATGGCTATTCGACAGCAGGCCCCGCGCGTGTTCGAAGAGGAGCTGGAGAGGTCGACGCGGCGCGAGGATTCTGAGCCCCGCTACCTCAACCGCGATGCATCCTGGCTGGACTTCAATCGCCGCGTCCTGGCACGCGCCGGCAGCAGCGATGTGCCCGTCCTCGAGCGCGCGAGGTTCCTGGCGATCTCCGCCCACAACCTCGACGAATTCTTCCAGGTTCGGGGTGCGGTGCTGGCCCAGAACGTTGAGACCGGCCTCAGCGACCGCTCTCCTGACGGGCTGACCCCACTCGAACAGCGCGAGCTGTTTCGCGAGCGGACAGCCCAGTTCGCGCGAGACCAGGACGCCATCTACGCCAGCTCCGTGGCGCCCGCCCTCCAGGGCGCCGGCATCTGCGTCTGCGACTACCACGAGCTCGACCACGCGGCGCGCTCTCACCTCGACACCTACTTCGCGCTGCAACTGTTCCCGGTGCTGACACCGCTGGCGGTCGACCCGGCCTACCCCTTCCCATACATCTCGTCGATGTCGCTCAACCTGGCCGTTGTCGTCGCCGACCCGCTGACCCGTGAGCACCGGGTGGCCAGGGTCAAGGTGCCGCCGGCGCTGCCGAGGTTCGCGGCGCTGCCGGCGGGCAACAGCTTCGTCCCCCTCGAGCAGGTGATCAGCGCCCACCTCGATGCCCTGTTCCCCGGGATGGACATCATCACCCACCATCCGTTTCGGCTCACCCGGGGTGCCGACTTCCAGCTGGACAGTGACGAGGACGACCTGCTCGAGGCGGTTCGTGATGTCCTCAAGCGCCGCCGGCTCTCACCGCTCGTGGTACGCCTCGAGATCGATGAGCGCATGCCGGACGAGGTGCGTGACCTGCTCATCCGCGAGCTGGAGATGGATCAGCTGGATGTCCATGTGGTGCACGCCCCGCTCGACCTCTCAGCGCTCTTCCAACTGGCCGGCCTGGACCGTCCCGAGCTGAAGTATCAGCAATGGGTTCCCAGTGTGCCGGCGGCGCTGTTGCCGCACGACGGCGGGTACGACATCTTCGCCGCGGTGCGCGCCGCCGACGTGCTCGTCCACCATCCCTACGAGGACTTCGACGCGTCGGCGGTGGCGTTTGTCGAACAGGCGGCATCCGATCCTTCAGTGCTCGCGATCAAGCAGACGCTCTACCGAACATCGGGCACCAACAGTCCGATAATCCGCTCGCTGATCCGCGCCGCCGAAACCGGCAAGCAGGTGGTGGCGCTGGTGGAGCTGACCGCGCGTTTCGACGAGCAGGCGAACATCAGTTGGGCGCAAGCGCTCGAGCAGGCAGGAGTGCACGTCATCTACGGCATCGTCGGCCTCAAGACCCACGCCAAGGTTTCCCTGGTGGTGCGCACCGAGGCCGGACAGATCACGCGCTACTGCCACGTCTCGACAGGGAACTACAACCCTGACACAGCGCGCATCTACGAGGATGTCGCGCTGCTGACGTCCGACGCTGAGACCTGTGCCGACATGAGCGAGCTCTTCAACGCACTGTCCGGCTACAGCCGGGACGTCCAGTACTCACGCATCATCGTGGCACCGCAACGTCTGCGGGGCGCGCTCACCGAACTGATCCACCGCGAGGCACGCCCCGGCGGCAGGATTGCCCTCAAGCTCAACGGCCTGATCGATCCGGAGATCATCGACGCGCTCTACGAGGCTGCTGAGACGGGAGCCGAGATCGACCTGATCGTGCGTGGCATGTGCGCGCTCAACCCGGCCGCATCGGCCGCGCCCGAGCGCCTGCGCATCCGCTCACTGGTGGGACGCTACCTCGAGCATTCGCGGATCTACCGTTTCGGGATCGGAGCCGATGCTGACTACCTGATCAGCTCGGCCGACCTGATGCCGCGCAATCTGGACAGGCGTGTCGAGGTTGCCGTGCCGGTCACCGACTCCGGGTTGCGCGGCCGGCTCGATGAGATCATCGAGCTCTCGCTCACCGACGATGCCCTGGCATGGCAGTTCGACGGCCACGGCTGGACGCGTGTTCCGGTCACGACGGGCGTCAACGCGCAGGAGGCGCTGGCGGAGGGTGCCCTGCGGCGCAACCGAGGAGTTGCCTGAGCCTGACCCCACCCAGCGGGTGCGCGTCCCACTGGCGCTGTCCATCCCCCGGCACCTGACCGACAACGGGTTCACCGTCGAGATCAGCGCACCGACGCGCCGGACGCTCGAGCTGTTCGACACCGGTGACCGTCGCCTGGCGGCCGCCGGCGCCGAGCTATCCTTCAGCCGCCGCGACGGCTGGCGCTGGAGGCGCGACAACCTCGGCAACCACAAGCTGCCGGTTCGCGAGTGGAGCGCACCCGGCAGCGTGGACGCGCAGCTGGTGGCTGACTGGTCGCGGGGATACAGGCGTGGACGCCCCCTGGCGTCCCGTGCGAAGGTGTCCGTCCAGCGCCGCACCCACACCGTCTCCGGCTCCGGCCTCCCCCGCCCCGTGACGATCATCGAGGAGCGCGTCGACGACGGCAGTCCCAGCTCCTGGACGCCGCGGCTTCGTCGCATCCTCGTCGCCGATGCTGATTCCTCCGATGAGGCGGCGCCGATCACGAGGCTGTTCGCTCGCGTCGCCGTGGGTGACGCCGCCACGCTTGCGGTCCTCCGCCCAGGCCTTGTACGCGCGCCGCGGCTTCGCCTGCCTGACAGGAAGGCGACAGGCCCTCGCGATCTCTTCAGCCGAAGCACGACGCTGTCGATGATCCAGTGGCTGCACTTCGACGGCGAGCTGGCTGGGGCCGGCTCGCCCGACGCGCTGCGCAAGGTGCGCGTCGCCCTGCGCAGGCTCCGCTCCGACCTGCAGACGTTCGCGCCCCTGCTCGATGGTGACTGGGCGGCCGCGCTGCGCGAACGGCTCGGAGGGTTCGCTGCCCGTCTGGGCACCGTCCGCGACGCGGAGGTGCTGAGCGGCCGGTTGAGCGATCTCACCTCGCTCCTGTCCGACGGTGATCGCGAGTCGGCGATGCCACTGCTCGACACCGCAGCCGCGCACCTGGCCACTGCGCGGACCGAGCTCCTCGATGAGCTGTCGCGCGCCGAGTACCTGGGCGTGATCGACGACACCATCGCCGCGGTGACGCAGCCGAGGTGGTCGGACGGCGCCGACGGTCTCACCTCGGTGACACCGCTGGCAGCCAGACGGTGGCGGAGACTGCGGCAGTATGTGGCAGCGCTGGACGAGACGCCCACCGACGAGCAGCTTCACCGCATCAGGATCCTCGCCAAGCGGGTGAGGTACGCCGCCGATGCCAGCGTGCCGGAGGCCGGCGAGGCAGCGGCGAGCTCCGCGGCACGTGTCGCCGAGCTCCAGACAGTTCTCGGCGAGCAGCACGACGCGGTGGTCACACGCGAGTGGCTGCAGCGCCAGGCCGAGGCCACCACGGGTGTTGCCTTCGCGGCGGGCCAGCTGGCCGCGCTCGAGCTGGCCCGGCTGCGCCACGCATCGGAGCGGTGGCCTGACGCATGGAGGGCGGCGTCGCGTCCCCGGCAGTGGCGATGGCTGCGCAGCTGATCCACGTGGTCCGCCACGCTCATGCCGGCGACCCCGGCAGATGGTCGCATGACGACGATCTCCGTCCGCTCTCGGGCCGCGGCTGCGGGCAGGCGGAGCGGCTGCCCTCCCAGCTGACGGTGACCCCTGCGGCCATCTACTCCAGCCCATCGCTGCGCTGCGTGGCCACGGTGTTGCCGCTGGCGAGAGCTCACCAGCTGGCGATCACAACCCTGAGCGAGCTCTACGAGGGAGGCGGCGCCACCCCAATGCTCGACCGACTGCGAGCAGAGCAGCTCTTTCCGGTGGTGGCCTGCACCCACGGCGACATCCTCGCCGACCTGCTGGGCCTGCTGATCGCGTCGGGGCTCAGCCTGTCTTCCCCACATGCCGAGAAGGGATCCACGTGGACCCTGGAGCTCAGCGCCGGTGTGGTCAGCTCGGCGCGCTACGCGCCGCCACCCTGAGCCGCCCGCCGCGAGCGCTGGCCGGCAATCGCGGCGGCTTGCCGATGCCCAGGGCCAGCTGGATGGCCGCGACGCGATCGGTGGTGATCGAGTCGACGCCGGCGGCGGCGACAGTATGGGCCACCTCGGTGTTGTTGATGGTCCAGGCGTTGACATGCAGCCCGGCTCCGTGTGCCTCCTCCACCAGGCGTTCGGAGATGAGCCACTTCTGGACGCAGATGCCCTCGGCCGCGAGATCTTCGCAGGGCTGGGCGAGCTCGAGCGGCAGGCGTTCCCGCCACGGGAGGCCGCCCAGCCTGGCCAGGCTGTCATGGGGATGATGGCGCAGCTGGCTGGCGGCGCCGTGCAGGTCCGACACGCCACGGCGAAGACCGTTGATGCTCGCGTGACTCCGCCACAGGCCGGCGACGACCTGCTGCACGTGGTGGCTGGATCGCTCGCCGATGTTGGGGAAGGACGGCCACCTGGCCACCCGTGGCGCGGCAAACCGCAGCTGCAGCAACCACGGCAGGTTCTCGGTGCACACAGTGAACATCTCGAGGTCGCGGCGCCGGTTGAACCAACCGCCCAGGTCCTGGGCAGCGTGCGCCATCTTGAGGTCGAGCAGCATCGGTATGCGACCCTCGAGGTGCTCACACACCTCGTCGAGCGTCAGCTGGAATTGGTCGTCGCTGCGCAGGTCGGCGAGGTCGAGATCGGCCACGAAGCGCCCGTCGGCGAGGCAGGCGTCGTGGCGAACAACGAGGTGGCCGTCGGCGCTCGTGCACACGTCGAGCTCGACGCGGTCGACTCCCAGGGCCAGCAGCTCATCGAGGTGGCGTCGCGTGGGGACGCCCCCCGGACGCTGGATGGCGAGGCCGGCGTGGCCGATCACCTGCGGGGGCGCATGAGCGTGGCCGCGGACTGACTCCGCAGGGTCCCGGGCCACAGCCGGCCGGTGCCTGGTGTTGGCGGGGGACCTGACCACGAGGTCAGCCTAGACGCGACCTGGTTAAGCCGATGTTGAGGTCTCGTTCAGGATCGAGACCGGGATCTCGGCGTCGAGCTTGTCGAACCGGTAGCCAACCCCGAACACGGTGGTGATGCGGAAGGGCAGGGTGTCGAAGTGCTCGAACTTCTCGCGCAACCAACGTATGTGCACGTCGACAGTCTTGTGATCGCCAAAGAACTTGCTGCCCCAGACGCGGTGGATGATCGTCGACCGTGACAGAACGCGTCCGGCGTTGGCCATCAGCAACGAGAGCAGATCGAATTCCTTGGGGGACAGATGCACATCGTCGGTTCCGACGCGAACTGTGCGCGCCGCACGATCCAGCCGGAAACCGCCGAAGTCCTCGACCTCACCGGGGCGGTGCTGCTGGCCTCCGGTGAGCTCCGCGCGGCGCAACATGGCCGCGACGCGAGCCAGCAGCTCGTTGAGCGAGAACGGCTTGGTGACGTAGTCATCGGCACCGACCTGCAGTCCCACCACCTTGTCCAGCTCGCTGGCCTTGGCGGTGAGCATGAGGATCGGGGTGCTCATCTCGGCGCGGAGCACCCTGCACACCTCGAGGCCGCTCATCTCGGGCAGCATCAGGTCGAGCAGGATCAGATCGGGATGACGCTGCCGGGCCAGCTCGAGGGCCTGGGTCCCCGTGGCCGCCTGGCTCACCTCGTATCCCTCTCGAGTGAGGTTGTAGCGCAGGGTCTGACTGATGTTCTCCTCATCCTCGACGACCAGGATCCGCTTGGGCCCGCGGGCGCTGCTCATCAACCCAGCTCCTCCACCGCCCCGGTCTCGAGGAAGACGAGGTCCTCCGCCAGGTTGGTGACCCTGTCGGCGATGCGCTCGAGGTTCATCGACACCAGGATCAGCTGGGTTCCCGGGTAGACGTTGCGGCTGTCGCCCACCATCAGTTGCAGGATGTCGTCGACAATACGGTGGTAGATGCGGTCGACCCGGTCGTCTCGAGCGGCGATCTCGCGGGCACGATCGATGTCGCGAGCCACCAGCGCGTTGAGCATGTCGCGCACCTGCTCGGCCACGGTGCGCGAGAGGATGTGCAGATCCACAGGAGCACCCAGCGGCGGGAGGTCGGCGAGGTTGCGCGCGATGCGCGCGATGTTGACGCAATGGTCGGCCATGCGCTCCAGCTCATCGGACATGTGCAGGAAGCCGAGGATCTCTCGGAGATCACGGGCCACCGGCGCCTGGGTGAGGATCACCGACAGGCAGTGGCCATGCACGTCGGCCTGCCTGGCGTTGACCAGGTCGTCACCGCGGATCACCCTGCTCGCCAGCGCCACGTCGCGGTCGACCAGCGCGCGGGTGGCTCGGGCGATGGCCACGTCGACCATCTCACCCATCTCCAGAACCAGGTCCCGCACCCGCCGCTGCTCGCTCTCGAACGATGGACGATGCGGGTGCGCCAGTGGCTCCATCAACCGAATCGGCCCGTGATGTAGTCCTCGGTGCGCCGATCACTCGGCCTGTTGAAGAGATCGATGGTGCTGTTGATCTCGACCAGCTCGCCAGCCCTGCCGGCGCCCATCATCATGAAGGCGGTCACGTCGCTGACCCGGGCTGCCTGCTGCATGTTGTGAGTGACGATGATGATCGTGACCTCGTCACGGAACTCACGCATCAGCTCCTCCACCCTGAGGGTGGCAATGGGATCGAGCGCTGAGGTGGGTTCGTCCATGAGGATCACCTGCGGGTCGACCGCCAGGCTGCGAGCCAGGCACAGGCGTTGCTGCTGGCCACCTGAGAGGCCCAGGGCGGATCTGCTGAGGCGGTCCTTGACCTCCTCCCAGAGGCCGGCTCGGGTCAGCGCCCGCTCCACCGGCTCGTCCAGATCATGCTTCTTCCAGCGACGCTCGAGGCGCAGCCCGTAGGCGACGTTGTCGAAGACGGACATCGGGAACGGATTGGGTCGCTGAAAGAGCATGCCCATCCGGCGTCGCAGCGCGATCACGCCAGCTGGATCGGTTGGCGCCGGCGACCCCTCGAGGATCATCTCGCCGCTGGTGCGGTATCCCGGGACCAGGTCGTTCATGCGATTGAGCGCGCGCAGCAGGGTGCTCTTGCCGCAGCCGCTCGGACCGATGATCGCGGTGACGCGACCTTTCGCCGCCGAGAAGTCGACCTTGCGAAGCGATTGGAAGTCGCCGTACCAGGCGTCGAGCCCGCGTGTCTCAACGGCGGGGGCGGGCAGCTTCTCCCCGTTCACAGCCGCCACCACCTCGGGGGCCACCTGGATACGGAACTCAGCGCTCATCTAGATGGCTCCTTGTAGACGGCGCACCGCATGCCGCGCAGCGTAGCGGGCCGCGATGTTGAACACCAAGACCAGAAGGATCAGCAGGGCGGCCACACCGTCAGCATAGGCTGCGGCGTCCGGAACCGTCCCTGGCTCGACCTGGCTGCGGAAGACGTAGAGGTTGACAGCGAGGCTGTCGCCGGGCAGGAACGGGCTGAGACTGTAGTTGGCGTACGCGGTCGGCGTGCCCACGGTGCCGGTGAAGAGAACCGCGGCGGCCTCGCCGAAGGCTCGGCCGGAGATCAGGATGACACCGGTCACCAGCTGGGGAAGCGCGGCCGGGAGCAACACCCGGGTGATCGTCTGCCAGCGGGTGGCGCCGAGAGCCAGGCTGGATTCGCGCAAGGTCGTCGGCAACGATCGCAGTGCGTCCTCGGTGATGCGGACCGCATACGGGAGCGCGATGACTGTGAGTGCCAGGGAGGCAGCCAGCCGCGAGGGATGACTGCCGGTCGCCTGGACGAACAGGGCGTAGCCAAAGAGTCCCACCACGATCGATGGCAGCGTCGCGAGAGTCTCGGTGGCACGCCGGATCGCGTTGACCAACCGCCCGGTGCCGGCGTACTCCGCGAAGTAGATGCCCGCGGCGAGGCCTGACGGCACTGTCAGGATCACCGTGAGGATGAGCAGATAGAAGGTGTTGAAGATCTGCGGACCGGCGCCACTGCCTGCGTGATCGGTGCTCGGGGGGCTGGTGTAGAAGGCGCCGCGGGTCAGCTCCGACCAGCCCTGGACCACGGTGTAGAGGAGCACATAGACGACCAGCAACAGGAAGACGATGGCGATGGCTCGGATCAGCCCGAAGGCGAGAGCATTGTTGACCCTGGCCCGCCTGTTCACGTGATCACCTCGCTGCGACGCTGAACCACCCGCACCGTCGTGACGCACGCGAACGTGATCACCAACAGGACCAGCGCCAGGAGGTACCTCGCCGCCTCCGCTTTGGGGTTGGCTCCGAGGTTGCTGATCCCGTCAGTGATCGTGGTGGTCATGGTCATGCCCGGCTTGAGCAGGAAGGACAGGCCTCCGGCGAGGTCGGGCAGCCGGGCGACCCCGCCGATCACCAGTGCCACTGCGAGCGCCTCACCCATGGCGCGTGCCAGCCCGAGCACGATGCCGCTGATGATCCCCGCGCGCGCCGCCGGGATGAGAACCCGCCGCAGGGTCTGCCAGGGCGTGGCACCGAGCGCTATCGATCCCTCGCGCAGCGAGCTGGGCACGGCCTGGAGAGCGTCGGCGCTGAGGGTGGCGATGGTCGGCACCACCATGACCCCGAGCACGATAGCGGCCGCCCCGAAGCCCTGGCCGCTCTGCCCGGGCGGGGCAAATCTCTCCAGCTGCGGGACCAGGAGGACGAGTCCCACGTACCCGTAGACGATCGACGGCACGCCGACAAACAGCTCGATCGCCGGCCGCAGCACGCGCTCACCGACGTGCCGGCTGGTCTCGGCGATCATGATCGCCAGCGCCAGGCCCACCGGGATGGCGATGACAAGCGCCAGGATCACCGCCACCGCCGAGCCCGCGATCGGGGTCAACGAACCGAAGAAGGGCAGAGGCTGAAGGTTCTGGGTGTGGTGGTTGGCCCCCTCCGGATCCCAGGTCGTCGATCCGAAGAAATGGTCGAGCCCGATGTGGACGAATGCCGGCCACGCATTGATGGTCAGGAAGAGGATCACCAATCCGACCACGACCAGGCTGAGGCCGGCGGCTGCGGCGAAGCCGATGCGCGAGATTCGCTCCGCACGAAGCCGGCGCCGCCATTGTGGCGCCGCCGGCTCGAGTGCGCTGGGAACAGTGCTCACAGCGCGCACGTTACTGATCGACGGCGGCCTTGCGTGTCGTCGTGGACAGCGGGAGGTACTTCAGGGTGGTCAGGTCGCCAGTCTGGAAGGTCGAGCTCTGGATGTACTGGAGGAACGACAGTGTGAGCACGCTCGGCTGGGCCTTGGTGAAGCAGTGCTCATGTGAGAAGAATGGGTACTTGCCGCTGGCGACGTTGGCGCCGCTCGGCGGCGTCCCGTCGATGCTGACCGCAACCAACGGGCTGCTCACCGACGAGGCGGACAGGTAGGCGACACCCCCTGGGGTGGTCGACATGCTCTGCACCACAGACTGGGTGGTGTTGATGACCGCCGCCGGGGTGGCGGTCTCGTCGACGCCCTGCATGATGTCCTTGTCGAATGTGAATCGCGTACCTGATCCCGCGGTGCGCTCGAACACGGAGATGGGCAGGCTCGCCCCACCAACCTGCGACCAGTTGGTGTCCTTGCCGCTGTAGATGTCCTTGAGCTGCTGCGAGGAGAGGTTGGTGACGCCGGCGGCGGGATTCACCGCCACCGTGAAGAGAACGATGGCCACCGGATGATCGACGATGGTGCTGGCGTCGACCCCCTGGACCAGCCCCGCCGGGATGTCACTGTCGCCGATGTCGACAGCCCCGCTGGATGCCTTGGTGACACCGGTGGACGAGTTGGTCGCCGCAACCGTGATCGTCGCCCCCGAGCACTTCGCCTGGTAGTTGTCAGCGGCTTTCTGGATGAGCGCCTTGATGGCCGACGAACCGTCCGCGCTGACCGAGCCCGACACGCAGGTGGCCACCGGGGTGGGGGTGGCGACAGCCGCCTGCGAGGCGGGACCACCGCTCGACGTGCTGGTGGAGTCGCCGCACGCGGCGAGTGTCAGCATGGAGGCGACGGTGACGCCGACACCATAGATTCGCGATCGAGCCATCTTCCCTCTCCTCAGCACGCGGTTACGGCGGACCCTGCATGGCCCTGTGGAACTTCGGCCATGCTGGCGCAGCCAGCGTTGTCGACTGTTTTCGGGTTGGTTAAGCACCGATTAACCTGTGGTGTGGCAGAACGCGGTCGCTGCGCGGACCGTCCTATGCTCGCCCCGTGGAGAACGGGGAGTGGACAGCATCGATGCCGCTCGCGCAAGCACTTGCCGAAGTGCTGGAAGGCTCCGAGGAAGGGCTCCTGCTGGTCGACGAGGATGGCGTCATCCGGTTCGCCTCTGCGACCGCCCTGCGACACCTCGACCTGCGCGATGGCGCGGTGGGCTGCGCCGTCACCGAGTGCCATGCGGACTTCCGACTGGTACGCATGCTTGCGGCGGCCGGCTCCACCGACGAGGTCGTGGAACGCCACTGGACCTCAGCTGACCGGGAGCTCTCCGTTCGCGCGCGAGGTGTCAGCCGGCCCGGACGTGGAGTGCTCGTCTGGGTGCGCAACGAGACCCGTGTGCGGCATCTCGAGAAGATGCGCCGCGACTTCATCAGCAACGTCTCCCACGAGCTGCGCACCCCGCTCGCCGCCATGCGGGTGATGGCCGAGACTCTTCTGGCGGGGGCGCTCGAGGACGGCCCGGCGGCCCAGGAGTTCGTCAACCGGATCGGCCTCGAGGTCGAACAGATGACCCAGATGGTCGAGGAACTGCTGGAGCTGAGCGCGCTGGAGGGCGAGCAGCATCCCATGCCCGATGAGGCCGTGCCAGTGGTCGACCTGCTGATCGCCATCGACCGCCTGCGCCCGCTCATCGACGAGAAGCAGATCAACCTGGTGTTCGACGTCCCCGATGACATCCCCCCGATCCGCGGCGACGTCGCCCACCTCCAGCACGTGCTCCGCAACCTGGTCCACAACGCTGTGAAATTCACCTCAGCTCGTGGCACCATCACGGTCGCGGCCGCCACCTGTGACGGCACCGTGGAGTTGCGCTGCACCGACACCGGGGTGGGCATCAGGTCTGACGACCTGCCGCGCATCTTCGAGCGGTTCTGGAAGGCCGACAGCTCGCGGCGGCGCGACGGCGAAGGCTCCGGGCTGGGGCTGGCGATCGCCCGGCATGTGGTTGCCGCTCACCATGGAACGATCCGCGTCGAGTCCGAGGTGGGGCGAGGGACCACGTTCGTGGTCGCCCTGCCGGCCTGGATCGAGGTCCGCTCCGCTACTGCGTGAGCGCCGCCACCCGGGTGATGTCGAGCCAGGGCGGGAGCGCCTGCGAATCGAGCAGCTGACCCACCGATGCCCTGGCGGCGTTGATGGCAAAGCCCATGCCGTGGCCCGTGTATCCCCCGCACACGTGCACCCGACGACAGCCCGGGACGATGCCCACCAGCGGCAGGCCGTCGTCACTGAATCCCATGATCCCGGCCCACCGATGGGTCACCGCCGCCTCCACGCCCAAGTGGCTCAGCTGGCTGTCGAGACATCTCTGGATGGGCGCGGTCGGGGTGCCGTCATATCCCACCTCGTCGGCGAACGCCCGGTTGCGGAATCCGCCGACGAGCACGACGCCGTCGTCGCGCTGCCGCCAGTACCTATGCCCCCACTCCGCATACACCGGCCAGCTGACCACGCCGGCAGCGGGCGCGGTGGCGAGCATCTGGGCGCGCACCGGCCGGATCGGGACGGCGGGCAGCAACTGCGCTGTCCATCCATTGGTGGCGACGACCACCGCCCCCGCCTCGATCGAGCCGCCACCGTCGACCCCGACGTTCGCGCTGTTGTGGCCATCCTCGACAGCAACCACCGGACAGTGCTGGAAAATGCGGTCGGAGTGGGCCACCGCCAGCCCGTGGACCAGGCGCACCGGATCGATCTCCCCGTCGGCCGGGTTGAAGAGCGTCAGCCGAGCATCGCGCAGCCCGCGGCCGCCGCCCAGCTCCGCCGCGAAGCCGTCCTCGACGAGCAGCGTGGCGGCCTCCTCCAGACAGGCCGCCTCGGAGGCGTCGAGAGCTGCGGTGAGGCTGCCCCGGCGCTGGTAGCCGGCGTCGATGCGCTCCACCGCGGCGGCGGTCAATGCATGGTTCTCGAGCGTGAACTCCCAAACGGCCCTTGCAACATCGCGACCGTAGATGTGGACGGCTCGGGCGTAGTTCTCGGCGACACCGGCGAGCAGAAAGCCCGCGTTGCGCCCGCTGGCGCCGGCTGCGATCTGATCACGTTCCACCAGCACCGCATCGACGTGGCGCTGACCAAGCAGTCCGAGCAGGGTTACGCCGGTGATCCCTCCGCCGACGATGACCACGTCGGCACGGTGCGGCAGCGCGCGGGGCGACTGGCCCAGGGGCGCGGCGATGCCCCACACAGCGTCGTTGCTCAGAGCATCACCTCCGGGGGATGATGGCCGAGGGCGCGGAGAGCCCGAACGTACTTGGCCGTGCTGTCACGGGTGGCGCCGTGGTCGACCAGCAGCGCCACCAGCCTGTCGGCAAGCGTCTCGCTGCCGAGCGGATACTCCACCTCCACCTCCTCGAACCGACCGATCTGGCGCTCGCCGTCGAGAATGCTGACGCGGTCGTGGACCAGCTCGGCCGAACCGGTGCTGGACTGGACATCCACCTGGTGGCGCCTGGTGCGCAACCGTGCCACCTGCTGGAGGGCGCCGACGGCCGCCCACTCGCTGAGACGCTCGCGCAGCTGGGGGGGGAAGCTTGCGGGATGGCCCTCGATCTCCAACTCCTCGCGCACCACCGCATCCCGTTCACGACGCGATCGCCCCTTGAACGTCCACACCCCGTTGCGATGGCGCACTCCGACTCCCGCGTTCGCCAGCGCCAGGTCAGTGGTGTCCCAGTAGGCGGCGTCCAGCATCTGGTCACCTCTGTCCACAACCGTCACGGCGTCGAGCTGGTCGAGGCGAGGCAGGACGAAGCCCTCCGCGACCGCCAGCTTCACCTCGCGCTCGTCGGTGCCCGCATGCTGCCCATGCTGTGGAGCGCCCATCAGGCGTCGCCCGCGGCGAACTCGGCGAATCCCGGCCATGAGTTGACCATGCGGTCGATCAGGGTCCGCGGAATCGACAGGTACGTCCCGCTGGCTTGCGCCAGCACCACGCCGTTCTCGGATCTCAGCGCCGACTCAGCCAGCATCCCCCGCCGCGTCAACCTGGTCATCCACCCCTCGACCCGCAGGTGCGCGCCGATCGGCGCACCTGCGCGGAATCGCGTCTCCATCCTTCCCGTCACCACCCACCGTCGTTGCAGCACCGAGCATCGCCCCATCACGTCGTCGAGCACCGCGGCGATCAGACCGCCATGGACGAAACCGGGGAAGCCAGCATGGTTGTGATCGGGCGTCCACGCCGTCACCACGTGATCGCCCTCGAGGTGGTACTGGAGGTGCAGGCCGCTCGGGTTGCGCAGCCCGTGCACGAAGTTGAGCTGGTAGTCGGTGCTGTCGTTCAACCAGGCGTCGTCGAGCGCCTCCGCCCCCGCATCGGTCATCCGCCGATTCGTTCCTGTCCACCCATGTAGGCACGCAGCGCCTCCGGGATCACCACCGTGCCATCCGCCTGCTGGTACGTCTCCAGCACGGCGTCGAGGGTGCGGGGCACCGCCAGGCCGCTGCCGTTCAGGGTGTGGACGAATCGCGGTCGCTCTCCCGCCGCCGCGCGAAAGCGGATTCCTGCCCGGCGTGCTTGGAAGTCGCCGAAGACGCTGCACGAGGACACCTCGAGCCAGCGCTTCATCCCCGGCGCCCAGGCTTCGACGTCGTACTTCTTCCACTGCGCGAAGCCCATGTCCCCGGTGCACATCAGCAGCACCCGGTAGGCGATGCGCAGGCGCTGAAGAATCGCCTCCGCGTGACCGGTGATCAGCTCGAGCTCGTCGAGTGACCGCTCGGGCGTGGTGAAGCGCACCATCTCCACCTTGTCGAACTGATGCATGCGGATGTAGCCGCGCGTGTCCCTGCCCGCAGCCCCCGCCTCGCGGCGCCAGCACGGGGTGAACGCAGCGTGGGCGATCGGCAGCAGCGCGCCGTCGAGGATCTCGTCGCGGTAGAGGTTGGTCACCGGCACCTCGGCGGTGGGGATGAGGAAGAGATCGTCGTCGGTCTTGTAGGCCTGGTCCTCGAACTTCGGCAGCTGAGCCGCGCCCACCATCGCTTCCCTGCGCACCAGGTAGGGTGGGGCGATCTCGCTGTATCCATGCTCGAGCGTTGCCATGTCGAGGAAGAGCGTGATCAAGGCACGCTGCAGCCGCGCCCCATCGCCGCGCAGAACGGCGAATCGCGAGCCGCTGATCTTCACCGCTCGCTCGAAGTCGAACAGTCCCAGCGACTCGCCGATGTCGAAGTGGGCCCGCGGGTCGAAGTCGAGGGTCGCCGGCGTGCCCCAGGTGCGCACCACCACGTTGCCCTGTTCATCGGAACCGTGGGGCACCGACTGGTGCGGTGGATTGGGGACGTGCAGCAGCAGCTCCTCGATGCGCGTGTCCAACCCCACAAGCTCCGCCTCACCCGCCTGAATGCGCTGCTTGACGGCGGCCAGAGTGCTGCGTTGGTCGTCCGTCGGTGCACCACGTATCTCGGAGGATGCGCGCTTCTGCTCGGCGCGCAAGGATTCCACCTCGGTTCGCAACCGCCGCGCGTTGGTGTCGAGCCCGAGAATCTCGTCGACGGGGGCGTCCTCTCCCTTCAGTCGCGCGCCGTCACTGATTGCTTGCGGGTCGTCTCGGAGTCGCTGCAGCGGGATCACGGCCTCTCGCTGTCCTCTGCGCTCGGTGGCGACGACTGGTTCACGTCCTCGGCGGATGCCTCCTCGCGGTGGCGGGGCCGCATGGTCGGGAAGAGGAGCACGTCGCGGATCGTGGCGGCGTCGGTGAGCAGCATCACCAGCCGGTCGACGCCGATGCCCAGGCCGCCCGCCGGTGGCATGCCAACCTCGATCGCCTCGAGGAAATCCTCGTCGAGCGGGAAGGCCTCGTCGTCGCCGGCGGCGCGGAGGCTGGCCTGTTCCTCGAAGCGTTGCCTCTGGTCCAGAGGGTCGTTGAGCTCGCTGAAGGCGTTGGCGACCTCGCGTCCCGCCACCACCAGCTCGAAGCGCTCCACGAAGCGCTGATCGTCGCGGCGCTTGCGGGCCAAGGGGGACACCTCCGCCGGGTAGTCGAGCACGAAGGTGGGATCCCACAGCTCAGGCTCGACGCGATGCTCGTAGATCGCCAGCAGGGCCGCACCGGCGCCGGCCCCGATCGGCACCGGTGCGCCGAGCGCATGCGCGCGCTCGGGCAGGTCGTCCCAGGCCTCGACAGGGTTGAAGTCACACGCCTGGGCGACGAGGTCCACCATCCGTTCGCAGCGGAACGGCGGTGTCAAGGACAGCTCGCGGCCTCCGAAGCTGCGACGCAGCGGGTCATCGCAGGGGAACGTGCCTCCGTCCTGCTCAGGGATCTGCTGGGGTCCCAAGGCATTTGCCGCATCCACAATGAGGCTCTCGGTCAGCTCGCGCATGCCGTGGTAGTCCGTGTACGCCTCGTACGCCTCGAGCATGGTGAACTCGGGATTGTGCCGAGGCGACAGGCCCTCGTTGCGGAACACTCGTCCGATCTCGTAGACGCGCCGGTATCCGCCGACCAGCAGCCGCTTGAGGTGCAGCTCGATGGCGATGCGCAGGTAGACGTCAGCATGCAATGCGTTCCAGTGGGTGACGAAAGGAAGGGCATGGCCACCGCCCGGGATGGGCTGCAGGATTGGTGTCTCCGCCTCCATGAAGCCGCGGTTGTCCAGAGTTCTTCGCAACGAGCGCACCACCGTGGTGCGCGCGGCGAAGTGACGACGCTGCGCTGCACTGCTGAGAAGGTGGAGGTAGCGCTTGCGATATCGTGTCTCCTGATCCTGCAGGCCGTGAAACTTCTCCGGCGGCGGTTGCAACGACTTCACCAGAAGGGTCAGCGCGGAGGCGAGCACTGTCGGCTCGCCGCGCCGGGTGCGCATGAGGTTGCCGCGCACCCCGATGATGTCGCCAAGGTCGAGCAGGCGCACCACCGCGAACTCATCGTCGCCGAGGCGGTCGAGTCGCAGCCACACCTGCATGCGCTCTCCCTCATCCTCGACGTGCACGAAACAGCTCTTGCCCTGCAACCGGTACTGCATCACGCGCCCCGCGACGCGGACCTCCGGTCCGTCCGGAGCCTCGTCCGCCGCCGACGCACCGGAGCTGTCAACTTCCATCCTGGCGAGCAGCCGTCGAGCGCCGTCGAGGGTCTCCGTGGGAGTGAAGTCGACGTTGTGGGAAGGCACGCCGAGGACGGCAAGCTGGTCGAGCTTGCGTCGGCGCTCAGCGATCAGGTCATCAGCGGGCATGGCGTCCTTTCGCGCCGCGGCTCAGGAGACGCGGACGATCTTGACGCGGCGTGGTCCTCCCGGACTCTGCACGTCGACGGATTCCCCGGTGCGATGCCCGAGCACGGCCTTGCCGACGGGGGACTCCATCGATATGCGTCCGCTGGCGACATCGACCTCCGCCGGGCCGACAATGGTGAAGACCTGTTTGCCGAACTCGTCCTTGAGCTCCACCTCGGCGCCGATGCGCACCACGCTGCTGTCTTTCGACTCCTCGATGGTGACCACGTTGCGGAGCATGTTCTCCAGGGTGAGGATGCGGCCCTCGACCATTCCCTGCTCGTTCTTGGCGTCCTCGTACTCGGCGTTCTCCGAGATGTCGCCGAAGTCCTTGGCGTACTTGATGCGCTCCGCAATCTCCGCGCGACGAACCGTGCGCAGCTCTTCGAGCTCAGCGGCGAGCTTCTGCTGGCCCTCAGGCGTCAGGAGAACTGGTTTGTCCATCGTCGGTGAAGACCTCGGCGGCAGCGTCGGGGCACACGCCCCGGTCCCCAATGAGACGCCGGAGTATAGGGGAGGCATTCCTGTCAATGATGTGACGAATCGCCTACGCTCGTTGACCGCCTGTCACACCGGGGGTATCATCACCGCACGGTCTCGACCGCAACTCAGCCCCCCCTCTCGGGGCGTCTCTGGCAAGCCAGGGGCGCCCTCTTTTTATGGGGAAGGGGCAGATCCCCTTCCCCCGCATGGTCGAAGTGAATTCGACCACGCTCACCCTTCCCCTCGGCGCACCTCGTGCGCCGCTCGGCTGTACGCCGGGACGCTGCGCGGCTCTGCGGCGGGCGTTCTTTCCCGCACCCTTCCCCTCGGCGCACCTCGTGCGCCGCTCGGCTGTACGCCGGGATCGCTGCCGGCTCTACGAGCAGTGGCAGGCGGGGGCGATGGCGACGACGACGGCCCAGGTGACCACGATGAAGACCCAGACAGCGTACAGGACGCTGATCCACACGCTCTGCATGCTCCGGCTCTCCACCCGGCCGGCGATCCTGGTCAGCGCCAGGATGAGGGCGACCGACGTGAGCACCGCCAGCAGATGCGCCCACAGCGGCGATGCCAGCACGATGCCGGCGATGACGACGAGCAGCGGGGGCAGCGACAGCGGGATCACCCACCAGGGGAGCTCCACCGGGGAGCCGAGGCGGTAGTCGCTCATCCCTCACCGCTGGTGAAGACCGGACGGAACCAACCCTGGGGGCCCGGCCCCGCCGACGTGGCCATGTCGAAGATCGTGTCGAGGGCGTCCAGACTGTCGAGGTCCTGAACCATGGCCCGCAGCCGGGCGGCACCGTTGCACCCCTTGATTGACCAGGCAACGTACTTGCGGCCGATGCGCAGCGCCCGCTCGGCGCCGTGATAGGAGATGAGCAGGTCGAGGTGCCGGCGGCAGAGTGCCAGGCGCTCGGCGAAGCTGAGGTCATCGAGCCGTTCCCCGGTGGCCAGCAGTTGGGTCGCCTGCCGGATCAACCAGAAGTTGCCCAGCATCCCCCGGGCGATGACGACGCCGTCGACGGTGCCGTCGTTGATGCGCTGCTCGACGAGGTGGAGGTCCTCGACATCGCCGCTGCCGATGACAGGGATGTCGACGGCCTCCTTGACGCGGGCGATCTCGGCCCAGTCGGCGCTGCCGGCGTATCCCTGGCAGCGCGTCCGGCCGTGCACGGTGACCGCCGCGACCCCGACATCGGCGAGCGCGCGGGCGAGCTCGGGAGCGTTGATGCTCCGCGAGTCCCAGCCGAGCCGCATCTTGGCGGTGACGGGGACATCCACCGACCCCACGATGGCGCGCAGAACGGCTGCGGTTGCGCCGACGTCGCGTGCCAAGGCCGCCCCGCTGCCGCGACCCACCACCTTCTTCACCGGGCAGCCCAGGTTGACGTCGACGGTAACCGCGCCCCGCTGGACGCACACCTGCGCCGCGGCTGCCATGACCGCAGCGTCGCAGCCCACCAGCTGGGCCCCGGCGGGGCCAATCCCGGGGGGGAAATCCAGGAGGTGCAGGCTGGCCTCGAGGCTGCGCACAACCGCCTCGCTGGCGACCATCTCCGTCGACACCAGGCCGGCGCCCATCTCGAGCGCGAGCTGGCGGCAGGGAACATCCGTGATCCCGACCATCGGCGCGATCAGCACCTGGGAGCTCAGCTCGAGGGAGCCGATTCGCAGGCGTGGGCGAGGAGGTGCTGCGAGCGCCATGGTCGGCTGATGGTAAGGGGAGCGCCTGGGAGCGACAGCTCAGTCGACGTTGAGCTCGTGGATCAGCCGCAGTCCGACCAGGGTCAGGTGCGGGTCGACCGCCTCGATCTCCGGGATGAGCGGCGCGAAGAGCTCGGCCAGACCGCCGGTGGCTATCACCCGAGCGTTCTGGCCGATCTCGGCACGCATCCGCGACACGATCCCCTGCACAAGGCCGACGTACCCGAACACGAAACCCGATTGCATCGACGCAGCAGGGTTTCGGCCGATCACCGATGGCGGTGCGGCCAGCTCCACCCGGTTGAGCCTCGAGGCACGGCTGACCAGGGCGTCCAGGCTGATGAGGATCCCCGGGGCCATGGCCCCCCCGAGGTATTCACCTGCCGCCGAGACGCAGTCGAAGGTGGTGGCGGTGCCGAAGTCGAGCAGGATGGCCGGGGCGCCGTAGAGGTGACGTCCTGCCAGGGCATTGGCGATCCGGTCGGCCCCGACCAGGCGCGGGTCCTCGTAGCGGATGCTGACCCCAGTGCGGATGCCCGGCCCCACCACCAGGGGCGACCGCCCGAAGTACACCCTGGACATCTCGTCGACCGAGCGCGCCAGCGGCGGCACCACGTTGGCGACAGCCACAGCGTCGATGGCGGCGACGTCGATGCCCCGGCGGCGGAGGAGGTCGGTGGCGGCCAGGCCTAGCTCGTCACCTGTCGAGAGCTCATTGGTGTGCAGCCGGAAGTCCGCCACCAGCCGTTCGCCATCGAACACACCCACGACGATGTTGGTGTTGCCAACGTCAACTGCGAGCAGCATCGCGCGGATTGTAGGGACGACGCCGCCGGCGCACGGTGCCCCGCGCGATCGCTAGCCTGCGCCGCAATGATCGGTCTCATCGACATCGGCGGTACCAAGCTGCTCGCGGCGGTGGGAGAGCGCGGACGCGGCGTCGCTGCGACGGTGCGCAGGCCCACCCCGCGTCACGGTGACATGGTGGCGGTTCTGATCGAGATGCTCGACGATGTCCGCCACGGGCAGTCGCTCGAAGCCATCGGAGTGGCGGCACCAGGTCCGTTCGACAGAGCCGGCGGGACGCTGATGAATCCTCCTGGGATGTCGTCGGACTGGCATCGCCAGGAGCTCGCGACACCGCTCCGCAAGCGCTTCGGCTGCCCGGTCCAGGTAGAGAACGACGCCAACTGTGCTGCCCTCGCCGAGGCTCACCTGGGAGCAGGCCGCGGTTCTCGACTTCTGGTGTACTACACGGTGTCCACGGGCATCGGCACCGGCGTGGTCTTGGACGGTGAGCTGGTCGTGCAGCGGCACGACAACGAGGGCGGCCACCAGGTCCTCTGGCCACGGCGGCTCGGGGGGCCGCCGTGCGAGTGCGGCGGAGCCGGGTGCCTGGAGGCGATCGCCAGCGGCCGCGCCATCGCCGCTCGCTTCGGCCGATCCGGCGAGGACATCGAGGAGCAGGCGGTCTGGGACGAGGTGGGCACGTGGTTGGGGCTAGCAGTCGTCAACACCGTCGCCCTGCTCGATTGCGACCGGGTGGTCTTCGGCGGCGGTGTGGCCGTGCCCCGATGGTCGCGGGTCGAGCCGGCCCTCAACGCCACCGTGGCAGCGCACCTGAAGCTGCAGCCGGCGCCCGAGATCCGGCCGGCCGAGCTCGGCGAGGACCGCAATCTCGCCGGCGTGCTGCTTCTCCTCGGACGGTGATGGACAGTCTCACGCGCGCCCGAAGGGCCGGTGGCGCTGGCTAGGCTTGAGGCAGTGAGCTCAGTCCACCTGGTCGCCGACAGCACCTGCGACATCCCCGAAGCCCAGGCGGCCAGGCTGGGCCTGGCCATCGTGCCGCTCAAGGTGATCATCGGCGAGGAGGTCTTCGCGGACGGAGTCGACATCGACCCCGCCACCCTGTACTCGCGGATGCGCACCTCGAACGTGGTGCCACGCACGTCTCAGCCCACCCCCGCTGAGTTCGAGGCTGCCTTCTGCAGGGTCGGGGTGGAGGGCAACTCGATCGTGTGCACGACCATCTCCTCAGGGATGAGCGGCACCCACGGCTCGGCGGCGGCCGCCCGCGCCGCGCTCCCGTTCCAGGACATCCGGCTCATCGACACCCGGACAGTCGGTCCGGGCCACCAGCAGGTGGTGGAGGCGCTGCTGGCGTCCGCAGCCGCCGGGGCCGGCACCGCTGAGCTCGAGCAGCGCGCCGCCGGCATCCGGTCCACCCAGCGGCTGGTGTTCACTGTGGAGAGCCTCGAATACCTGCGTCGCGGTGGCCGGATTGGCGGCGCCCGGGCGCTGCTCGGCTCGATGCTCAACATCAAGCCGATCCTGGAGGTGCGTGAGGGCACCGTTCAGCCGCTCGACCGGGTTCGCACCTTCCCCCGCGCCCTCGATCGTCTGCTCGAGGAGCTGCAGGCGTCCACCGCCGAGTGGGCGGGACGGGCGGAGGTGCTGGTCACCCACGCCGACATGGCCGACGCTGCCACCGAGATCGCACGCCGTGCCGGAGAGATCGTCGGCGAGGCGGTGCGCCTGATCGATGTGGGCCCCGTGATCGGCTGTCATGGCGGCCCGGGCGCCATCGGGCTCTCCTTCTACAAGCCCTGACCGCCGACCGGTCGCAGTCCCGCAGTTCCGGGGTCCCACCGGTGGCGAGGATGCGAGCGCTGCTCAACCGAGCCAAGGTGACGGCGGCGCCACGGTGACGGTCACAGGCAGCGCGGGGTCGGTCGGCAGGTCAGCCCCCTCGTGCCACCATGTGTCCATGCGACCTGGACATCTCGCGTGTCCCAACAACTGCCCTGAGGGCCGCTTCGAGGCTCTGAACGCCCCCATGTTCGTCGACCGCTCGGGTCGCTACTCGGGGCACGACAGCAGCCGGGCCACCTACGTCTGCGCCGTGTGCCAGAGCGTCGCGGTCGACGTGGCCGCCGCGGCGCGCGAGATGCAACGCCGCGGTGACGAGCGCGTGGTCACGCTGACCTGCCCGGCATGCGGCATGCGCCTGCTCCCACCCGAGGACGATCCTCTCGCCAGCCTCATCGAATGTCCCGCCTGCGAGACCAGGTTCGGTGTCGAGGAGGGCACCGCGCATCTCCACGGCGAACCCGGCGGCGAGGACGCAGCGCCCCACTGACATCCGCGAGGGCACCTTCACCGGTGTGCCAGCGAGCGCAGCGCAGCCTGCCCTGCCCACCAGCCGCACATGCCGTGGACACCACCACCCGGGGGGGTCGCCGCGCTGCAGATGAAGATGCGTGGGTTGGGAGTGGTGTAGGGCGAGATTCGCAGCGCCGGCCTGGCGAAGAGCCGGCCGAGGCTGAACATGCCGCCGTTGATGTCGCCGCCGACGATGTTGGCGTTGTGAGCCTCGAGCGCCGCGCTGTCCATGGCATGCCGGCCAATGATCCTGTCGCGGAAGCCGGGGGCGAATCGCTCGATCTGGGCCTCGATGGTGGCGGTCATGTCGCGTCGGGAGCCGTTGGGCACGTGACAGTACCCCCACAGCGTGTGCTGGCCGGAGGGGGCGCGGGTGGCGTCGAACAGTGAGGCCTGGGCGAGGATCACCAGCGGTCGGTCCGGGTGCCGGCCGGCTGCCACGGCGCTCTCGGAGGCCACGATGTCCCCGAAGCTGCCACCGACGTGCACAGTCGCCGCACGCCCACAACGGGGGTCCCGCCATGGGACTGGGCCATCGAGGGCCCAGTCGAGCTTGAACACGCCCGGTCCATGCCTGTACCTGCGCAGGCGACTCCGGTAGCGGGCGGGCAGAGCGTCCGCGCAGATGCGCTCGAGATCACGAGGAACGACGTCGAAGACGTGCACGCGGGAGGAGGGCAGGTCGGCGAGCGAGCTGACGCGCCGTCCGGTCTCGACTGTTCCACCCAGCTCCGCGAGCCGCGCCGCCAGGGCGGCGGCCAGCGTGGCTGTGCCACCGCGCGCCACCGGCCAGCCGGCGGAATGCGCCACCATGTTCAGCACCAGCCCGATGCTGGCGCTGGCCGGCCTGTTCAACGACATCATCGAGTGGCCGGCCATGCCGGCGAACAGCGCGCGCGCCCTCTCACCTCTGTAGGCCACGCGAGCGAAGGCCGTCGCCGGCATCAGCGCTGGAACACCGAAGGCGCCCATCACGACAGGGTGGCGTGGCGCTCGCAGAGGGCCAAGGATCTGCTCGGTCAGCTGGGACGCGTGGCCGGCGATCGGACCCAGGATGCGCCGGTACCGGCGACCGTCGACGCCAAGGTTGGCGGCCGTTGCATCCACTGAACGCTCCAGGAGCACCGCCTCGCCGTCGTCGAGCGGATGCGCCAGCGGTGCGTCGGAGAACACGAGCTCGACTCCGGCACCCGCGGTGTTGTTGAACGCTGTGAAGAAGGGTGACACTGTGCCAAAGGGCAGCACGGTCGAGCACACGTCGTGGTGAAACCCGGGCAGGGTCAGCTCCGCGGTGCGGCAACCACCCCCGATCTCGTCCGCGGCCTCGACCACATGGACTGTCTTGCCGTGCTCGGCAAGGGTCACCGCAGCGGCCAGGCCATTCGGCCCCGAGCCGACGATCACCGCGTCGTACGAGCGGACCACCCTCTAGCGATCCAGGGCCGGGAGAAGCGCCACGGTGGCGCCGATCGGTCCTGACGACTCCCCTGCCTCGCGTGACCAGTAGCGCGAGAACCTGCCGTCGAAGCCCCAGATCAGGCCATCGTGGCCGACGCTGGGCGCGTTCTCCCAGTGGGGGGTGTGGCCGTGCACCAGCCGTCGCGCCCCGAAGTGGGCGAGGTACACGTCGAGCCGGCGGCGCTCGACGAAAGCGCGCCGGCCGAACAGCGCCCTGACCGCCGAGAAGACGCCGCCTGGTGCCTCCAGCCAGTGGCGCGCCTGCTCGTTGACCTCCTCCACGCTGTGGCCGAGCGTCGCGTAGTGATCGTCGTCAGTGTGCTGCACCAGAGTCCCATCCTGGAGCAGGATCAGGAAGGGCAGATGACGCAGCCACTGCTCGAGGGCCGGGTCATGGTCGACGGCCGCGAGGTCGGCCCAATCGCCCCGCCGATGCAGCCAGAGCGCTTCCAGCTCGGCAGGAGCGCGTGCCTTCCAGGGCTCGGGCGGGTCCACGCCTCGCCGTCGCTCCAGCACCGCCAGCAGGAAGAGGTCGTGGTTGCCCAGCACCGCGCGGCTGTTGGCACGAGAGCGAACCAGGCGTGCCGCCGCCGCACCACCGCCGCGGCCGAGCCGCCCGCCCTGGAAGAAGTCGCCGAGGAAGACGGTGTCGACCTCCTCCTCGGAAAACGGTTCCAACGCCTCCTCCAGCCGCTCGACGTCCCCCTGGACATCGCCGACGATGAGCAGAGGACGCTTCACCCAGCCAGGATAGCGCTCAGCCCTTCGACTTCCCGGACCGTCTGCGCGGCTCCGCGACGTCACCTGCGACTGGGCGGGATGCGCGCACCGCAGCACCAACCTCCTTGGCCGCCCCCGGCTGGCGGGCGAGGACGGTGGCGATCCGCCGGGTCTTGGCGACCAGCGTGGCCGCGCGCACCAGCTGTCGCGACACAGTGCGCGGGCCGGGGCCGCCGGGGATCTCGCGGCGGCGCAGCGCCCCGTCGACATCGAACAGGTCACCGATGTCGTCGCCGGCGAGGTCGGTCATCTGGCGCCATTCGGCGGCGGTGAGGTCGCGCAGCGTGCGCCCCTCGTCGAGGCTGCGTCGCACCGCATTGCCCACCAGATGGTGGGCAGCCCGAAACGGCATGCCGCGAGTCACCAGGTACTCGGCGACGTCGGTGGCGAGCAGCGCGGGATCGGATGCCGCCTCCAGGAGGACGCGCCGGTTGAACCGCAGCACGCGGACGACATCGGTGACCATGGCGAGTGCGGCCAGGCTGGTGTCGACAGCATCGAAGAGCAGCACCTTGTCTTCCTGAAGGTCGCGGTTGTAGGCAAGCGGCAGTCCCTTGAGGAGGGCAAGCAGGCCGGTGAGATCGCCGATGGTCCGGGCGGCGCGTCCGCGGACGAGCTCGAGCACGTCGGGGTTCTTCTTCTGGGGCATCAGCGACGAGCCTGTGGCATGGGTGTCAGGCAGCTCAGCGAAGCCGTACTCCGCCGACGTCCAGAGCACCAACTCTTCCGCCATGCGGGACAGATGGACCATGGTCAGCGAGCATGCGGCGGTCAGCTCGACCACGAAGTCGCGATCGGCGACGGCGTCGAGGCTGTTGGCGCTGATGCTCGAGAAGTTCAACTCCCGCGCCACCGCCCGTCGGTCGAGTGGCAGGGTCGAGCCGGCCAGGGCGCCGCTGCCGAGCGGGAGCACGTCGCAACGATCGTGGGCGTCCTCGAGGCGTCCGATGTCACGCTGCAGCATCTCCACGTAGGCGAGCAGATGATGAGCCAGCGACACCACCTGGGCGCGCTGTCCATGCGTGTAGCCGGGCATCGGCGTGCTGCGGTGTTGTTCGGCGCGCCTGGCCAGGGCCTCCTGCAGCAAGGCGATCGCAAGCATCAGCTCGCGGATGATCCGCTTGCTGTAGAGGCGCAGGTCGGTGGCCACCTGATCGTTGCGACTGCGGCCGGTGTGCAAACGGCCCGCGGCCTCGCCGGCGATCTCGAAGAGGCGGCGCTCGATGGCGGAGTGGATGTCCTCGTCACCGTCATCGACGACAAACGTGTTGCGCTCGAACTCACGACGGATGTCGCGCAGGGCTGCTTCGACGGCGCGTCCCTCGTCAGCGCTGATCAGGCCGACGGCGCGGAGCATGTGCAGGTGGGCGAGCGAACCGTCGATGTCGTCCGCGTAGAGGCGGCGGTCGACGTCGATGCTGGTGGTGTACTCCTCGACTCGCCGCGCGGTGCCTGCGCCGAGTCTGCCCGACCACATCTTCGGCGACGGTGCCGGTGAGCTCTCCACCGGCGATGGGCCGCCCCGTGGCGGCGGCCCATCGCCGGCAGCCCCCGCTCCCACGATGCGAATCCCGCGAGCCATCAGGAGGCGCGCCTGACCTGGCGCGGCAGTGACAGCGGTTGCAGATCCTCGAGGGCGCCCTGGACGCGGGCCTGGGTTCTCAGCGAGAGCCCGAACAGCTCGATGAACCCGCGGGCCGCGGCGTGGTCGAAGGTGTCGCCAGCGCGGTCGTAGGTGGCCAGCGCGTTGCTGTACAGCGACTGTTGGGCACGGCGCCCGACGATGGTCACCGTCCCCCGCCGGCAGCGCACCCGCACCTCCCCCGTCACGTGCTGCTGGGTCGCCAACACGAACGCAGCCAGAGCCGTGCGCAGGGCACCGAACCACAGACCGTCGTAGACCAGTCGCGCCCATTCGTTGGCCAGCTGGCGTTTGAGGTGGGCGACATCGCGTGGCAGGGCAACCGTCTCGAGCGCATCGTGCGCCGCATGCAGGACCACGGCAGCGGGAGCCTCGTAGACCTCGCGCGACTTGATGCCGACGAGGCGGTTCTCCACGTGGTCGATGCGGCCCACGCCGTTGCGGCCGGCGATCGAGTTGAGACGGAGCACCAGATCCTCCGCGAGCACCGCTTGGCCGTCGATGCTCACAGGTTCTCCGTGCTCGAACCTGATGATCAGCTCCTCACCCTTGGGGTCGGACGTGGCCGGGTGTGCGGTCCACTCGTACACCTCCTCCGGAGGCTCCGTCCAGGGATCCTCGAGCGGCCCACACTCGACGCTCCTGCCCCACAGATTGGCGTCGACGCTGTACGGGGACTCGGCGGTGACGGGAACGTCGATGCCGTGGGCGTTCGCGTAGGCGATCTCCTGCGGCCTGCCCATGTCCCAGTCACGCACCGGCGCCACCACCTCGAGCTCAGGGGCCAGGGCCGCGGTGGCCACGTCGAAGCGAACCTGGTCATTGCCCTTGCCCGTGCAGCCGTGGGCGACAGCGTCAGCGCCCTCCTCACGGGCCACGTCGACGAGCAGCTTGGCGATCAGCGGGCGAGCCAGCGCGGTGGCGAGCGGGTATGCCCCCTCGTACAGCGCACCCGCCGCCAGCGTCGGAAAGACGAAGTTCTCGACAAAGACGCGCCGTGCGTCCACGACGTGTGCGGCGATCGCGCCCGTGCGCAACGCGCGGTCGCTGATGGTGGCTGCGTCGCGACCCTCGCCGCCCAGGTCCGCGGTGAGCGTCACCACATCGAAGTCCATCTCCTCCTGCAGCCACCGCACCGCCACCGAAGTGTCGAGGCCGCCGCTGTAGGCGAGAACGACTCGCCGCCGAGCACTCATGCCGGCTCCTCGAGGATGGTGCGCAACCTGGCCAACAGGCGTTGGCCTGCGGGACGGGAGCGAGCGATCAGCAGCACCGTGTCATCGCCGGCGACAGTGCCGGCCAGCTCTTCGAAGCGGGCGTTGTCGAGCGCCACTGCCACCAGGGACGCGGTGCCGGGTTGGGCATGGATGATCCCCAGCAGGTCGATGAACTCGATGCCCTGGGTGTGCTGGCTGAGCGCGTTGTGCAGCCGCGAACGCGCCGCTTCCGCATCGATCTCGGCGGCCGGCAGCAGGTAGCGGACGCCACTGCCGGCGGGCACGCGGAGCAGTCCGAGCTCGCGAATGTCGCGGCTGACTGTGGCCTGGGTGACGTCCAGATGCCTGCTGCGCAAAGCCCCGACGAGCTCCTCCTGAGTGCGGATGGTCCGCGATCTGACCAGGTCGAGGATGGCGCGCTGGCGGCCAGACTTGGTGGCCACGCTGTTGCCGGCACGCTCAACCGTGGGGCTCACGCGCCGCCCTCCGTCCGTGCGATTGCGACGGCCTCGACCAATCTGCGCATCCCCTCGTCGATCTCGGCCTCGGTGATGATCAGCGCCGGCAGCAGACGGAGCACGCTGTCGCCAATCGCATTGATCATGACCCTGCAGTCGAGGGCGGCACGTGCCGTCCGGGCCGCGATCGGTTCGTCGAGAACCACGCCGAGCATCAGCCCCCGCCCGCGAATCGATGCCACCGGCACTCCCTCGGCGCCCAGCGAGAGCAGGGATTCACGCAGGTACTCGCCGATCCGCCCGGCTCTCTCGACCAGGCCGTCCTCGTCGATGGTGCGCATCACCGCACACGCGACGGCGCTGGCCAGCGGTCCGCCCCCGAAGGTGCTCCCGTGGTCACCCGGTTCGAGCACATCTGCGCGCGGAGCGGCGATCACCGCGCCGATCGGCACGCCCCCACCGAGTCCCTTGGCGACAGTCATCACGTCGGGCACGATGCCGGCGTGCTGGTGGGCCCACCAGCGGCCGGTGCGGCCCATGCCCGTCTGCACCTCGTCGACGATCATCAGCAGGCCGCGCCGGTCGCACAGCGCACGGACCTCGCGCAGCAACGAGTCGGCGACTGGGATGACCCCTGTCTCCCCCTGGATGGGCTCGAGCAGGACGGCGGCCACATCGTCCGTCACCGCCGCATCGATGGCCTCGATGTCTGCCGCCACATGCTCAAAGCCGGCCAGAAGAGGCTCGAACGGTTCGCGGTACCGGGGTTGCGCTGTGGCCGCAAGCGCGCCCATGGTGCGGCCATGGAAGCCACCCTCGAGCGCGACCACTCCCGTTGCCCCACTGCGATGGCGGCGGCCCCACTTGCGAGCCAGCTTGATGGCTCCCTCGTTGGCCTCGGCACCGCTGTTGCACAGGAAGACGCGCCCAGGGAACGCACTGGCTATCAAGCGTTCGGCGAGCTCCACCTGTGGGGCTGTGAAATAGAGGTTGCTGGAGTGGATCAGCCGCCCTGCCTGTGCGGTCAGAGCAGCGGTGACAGCGGGGTGGGCGTGACCGAGCACGTTGACCGCCAGGCCTCCCACCAGGTCGATGAGCTCGCGGCCTCGGTCATCGCGCACCCACACCCCGTGACCCGACTCGATCGCCAGGGGCTGCCGCGCGTAGGTGTGCATCAATGCCGCGCCGGCGCGGTCACGCAGCACCTCGAGCGACGCCGGTGAATCAGTCATGACGGGCCACACCGGCGAACATGGTGCCCACGCCCTCGGCGGTGAGCAGCTCCAGCAGCAGGGCATGCGCCACCCGCCCATCGATGATGTGCGCGGCCTCGACGCTGCCGAGCGCACGCAAGGCCGCGCGAACCTTGGGGACCATCCCTCCGGCGATGACCCCATCGACGATGAGCTGGTCCGCCCGCTGTGCATCCAGCTCGCTGAGCAGGGCTCCGGTGACGTCGTGGACGCCATCGACATCGGTGAGCAAGATGAGCTTGGTGGCCTGGAGCGCAACCGCGAGCTCAGCCGCCACCGCGTCGGCGTTGACGTTGTACGCCTCGCCGTCATAGCCAAGCCCGATCGATGCCACCACCGGGATTCGACCCTGGTCCAGGATGGAGACCACCGGCTCGACGTTGACCTGGTCCACCTCGCCGACGAGGCCGAGGTCCTCACCCCCATTGTTCTGCGCACGTCGCACCAGCAGGGTGGGCCCGTCCTCGCCGGAGAGACCGATGGCGCTGCCACCGAGCCGGTGGATTCGAGCGACGAGGTCCGGCCCAACCTTCCCGGTGAGCACCATCTTCACCACCTCCATGGTCGCCGAGTCGGTCACTCGCAGACCGTTGACGAAGCGTGGCGTCATCCCCATCCGGCGCTGCCAGCTGCTGATCTCGGGTCCTCCGCCGTGGACCAGAACGGGACGCATGCCCACGAAGCGCAGCAGGACCACGTCCTGGAGAAACTCGTCGAGGTTGCCGGCGGCGGCGGCGGCGCCGCCCAGCTTGATGACCAGCGTGTGCCCGCTGAAGCGGCGGATGTAGGGCAGCGCTTCGATGAGCGTCTGGGCTCGGCGCAGCCGCAGGTCGATGGTCTCGACGGTCACTGTGCAGTCCTCATGTCGTGTAGTCGGCGTTGATGTGCACATACTCGGGAGACAGGTCGCACCCCCAGGCCCGGCCACTGGCCTCTCCGCCGCCGAGGTCGACGTCGATGTCGACGCGCGGCTCTGAGAACACGGCTCGGATGGCGTCGAGGTCGACGGGGAGGGGCCGACCGCCGCCGAAGACCTCGACTCCACCGATGAGCACACGGCAGCGATCCAGCGACATGCTGGCGCCACTCCGACCGAGCGCGGCGACGATCCGTCCCCAGTTGGGGTCAGCCCCATGCACTGCCGACTTGACCAGCGGGCTCAGCACCACCGTTCGTGCCGCGGCGCGCGCCTGCTCGATGTCAGCGCACCCGGCGACGCGCACGCGGATCGACTTGGTGGCGCCCTCGGCATCGGCGGCCAGTTGCTCGACCAGAGAGGTGCAGACCTCCTCGACGGCCTCACTCAGCGCCACGTACTCGGGAGTGCCGGCCGTGACCGGCGCGCCCCCCGCGGCGCCGTTCGCGAGCAGCAGCAACGTGTCGTTGGTGGACGTGTCGCCGTCGATGCTCAGGCAGTTGAAGGTGCGCGAGCACACGTCGGTCAGCATCGTCTGCAGGGCTGAGCGCTCGACGCACGCATCGGTGGTGACGAACGCGAGCAGCGTGGCCATGTCGGGGTGAATCATGCCCGCGCCTTTGGCCATCCCTCCGACCGTGCAGAGCACCTGACCGATGGGAACCGACGCGACCGCGGTCTTCACGACCGTGTCCGTGGTCATGATCGCGCGCGCCGCGGCTTCGCCCCCCGCTACGGAGAGCGATGCCGCAGCCGCGCGCACGCCATCGAGGACGCGCTCCATGGGCAGAGGTCGGCCGATGACGCCGGTGCTGCAGACCAGGACCTCGGCGGGATCGGCCTCACAACTGTCAGCTGTGGCCGTCGCCATCCTCAGGGCGTCGCGAAAGCCCTGCGGTCCCGTACACGCGTTGGCGTTGCCGCTGTTGACGATCACCGCACGAACGTCGGCATGGCGGCGCAACGTCAGCTGGCTGATCACCACCGGCGCAGCCTTGACGAGGTTGCGGGTGAACACCCCCGCCGCAACACAGGGCCGGTCGCTGAGGATCAGGGCCACATCGAGACGGTCGCGATGCTCGTCACCGCGAACCCCCGCAGCAGCCGCAGACGCACGAAAGCCGGCAGGCGCGCACACGCCGACCCGCTCCGTCGTCACTCGCGCGCTCACGGCCACGGTGAGCTCACCGTCAGGCCCGCCGACTCGGGCAGGCCGAAGCGGACGTTCATTGCCTGGACACCCTGGCCGGCGGCGCCCTTGATGAGGTTGTCGATGGCCACCGTGACCACCACGGTGTCGCCCTGAGCTGTGCAGTTCAGAGCTGCGACGTTGCTGTCGAGGACGCTCTTGGTGGCCGGCGGCGCCTCGTCGTAGCGCACAAAGGTCTCGGCAGCTGCAAAGTCTCGGTACAGGTCGCTGATGGTCTTGGCGTCGACGCCGGCGCGCGGGCGCAGGTAGATGGTGGCGAGGATGCCGCGGCTCATCGGCACCAGATGCGGAACAAAGGTCAGTGACGCCTCTCCATGCGCGCGGCGCAGTCGGCTGAGCATCTCGTCACCGTGGCGGTGGCCTTGAACGCCATAGGCGCGGACCGACTCGTTGACCTCAGCGAAGTGCACGGCCAGCGAGGGCGAACGTCCGGCGCCGCTGAGGCCGCTCTTGGCGTCGACGATCAGGTGCGGCTCGATGGTGCGCGACCGCAGAGCGGGCAGCGTTCCCAGCAGTGCGGCGGTGGGATAGCACCCCGGCACCGCGATCAACTGCGCGTCGCGCAGGCGATCGCGCTCCATCTCCACCAGCCCGTACACGGCTGACGCGCACAGATCTGGTGCGGGATGCGGGAAGCCGTACCAGCGTTCGTAGGCTGCGGTGTCCGGGGTGCGAAAGTCGGCGCTCATGTCGATGACAACCGCTCCGGCGTCCAGCCAGCGCTGTGCCGTGCCCGCCGTGACCGTATGCGGCAGAGCGGCGAACACGACATCGGCACCAACGATGTCGAGGCCGTCAGCGACGGGGAGCTCGACACCACTTCCCGGGACCGCCTCGGAATAGCGGCGCCCCGCGTGGCTGCGCCCCCGCAACGACACCAGGTCGACGTGCGGGTGGGCGGCCAGCAGGCGCACACACTGCATCCCGATGTACCCGGTGCAGCCGGCGACGACGACCCGAAGGCGAGGCTGATCGATGGAGGCCACCATCGCAGTGTAGCCGCCCTTGCATATTTATGCAGACGCCGGCCGGGTCACGCCATCAGGGTGTCGGAGGCTGCTCCCCGGCGGGGCGGCGCGCACGCGGTCGGGAACGCGCTCGCCCGCGCGGCCCGCGGTGCAGGCCATGGACGCCCAGGTTGCGGTGGCGGGCTCGCTCGATGTTGACCGCCGCCCCGATCAACGACAGATGGGTGAAGGCCTGCGGGAAGTTGCCGAGCAGTTCGCCGCTGGTGGTGTCGGCCTCCTCCGCGTACAGCCCCAGAGGGGATGCGAAGGCCATCAGCTTCTCGAACCAGCGGTGTGCCTCCTCGAGGCGACCCACGTGGGCGAGCGCGTCCGCGAGCCAGAACGAGCAGAGCAGGAAGGCACCCTCGTCGCCGGGGAGCCCATCGTCGGCGCTGCCCACGTCGTAGCGGTGCACGAGGACTCCGCTGCCCAGGTTGTCGGCCACCGCGGAGATGGTGCCGAGCAGGCGTGGGTCGTTGTCGCGCAGGAAGCGAACCTGGGTCATGCGCAGCAGGGCTGCGTCGACACTGTCACCGTCGAGGACCTGCGTGAAGCTCCGCAGACGCTGGGAGTATCCGCGCGACGTCACCGCCGTGTGGATGTCGCGTCGTGCCGCCGTCCAGCGAGCGGCGTCGTGAGGCAGCTCGAACTGCTCGGCGAGACGCAGGCCCCGGTCGACAGCCACCCAGCACATCATCTTGCTGTAGGTGAAATGCTGGCTCTGTCCGCGCGGTTCCCAGATCGAGGCATCGGGCAGCTGCCAGCGATCGATGGCCAGCTCGACGATGGCGTGCAGCTCACGCCAGAGCGTGCGGCTGATCGAGCCGCCGAACCGCGCGTACAGGTAGGCGCTGTCGAGCAGTTCCCCATACACGTCGAGCTGAAGTTGGTGGATGGCCGCGTTGCCGGTGCGTACAGGCGACGAATTCCTGTAGCCGGTGAGACTGTCGAGCTCGTGCTCGTCCGCCCGGGCCTCCCCGTCGAGCGTGTACAGGTTGGCGACGTCGTGACCGCGGGGGCCGAGACCGATGCGCATCAGCCAGGCGAAGAAGGCATTGGCCTCGTCGACCATGCCCACCTGGAAGAAGGCGTACAGGGTGAATGAAGCGTCCCGAAGCCAGGTGAACCGATAGTCCCAGTTGCGAGGGCCGCCGACCTGCTCAGGCAGGCTGGTGGTGGGCGCGGCGATGATGGCGCCGGTGGGAGCGTAGGTCATCAGCTTGAGGCAGAGCGCCGAGCGAACCACGGGTACCTGAAAGGGCCCTTGGTACGTGCAGCCGTCGATCCACTGCCACCAGTACTCCTGGGTGGACCGGGCCAGCTCACGGGAACGGTCGACGGTCCACTGCTTGCTGGTGTTGTGGCATGAACCCGGGTGATCGCTGCGCAGCCCGAGTGCGATGGCGTCCCCGGCCCTCATCCGCCAACGGCTGGTCGCGGCAGTGAGAGCAACTGTCGACTGCAGGCAGATGTGGAGCACCTCGGTGTCACCATGCAGTCGCCGGCCATCAGCCACGATGCGAGACTTGGCCATCGCGTAGTCGGGGGCGGGCTTGAACTGATGACGCACAGTCACGGTGCCGGTGAGGCACTCGACGATCCGCACCACCCTCGGATCCGGGTGCGGACGGGCGTGATCAGACACGCCGGCATCATCGATGGGCATGAAGTCTGTGATCACGGCGGTGCCACCGGCTGTCGAGAAGATCGTCTCCAGGATGTTGCTGCGATCGCGGTATCGCTGCACCACCCGAAAATCCTCGACGGGACAGATCTGCCAGTGACCACCGCGTCGCGCATCGAGGATGCGACCAAACAACGACGGATCATCGAACCGGGGAAGGCACAGCCAGTCGACGCTGCCGTCAGCGCTGACCAGCGCGGCACTGCGGCAGTCGCCGATGAGTCCGTACGCGGCGATCGGCAGGTACCCGTCGCTGCGCTGGAATCCGACGCTCACCAGGTCCGCCGGGGCGCGCCTGCCGGTGCGTCGGGAGAGTTGGCCTCGAGGTCCCAGGGGGCTGGGGGTCCCTGCGAGACACCTGGAGCGGGCATGTGCCCGAGTGTACTTGCGGCTGAGTTCCTGACGGAATCGGCTTTATCGGTCGATTGACGGATCTCCCGGGATGTCCAGCAGCAGGCGTCACGGCGCACGCGTTGACCCCAAGACCCGGTCAGTACTGGTCTTCGGGCCGGGTCTCCTCATCATCCGTGTCGCTGTCGTCCTCGCTGTCGCCGGCGGCGACCGCGGGCTCGAACTCGTCGTCGAGCTCCTGCATGCCGGCGAGGTCCTCGCCGTCCGACGGTGCACTGGACTGAACGGTCCCTTCGTCCTCGCCATCGCCGAAGGCCTCATCATCGATGCCTCGCTCGGACAGCAGCGACTCCTTCGCGTAGGGCCGAAACTCGTCGCGTCGCGCATTTCGCGAGATCGGAAATGACGACTTGCGAGAGTTCTCGGGGGCCTGGAAGATCTCCCGGACGATCAGCTCGATGCGGTCGTCCTCGACCCGCGAGACGGCGGCCGAGTAGCGGTTGCCCGCCTCCATCAGGGGACGGAGGCGACCGCTGAGCTTGGACTCGACGGCGCCCAGGGCGACCCCTCGCGACGTCTCGGCCACAAGCTGGCTACCCGAGAGGATGAGCTCAGCCGTGTCACCGGGGGCCACGCCGACCCCGACCGCGCCGCCGCCTCTGGGCGGGCTCAGCACCGTCCTGCCGCTCTTGCCGGGCTCCTCGGTGAACAGCTCCACATCGATGACCCCTGCCGGCGCGGCGGGGCGGGCGCGCGCCTCGAGGAGCACGGTGATCCGGCGCACCTGTTTTTGCGCGATGAGGTTGAGCGCGTTGAGCTCCAGCGACGACCGGTAGGCGCTCAGGGCATCCTCGAGGCTGCCGAGCTCGCTCTTCGCCTTGCCGAGGCGGTTGTACGTCTCCTCGTCGGCTCCGTGGCGTTCCATGACTGCCTCGTTGATCGCGACCGCGTCGGCCCAACGACTCTCCAGCGCTGCTGCGATCGCCTCTTCGACGTACAGCCCGCGCGGCTTGACATGCTCGGTCTCCGCCACAGTCATCCCCCAAAGGCTCCCCAGACGGGTTCGCTATGATACCGGCTCAGTGAGGCGCTCCCGTCTGGTCCACTCCCTTTGACTCGCGTCATCTCGATCGCGAACCAGAAAGGCGGCGTCGGCAAGACAACCACCGCGGTGAATCTGGCCGCGGCTCTCGCCGAGAATGGTCGCAGGACTCTCGCCGTCGACCTCGATCCGCAGGGACATCTCACCATCAACATGGGCTGCCGCCGCCCTGATGACCTCGAGCTCTCGGTGTACAACGTGCTCACCGATCACCGCGTCGGCGTCCTCGAGGTGCGTCTGCGGTCTGAGTCCATGAAGCTCGACTTCCTGCCGGCCAACATCGAGTTGAGCGGAGCCGAGCTGCAGCTGGTCACCGAGTTCGGGCGTGAGTCGGTGCTCCTCGACAAGCTGGAACCTGTGCTCGACGAGTACGACTACGTAGTCATCGACTGCCCGCCGTCGTTGGGCCTTCTCTGCGTCAACGCGTTGGTGGCCTCGACCGATGTGATCATCCCCCTGCAATGCGAGTACTTCGGCATGAAGGGGATGCAGCAACTGCAGCGCACCATCGACCGCGTCCGCGCCAAGCTGAACCCCGGGCTGCGGATTGCCGGCATCCTGCCGACCATCTACAAGTCCCGCACGTTGCACAGCCAGGAGGTGCTGGAGCTGGTCCGCGAGCGATACGGTGACGAGGTCTTCAACATCACCGTCGACTCGTCGATTCGATTCGCCGAGACACCGCTGGCCGGCCAGTCGATCCTGCAGTACGCGACAGGGTCGCCGGGTGCTCGCGCATACCGCGCCCTGGCCACGGCTGTGATGGCGCAGGAGCAGCCGGCCGCCGTGCACCTGCAAGGCAGCGCGGCGCGCGTCGAGGCGGGTCACGCTTGATGAAGGGATTCCGCCGCGCCCAGCTGCGCGGGTCTGAGGAGCTCTTTCGGCCCACCGACCAGCTTCCGCCGCACCAGGAGGTGATGGCGGTCGATGTGCCCTCGGACGTTCGACCAGTGCCCGCCGCGCCCGCTCCGGACCAGCGCTCGGTGCGCCTGAGCAACGAGGAGATCGAGCTGCTGGCCGACGCAGTGCAACACCTCAAGTTCCCGCACCAGCAGAGCGGGCGGCCCTCGATGGAGCGGTTCGAACAGCTGGAGACACTGCGCGCCAAGCTGCTGGCCAACATCTGAGCGACAGCGCAACGGACAGGGCAGTGTCGCGCTCGACCCGGCGGAAGGCGGTGGTGTTGGGCATGGCGGCGGCCCTCACCACCCTGGTCTGCGGGTGCAACGTCGCCGGCCAGGTCAATGCTCCCCTGACCCCGCCGCCCACGCCCGGCGAGGGAAGCGCGCTCCCAGCCGGGACGACGCTGAGCGTGCAGGGCTCCCACCTGATCCGTCTCGGTGTGCCGTTCGTGCCGCGGGGCGTCACCATCGTCGGGTTCGAGGCACCCTACCAGTCGCTGCGCGGGACCTACCTCGACGCCAGGGATGGCTTCGGTCCGGCGGAATTGACCGCCGCCCGGGGGTTCGGCGCCGACACTGTGCGATTCGTGGTCGGCCAGCGCGCCCTCACCCCACCCTACGGCGATGGTGGAACGCAGTTCAGGCGAAGTCTCCTCGACGCCGTGCAGAGCGCACGCTCCCTGGGGTTCGTGGTCATCGTCGCGCTCGACGGCTCGGTGATCGGCGGCGAGCCGGCTGACCAGCCATCGCCGACCGCCAACACGCTCCACACCTGGGAGCAGCTTGCCCCGATGCTCAGCCGGGATCAGGGCGTGGCCCTGGAGCTGTACGACGCCCCGGCTGCGCGCGCATCACCGGCAAACTGGCAGGTGTGGGCTCACGGCGGCAACGTCGACGCAGGCGGTTCCCCCGCGGTCGGCATGCAGCAGCTGATCGACGGGATCAGACACTCGGGCAGCAGCAATGTGGTGATCGCGGACGGATTGGACCACGGACACACTCTCGCCAACGCACCACCGCTGGACGATCCTACCGGCGCCCTCGTCTACGGCGTGGAGCCGTACCCACACGCAGGCGACGGCGACGCATCATGGACCTCCGACTTCGGCAGGTTCGCCCAGGATCACCCAGTGCTGGCCACGGAGTGGGACGCGCCATCCGTGCCCCCACCTCTCAGCAGCATCCCCCAAACGTGTGACCCGAGCACCCCGCAGACAGCCCAGACGCTTCTCGACTACCTCGCCGTCCACCGCATCGGCGTCGTCGGCTACGCGTTCGATCTTCCCGGGACGCTGGTGCGTGATCTCACCGCAACGCAGACGTCATACGACTCGCTGGTCTGCGGCCAGCCCGGCCAGGGTCCTGGGCAGCTGCTGTCCGCCGTCTTCCGTCGCGGGTAGTGGCCTGCCGGAGACGCACTTGACAAGTTGTGATCGGTCAATCAATAATGCGCGCCAATGACCCAGGCCGGTCCACCACCACCTCGGCTCAGCGCTGACCAGCGCCGGGACCAGGTGATCGCGTCTGCGATTCACGAGTTCGCCGAGCTCGGCTACCAGGCGGCAAGCACGGCTGCCATCGCGCGGCGGGCGGGCATCTCTCAGCCGTACATCTACGCGCTCTTCCCCAACAAGCAGGAGCTCTTCCTGGCGGTCCACGACCAGGTCATCGAGCGCATCCGCCTCACCTTCGCCGACGCGGCCCGGCATGGCCGCACCCCGCGCGAGAAGCTCGATCAGATGGGCGCCGCCTACCCGTCGCTGATCGCTGACCGGTACGCCCTTATGGTGCAGTTGCAGGTGTATGCCACCGGTGATCCGGTGATCCAGGCGCACGCGTCGCGGGGCTTCCGCGGCCTCTACGACGAGGTGATCAGGCTGTCAGGCGCCCCGGCAGCGGAGGTGTCGCTGTTGTTCGCGTGCGGAATGCTCGCCAACGTCACCACCGCTCTCGGCCAGCAGGAGATCTGCGCGCCCCTCTTCGAGGCGAAGCCGACGACGGTCGATCAGTCAGCCCGCTGATTTTTTTTTGCCCGTTTGAGTGCGGTTCATCAATAAGGAGCAGGAGATGACCCCTCGACGTACTGGCTGGACCCTGGCGCTGGTCTCAGCAGCGCTGTTCATGGTGACGCTCGACAACCTGGTGGTCACCACAGCCTTGCCGAGCATCCATCGCGACCTCGGCGGCGGCATCGACAGCCTGGAGTGGACTGTCAACGCCTACACCCTCAGCTTCGCCGTGCTGCTGCTCACCGGCGCCGCCCTTGGGGACCGTTTCGGCCGCCGGCGCATGTTCGGCATCGGCCTGGCTGTCTTCACTGTGGGCTCTGCCGCCGCCGCGTTGGCGCCAAGCATCGGCGGTCTGATCGCAGCGCGGGCTCTTCAGGGCGCCGGGGGGGCGCTGGTCACTCCGCTCACCCTGACCCTGCTGTCGGAAGCCTTCCCAGCTGGTCGTCGCGGCGTCGCACTGGGGATCTGGTCGGGCATCAGTGGCCTCGGCGTGGCGCTCGGACCCGTGGTCGGCGGCGCCGTCGTCGACGGGATCTCGTGGCACTGGATCTTCTGGCTCAACGTGCCGATCGGACTGGCCGTGGCTCCGCTGGCGCGGCTGCGCCTCAACGAGAGCTTCGGGCCGGCCGGTCGCGTCGACCTTCGGGGCTTGGTCCTCGCCAGCGGTGGGCTGTTCGGGATCGTCTACGGCCTAGTGCGCGCCACCGCGCTGGGCTGGACGAGCACGATAGTCCTCGGCTCGCTGACCGGCGGTGCGGTCTTGGTCTGTGCCTTCATGGTCTGGGAGAGCCGAGCCCCAGCGCCGATGCTGCCCCTGCGTTTCTTCCGCAGCCGGGCTTTCTCCGCCACCAACGCCGTGTCCCTGGCGATGTACTTCGGGATGTTCGGGTCGATCTTCCTGCTGGCCCAGTTCTTCCAGATCGTGCAGCACTACTCCCCGCTGCAGGCCGGGTTGCGAACCCTGCCGTGGACGGCGATGCCGATCATCGTCGCCCCCATCGCCGGGATCCTCTCGGACAGGATCGGCAGCCGTCCGCTGATGTTTTCAGGCCTGGCGTTGCAGTCAGCTGCGCTCGGCTGGCTGGCGACGGTCCTCGCACCGAACGCTCAGTACACCTCCTTCATCGGCCCCTTCATGCTCGCCGGTGCCGGCATGGCAATGGTGTTCGCTCCGGCTGCGAACGCCGTGCTGTCCGCGGTGCGCCCGAGTGAGGCGGGACAGGCCTCCGGCGCCACCAATGCCATCCGCGAGCTCGGGGGCGTCCTCGGCGTCGCAGTCCTGGCCTCCGTGTTCACCGCGGCCGGTGGCTATGCCAGCCCGTCGATCTTCGTCGCGGGACTTCAACCGGCGGTGTTCGTTGGCGCAGCGGTCCTTGGCGCCGGGGCGCTCGCCGCTCTTGCGGTCCCGGGGATTCGCCGCCGTGCCGCCGCTGCGCAGGACGTCGCCGAGCCTGCGACGGCCGTCCGGGCGGCCTGAGCGAGGACGCCGATCAGTCGTCGCGCTTGCTGTAGAGCGCCTCGATCTGGTCGGCGTACTTCTCGGCCACCACCTTGCGCTTCACCTTCATTGTCGGCGTCAGCTCCTGGTCGACTGTGAAGTCCTCGGGGAGGACGGCGAAACCCTTCACCTGCTCAACGTGACTCAGGCCGGCATTGACGGCGTCGAGGTGCTTCTGCAGCTCGTCGCGAAGGCCGGGGTGCTGCGCCAGTGCCGCGAGATCGGACGGCGGCCACCCCCTCTGCCCGGCGATCGCCGGCGCCTCCTCGGGGTCGAGAGTCAGCAGCGCGGTCATATACGGGCGTCGATCTCCGATTGCGACCACATGGCCGATCAAGGGGTGGGTGGCCAGAGCGTTCTCGATGTTCCCGGGTGAGATGTTCTTGCCCCCGGCGGTGATGATCAGGTCCTTCTTGCGATCGGTGATGCGCAGGTAGCCGTCGGCATCGAACTCCCCCACGTCGCCGGTCTGCAGCCAGCCATCGACCAGGGTCGCCTCGGTATCCTCGCGGTCCTTCAGGTACCCGGGGAACACGACGTCACCACGCACCAGGATCTCCCCGTCATCGGCGATGCGCACCTCATTGCCGGGGAACACCTCGCCGACGGTGCCGATCCGCGATCGCCCCGGGAAGTTCAGCGTGGTCGAGCCGGTGTTCTCGCTCTGCCCGTACACCTCGCAGATCTCCAGGCCGATCGAGCGGAAGAAGCGGAGCACCTCGGGATCGATCGGGGCTGCGCCCGAGGCGAGGATGCGAACGTCGTCGAAGCCCAGCGCCTGACGCAGCTTGGAGAGGACCAGCTTGTCGGCGAGGTTGAGGCGTCGCTGCAGGCTCGCGGGAAGGGGCTCGCCGCGCTCCTCGAGGTCCGACGCACGACGGCCGGTGGCGATGGCCCAGCGAGCGAGCGTGCGCCGTGCCGGCGAGCTCCCGGCAATCTGCTTCTTGACCTGCGCCGCCATCTTCTCCCACACGCGCGGGACCCCAAAGAAGTGGGTCGGTCTGACCTCGCGCAGCCGCGCGCCGAGATTGGGGAGCCCGTCGAGAAACCAGGTGGGGTTGCCGTATCGGTAGGAACGGAACTCGCTGACCATGCGCTCGGCGATGTGAGCCAGCGGCAGATAGCTGAGCACACGGTCGTCGGGCCCGACCTCGACGATGCTCTCCAGGCCTGCCGCCGAGGCGGCGATGTTGCGGTTGGTGAGCATCACCGCCTTGGGTGGGCCGGTCGTCCCGCTGGTGTAGATGAGCGTCACCACGTCGTCCATCTGCGTCTGGGCCGCTCGCTGGTCGATCTCCTGTCCGTTGCGGTCGAGCTGCTCCTGTCCTACCGACAGCGCGTGCTCCCACGGCACCACCAAGCCATCTGGGGATGGATTCTCGACGCCCTCCATGACCACGATGCGTCGGAGGTGGCGGAGCTGATCGCGCTGCTCGAGCACCCGCGCCAGGATCGCCTCGCTCTCAACGAAGACAAGTCGGGTCTCCGAGTGGTTGAGGACGTACTGCGCCTGCTCGGCGCTGAGTGTCTGGTAGACGGGGACGGGGTGGGCGCGAAGCAACAGCGTGGCCGCGTCCGCGGTGTGCCACTCGGCACGGTTGCCCGCCCAGATGCCCACATGGTCGCCGGGCGCGATGTCCTCACTGATCAGGTACGACGCGATCCGTCGCGCCCCGTCGCCGAACTGGCCCCAGGTGATCTGGATCCACCGCTCTCCCGAGCGCGTGTACAGCGCGGGCGCATCGGCACGGCCGCGCACCTGGCCGAGCAGGTGGTCGACGAGCGTCTTGGACTGCTCACCTGGCGCCGAGGCGCCGGCGGCGAGGGTGGCTTCGCTGGTCATCGACGCGACAGAATGACACAACCAACCGGGAAGGGTCGCACCCGCAAACGCCACCCAGCAGCCGGACACATTCGAGGGGTCCTCCCGTGATCATCGGCACACTGCAGATCACCGTGCAGGTACCGGACAGCCAATCGCTCAAGGACAAGCGGATGGTGGTCCGGTCGATCACCAGCCGGGTGCGACAGACGTTTGCCGTCGCCGTCGCCGAGGTGGGCGACCAGGACACCTGGCAGAGCGCGGTCATCGGAGTGGCATGCGTGAGCAACAACGCGCGTCATGCGGACGAGGTGTGCCAGAAGGTACTCGCCTACGTGGAGAACGACGCCGACGGCGTGGTCAGCCACTCGCAGTTCGAGATCGTCCACCTCTAGTCAGTATGGAAGCTGGCCGGCCATGAAGAAGGGCCGGCCCAACGAGCA